>DASXCY010000224.1:0-17717 GCA_036490935.1 Kofleriaceae bacterium | reverse complement strand
CCGAGGTGCTCGCGCGCGATCGTCGCGAGCTCGAGGATCTCGGCGACGAGCTCGTCGCCCGGCGCGTTCGGGTCCTGACCGAGCGCGGTGACCTCGGCCTCCATCAGCTGCGCGAGCTGCTCCCATTCCTCGTCTTCGCGGAGGAGATCCTTGAGCTCGCGCACCGGCTTGCTGCCCGGTGCCTCGTACGCGACCAGCTCGGTGAGCACCTCGCGCAGACCGTCGCGATCGGGCAGCTGGCTGCGATACAGCGCGGCGCGGCGGCGCAGGATCTCCTGGCGCTCCGCCGGTTCCTGCACGACCGCGCTGCGGTGGCGCAGGATCCGATCGAGCTCGGCCCATTGCGACTGCTCGCCGAGCGCCTTCTCGAGCGCCGCCGAGCTGCCCTTCGCGTACGGATCGACGCCGACCGCGCGCCGCAGGTAGTTGATCCCGGTTGGATCGCCGCGCTCGCTGCGCTTGCGGCCGAGCTCGACGAACAGCTCGCCCGCCTTGTGGCGCGTTTGACCGTCGCGGAAGCCGGGGCTCGCGTAGATGTCGGCGAGCGTCTCGGCGATCTCGAGCGACCCCGGATCCAGGCGCGCCGCCTCTTCGAGGTGGTTCGCCGCACCCTCGAGATCCTTGGAGCGCAAAGCAAGTCGGCCGAGCTCGAGCCGCAGGTGAGCCTTGCGATCGCGCGGGCCCTGCTGGCCGAGCACTTCGAGCTCGGCCTGGTAGAGCTTGCCGACCATCCCGTCGTCGCCGAGCGATTTGTACAGATTCCGGGCTTCTTCGAGCGCCTCGGTGCGCTGCGGCTCGAGCTTCCACGCCTGCTGCCAGTGCCACAGCGCGCGATCGACCCGGCCGAGGTGATCGTTCCACAGCATCGCGGCGCGGCGGTGATGCCCGGCGCGGCGCTGCGTGATCTCGGACTTGCGGCGGTTGCCGTCGCGCTTGGTCAGCTCGGCCAGCTCGGTCTCGAGGATCTCGACCGCGGCCGCCGGATCGTCGGGCTCGACGATCTCGAGCAGCCGGTCGGCGGCGCGATCGTTCGCGGGATCGAGCTCGAGCGCGGTGCGCAGGTACTCGATCGCGGTCGCGGTCTCGCCGAGCACGACCATCGCCTCGCCGGCTTCCGACCAGGCATCGGCGGCGCGCTGCGGATCGCGCTCGTGCTGCGCCCACGTCGCGCACACGTCGGCGAGCAACTCTCCGCGGCCGGCGTCGCGCAGCTCTTGACGCAGCTGCGCGAACCCTTTGGCCTCGGGCTGCTGGCGGAACGAGACGACTCGCTCTTCGAGCGGATCGAGCTTGTGGGTTTGCAGCGTGTCGTCGGACATCCGCGGCGTCGGACGATATCACGCGCGGAGCAGAGTTACCGCCAGGGCGCCGCAGACGCCGAGCCGAAACGCCAGGGCTACGAACCCGGTGTGTTCTGGCGTCTTCCTTGGCACCTGCGGCGGCTTGGCGGTTAGGCTGCCTCCGTGCACGACTTCACCCCGGTCTCGGGCGCGGTCGGTGGTGCGCTGATCGCGCTGTCGCTCGCCGTCATGCTGATCGCGACGGGGCGGATCGCCGGCCTATCGGGGGTGGTCGCCGGTCTCGTTCGGCCCGCCGCGGCCGGCGACCGGGTGTGGCGAGCGTGGTTCGCGGCCGGCATGCTCGCGGCCGGCGGCGTGTTCGAGCTGGCCGCGCCCGCGACGTTCGACGGAGAATCCCCGATGCCGCTGCCGGTGGTCGTGCTGTCGGGCGTGCTCGTCGGCTTCGGCACGCGCCTCGCGAACGGCTGTACGAGCGGCCATGGCCTGTGCGGCGTGTCGCGGCTCGCCAGGCGGTCGATCCTCGCGACCATGACGTTTTTCGCGATCGGCGTCGCGACGGCGACGATCACCGGGGCGTTATGCGGCCACTGAGCGCGAGTCCCAGGTCGCGAGCGCGCGGGAGCATCTCATGCGCCGCGCGCTGATCCCGCTCGCCGCCGGCGTGCTGTTCGGCGCCGGCGCGTGCGTGTCGGGCATGGTGCGGCCATCGAAGGTGCTCGCGTTCCTCGATTTCGGCGGCGCGTGGGATGCGACGCTGCTGGTCGTGATGGCGAGCGCGCTCGCGATCCACGTCGTCGCGTGGCGGTTGGTGCCGCGCGCGCGGGATCCCGGGCCGCCTTCACCGATCGTCGACGCGCGGCTGTTCGGCGGCGCGGCGCTGTTCGGGATCGGCTGGGGCCTCGGCGGTTATTGCCCGGGCCCGGCCGCGGTGTCGATCGTGTCGGGCGCGCATAGCTCGCTGGTGTTCGTCGCGGCGATGATCTCGGGCATGTGGCTGGCTGGCCACGGCGGTTGTGGCAAACCAGACGCAAGCGAGGGATAGTGCAGGCCTCAGGCCTCGGGCCTCAGGCTTCAGGGTTGCAGAACGAGTGCCCATGGCGAAATCAGTAGCCGCCAAACCTGTGATGAAACAGGTACAAAAGCCGGGCCGTGGCCTCGGGTATGTCCTCAAGCTGATCGCGATCGTGCTGCTCGCCTGCGTGGCGATCGGCGTCGGGTCGATCGCGGTGGTGTTCTGGGTGTACGGCCGCGACCCGAGCCTGCCCACCGTCGAGAAGCTGCGCGACGTCCTCGAGCACCCCAAGCAGATCACGAAGGTCCTCGATCGCAACGATCAGGTGATCGGCGAGCTCGGCACCGAGCGGCGCACCGCGGTCACGTTCGATCAGATCCCGCCGATCGTCGTCGATTCGTTCGTCGCGGCCGAGGACAACAACTTCTGGAGCCACGGCGGCGTCGATTACACCGGCATGCTGCGCGCGTTCTTCGCGAACCTGCGCGCCGGTCACACCACGCAAGGCGCGTCGACGATCACGCAGCAGGTCGTGAAGAACTTGCTGCTCACGAACGAGCGCTCGTTCAAGCGCAAGATCCAGGAGGTCATCCTCGCGCGCCGGCTCGAGCACGCGCTGACCAAGCAAGAGATCATGACGCTGTACCTGAACCAGATCGATTTCGGCCACAACACGTACGGCGTGCAGGAAGCGGCGCGCGTGTACTTCGGCAAGGACCTGAAGGACGTCACGGTCGGCGAGGCCGCGCTGCTCGCCGCGCTGCCGAAGGAGCCCGAGCAGTTCTATCGCGAGCTTCACGGCCACGGGAATCCGGCGCCGGTGAAGGAGCGCCAGGTCTACGTGCTCGATCAGCTCGTCAAGCTCGGCAAGATCTCGCAGGCCGACGCGCAGAAGTGGGCCGACGCGCCGATCCAGGTCGTCAAGAACCCGTTCGCCGACGAGAGCCGCGCGCCCGAGTGGGTCGCGCTCGCGAAGAAGGAGCTGCTCGCGGGCAAGTCCGACGACGCCCTCGATTCGCTCGGCGCGAAGGTCCGGACCACGCTCGATCCGGGGCTGCAAGCGACCGCGCAGGCGGCGCTGCAGGCGGGCCTGCGCGCGGTCGACAAGCGCCATCACATCGGACGCGCGATCCGCAACGTGAAGCCCGACAAGCTGGAAGCGGAGATCGCGCACCTCGCGCGTGCGCTCGGCGGCGAGCCGAAGCCGCACGAGGTCTACGAGGCTGTGATCACGCAGATCGACGACGCGACCAAGCACCTCGACGTCGACCTCGGCCACCGGAGCGCCGTGCTCGACCTCTCCGACGAGAACGCCGCCCGCTACAACGAGGACGACAAGAAGCCGAGCGAGCGCTTCAAGGCCGGCGACGTGATCTGGGTGATGGTCGAGGCCGGCGGCGGCGAGGCGCACACCGGCGACGCCGAAAGCGATGCGGCGCCCAAGCAGGACGGCAAGCGTCACGTGGTGTTCGCGCCGGGCCCCGAGGGCGCGGTCGTGATCATGGAGGTCAAGACGCGCAAGGTGCGCGCGCTTGTCGGCGGCTACGCATCGCGACTCGCGGGCTTCGATCGCGCGACGATGGCCAAGCGGCAGCCGGGCTCGGCGTTCAAGCCGATCGTGTACGCGACCGCGTTCGCGCAGGCGGCGGCGCGCAAGTGTCACGCGAACGATCCGAACGAGAAGCAGGTGTGCGCGACACCGGCATCGGTCGTCAACGACGCGCCCGAGACGTACAAGCAGTATGCGCCGAGGAACTTCGAGAGCGGCGAGTTCCTCGGTGCGGTGCGGCTGCGCGAGGCGCTCGCGAAGTCGATCAACACGGTGAGCGTCCACCTCGTGCTCGACATCGGGCCCGAGAACGTCGTCGGCATGGCGCACAAGCTTGGAGTTCAAAGCAATCTACCGGCCGAGGTCGCGATCGCGCTCGGCGCCGACGAGGTGACGCCGCTCGAGCTGGTCAACTCGTACGCGACGTTCGCGAACGGCGGCGTGTACGCACCGCCGCGCTTCGTCGACGCGATCGACGGCAAGCCGCTGCCCGACCCGGCCGGCACGCAGGCGATCGCGCCCGAGCTCGCGTACGTGATGGTCGATACGATGAAGTCGGTCGTGACCGAGGGCACCGCGGCGGAGATCGGCGCGAAGCTGAAGATCCCGCTCGCGGGCAAGACCGGCACGTCGAACGAGGCGCGCAACACCTGGTTCATCGGCATGACGCCGGACTACGTGATCGGCGTGTGGTGCGGTTACGACGACAACCGGCCGATGCCGGGCGAGCAGGGCGCGCGCGTCGCGGCGCCGGTGTTCCTCGACATCGCGAAGCAGATGCACCTGCCGGGCAAGGACTTCCCCCGGCCGCCGCACGTGGTCGACGCGATGATCGACAAGGCGACCGGCCTGCTCGCGCCCGACGGCGCGCCGAAGGACACGACGATGAACGAGGTGTTCATCGAGGGCACGCAGCCGGTCGACGTCGCGCCGAAGCCGGGCGATGTCACCGAGGGCAGCTCGGTGACGGGAGACTACCGAGATTGAGCGCGAGCCGCTGGCTCGCGGGTTTCCTGGTGTCGATGGCGGTCGCGGCGCCGGCCCGGGCCGACGGGTTGTTCCACCGGCTCGCGCGCGAGTTGCGCGACCACGCGGCGGCGCTGCGCGGGCCGACGCCGCCACATCCGATCGACGTTCGGTTTCGCGCGCAGAAGCTCGGGTCGCTGACGCTCGGCGCACCGCTCGTCGCGCTCGCGGCGGCCGATCTCGACGGCGACGGCAAGGCAGAGCTGTACGCGGTCACCACGCGCGAAGTGATCGCGATCTCGGCGGCTGGCCGGCTGCGCGAGCTCGCGCGCGTGCCGTTCGCCGGTGACCCCGCGGTGCCGCAGCCGCGCGATCCGGTCGGCGCGGCGGTAGTCGATCGCGGTGTGCTGGTCGCGAGCGCGTCGCCGTGGGCGCGCGGCTTGCGCGTGAGCTGGCAGAAGGGCGTGCTGCATGCCGACCCGGGCGATGCCGACTTCGCGCTGTGCGCGACCGAGCACGCGCGGCTCGCGCCCGGCCGCAACTACTTCGGCGACGGCACGGCGACGTATTACGGCGTGCAGTGCGCCGATGTCGTCGACGCGCACGGCGCGGTCGTGCCGGCGCGCGCGCAGCTGTCGACGAGCAACAAGCTCGCGATCGAGCTCGGGCGCGACCGCCGCGAGTACGGCAATGTCGGCACCGCGTTCGCGATCGGCGATCTCGATCGCGACGGTACGCCGGAGCTCGCGTTTGCGGGCGCCGGCGCGCCGGGCGATTCCGATCACGTCGTGATCGTGTCGTTCGGCGACGACGTGAAGAAGGCGAAGCTGTGGAAGCGGTTCGTCGCGGAAGGCGTCGCGGGCATCGCGATCGGCGACGTCGACGGCGACGGTGCGCTCGAGGCGATCGCGGCGACGCGGCTGGCGGGCGCGACCGTCGTCGATTTCTGGAGGCTTAACTGATGGGCTCGGGGCTTCGGGCTTCGGGCTTTGGCCCGATCGGAATCGCGATCGCGATCGCGATGACCGCGCACGCCGAGACGCGGCCGAAGTATGCGGGCACGGTCGAGGCCACGCTGCTCGGCGCGCCGGTGCTCGATCCGGTGCTGGCACGCACGCATGCCGATATCACCGCCGTGGGATTGGTGTTCGACACGCTGTATCGCATCGGGCCGGATGGCATCGCACAGCCGCACCTGGCGGCCGCCGCGCCGGTGCTCGACGAGAAGGCGACGACCGTGCGCATCGCGATCCGCAAGGGCGTGCGGTTTCACGACGGCAGCGCGCTCGAGCCGCGCGATGTCGCGGCCTCGCTGGACCGCGCGCGCGCGAAGGACAAGTGGCTGCTCGCCGCGGTGAGCAACGTCCGCGTCGACGGCGATGCGGTCGAGCTCACGCTGCGCGCGCCGGTCGCCGAGCTGACGTCGTTGCTCGCGCTGCCGCAGACCGCGGTGACCAAGGGCGGCAAGGCCCCGGGCGCGCATCCGATCGGCACCGGCCCGTACGCGGTCGACGCATACGACGCGACGCTGCACAAGCTGCAGCTGCGCGCGTTCGACGATCACTTCGCGGGCCGGCCGTACGTGGACCTCATGCTGCGCTGGTACGACACGCCCGACGGCGAGGTCCGCAAGTTCGAGACCGGCGCCGCGCAGATCTCGGCGCGCGGCGTCACCGCGTTCGCGGGCGCCGAACCGACGTTTCGCGCCGACCGCCTGCACGTGCCGCCGTGGGTGCTCGATTACGTCGGATTCGGTCAGGTCCACGCCGCGATCACCGGCAACCGGGCGTTCCGGCGCGCGCTGGATCTCGCGATCGCGCGCGGCGGCCTCGCGACGATCACGTCGGGCGAGGACGTCGTGCCGGTGAAGCTCCCGGTGCCCGGTGCGCCCGCGCTACCGGCCGCCGCGCTCGCAGGCGAGCTCGATGCGGCGCGAACGGAGCTCGCGAAGGTCCCCGCGCTCGCGGGCAGGCCCGGCGCGGTCAAGCTCGAGATCCTCGTCGAGGATACGCGGCCCGATGACCGCGAGCTCGCCGAGCGTGTCGCACGCGCGCTCGATCAGCTCGGCGTCGCGACGACGATCGCCGCGGTCCCCGCCGTGGATTTTCGTGATCGCGTCGGCAAGGGTAGGGCGGACCTGTATATCGGCCAGCTCGCCGAGCCGTTCGGCATGATCGACGCGTGGTGGGGCGCGGCGTTCGCGGCCGGCGGCGACGACTGGCCGGTCGCGCAGCTCGCGACCGGTGCGCTCGACCCGGCGGCCGCCGCGACGGAGTTCGGCGACCGCGAGCCGATCGTGCCGCTGATGTTCCGCGGGCTCGAGCTGTGGTACCGCAGCGACGTGCGCGGCCTCTCGTACGACGGCTTCGGCCGGCCGTGCTACGCGGACATGTTCTACTTCGGCCCGCCGGTGCGAACCAAACCGTGAAGCTCCGCGGCCGGTTCACGCTCACGCTCGCGCTCGCCGCGCTCGTGCCGATCTCGGTCGCGGCGTTCGTGACGACGTACGTGATCGCGGCCAAGAACCGCGACGAGCACGACGACCGGCGCAAGAGCGTCGAGCAGCAGCTGCAGCACGCGATCGAGGAGCGCGAGCAGGGCGTCGAAGGCGCGGTCAAGGCGCTCGCGACGACCGACAACCCGTTCGTCGGTGCACTGCTGCGCGAGCTCGTCAAGGGCACGCTCGACACCCGCATCCGCGAGTTTCGCGAGCGCGCACCGGCGCAGGCGAGCGCGCTCGCGCTCGACACGCTGACGATCACCGGCCCCGGCGTCGTCGGCGATGACACCGTGCTGATCGCGCCGCACGATCGTTCCGCGATCAACGCCGAGCCGCAGCCGGCCGTGCGCGAGCGCGCGACCACGACCGTGGGAGCCGCATACTTCACGCACGAGAAATCGATGTCGAGCTCGACGATCGAGACGTGGTTCGTGTGCGAGGCCGCGAAGATGGCGAACGACGGCAGCACCACGGTCGCGGTCGCCGCGAGCCGCCGCGTCGGCGACGACTTGCTCGCGACCGTGCGCGACGAGCAGGTCGACGCGCGTCTCGTCTCGGCGAAGGGCGACGTGCTGCTGCCGCCCAAGCACGGCGACTGGGCGAAGCTCGCGGCCGGCGAGGACCCGATCCGCGTGCCGTTGCGCGGCCCGGAGGGCGAGCCGGCCGCGTGGGTCGAAGCTGCGGTGGCCGACCCGGGGCACGCGCTGATCTGGACGGTCCCGATCATCGCCGCCGCGCTCGCGCTCGCCGCGCTCGGCGCGGTCGTCGTGCTCGGCCTGCTGGTCGCGCGCCGCACCGCGCGCGATCTCGAGGCGCTCGTCGAAGGCTCGCTGCACGCCGCGCGCGGCGATCTCGAGTATCGCGTGCCCGTGCGCAGCGCCGACGAGGTCGGCGCGGTCGCGTCGGCGTTCAACTTCATGATGGAAGACCTGCGCACGTCGAAGGAGAAGCTCGTGATCGCCGAGCGGATCGCGGCGTGGCAGGAGATCGCGCGCCGCCTCGCGCACGAGATCAAGAATCCGCTCACGCCGATCCAGATGGCCATGGACACGCTGCGCAAGAGCTACAAGAAGCAGCACCCGGAGTTCGCCGAGATTCTCGACGAATCGACGACGACCGTGCTCGCCGAGGCCGATCGCCTGAAGCGCATCGTCGCCGAGTTCTCCGACTTCGCGCGCATGCCCAAGCCGGAGCTCACGCGCGTCGATCTCAACGACGTCGTGAAGACGTCGCTCGCGCTCTATCAAGGTGCGGTGCCGGTCGAGACCGACCTCGCGCCCGATCTGCCGGCGCTCGACGCCGACAAGGGCCAGCTCGATCAGGTGCTGCTCAACCTCGTCGCGAACGCGCGCGACGCGATCGGCGACCGCGAGGGTGGAAAAATCTTCGTCCGCACGCGTCGCGGTGACGATCGCGCGCTGCTGTTCGTCGAGGACAACGGGCCGGGCGTGCCCACGCCGCTCAAGGATCGCGTCTTCGCGCCGTACTTCACGACGAAGCAGGGCAAGGGCGGCACCGGGTTAGGCCTCGCGATCGTTCATCGCATCGTGTCGGATCATGGGGGCAGGATTACGATCTCTGATGCGGCGGGCGGAGGCGCACGGTTTGCGATCGAGCTGCCGTTGCGAAACGGCACCGCACTGCTCGCCTCCCGGATATAGTGGATGACGGAAGGAGGGCGGTATGCGTCGTCTCGAGCAAACGATCGACGAGCTTGGTTACACGCGGCAGGTGCCGCAGCTGGCGCGCACCGAGCGGGTGTCGCGGGCATTCGAGCTGATGAGTCGCGACGTGCACGACTGCGTGCTGGTGGTCGATCACAACTGCGCACCGCTTCGCGGTGCTGCGCGCCCCGGCGAAGCCGGGGCTTGCGGCGGGCGACTCGAAGGCATCTTCACGAGCCGCGACTTCTTGAATCGCGTCGCCGCGGTGCGCGCCGATCCGAAAACGATCGCGCTCGGCGACGTGATGACACCGGCGCCGCGCACGCTGCGGCCGCGCGACGGCGTCGTGTTCGCGATCAACTGGATGGCGGTGGAGGGCTTCCGCAACGTGCCGATCGTCGACGACGACGGCGCGATCCTCGGCGTGCTCACGGTGTGGGACGTGATGCGCCACCTCGGCAACATCTTCGACGAGATCGATGCCACGCCGCGCCCCGTGCGCATGCAGGACGAGGTCTCGGCGGTCGTGAACCTGATCGACCTCGGAGGTGGCGGATGACGCTCGCCGCTCGCACCAGCACGATGGACATGCTCGGCGCGACGCCGATCGCGGCGCTGCCGGTGCGCGCGTGGGCTCGCGTCGACGTCGGTGACGCGATGTGGAAGGTGGTCTCGGAGATGAAGGCAAAGGGCCGGGGCGCGGTCGTCGTCGAGGAGAACGACGCGCTCGTCGGCATCTTCACCGAGCGCGACCTCGTCGGTCGCCTCGATCACGGCGACGTGCTGTGGTCGCACGTCGTCGTGCGCGACGTGATGACACCGCATCCCACCGTCATTCGCCCGGAGGATTCGCTCGCGGAGGCGATCCGCCGGCTCGTCGCGGGCAAGCGCCGCCACCTGCCGATCGTCGATGCGACCGGCCGGCCCACCGGCCTGCTGTCGATCCGCGACGTGCTGGCGTTCCTCGCGAGCCGCTTCCCGGACGAGATCATCAACCTGCCGCCGACCCCCGATCACGAAACCTAATGCGTCGCCAGGTCGCGGATGTCGTGGCGCAGCGCCGCGAGCATCTCGGCCACCACCGCGCGCCGCTCGGGTGGCGCCGACATCTCGTCGTTGATCCGGATCCAGCGATACCTGGGCCACAGATCGATCGTCGCGTCTTCGCCCCTCTTCGCGTCGAGCGTCTTCAGCTCGCGCCCCACCGACGTGTACAGCTTCGCCAGCTGCACCGCGGTCGGCGGGTCCTTGCTGGCGGTCACGGGCGCTGCCGCCGATTTCGCCGTCGTACTCTTGCTCGGACTCGCAGTCGTAGTCGTAGTCGTAGTCGTACTCGGTTGACTACCGCCGCCGAGTACCGCCGTCTCCCTCGCCGACCCCGTCTCCCTGTCACGCACCGGCGCCTCCTCCGGGGCCTCCATCGCCACCTCCGGCGCGCTCCCCTTCACCTTCCGTTGCATCGCGACCCACCCCACGGCGAGCAACCCGACCAACGCCACCGCCGCCGCGATCGACTTGCGCGTCGAGAACGCGCGCAGCCGATCGGTCTCGATCTCGATCTCCGCCTGACTCCCCGCCGCGAGCGCCGGCTCGGTCTCCATCCGCCGCGGCGGCTCGGTCTCCAGCCTGTCCAGCTGCGGGGGCAACACCGGCGGCAGCGCCACGCCGAGCTGCCCGGCCGCCGCCACCCGATCGCGCTCGATCAGATCGAGCAGCGCGCGCACCTCACCGGCGCTCTGCGGCCGCGCCGACGGCTCCTTCTCGAGCAAGCGCCGCACGAGGGCCTCGAGCAGCGGATCGGCGTCCACCTTCGGCGCGCGCACCGTCATCGCCGGCGTCGGGTCCGTCAGGTTCGCGCGCGCGACGTCGACGCCGTCGCCGTCGAACGGCAGCTTGCCGGTGACCATCTCGTACATGATCACGCCGAGCGCGAACAGGTCGATGCGGTGATCGATCGCGTCACCGCGCGCCTGCTCGGGCGCCATGTAGTGCGGCGTGCCGACGACGATCCCCGCGGTCGTCATCCGGCCCCAGTCGGTCGGATCGCCTTCTTCGCGCAGGATCGCGACGCCGAAATCGACGATACGCGCGATCTCCCGACCGCGATCGTCGCGGCCGACGATCACGTTGTCGGGCTTGAAGTCGCGATGCACGAGCCCGACGTCGTGCGCGTGCTGCAGGCCCTCGCACAGCTGGCGCGCGAGATCGATCGTGCGCGCCGGCGCGAACGGCGCCTTCGCGAGCATCTGATTCAAGCTCGCGCCGGTCGCGAGCTCCATCACGAGGTAGTGCAAGCCGTCGTCGGTCGTCCCGGTGTCGACGACCGGCACCACGTTCACGTGGTTCAGCCGGCCCGCGAGCTCGGCCTCGCGCTCGAAGCGCCGCACCATCTTCGCGTCCTTCACGACGCGCGGCTTCAGCACCTTCACCGCGAACGGGCGGCCGACGCGCACGTGGCGCGCGCGATAGACCACGCCGACCGCGCCGTCGCCGAGCATCTCCTCGATCGCGTAGCGCGACGCGAGAACCTTGCCCAGGAGATGGTCTGTAGACGGCATTCCCACTCGATCATCAAGCTTCGCATCGTCGGGCGCGCCGGCGGGTGGCAATCGGGTAGCACGGCGCAGATCTCACCCTGACCTACCGACGGAACCGCGCACTAATTGCACGCCGCGACCCTCGCGAGGCGAAAGCTCCCGGGCGTGTCGCACGTCGTGGACGTATTGGTTGACGTCACTGCGGGCTCGTGGAATGGCTTTTCGCCCGACGACGTTGTAGCAATGACTCGCCATGTCGAAGCTTGTCCTCGAGGGCTGTCTCACCGCGATCGTGACGCCGATGGCGGGCGGCAAGGTCGATTACGCGGCGCTCGGCAAGCTCGTCGACTGGCAGATCGAGCAGGGCGTCGATGGCATCGTCTCGGTCGGCACCACCGGCGAGTCGGCCACGCTCGACGTCGACGAGCACGTCGCGGTGATCGCGGCGACCGTGCAGGCCGCGCGCGGCCGCGTCCCGGTGATCGCCGGCGCAGGCGGCAACGCGACGGCCGAGGCACTCGCGCTGACCAAGGCCTCGGAGCAGGCCGGCGCGCACGGCGTCTTGCACGTCACGCCGTACTACAACCGGCCCAGCCAGGAGGGCCTGTTCCGCCACTTCGAGGCGATCGCGCGCGCGACGAAGCTGCCGATCGTGCTCTACAACGTTCCGACGCGCACCGCGTGCGACATGACGACCGACACCGTCGTGCGACTCGCGGCGTTCGACAACATCGTCGCGATCAAGGACGCGACCGGCAGCTTGCCGCGCGCGAGCGAGCTGGTCGCGATGGTCGGCGATCGAATCGCCGTGCTCTCGGGCGACGACGCGACGGCATTTCCGCTGTACGCGGTCGGCGCGCGCGGCGTGATCAGCGTCGTGTCGAACATCGCGCCGCGCGAGATGTCCGAGATGTGGGACGCGGCGAAGGCCGGCGACTGGGAGCGCGCGCGCAAGCTGCACTTCAAGCTGCGCGTGCTGAGCCACATGCTGTTCGCCGAGCCGAGCCCGGCGCCGACGAAGGCCGCGCTCGCACTGCTCGGCCGCTGCACGCCCGAGGTCCGGCTGCCGCTCGTCGCCGCGAGCGAGAAGCTGACCGGCGAGCTGCGCGAGGAGCTCGCGAGGCTATGAGGCTCGCGATCATCGGCTCGGCCGGGCGCATGGGCCGCGCGGTCGCGGCGGCCGCGGCGGGGCGCGCCGAGATCGTGGCCGAGGCCGATCGCGGCGACGATCTCGCGGCCGCGCTCGACGGCTGCGACGCGTACATCGACTTCAGCTCGCCCGACGCGACGCGCGCCGCCGCGATCGCCGCGACGGTGCGCCGCAAGGCCGCGGTGATCGGTACGACCGGCCTGCACGACGCGGATCGCGAGGCGATCGCGGCGCTCGTCCAGGTCGCGCCCGTCGTGCACGCCGCGAATTTTTCGCTCGGGGTCAACCTCGTGCTCGGCATGGCGAAGCAGGCCGCGCGCGTGCTCGGCGACTGGGACGCGGAGGTCGTCGAGCTCCATCACGGCGACAAGAAGGACGCGCCGTCGGGCACCGCGCTCGCGATCGCGCGCGCGATCGCGGCCGGCCGCGGCGCCGACTACGACGCGGTCAAGCGGCACGGCCGCGACGGCGACACCGGGCCGCGCCCGCCCGGCGAGATCGGCGTGTCGGCGGTGCGCGGCGGCGACGTGATCGGCGAGCATGTCGCCTATTTCTTCGGAGCCGGCGAGCGCGTCGAGCTCGCGCATCGCGCCACGTCGCGGGCGATCTTCGCGCAGGGCGCGCTGCGTGCGGCCGTCTGGGTCGTCGGCAAGCCGCCCGGCCGCTACGACATGCTCGACGTGCTAGGGTTCACCGCGTAGCGCATGACCGCCACCGAGCGCATCACGATGGTCGTCCTCAACGAGGACGGATCGCGCGACAAGTTCACGCTGTCGTCGTGGGTCGGCATCCCGCGCAAGCACGAGCTGATGTGGATCGGCGACGACCCGTACATGATCATCGAGGTCGAGTACGCGGTCTCCGAAGGGTTCTTCGGCGCGCGCTCGATCGACGCGGCCGGCGTCTACGTGCGCCGGCTGACCAAGGACGAGCAAGAAGCGGTCGCACGCCGGCTCGCGAACCCGGTGCGCGGCAAAGACGAGCAGCCGTTCCGGCCGTAGCGCGCGGCTACCGCAAGGCTAGTTCGGCACCACGACGTCATAGGCGTTGCCCGCGGTCCGGTAGTACTCCCAATCGCGCTCGAACGTGATCGCGCCGAACGTGTTGACGATGATGCCGACGACGATCAGCGCCTTCGCGACGCGGCCGAGCGGGCGGCCGCCGATCGCGATCAGCATGACCAGAAACGGCAGGAAATCGAGGCTGAAGCGATAGCCGAACTGCACCCAGCCCGAGTTCATGTAGAAGAACACCGGGGCCGCGACGAGCGCGACCGTGATCCAGAGCGCGCGGTGGATCGGCGGCTTGTCGCGCGGCCACACCACGAGCACGAGGAGCGGCGTCGTCACCCACATCGCGAGGCCATGGCCGCCGATCTGGATCCACGGCGAGTGCCCGGGCAGCTCGGGCAGCAGCGTGAACGCGACCGCGAGGTTGCGCGCGAGGTAGTGATAGCTCGCGAGCCCCCATTGCTCGATCTGCAGCTGCTGGCGCACGTCGAGAAATGCGTGCCCGAACTCGGTCGGCGAGCCGAAGCGCACGTAGTTGTAGATCATCCCGGCGAGCGCGAACGCGGCGATCGGTGCCGCGAATCGCGCGAGCGCGCGGCCGAACGCGCGCCGATCGCCGTTGGCCGCGCGCCACGCCTCGAACACGAACAGCGGGAACATGAACGCCATCGTCGGACGCGTCAGCGCGGCCGCACCGAGCGCGAGCCCGGCGACGATCGGCCGGCGTGCCTCGATCGATGCGCGCGCGTACACCAGCGCGAGCGCGACGCCGACGACCTGCGCCGTGTACCAGACGCGGCCGCCGATCGACGAGAAGAACAGCACGCTGCCGAACGCGAGCGCGGCGACGAGCCAGAGATCCTCGCGCACCGTGCGCTTGGACAGCCCGGCCTCGGCGAGCCGGCGTAGCGCGGCGAACGCGAGCGGCAGGATCAGCGCGGCGACGAGCAGTGTCGGGATGACGTCGTTGCCATCGCGGCCGGAGATCGCGGCCGACGGGACCATCAGCAGCGTCGGCAGCGGCGGGAACGACACGTACCAGGTCGTGCCGCGCGATTGCCGCACGCGCGCGATCGGAATCTCGCCGCCGCCGGCGACGCGAAACGCCGGCCGCGTGACCATGCGGCGCCCGCGCACCTCGCTGCCGTCGTCGAGCGTGACGGTCTCGAGCTTGGCCCAGTCGGCATCGACGAGCGGTGGATCGATCGAGGCGTGACCGTGCAGCCACGCATCGGCCTGGTAGACATACTGCGGCGCGCCCGAGCGATGGCCGATGCGGCTCCACGCGAACAGCCCGTACACGACGAGCCCGATCGCGAACAGCGCGGCGTACAGACGCATCGGGTCAACATTAGTCCGAGGAATGGCTGCGTGGTAGTTTGAGCGCGGTGGCCAGTCCCCGAGCGTTCGCGGCCGTGATTCCGGCGCTGGCGCTGATCGCGGTCGCCCTGTGGGAGGCGCAGGCGGCGCATCGCGATGCGAGCTCGGTGCCCGACGACGCGGCGTGGGACGCGGCGGCCCAGACCGTGCGCGCGCAATTTCACCCGGGCGACCTGATCGTGTTCGCGCCCGACTGGGTCGATCCGGTCGGTCGCCTGCACCTCGGCGACCTCGTGACGATCGACATGGCCGCGCGCATGGACGACGCGCGCTACGGCCGCGTGTGGATCTTGTCGATCCGCGGCGCGCACGCGCCGGAAGCGGCCGGCGAGCCGGCGTTCATCCTCGACGGCGAGGTCAGCGTGCGGCGCTACGACCGCGCGCCGGCGGTGATCATCTCCGACGTGCGCGACCAGCTCGCGGGCGCGAAGCTCGACGGCGGGCGCGCGACGCTCGAGCTGGCGGAGGTCGGCTTCGCGCCGCATCGCTGCATCCAGGCGACGCCGGCGCCGGGCAAGCCGATCCGCGTGACGTTCCCGCACCTGGCGCTCGGCTCGTCGCTCGTCGGTTACGTCGGGCTCGCCGACGTGTTCACGCGCCGCGACGTGCGCGCGCCGGGCAAGCTCGAGGTGCAGATCGACGGCGCGACGGTCGCGACGGCCGAGCCCGGCGTCGACGACGGCTGGGTGCGGTTCGCGGCGACGACGAAGCCGGGCGCCGCCGACGTCACGTTCGTCGCGAGCGCGGATGCGCCGCAGCGCTTGATCTGCTTCGCGGCCGAGGCGCGGCAATGACCGTGCGCATCGGCGCGCGCGCGATCGGCTGGCTGCTCGCGCTCGCCACGACCGCGGGCGTGCTCGCGTACGGGCAAGACGTCGGGATCGCGCGCGACGAGGTCGTGTACATGAACGCGGCGCCGCGCTACGCCGAGTTCTGGCTCGGGCTCGGCAAGGGCGGCATCGCCGGCACGTTCGGCGGCGCGCTCGGCGGCGCGAACAACCCCGAGCACCCGCCGCTCGTGAAGACGCTGTCGGGCTTCTCGCACTGGCTCGTGCACGACAAGCTCCACCTCGCCGGCGAGCTCGTCGCGTTCCGCCTGCCGAACGCACTGCTGCACGGGCTGTGCGTCGCGCTGGTCTACTTCATGGCGCTCGAGCTGTGGGGGCTCGCCGAGGCGGTCCTCGCCGCGCTGTGCCTCGCGCTGCTGCCGCGCGCGCTGTTCCACGCGAGCCTCGACTGCTTCGACGCGCCGATCATGACGCTGTGGTTCGCGACCGTCTACGCGTACTGGCGCTGCCTCGACGGCCGCAAGTGGCCGTGGCAGGTCGGCATCGCGTGGGGGCTCGCGCTCGCGACCAAGCACACGGCGCTGCTGCTGCCGATCGCGCTCGCCGTGCACTACGTCGTGCTCGCGGTGCGCGCGCGCGATCCGCTGAGGCGCTGGCGCGTGGTCGTCTCGCTCGCGGTGCTCGGGCCGGCCGTGCTGGTCGCGCTGTGGCCGTTGCTCTGGCTGCATCCGATCGGCGGCGTGCAGGCCTGGATCAACTTCCACTTGCATCACGTGCACTACAACTACGAGTACCTCGGCCACAACTGGAACGCGCCGCCGTTCCCGTGGCACGTCGCGCTCGTGACGACGCTGTTCACGGTGCCGACCGCGACGCTCGTCGCCGCGGTGATCGGCACCATCGTGCTCGTTCGCACGCGAGCCGAGCGCGACGCGCGATCGCCGGCGTTGCTGTTGCTGTTGTCGGCGGTCGCGTCGATCGGCCCGTTCTTTCTCGGCACCACGCCGATCTTCGGCGCCGAGAAGCACTGGATGCCGATCTTGCCGTCGCTGTGCATCGCGGCGGGCGTCGGCGCGGCGTGGGCGGCGCGGCGCGCGGCGACCGTGATCAAGCGCGAGAAGCTGGCGCTCGCGATCGTCGGCGGCGCACTCGCGCTCGCCGGCGCGACCGAGACGATCACCGCCGAGCCGTACGCGCTCACGTGGTACTCGGCGCTCGCCGGCGGCGGGCCCGGCGGCGCGGACCTCGGCATGAACCGCCAGTTCTGGGGCGTCGCCGCGCGCGGCGTGCTGCCGATCGTCGCCGCGCAGCCGCCGGGCCCGGTCTACACGCACGACGCGTCGCCGGCGTGGAGCTGGTACGAACGCTTCGGCCTGTTGCCGAAAGGTCATCCCGACGCCGGCCACGAGACCGCGGGCATCGCCGTCAGCAAGCTCGCGCTCGTGATCCACGAGAAGCACTTCAACCGTCACGACTACTTGATCTGGAAGTCGTACGGCACGGTGCAGCCGTTCTACGTGCTGCGCGCTGACGGCGTGCCGATCGTGTCGCTGTACAAGCGGCCTTAGTGCAGTCGATCACGAGTTGGTGGCCAGGAGCGTGAACGGCGGCGTGCGCGTGATCGGTTCCCGTGGATCGTGGCCGCGCTCGTGACTCGGGAACGATATCGTGGCGGAACGCGCACGCCTGGCCAGATGCCCGATCCGGTTTCGACCGGGTCGACGATCACGACCTGATCACCGATTTGCGGGGAGCTGTACTTTAGTCCGGCACGATGATCGCGAGCTCGCGGAGGCCGACCATCTGCGGCGTCTTGGCATCCGGCGCGGACGCGACGAGATCGTCGAACCCTTGCACGAG
>DASXCY010000223.1:0-6362 GCA_036490935.1 Kofleriaceae bacterium | reverse complement strand
GACCCAGCCGATCGTCGAGGCGCCTCGCGAGCGGCTCGGCGCGCTCGTGTTCGGCCACTTCGACGTCCCGCACGGCGGCGCCGCGCTCGTCGGCATCACCGCGGACGTCACGGCGCGCATCGCGATTCGCGCCGCCGCGATCGTCGGCCCGCACGTCGGCGGCTACGCGGGCGGCGTGTTCGCGTTCCTCGTCCACCGCTATCGCCCCTACGTCGAGGCCGGTGTGCCGATCTTCGCGTCCAACGGTGCGCGCTACGGCATCCGCGGCGCCGCCGGCCTCGAATACGATCTCGACCGCCACCTCGCGCTCGTGCTCGAAGCCGGCGTCGAGCACACGTTCAACACCGAGATGGACGTCGAGGCGACGACGTTCGTGCCTGCGGTCGGCGTGGTCGGCCGACTTTAGGGCTCTACTGATCCGAGCCGGAGCCGGTGACGCAGACGTCGACGTCCATCGTCCACGCGACGGGAGGAGCCGTGCCGGCGAGCGTGGTTACCGGTCGATCTGATCGCCTTCGGCGAAGAACGACGACGCGGCTTCCTCGTCTTCTTCGACGACCGTCGCGCGGCGCTTGCGCGGCCCGTCGTGATAGTCGTCGGCCGCCGCGAATCGCGCGACGCGCAGGTACAGCGCGAACGCGCGCGCGCACACGATGTACGGCACCACCAGCGCGATCGCGCACGCGACGAGATAGCCCGCGCACGCCGGTGCGTCCGAGAGATCGGTGGAGCCGAGCGCGTAGCGCGTGGCGGCGAGCGCGGCCCAGCCGATCGCGCCGGCGATGAACGCCGTGACGGACAGGCGCAGCCACAGGTGGCGGCCGGGCGAGCGCGCGCGCAGCGGATCGTACGTGATCACCGCGAGCGGCAGCGCGAGCAGCCAGTAGCTCGCGATCGGTAGGCCGGCCTCGAACGCGAAGCCGCCGTCGAACACGTCGCGCACGCGCGCGAGCCCGAGCGCGGCGAGCGCGGCGAACGAGCCGGCCCACACGAGCGCGCTCGCGCGGCGGCGGCCGTACAGCTCGCACGCGAGCAGGATCGGCAGCACGGCGAACGCGACCGGTACGAGGCCGAGCGGGATGACGAGCGGCGCCGGCAGCGCGCTCGCGTCGAGGTCGAATAGCGCGGCGAGATCGATCGCGCGATCGGCGCCGAGGAAGATCGAGGCGGCGCACGTCGCCAGCACCAGCGATCCGAGCGCGAGAAACGTGCTCTCGCGGCGCGCGTGTAGCTTCTCTTCGGAGACCAGGTCCCGCAGCGGGTACTCGGTCTGCCTGCGCGGCAGTAGCCAGCGGTCTCGAGTCACGGCGGGCCGACAATACGTCACGTCGCCTGCGCTTCGCGTTAGGATTCGCGCATCCGCGCTCGGTGGCTGCTCCTGGCGTGTAGATCGACGCCGGGCCGAGCCAGCACGACAAGCTGATGGACACGCTCCGCGAGCACAAGGTGAGCGTCGCAGCGATCGAAGCCGCGACGGCGGCCGGATTCACCGACTGGAAGCTCGCGTCGCCGAGCGGGCTCGCCGCTCACCCCACGCTGTGAGCTCGCTACCGCTTGCGCCGGCCGCGCGATGCGCGCCGCGGTCGCGAGCTGCGCGGAGCGGGCGCGATCGCCGGGCGAAAAAACCAGCGCTTGACCCACGACAGCACCGGCGCATCGGGCTCGGTCGCGAACACGCCGAGCATGAGCCAGCCCGCCTGGAACGGCGTGTCGATCTCGCCGGCGCCGACCGCCTTGACCGTCGTCGTGTCGGGTGAGACCCACGTGCGGAACAACCGATCCCACACCGAGAACACGACGCCGTAGTTCGCGTTGTAGTGCTCGGGCGACGCGCTGTGATGCACGAAGTGCGAGCGCGGCGTGACCAGCACGTACTCGAGCCAGTTCGAGCGCCACTGGAAGTTCATGTGCATCCAGTGGTTCGTGAGGATGTTGAGGAACAGCAGGACCGTGAACACGCTCTTGGGCGCGTCGAACACGAGCGGCGCCCACAGGATGTACGGCAGGTTCGACATGAACTGCTGCCAGATCGTGCAGCGCACGCCGGAGAGCCAGTACATGTTCGTGATCGAGTGATGGAAGTGATGCACGCGCCACAGGTACTTGGTGTGGGTCAGGCGATGCATCCAGTACCCGCTGAGATCGCCGACGATGTAATAGACGACGATGCGCAGCTCGAGCGGGAACGACAGCAGCCAGTGCGTCGGCTTGAATGACACCGGGATGTAGCTGCGCAGCAGGCCCGCGTACCGCGTGACGACGAACTGGTAGAAGATGAACGCGGCGATGTCGAGCACGAGCGCGTCGCGCGCCCAGTAGTCGAGCTTGCGCGCGGGCCGCGCGACCTCGAAGATGGTCGCGACCAGGCCGAGGCCGAAGTACATCAGCCAGAACTTCAGCGGCGGCATGCTACTGACTCACGAGGCCCCAGTAGTACGTCGTCGGGCCGGATGCGGGCACGGTGTCGATCTCGAACGCCTCCGCGCCCGCCGAGCTGCCGAGGCCCGGATCGCTCGCCTTCACGGTGACCGAAATCGTCACGGTATCGCCGACGTTGTACGTGCCGGTCGGCTGCACGAACGTCAGGTACGGCGACGACGCGCCGAACTCGGTGCCGATGTCGAACGCCTTGACCGTGAACGGCCCCTGGCCGGTGCCGGCGAGGTGCACGGTGAGCGTGCCGGTCGCGTTCTTCGCGACCTTCAGCGACGTCGTCGTCACGTCGACGCCGTACGGCGCGATCACGGCGCTGTCGGGCTGCTCCGGCACGCCCTGCACGTACGTCGCGGGCGCACCGGCGACGCACGGATCCATGCCGGCGGCCGCCGCCGCGTTCGACCACGTGCGCTGGATCGTGTAGGTCATGCCGGGCGCGTCGGTCCAGTACGCGGTATCGGCGTACTCGCACAGATCGGCGAGCTCGCCGCCGGTGACGTACGTCCACGCCTCGTGCGCGGCATCGACGTCGTCGAAGGCCTCGTCGGTCTCGAAGTGCGGATCGGTCGCCGCCTCGACGGTCTCGTGCCCGGCCGTCGTGGTCAGCTCCTGCAGCGCGGTGACGCCCGGCGGCGGGAAGTTCGGGCACACGCAGTGGATCGCGTACGCGACGTCGACGCCGCCGACCATGAAGTCGTCGTGGTAGCCGTCGTAATCCTGGCAGCACAGATCGCCGGTGCCGTCGTCGAACGTCGTGCTCTCGGGGATGAAGATCGAGTACAGCGTGCTCGCGCTCGCGGCGCCCCACGCCGGCGTCGCGCCCGACGTGTTGGTCCGGATCAGCGCCTCCGCCATCGCATCGGTCGTGACCGGCGCGGTCGACACGTGCTGCGGTGTCGCGATGGTCAGCGGGCCGACGCCGTACATCGCCGTCTGATCGGCCCACGCCGACGACGCCGCGTACTGCGGAAAGAACGTCTCGATGTCGCCGCGGTTGGTGTCGACATCGAACGTGATCGGCATGACGGTCGGCGTCGCCATCACCGCGCTCGCGTCGAGCGCGATCGCCTGCGGCATGAGCGGGCCGAGCGCGAGCGGTCCGGCGGCGTCGGGCTGCGGGAGCTCGGCATCCGGCTTCGCGGGATCCGAAGAGCTGCATGCGGCTAGAACGACGAGACAAAACCAGGTGCGCACCCGGACATCATGCGCCCGATGCGTCGGGTTAGTCGAGCCCACGATTTCGTGCGACCGCGCACGGCCGCCCGGCTCATCTCGGCATCATGCGGAGATCGTGTTGGGCGGTTTGCCTCGCGCTGGCGCTGGCGGCATGTGCCGCCGGCACGGCCGAGCACGCCACCTGCCATCGCGCGGCGCGCGCCGACGGCGTGAGCGACGACGGCGAGCTGCACTACCCAGAACTTTGCCCGGGCGCGCCCCGGCTCGGGCCGCTCGACGGCCTCACCGTCGACACGCCCGATCCGTGCCGGCAATACGCGCGCGCGCACTGCGCGCATGCCGTGGATTGCCGCGACGCCGTGCGCGAGGTCAACGACGTCATGACGCAGCCGCAGCCGTACGCGAAGTGCATCGAGCTGCTCAAGGGTGCGTAGCGTCGGAGTCTTCGAACAGATCGTCGTTGTCGGCGGCGAAGGCGATGGTCTGCGGCGGCACGCAGCTGGCGTCGTACGTCACCTCGTGCGCGGCGGCGACCGAGCTCGCGGTCCACGGCACGCCGAACGCGGTCGCGGTGGCGTGATCGGTGGCGTCGAGCCAGACCTGCTCGGCCCACGCCGCCATCAGCTGCGGATCGTAGATCGTGAACGGCAGGCGCGTCGTCATCTCGCCGGTGAGGCCCGGCACGGCGAACGGCGCGTCCTCGGGGCCCGACCACGTGTCGAGCACGCTCGTGCCGGCGAGCACGACGTGCGTCGCCGACACCGGCACGTCCTGACCGTTCGGCCACAGCCAGTCGCCGGCGTCGTCGCGCGCGACCAGGTTGCCGCCGTAGCGATAGCCGCCCGAGCCGAGGAGCTCGCCGATGCGCGCGCTGCCGATCATCTCGCTACGCGCCCACACCGGGGTGAACAGCGAGCGCCGCAACAGGCCCGCGACGTCGACGACGCCCGCGCCGAAGATCGCGCAGCCCGCGCCTTCGAGACGGCGCGCCCGGAACGCGCCGTCGTAGTTCGTGTACGCGCCGGCCGCGACATACGCGTCGACGAACGCCTTGATGCGCGCGCACGTCGGCCGGTTGACGACGAACGAGATCAGCGCCACGTTGCCCGACGCCTCGCGCGCGGCGAGGTCGGCGGCGGTCGCGGCCGGATCGCCGCCGTCGGCCTCGGGCATCGCGTCCAGCACGCCTTGCGTGTCGCGTAGCAGCAGGCCGGCCCCGTCGGTCGCGGCCCGCCACTCGCCGCCGCCGGTGTCGGTCTGGCCGGTCAGCGGCACCGACAGGTCACCGCAGTCGAGCTCGACGTTGACGTGGCCGATCGAGTGCGTGATCGCGGCCGCGCCGGAATCGACGACATCGCCGGCGGCGAGCTTGCTCGCGACCACGCTCGACAGCAGCGTGTTCGGGTTGGACCAGTCGAGCGCGATCGGCGGCGGGATCGCGTACAGCGTCAGCTTGCCGGCGGCCGGCATGCATTGCGCGGGCGGCAGCGGCTCGCGCGGCGGCGGCGAGGTCGGCGCGGGCGGCGCGGGCGGCGACGCCGGATCGGCGGCGCAGGCGGTGAGCAGCAGGGCGGCGGCGAGCGACAGGCGCATGCGCGGCAAGCAACCACGGCGGCCCCGGCGCGCGCTGCAAATACTTCGCGCCGTCTACTGCGCCAGCAGCGCGATCGCGGTGCCGACCACGACCGCACTCGCGCCGAGCGTCGCGAGCACGCGCATCCGGCCGCGCTTGAGCTCGCCGATCAGCGTGCGAGTCTCGAGCGCCGTGCCCGTGCCGGCCAGGCGCACCGGCGCGATGTACTCGGTGCGACCGGTGTGTAGCCCGAACAGGTTGGTGAGGCTCGGCCGCACCGAGCCGTCATCGAGGTAGCGGTCCTCGATCGGCAGCAGGTCGGCCTTGTCGACCGCGAGCGCGTCGCCCGAGGCCGCGGCGTCGTGCGCGGCGGCGTCGTCCTTCGCACCCTTGGCAAACCACAACGTCTCGCGGAACTTCTTGCTGCGGGGGTCGCTCATGCCCGCGTGGATCGGCCGCGCGCGCGGCGCGTTGAGGTAGGTGCCGGGTAAACGCCGTCTCACGTATGGACGAGCTCGATCGCCGCGATCTCGCACGCCGTGCCGACCCGGATCGGCGGGCCCCAAAACCCCGTGCCTTCACTGACGTATAGCCATGTCGCACCGAACCGGGCGAGCCCGGCCACGTGCGGTTCGAACAGCCGCGCCATCCAGCCGAGCGGGAGCATCTGGCCGCCGTGGGTGTGGCCCGACAGCTGGAGATCGACCCCGGCGGCGGCCGCGCGGGTGATCGAGCTCGGGTGGTGGGCGAGCAGCACGACCGGCAGCGTGGGATCGCGGCCGGCGAGCGCGCGCGGGATGTCCTCGGTCGCGGTCACGTCGTCGACGCCGGCGAGCTGAAACGCGTCGCGGATCGAAACGTGCTCGTTGCGCAGGAAGCGGATGCCGAACGAGCCGAGGTGGGCGAGCCACGCCTCGGCGTTCCAGTAGTACTCGTGGTTGCCGGTGACGCCGTAGACGCCGTCCTTCGCGCGCAGGCCGCGCAGCGGCTCGACGTGCGGCGCGAGCTCGGCGACGCGGCCGTCGACGAGATCGCCGGTGAGCACGATCAGATCGGGCTCGAGCGCGTTGACGCGATCGACGACGCGCGCCGCGAACTCGGCGCCGAGCGTCCAGCCGATGTGGATGTCGGTGAGCTGCACGATCGTGTAGCGCTCGGCGGTGACCGGCAGCTTCGC
>DASXCY010000222.1:0-52889 GCA_036490935.1 Kofleriaceae bacterium | reverse complement strand
GAGCCGATGATGGCGTGGGATGCGCTCGCCGCGACCGTGCTGCACGCGGAGGCCGTCGCCGAAGCCGCCGGCGTCACGGCGATCTTCCGCATGAACACGAACGGCCTGCTCATCAAGGAGCAGCACCTCGAGTTCTTCGAGCAGCACGATCTCATCTTCATCCTGTCGATCGACGGCAACCGCGCGATGCACGACGCCGAGCGCCGCACCGAATCCGGCCACGGCTCGTTCGATGCGCTCGCGAAGAAGCTGCCGCGCTTCCTCGAGCACAACCCCGGCATGATGGCGTCGGTCGTGATCACGCCGACGAACCTGCCGCACGCCGCCGACGGCATCCGGTTCCTGTTCGAGGCCGGCTTTCGGTTCCTCATCATCAAGCCCGACGTCACTCAGCCGTGGTCGCCCGACGACGTCGCCGAGCTGTCGCACCAGTACGAGCTCGTCGCCGAGGATTATCTCGCGCGCATGCGTGCCGGCGAGGATCTGTACCTGAACCTGTTCGACGACAAGTGGATCAACCACGCGAAGGGCGCGGAGGGCATCTCGATCCGCTGTGATGTCGGCACGTCGCAGATCTCGGTCGCGCCGTCGGGCAACATCTATCCGTGCGTGCGCTGGGTGAAGGAAGAAGAAGACACCGTGCCGCGCCTCGGCGACGTGTGGCAGGGCTTCATCCCGCACAAGCTCGACGAGATCCGCGCCGCGAGTCACGCGCCGAAATCGCCGTGCGGCGACTGCGCGTACAACGACGGCCGCTGCGCGAACGAGTGCGCGTGCGAGCACTACTCCGCGACCGGCCGCATCGACACACCCGCGCCGGCGCTGTGCGAGCACGAGCGCGTGATGGTGCCGATCGCCGATCGCGTCGGCAACGCGCTGTGGCGCGAACAGAACCCGATGTTCCTGCGCAAGCTTTATCCGAAGCTCGCGCAGATCCGGACGACCCAGGGAGCGAAGGGAGCGACGCAACAATGACGACGAAGAAGCTACCGGTAGTGGGCAAGCCGACGGCCGCCGCGACGCAACGCGGCCTCGCGGCGAAACCCGTGCAGGGCGGCGCGAGCCGTCCCGAGTTCCCGACGCGCGGCGAGGCCTACCTCAAGGCCGGCCTGCTCGGCGGTGCCACGCTGCTCGCCGGGTGCGGCAGCGCCGCGCCGGCGGCGAAGCAGCCGACGCCGGTGACCGAGCCCGCGCCGGTCGCGCAGGAGCCGGCGCCGACGCCGAGCCCGCCGCCGGCCACGCCCGAGCAGCCGAAGGACGTCGCGATCGCGGGAGGGGGCGCGCCTGCGGTGCCACCGCCCTCGAACCCGCCGTCCGAGCCGCCGCAGCCGCCGGTCGATCCCGCATTGCTCGCGGCCGGCTCGATCGACGGCCAGCCGCTCGCCGCGCAGCAGCCGAAGTTCAAGGTGAACCGCGAAGGCGGCGGCATCGGTCCGCCCGAGGACATGTGGGATCCGGCCGAGGTCGAGGCCTACGTGAGCTGGCAGATGGCCAAGGAAGGCAAGCTCGCGCTCAAGAGCAACTACCAGCTCAACTTCGACGGCGTGCAACTCACGCTTGCCGGCTTCGATCCCGACAAGAACGTCGGCTACGCGTATTACGACAAGTTCGGCGGCGACACGAGCGCGCCGAAGGACGTGCACAAGAAGGTCGACGGCTGGATGAAGTCGAGCAAGGCGGCGATCCTGCTCATCGAGGTCGGCAAGGTGCCCGACACCGCGACGATGAAGGGCAAGATCGTGAAGTTCATGACGGCGGTGAAGAAGCACCCGCCGGCCGCCGGCGCATTGCCGAGCGACGCGTCCGCGTCCGAGTAGCCGGCGCTCAGCGCGGCGCTACGGCGTCAGCGTGATGACGTCGAGCGGCAGGCTGGAGCCGCCGCCCGACATCAGCATGAAGTCGGCCGTGTCGTTCGCGAGCCAGACGGCGTCGGTCGTGGTCGAGAGCCCGCCGACCGCCGACGGCAGCGGCGTGATCGTCGCGGCCGTGTCGAGCGCGCCGGCCCACGCACCGCCTCGCGCGCTCGCTGCAAGGCCGATCGAGCCTCGCGCCGCGATCAGGAACCGATACGCGACGCCGTAGTTGCCGTGCAGCGTCGCGGCGGCTCCGGTCGTCGCATCGGTGCCGGGCAGCTCGGGCTCGGTCGTGCCGTCGCCGATGCGCAGGTGGCGTGCGCTCGGGCCCTCGCCGCCGGCGCGCCCCGCGAACCACACGTCGGCGCCGGCGAACGTGCCGCGATCGTGCAGGCCGTCGTCCGGCAACAGCGAGAGCGACGCGGTGATCGCGGCGGCATCCTCGGTCGCGAGCACGCTCACGACCGAGATCTTGACCGGCGCGTCGGTGTCGAGATCGACGATCGCATGCACGAGCTCGTTGGTGTTCGCGTGCAAGCCGTCGAGGGCGGCGTCGAGCAACACGCGCGTGCCGACCGGCACGTCGACGATTCGCGCCGCGTTCGATGACATCCACGTCGCCGCGACGATCTTGCCGACCTGGATGTAGTTCGTGTTCGGATTGGTGAGGCCCTCCATCGTGATCGTGAGGTGCGCGTCGCTCGTGCCCTGGTTCAACACGACGATCGGGAACTTGCGCGACTTGGTGTCGGCGTTGACGTGATAGACGTAGATGCGCGCGTGGCCGGGGCCGAACGTGTCGGCGTACAGCACGCCGTCGCTCGCGGGCGACTCGGGGTCGTCGGAGAACAGCAGGGTCGCGGCCGCGTCGGGCGCGCAGACCAGCACCGGCACGCACGGCAGATTCCCCTCGTCGAGGCCGCCCATCGCGACCACGTCGCCGGGCTGCCCGGAGCCGAATCCGCTCGGTGGCGCGACGACCGCGCCCGGGCAGCTCGTGCGATCGACGGCGAGCGACGAACCGGTCGGGCACGCCGCGCCGGCAGGGGCATCGCCGTCGCCGGCGCCGGTGGCATCCGACGCGAGCGCGTCCGTCTTCGCGGCGTGATGGCTCGAGCAACCCGCGAGGGCGGCGAGAACCAATGAAAGCCTCATGGCAGGAGCGTATGCTCGTCATGCGCGCGACCGTGTTCGATCTGGCCGTGTTCTATCCACCGGTGTTTGCTGAAAACGCCACCGCGGTGGCCTCCGCTCCGGCGGCCATCGTCGCCGCGCCGCCACCTCCGCCGTAGCGCGTGTCATCATAAGCGTGCATGGCTCGCTTTCACTTCGCGAAGCGGCTCCCCGCGGTGGCGATCGCGGCGTGGCTCGTCGCGCTGACGATCGCGCCGCGCGAGGCGCCCGCGACGGTCGAGGAGCAGCGCGCGCGGTTGCCGCCGCCGGCGGAGTGCTCGAGCCCGGTGACGGGCCGGTGGAAGTCGCTCAACTTCGACGAGCGGCAGATGACCTGGTACCAGTTCACGCTCGAGATCCATGAGGATCCGAGGGATCCGACCGCGCTGACCGGGATGATCTACGTCGATGCGTGGGACGGCACGGGCGAGACCGCCGAGCCGCCCGTGCCATGCGTTCGCCGTCACAAGGGCGAGATGACCGCGCGCGGCTCGTTCAAGGATGGCTGGGTCGCGTTCGGCGGCATCGACTATCACCAGACCGAGCAGGTGTGCGGCGATTCGGTCGGCTACAACCCCGACCAGTTCACCGGCTCGCTCGATGCCGCGCGCCAGGAGTTTCAAGCGGTCAACAACGACGGCGGCGCCGAGGTCAACACGCCGACCGTGTTCCGCCGCATCGGCTGCTTCGACGACGGCCGCAAGGATCCGGGCAGCGCCGTCGCGCCGCCGCCGTTCTTTCCAAAGAAGCAGGGCGGCGGCTGCTTGTAGCGCCAGTTCGGCACGCCGCGTCGCCGGCGTGGTGACGCCGCGGCAGCGCATGCCCGCGGATCGCGCGTGCGAAGCGGTTCGCGCGAGGCACGCGGCTTGCGATGACCGACCGCGTGAGATGGATCCCGATCGCGATCGCGCTCGCCGGCTGCAACCTGCCAGAGACCGCAACGCTCGATCCGAGCGCCGTGGTCACCGGCATCTACACGCTCACCGCGACGTCGCAGTCCGACACGTGCGATCCACAGCGCTTCGTCGGCTCGGCGACGCTGCCGATCTTCGTCGATTCGACCGCGATCGTGATCGCGGACGAAGACTCGTCGGTCACGTCGCCGACGATCGCGCGCTACAGCCTCGCCGAGGCGGCCGGATACACCGAACAGGTCCCGCCATCGGGTGCCGCGTACGCGCCGTGCCCGTCGGGCGGCTCGTTCTCGCTCGCGTTCACGCTGACCGCGGCGAGCGCGACCTCGCTCGAGGTCGCCGACGACGAGACGTGGACGATCGCGTCCGCCTGTGCCGGCACGACGATCGATGCGTCGACCGTCCCGAACGCGACGTGCGCCGCGGCGCGCACGCTCGACTTCACGCTCGTCCAGGCGTGCGCGTCGCCGTGCACGATCATCGAGACTGATCTGGTGCCGTCGTGCACGTGCCCGGCGGGCAGCTAGCGATCGCGTGCGGCAGCCGCGGCCGATAGCGGCGCACGAGCTTGCGCGCGAGCAACGCGCCCGGAGCGAGCACGAGCAGCCACGGCAGCAGCACCGTCAGCATGACGAGCAGCGCCGCCCCGAGCTCGCGCAGCGCCGACACCGAGCCGCCGAACGCCTGCGCGGTGCGCTCGCCGAGCGTCGGATCGGTCGCCGCGACCGGCGGCGCGACGATCTCCGGCTTCTTGGTCTCGATCGAGATCGTGAGCGAGCTCATCGCGATCTGATCGTTCCACTGCCGCAGGTGGCCTTCGTAGCCCTCGATCTCGCCGCGCACGCGCTCGAGCTCGTGCTCGACCGACAACACCTGGTCGAGCGACGCGGCACGATCGCCGGCGAGCGCGAGCAGCCGCTTCTCGAGCGTTTGCGCGCTCGCGAGCCGCGCCGCGACGTCGACGTAGCGATCGGTGATGTCGTCGGCGTTCGTGGTCTCGGCCGTCACTTCGCCGAGCTCGCGCAGCTTCGGAACGAGCGCGCCGAACGCGTCTTCGGGCACGCGCACGACGACGGTCGCGCTGCTGACCTGATCCTGGCGCCGCGCGACCTGCGTCGAATCGATGTAGCCGCCGGCGGCCGCGACCATCGCGTCGAGCTTCGCGCGCGCGGCGTCGTATGCGGCGACGACGAGCTCGACGTGGCCGGTGCGGATGATCTTGCGCGAGTCCACCGGGCGCTGCTCGGCGAGGCTCCCGCCGGCTCCGCTGCCGGCTCCGCTGCCGGCGGCCGAACCGGCGGCCTGCCTGGACTCTGCCACCCGTGTGGGCGAATCCGCCGAGCGGTCGGCGCTCTTGGAGTGGCACGCCGCCGCGGCGAGCGCGGCAAACAGGAACGAGCTGACGAGCATGCGTGGCTTCATGCGAGTGCGAACGCACGAGCCTCGCCGGCGCGTCGCACTCTTTCGTCACGGGTTGTCCTCGGCCGGCGACAATGGTGTCATCGCGGCAACCCTGCGCGCGCGGTGCGGGTCACTACGGCCAGCACCATGTGGCGGCTCACCTCGCTCGTGCTCGTGGCCGCGTGCGGCAACCCGCTCGCGTTGCACGGGTCGCAGTCGGCTTCCGAGCCACGGCTCGGCGGGCGCGGCTCGATCGTCGACATGCCGCGTGCCGGCGAGGCCCGCGGCGACGTGCTCGGCGACGGCTGGCCGGTCTGGGTCGTGCGTCACGCCGATGGCTCGGCGACCGTGCTGAGCGCGGTCGCCCCGGCGCACGCGCGCTCGGCCGAGACGCTGTTCGCCGGCCGCGCCGCGCTCGTGCGCTGGCTGCCGGCGGTGCGCCGGTTCGTCGCCGGTGACGTGCTGTACGACGAGTACGGCCGCGTGCTCGGTCACGCGTCCGACGACGGCTGCGTCACCGAGTGCCCGCGCGTGGTCGATCCCGCGCTCGACGAGCGCGACCTCGATCGGTTCAACGCCGTCGTCGCGTTCGAGCGGATGATCGTCGACGCGCTCGAGCCGTCGCGCTCGCGCGATCTCGCGCCGCCCTGGGTCGACTTCGATCGCGACGTCCACGCCCGCCACGAGCTCGCGGTCGGCCACGACGACGTCTCGCCGGCCGCCGCGATCGGCGTCGCCGACGCGATGCGCCTGCCGCTCGGCAGCTACGCGATCGTCGCCGGCTCGATCGTGCAGGCGACGAGCAGCGCGCCGCGCCTCTGCTCCGACTCGCCGCGCTGCGCCGCCTGCGACGCCAGCTCGCCGCTCGCGTTCGGCCTCGCGCGGGTGTCGCTCGATCGCGCCGGCGAGCACGCCGAATCCGGCACGATCCTCGTGCGCCGCGAGCCCACCGGCCTCGCCGTGATCGCGACCAGCCGCGCCGGCGCTTGCCCGTCGTGACTACAGCTCGCCGACGATCCGCCGGGCCGGCCGCAGCCACCACGACGCGACGAGGATCGCGATGCAGACCACGGGCAGCGCCACGTGCGCCGGGCCGTCGCCATGGACCGCGTGCGAGACCACCGCGCTCGTGAAGTCGATCAGGATTCCGGCGTACGCCCACTCCTTCGCGCGCGGCAGCCGCGGCACGAGGATCACGATGCCGCCGGCGAGCTTCCAGACGCCGAGGTACACCATGAAGTACGCCGGATAGCCGAGGCGCGCGAAGCCCTCGACGTTCGCCGGCTGTTCGGTCACCTGCGCGATTCCTGCCGAGAGCAGGATCAACGCGACGATCCCTGTCGTGATCCAGTACGCGATCGACTTGGCCATGCGAGCATGACGGTACCGCGCGGGCAGATGTGACACTCGCGATCAGGTAGTGTTCCGCGGTGGCACGCAAGCGCACCAAGAAGCCGAAGGCCGCGCGTGTCAAACGCGCGCCGCGCCCGCCCGCGCGACCCGTGCTCGATGCCGCGAGCTTTCCGGTCGTGGGCATCGGCGCGTCGGCCGGGGGCCTCGAGGCCCTGGAGGTGTTCCTGCGCAAGGTGCCCGCGCACAGCGGGATGGCGTTCGTCGTGATCCAGCACCTCGATCCGACGCACAAGGGCATGCTCGTCGAGCTCCTGCAGCGCGCGACGTCGATGCCGGTCGCCGAAGCGACGGATCAGATGGTCGTCGAGCGGGATCACGTCTACGTGATTCCTCGGAACGTCGACCTATCGCTCTTGCATGGCAAGCTGCACCTCCTGCCGTTCGCATCGCCGCGCGGTCTCAACCTGCCGATCGATCACTTCTTTCGCTCGCTCGCCCAGGATCAGAAGGAGCGCAGCATCGGCGTGATCCTGTCCGGCATGGGCTCGGATGGCACGCTCGGGCTGCGCGCGATCAAGGAACAGGCCGGCGGTTCGTTCGTGCAGTCGGTGACGTCGGCGAAGTTCGACGGGATGCCGCGCAGCGCGGCCGACGCGGGGCTCGCCGACGTGATCGCGCCGGTCGAGGAGCTGCCCGCCCGGATCGTCGCGTACTGCACGCACGCGCACGTCGTAGGGCTCGCGCCGCACCTCGAGGACAAGGCGCAGTCCGCGCTCGACAAGGTGTTCGTGATCCTGCGCGCGCAGACGGGCAACGACTTCACGCAGTACAAGCGCACCACGATCCTGCGCCGCATCGAACGCCGGATGGCTCTGCATCAGATCGACACCATGACCAGCTACGCGCGCCTCCTGCGCGGCGACCCGGCCGAGGTCGAGGCGCTGTTCAAGGAGTTGCTGATCGGCGTCACGAGCTTCTTCCGCGATCCGGCGCAGTGGGAGACGCTCGAGCGCGAAGTCCTGCCCGCGTTGATCTCGTCGCGCTGGAACGTCGGGACGCTGCGCGCGTGGGTGGCCGGTTGCTCGACGGGCGAAGAGGCGTACTCGCTCGCGATGGCGTTTCGCGAGGCGCGCGACAAGCTCAAGATCGTCAGGAGGATCTCGCTCCAGGTGTTCGCGACCGATCTCGATCGCGACGCGATCGACAGGGCGCGCCTGGGCCGCTACCCCGACAGCATCATCGCCGACGTATCGCCGGAGCGGCTGCGTCGCTTCTTCGTGCACGACGACAAGGGCTACCGGATCGGCAGGGAGATCCGCGAGTCGGTCGTGTTCGCGCCGCACAACATCATCATGGATCCGCCGTTCACCAAGATGGATATCGTGTCGTGCCGGAATCTGGTGATCTACCTGTCGGCGGAGCTGCAGAAGAAGCTGATCCCGCTGTTTCACTACTGCCTCAATCCCGGCGGCGCGCTGCTGCTCGGCACCGCCGAGACGGTCGGCGCGTACACGAATCTGTTCGCGGCGGTCGACCCCAAGAGCCGCCTGTTCCGCCGGATCGATCAGTCGATGAACACGATGCCGCTGGATCTGCGCCCGCCGCCGCCGGGCCGGGCGCGCGGGTCGGCGGACCCGCATGACGCCGAGCCCAAGGCGGCGGCGAACGTCCAGGCCATCGCCGATCGCGTGCTCGCCCAGCAGTTCGGCCCGCTCGGCGTGCTGTGCAACGACAAGGGCGACGTGCTGTACATCAGCGGACGCGCCGGCAAGTACTTCGAGCCCGCGGTCGGCAAGGCCAACCTCAACGTGTTCGCGATGGCGCGCGAAGGCCTGCGCCACGCGCTGACCGACGCGTTCGCCGCGGCGCTGCGCGAGACTCGCCCGGTGATCGTGCGCGGCGTGAAGGTCGGCATGAACGGCGGGACGCAGACGCTCGATCTCACCGTGCAGCTGCTCACCGAACCAAGGGAGCTCAAGGGCAGTGTCATGGTCGTGATCGATGACGTGCCGACGCCGCCGAAGCGGTCGAAGGACAAGCCCGAGGTGCGCTCGCCCAATGCGGCGCGCTTTGCGGCGGTGCAGACCGATCTGCAGCGCGCTCGCGAAGACGTAAAGACCACGCGCGAGGAGATGCAAACGTCGCAGGAGGAGCTGAAGTCGACGAACGAGGAGCTGCAGAGCACCAACGAGGAGCTGCAGAGCACGAACGAGGAGCTGACGACGTCCAAAGAGGAGATGCAGTCGCTCAACGAAGAGCTGCAGACGGTCAATCACGAGCTGGAGGCGAAGGTCACCGAGCTGTCGCGCTCGGCCAACGACATGAAGAACCTGCTGAACAGCACCGACATCGCGACGCTGTTCCTCGACGACGAGCTGCGCGTGCGTCGCTTCACGCCGCCGACCGGGCGCATCATCAAGCTGATCCCGAGCGATGCCGGGCGACCGATCACCGACATCGCATCGGATCTCGATTACAGCGATCTCGCGGACGACGCGCGCGAGGTGCTGCGCACGCTGGCGTTCAAGGAGCATCGCGCGCACACGCGCGACGGCAGGTGGTTCAACGTTCGGATCATGCCGTACCGCACGAACGACAACGTGATCGACGGCATCGTGATCACGTTCACCAGCGCGAACGTGGAGCAGACGCTCGAGCAACAGTCGAGCCAGCTCCGCCAGTTTCTCGAGTCGTCGTCGGCGCTGGTCTTGGGCTTCCGCGCCGACGGCACCTGCGATTACCTGAGCCCGCAGTGGCTGAGCTATACGGGAACGGCCGAGACCGGGCAGCTGCGCACGGGCTGGATCGATCAGGTCCATCCCGATGATCGCGAGCGCGTGCGCGACCACTGGAAGGCGACCGTGAGGTCCGGCAAACGCACGGATCTCGTGTTTCGAATCCGGAGCGCGAACGGTTCGTTCCGTCGCTTCGCGACGCGCTGGATCCCGATCCTCGATCCGTCGGGCAAGCTAGCGAAGTGGTATGCCACGAGCATCGATGCCGACAAGCTCGGGTAGGGTTTCGCGCGCCAAGAAGCGCGTGGTGGCCGCGAAGCCGCGCGCCGCAAAGCTCGACGCCCAGCGCTTGCTGCACGAGCTCGAGGTTCACCAGGTCGAGCTCGAGGCGCAAAACGAAGAGCTGCGCGGGACGCGGCGCGAGCTCGAAGCCGCGCTCGCACGCTACACCGAGCTGTTCGACTTCGCGCCGATCGGTTATGCGACGATCGACCGCGATGACGTGATCCGCAACGTCAACCATGCCGGTTCGCGCCTGCTCGGCGCACCGCGCGGGCGGCTGGTCGGCGCGCGATTTCGCGCACAGCTCCACCGCGACGATGCCGCGGCGTTCGCCGCGATCGCCGCGAGCGTGCGCACGTATGACGAGCCCGCGGACTGCGAGCTCCGGCTGCGCGGCGCGAGCCCGGCGTCGCAGATCGTGCTGCACGTGACGGCGACCGTACAGCCGCGCGACCCCGGCATCTTGCTGCTCGCATTCGAGGACGTGACGCTCCGCAAGGCGGAGCAGGAACAGCTCGCCGCAACCGCTCGCGCGTTGCGCGCGGCCGACCAGCGCAAGGACGAGTTTCTCGCGATGCTCTCGCACGAGCTGCGCAATCCGCTGACGCCGATCCGCACGAGCCTGTTCGTGCTGTCGCGCAGCGAGCACGGCAGCCAGTCGGCGACCGACGCGCGCGCGATCATCGAGCGCCAGATCACGCACATGACGCGGCTGGTCGATGACCTGCTCGATGTCACGCGGATCATCCGCGGCAAGATCCGGTTGCAGCGTGAACGCGTCGATCTCGCCGAGCTCGTGCGCCATGCCGTCGAGGACTATCGCCCCGCGTTCGACGCGAGTCAGATCGCGCTCGGCAATGGGTGTGCGACCAGCCCGATCTGGGCCGATGTCGACGGGGCGCGGATCGTCCAGGCCGTCAGCAACTTGCTCGGCAACGCGCACAAGTTCACGCCGGCGGGCGGCCGCGTCGACGTCGAGCTGCGCCGCCGCGGCGCTGTGGCGGAGCTGCGGGTCCGCGACACCGGCTCGGGCATCGCGCCCGAGCTATTGTCGCACGTGTTCGAGCCGTTCACGCAGGCGCCGCAGACGCTCGACCGGAGAAGCGGCGGCCTCGGCCTCGGGCTCGCGATGGTCAAGGGGCTCGTCGAGCTGCACGGCGGCTCGGTGCGGATCGCCAGCGACGGGGTCGCGCGCGGCACCGAGATCATCATCGCGCTGCCGGTGACGACGAGTGGAGCCGAAGAGGTGGTGCCGGCGTTGCCCGAGCTGACCTCGCGCCGCGTGCTCGTGATCGAGGATCAACCCGATGCCGCGCTCGCGCTCGAGACCGCGCTGACGATGCTGGGGCTCGAGGTCCGCACCGCAGGCAGCGGGCGCGCCGGCCTCGAGCTCGCGCGGACGTTTCACCCGGACGTCGTGCTGTGCGATATCGGGCTGCCGGGCATGAGCGGCCACGAGGTCGCGCGCGCGTTCCGGACCGACCGCGACCTGCGCGACACCCACCTCGTGGCGCTCTCCGGCTACGCGCAACCCGAGGACGTCGAGAGCGCGACGGCCGCCGGATTCTCCCGACATCTCGCGAAACCGGCGAGCCTCGAAGCGTTGATCCGCGCGATCGCCTTGGCGCCGCACGCCGGATCGGCCTAGTGGCAGCGGCTAGCCCGGCAGCGGCGCGGCTTCTCCGGTCTCGGACGGCACGTCGTTGCGCGGCTCGCGATCCATCAGGGTCTCGAACATCGCGAGCACTTCGTTGCCGAGTGCGGCGAGCTCGTCGACATCGAGCTTCTCGCGCAGGATCGGGAACAGTTGCTTCTCCTCTTCCTCGTGCGCGTGATGCGAGACCTGCTCTTTGAGCACCGAGAGCTTCGCGTCGAACTCGTCGCGATCGTCTTCATCGCACGCGTCGAGCTCGAGCAGGTCGGCGAGCACGCGCTTGATCTCGAGATGCTCTTCGACCGATTCGTGCAGGATGTCCGAGGTGTCATCGTCGAACACCGCCGGATAGAAGATCTTCTCTTCGACCGTCGCGTGCGCCGCGAGCTTGTCGGCGAGCTCGGCAAATATCGCATCGACATCGCCTGTGCGCGCCTCCAGCCGCTCGAGCAGAGCATCGACTTCCGTATGTTGGGATTGCAGGATCTCGAGGACGTCGAGGGATTGGGTGGTGCGAGACTTCATAGTGCTCGTGAGTTGCACCTGCGATGCCAGCAAGCGCGGCGCATGGCGTACAGCTTGCACCGTAGCCATCGTAGATGCGTCTCGAGGACTACGCCGTCGTCGGTGATACCCATACTCTCGCGGTGATCTCGAAGGACGGCTCGGTCGACTGGCTGTGCTTTCCGCGCTTCGATTCGGGGGCGTGCTTCGCCGCGCTGCTGGGCACGCCGGAGCACGGTCGCTGGCGGATCTCGCCACGCGGCAAGGTCCGCGCGACGCGCCGCAGCTATCGCGACTCCACGCTCGTGCTCGAGACCGAGCTCGAGACCGAAGACGGCGTCGTGCGGCTGATCGACTTCATGCCGATTCGCAAGTCGGCACCGGATCTCGTGCGCATCGTCGAGGGCGTGCGCGGCCACGTCGAGATGGAGATGGAGCTCGTCATCCGCTACGACTACGGCTCGGTCGTGCCGTGGGTGCGCCGCGAATCGGGCCGGTTGCACGCGGTCGCCGGCCCCGACGCGCTCGTGCTCGCGACGCCGATCGAGGTGACCGGCGAGGGACTGACGTCGGTCGCGCGCTTCCAGGTCAAGCGCGGCGATCGCGTGCCGTTCACGCTGACGTGGCATCCGTCGGAGACGGTGATGCCGCGCTCGCGCGATCCCGAGCGGAGCCTGCACGAGACCGAGGCGTGGTGGCACGAATGGGCCGCGAAGTGCCGCACCGAAGGCGAGTTCCGCGAGCCGATGGTGCGCTCGCTGCTGGTGCTCAAAGCCTTGACCTATGCGCCCACGGGCGGAATCGTCGCCGCCGGCACGACGTCGCTGCCGGAGCGGATCGGCGGCGAGCGCAACTGGGATTACCGCTACTGCTGGCTGCGCGACGCGACGTTCACGCTCCAGGCGTTTCTCAACGCCGGGTACGACGACGAGGCGCGCGCGTGGCGCGACTGGCTGCTGCGCGCGGTCGCCGGCGAGCCGGCGAAGTTGCAGATCCTGTACGGCGTGGGCGGCGAGCGCCGCATCGACGAGCGCGAGCTGCCGTGGCTGCCCGGCTACGAAGGCTCGAAGCCGGTACGCGTCGGAAACTCCGCCGTCGGCCAGCGCCAGCTCGACGTCTACGGCGAGCTCATGGACGTGCTGCACCACGCCCGGTGCGCGGGGCTGCCGGGCGAGGGTGATGCGTGGTCCGTGCAGCGCGCCTGCCTCGACTGGCTCGAGCGGCACTGGCGCGAGCCCGACGAGGGCATGTGGGAGGTGCGCACCGAGCGCAGGTGCTTCACGTTCTCGAAGGTGATGGTGTGGGCGGCGTTCGACCGCGCGATCGCCACGGTGAAGCACTTCGGCGGCGACGGGCCGGTCGATCGCTGGCGGGCGCTGCGCGACGAGATCCATGCCGACGTGTGCCGGTGCGGCTTCGATCCGGCGCGCCGGACGTTCACGCAGACGTATGGCTCGCGCGAGCTCGACGCGAGCGCGCTGCTGATTCCGATCGTCGGCTTCTTACCGCCGCGTGATCCGCGCGTGCTCGGCACGATCGACGCGGTCCAGCGCGAGCTTGTCGTCGACGGGTTCGTGAAGCGCTATCCGACCGGTCACGGGCGCAATATCGACGGCATCCCCGGCACCGACAGCGCGTTTCTCGCGTGCTCGTTCTGGCTCGTCGACGCGCTCGCGCTCGCGGGCCGGCGCGACGAGGCGCGCACGCTGTTCGAGCAGCTACTCGCCGTGCGCAACGACGTCGGGCTCCTGGCCGAGGAGTACGACGCCGAGCACAAGCGGCTCGTCGGAAACTTCCCGCAGGCGTTCTCTCACATCGCGCTCGTCAACAGCGCGCGCAACCTGAGCGTCGAGCACGGCCCGGCCAAGCAGCGCGCGGCGGGCCACGCGGCGCGCCGCTCCGACCAGGGTCACCGCAAGTCGTAGCCGAGGATCTCGACGACGTGACGCGCGCGTACGCCGGCGAGCTGGCGGACTTGTTCGCGGCAGCTGAAGCCGTCGGTGACGAGCGTCGCTTCCGGTTCGGCGCGCATCGCCGGCAGCAGCACGCGTTCGGCGAGCGCGACCGAGATCTCGTACTTGTCGCGCTGGAAGCCGAACGCGCCGGCCATGCCACAGCAGCCGCTGTCGAGCACGTCGACGCGATGGCCGGCCGCGCGCAGCAGCTCGATCTCGTGCTGCGGCGAGAGCACCGCGGCCTCGTGGCAATGGCGGTGAAACAGCAGGTGCTGGCCGACCACGCGCTGGGGCGCGTGGTTCGCGAGCAGCTCGCCGAGGGTGTGGGTTTGCTTCGCCAGCCGCGCGGCCCGCTCGTCGCCCGGAAACAGCGCCGGCAGCTCGTCGCGAAAGCTCGACACGCAGCTCGGCTCGAGCCCGACGATCGGCACGCCGGCCTCGATGTCGTCGCCGAGCGTGTCGAGCGTGCGCCGCCACAGCTTGCGCGCGCGATCGATGAAGCCGTAATCGTAGAGCGGTCGGCCGCAGCACAGCCGGCGCGGCGGGATGTCGACGCGGAAGCCGGCCTTCGTCAGCACGCGCACCGCGTCGTGCAGGATGCCCGGGTAGAACGCGTCGTTGAACGTGTCGGGCCACAGGATCACGCGGCGCACGCCGGAGCGCTCCGGCGCCGCGCGAAACGTGCGGCGAAACGAGCGCGCGGCGAGCCGCGGGATGTCACGCTGGACGGCGACACCGGCGAGCCGCTTGCCGAGCGTGCCGATGCCCGGCGCGTGCGCGAGCGCGTTCGCGATCCCGGCGAACGGCCGGCCGAGTGCGAGCCAGCGATCGAGCCAGCCGAACAGGTACGCCTCGCGCGACCGTAGCCGGCCATCGTAGTAGTGCGCCATGAACTCGGTCTTGTACGACGCCATGTCGACGTGCGTCGGGCACTCTGCCTTGCACGCCTTGCATGCGAGGCACAGATCGAGCGAGTCCTTGACCGCTTCGCTCGCCCAGCCGTCCTTGATGACCTCGCCGCGCATCATCTCGAACAACAGGTGCGCGCGGCCGCGCGTCGAGTAGCGCTCGTCGAGCGTCGCCATGTAGCTCGGGCACATCGCGCCGGCGTCTTGCTTGCGACACTTGCCGATGCCGACGCAGCGCACCGCGGCGTGCGCGAAGTCGTGGTGATCGTCGCCGTGATCGAGCTCGATCGGTCCGGGATCGGGATGGTAATCGACGAGCCGGAAGTGCGACGTGCGGCCGTCGGCGCGCGTCATCTTGCCGGGGTTCATCTTGCCGTCGGGATCCCACAGCGCCTTGAACTCGGCGAACGCGGTGACCAGGTCGCGGCCGAACATCACCTCGTGGAGATCGGCGCGCGACTGGCCGTCGCCGTGCTCGCCCGACATCGAGCCGCCATGTGCGACGACGAGCTTCGCGGCGGCCGCGGTGAAGTCGCGGTAACGCGGGATGTTCGCGCGCTGATCGAGCCCGAAGTCGATGCGCGTGTGCACGCAGCCCTGCGCGAAGTGGCCGTAGAGCGAACCGTGCAGGCCGAACTGGTCGTACAGATCGCGCAGCGCGTGCAGGTAATGCTCGAGGCGCGCGGGCGGCACCGCCGAGTCTTCCCAGCCTTCGTAGTTGTCGGGCTTGCCGACGGCGAACGCGTCGACGCCGAGTGCCTGCTCGCGCATGTCGGCGACCGCGTGTTGCTGCTCGGGATCGTCGACGATGCGCGAGCCGACGCCGGGGATCGCGCGGACCGTGCGCTCGGCGGCGGCGCGCGCTTCACCCGGCTCGACGGCGCCGTGCTCGATGAACAGCCACGCGCGGCCTTCGGGCAACAGGTCGATGCCGGGGTGCTTGGTGTCGTGGCGCGAGCGGATGCGCCCGACCAGCGTGTCGTCCATCGCCTCGCAGCCGATCGGCCGCAGCGCGCGCGCTTCGTTCGCGGCGGCGGCGGCGGCGAAGATGTCGGGAAACCCGATGATCGCGACCGAGCGCGCGGGCTTGGCCGGCATGAGCGACAGCGTCGCCTCGAGCACGAGCACGCACGTCGACTCGCTGCCGACCAGCGCGCGCGCGACGTGAAAGCCGTGCTCGGGGAGCAGGTCGGGCAGGTTGTAGCCCGACACCCGGCGCGGCATGTCGGGGAAGCGCCGGCGGATCTGGTCGGCGTAGCGCGTGCGCAGCGCGTCGAGACCGGTGTAGATCGCGGCGAGCGCGGGATCGATCGCCTGCACGCGGCGCAGCTCGGCGGCATCGGTCGCGCGCGTGCGGACGCGCATCCCGCGGTACGTGATCACGTCGAGCTCGTCGACGTGATCGGACGTGCGCGGGCCGGGACCGTAGAATTCGGAGAACACGGAGTGTACGCCGCACGAGTTGTTGCCGAGCATGCCGCCGAGCGTGCAGCGATCGTTCGTCGACGGATCGGGGCCGAAGTCGAGCCCGACCGCGTTCGCGGCGTTACGCAGCTCCTTCATGATCACGCCGGGCTGCACGCGCGCGATGCGGGCGTCGCGATCGATCTCGATGCGCGACAGGTGGCGCGAGCAGTCGATGACGACACCCTCGTTGCACGTCTGGCCGGCGAGGCTCGTGCCGCCGCCGCGCGCGAGGATCGGCGCGCCGTGCTCGCGGCACAGCGCGACCGTGGCGATCAACGCCTCGATCGTGCGCGGCACGACCACGCCGATCGGCACGTGGCGGTAGTTCGATGCGTCGGTCGCGTACAGCGCGCGCGATCCGGGATCGAAGCGGACGTCACCGTCGATCTCGCGCGCGAGCTCGTGGGCGAGCGCGCTGTCGGCACGATCGCCGCGGTCGTGACGGAGGTGGACGAGTGCGCGATCAGGCGGCATGGCGGCGGACCTCCGATTCGCGCAACGCGAGCCCCAGGCCGTGACGGCCGGGGTCATACGCGAGCTCGCCGGCCTCGACGGGCAAGACGCCCTCGAACAGCTCGGCTTCCATGCGCGCGTGGTCGCGGAAGTATTCGAGGTGGACGAGCTGCGTCGCGGCGGCGTCGGCGTGCGCGTGGATCGCCGGCGCGCAATGCGACGACAGCGGCATCGAGCGCGCGACGCACAGCGCGTCGGTCATCATGAATCCGGTCACGCCGCACGCGCGCGTCGCGTCCGCCTGCAGGATGTCGACGGCTCCGGCCTCGAGCATGCGGCGGAAGTAGCTCGCGTCGTAGCCGTACTCGCCGGCCGCGATCGCCATGCCGGCCGGCGCGCGGTCGCGCACGAGCCGCAGGCCGTCGAGGTCGTCGGCCGACACCGGCTCCTCGAAGTAGACGACGCCGAGCTCGGCGAACCGCTCGGCGAAGTCGAGCGCCTGCTTGCGCGAGTACGCGCCGTTCGCATCGACCATCAGCGCGACATCCGGGCCGACCGCCTCGCGCGCGACGCGCACGCGCTCGACGTCACGCGCCGGATCGCGCCCGATCTTGATCTTGACGCGGCGGTGGCCGTCGGCCGCGTAGCCGCGCAGCTCGGCGGCGAGCTGGTCGAGCGACGACGACGTGAACCCGCCGCTCGCATACACGGGCACGCGCGTGCGCGCCGCGCCGAGCAAGTCGGCGAGCGCCATCCCGGCCAGCTTGGCCTTGAGGTCCCACAGCGCGGTGTCGACCGCGCTGATCGCGCACGCGACCAAGCCGGTCGAGCCGTGGTTGCGCGCCGCGACGCGCATCGCCTGCATCGCCGCCGGGATCGCCAACGCGTCGGCCCCCACGACGGCCGGCGTCAACACGTCTCGGATCACGCCGGCCGCCGCGGCGGCGACGTACGTGTAGCCGAGCCCGCTCGCGCCGGCCGCATGCGGCTCGGCGATCACCATCGTCGTCGCGTCCCAGACCGCGGTGCCGTCCGATTCGGGGCCGCCCTCGGTCGCGAGCGTGCACACGCGCACGTCGATCCGTTCGATCCGCGGCGTCATCGTTACCTCGCCGTCATGCCCGCCCACACCTGCTTCGCCGCCTGCTCGATCATGCGCCAGCGATGCGGGTCGCCGTGGCCGACCGCCGCCATGAAGTTCTTGGCCTGCTTGAACGTCACGTGCGGCGGCAACGGCGGCACTTCCGGATCGACGAGGCACTCGACCACCGTCGGGCGATCCGCGTGTAGCGCCTCGTCGAGAGCCGGCCCGATGTCCTCCGGCTTCGCGACCAGGATGCCGTTGAGATCGAGCAGCTTCGCGTAGCCCGCGTAGTGGAACGGCGGCAGGTTCTGCGAGCACTCGAACTTCGGATCGCCCACCATCACGCGCTGCTCCCACGTCACCTGGTTCAGGTCGCCGTTGTTGAGCACGATCACGACGAGCCGCGGATCTGCCCATTCCCGATAGTGCGCCGCGATCGTGATCAGCACGTTGTTGCCGATCATCTGCATCGCGCCGTCGCCGACCGCCGCGACGACCGGCCGATCCGGGAACGCGAACTTCGCGGCCGCCGCGTACGGCATCGCCGGGCCCATCGTCGCCAGGTTGCCCGACAGCGTCGCCTTCATGCCCGCCCGGATCTTGATGTCGCGCGCCCACCAGCCCGCGCACGAGCCGGAGTCCGCAGACAGGATCACGTTATCGGGCAGGCGCGGCGACAGCTCCCAGAACACGCGCTGCGGGTTGATCGGCGCGGCACTCGCCATCGCGCGGGCCTCGAGGAGCTTCCACCACTCGGCGTTCCACTTCGCGATCGAGTCGCGCCAGTCGGTGTCGGTCTTGCGCACGAGCAGCGGCAGCAGCGCGCGCAGCGTCTGGGCCGCGTCGCCGTGCAGCGTGACGTTCATCGGGTAGCGCAGCGACAGCATGCGCGGCGACACGTCGATCTGGACCGCGCGCACCTTGCCCGGTTTGGGCAGGAACTCGGCGTAGGGGAAGCTCGAGCCGACCATCAGCAGCGTGTCGCACTTCTCCATCAGCTTGTCGCTCGGCTGGGTGCCGAGCAGCCCGATCGAGCCGGTCACGAACGGCAGCTCGTCGGGCACGACGGCCTTGCCCAGCAGCGCCTTGGCGATGCCCGCGCCGAGCACGTCGGCGACCGCGAGCACTTCCTGGGTCGCGTCGAGCGCGCCGGCGCCGACCAGCATCGCGACGCGCTTGCCGGCATCGAGGATCTCGGCGGCCGCCTGCAGATCGGCGTCGCTCGGCACGACGACGCCGCGGTGATAGCCGATGCCGCTCGCGAGCATGTTGTGCTCGTGCGGCGGCATGTCGACCGCGTCCAGCTCCTGCACGTCGTTCGGCACGATCACGGCCGTCACGCAGCGCTCGGCGAACGCGATGCGCATCGCACGATCGATCTGGTGGCGCGCCGCGGCCGGGCTCGTGCACTCGTGCACGTAGTTGTGCGCGACGTCCTTGAACAGCGACGGCAGATCGACTTCCTGCTGGTAGCTGCCGCCCATCGCGGTGGTCGCGGCCTGGCCGACGATCGCGACGACCGGCTGATGATCCGATTGCGCGTCGTAGAGCCCGTTCAGCAAGTGAATCGCGCCCGGCCCCGACGTGGCCATGCACACGCCGACCTCGCCGGTGAACTTCGCATGTGCGCACGCCATGAACGCGGCGATCTCTTCGTGCCGGGTCTGGATGAAACGAATCCGGCCATCCGCCCGATCGATCGCACCGACCAAACCGTTGATCCCATCGCCGGGATAGCCGTAGATGCGCCGCACGCCCCACGCGTAGAGCCGCTGGATAATCTGATCGCTGACGGTCTGGGCCATGCGTCATCGCGCTGCATCGCATGTGCCGGGCGTAGCGCTTGCACTCGCTTCTCGTCATGTCTCGAGTGGTCGTCATCACCGGTGGCACCGCAGGAGTCGGGCGCGCCACGGCGTGCCGGTTCGCGCAGTCGGGCGCCTCTGTCGCTGTGCTCGCGCGCGGCAAAGCTGGGCTCGATGCCACGCTCGTCGACATCGAGCGGCTCGGCGGTCACGGCCTCGCGATCGCGGTCGACGTCGCGGATGCCGAGCAGGTCGAGCACGCGGCGACGCGCGTCGAGCACGAGCTCGGACCGATCGACGTGTGGATCAACAACGCGATGACGACGACGGTCGGCGCGGTCGACGACATCACGCCCGCCGAGTTCCAGCGCGTGACCGCGGTCTGCTATCTCGGCTTCGTGTGGGGCACGCAGGCGGCGCTCGCGCGCATGAAGCCGCGCGATCGCGGCACGATCATCCAGGTCGGCTCGGCGCTCGCGTATCGCTCGATCCCGCTGCAGGCGCCGTATTGCGCCGCGAAGCACGCGATCCGCGGCTTCACCGATTCGCTGCGCAGCGAGCTGATCCACGTCCGGAGCGCGATCGAGCTGTGCATGGTGCAGCTGCCCGCGGTGAACACGCCGCAGTTCGGCTGGTGCCGCAACAAGACCGGCCACGCGTTGCAGCCGGTGCCGCCGATCTTCCAGCCCGAGGTGATCGCGGACGCGTTGTTCGAGGTCGCCGAGCATCCGCGGCGCGAGGTGTTTCTCGGCGGCCCGGCGATCAAGGCGATCGTCGGCAACAAGCTCGCGCCCGGCTACGCCGATCGCTACCTCGCGAACCACGGCTACTCCGGTCAGCTCCTGCACGAGCTCGAGGCGGATCGGCCCGACAACCTGTTCGCGCCGATCGGAGGCGACGCCGGCGCGCACGGCAGCTTCGACGACCGCGCGCGGTCGCATGACGCGGTCGCGCGCGCGGCCACGGTGCTCGGCGCCGCCGGCACGCAGCTCGCGATCGCGGGGCTCGCGGCGGCGCTGCTCTGGCTCGGCGCCCGCGCGCTCGGGAGGCGGCGATGAAGCGCGCGCTCGCGAAGTATCGCGAGAAGCGCGACTTCGATCGGACGTCCGAGCCGAGCGGCCAGCACGAGGTCAGGCCCGGCGACCGGTTCGTGATCCAGCAGCATGCCGCGCGCCGCATGCACTACGATTTTCGCCTCGAGCTCGACGGCGTGCTGCTGTCGTGGTCGGTGCCGAAAGGTCCGAGCCTGTCGCCGAAGGACAAGCGCCTCGCGGTGCGCACCGAAGATCACCCGCTCGATTACGTCGACTTCGAGGGCATCATCCCGAAGGGCCAGTACGGCGGCGGCACGGTGAGCGTGTGGGATCGCGGCTCGTGGCAGCCGGAGGGCGACGCGCGCGCGGGGCTCGAGCGCGGCCGGCTGACGTTCACGCTCGCCGGGCACAAGCTGCACGGCAAGTGGCACCTCGTGCGTACGAAGCCGACCGGCAAGCAGGACAGCTGGCTATTGTTCAAAGGCCGCGACGATGCCGCGAACGACGAGGTCGACATCGTCAGCGCGGAGCCGAACAGCGTGCTCTCGGCGCGCTCGCTCGATCAGATCGCCGAGGATCCCGAGCACGTGTGGTCGTCGAACCGGCCGGCCGATGTCGCCGCGCTCGTGTCGCAACTGCCGGTCGGATTCCCGCTGACGAACCTCGACAAGGTGCTCTATCCCGAGCAGAACCTGACCAAGGGCCAGCTCGTCGCCTACCTCGCCGTCGTCGCCGAGCACATGCTGCCACACGTCGCGGGGCGACCGCTCACGCTCGTGCGCTGTCCCGAGGGTCGCAAGGGCCAATGCTTCTATCAGAAGAAGCGCGCGGCGGGCACGCCGGCGGCGGTCGGCACGGTCCGCGTCGCCGAGTCGAACGGCGAGCCGGCCGACTACATGCAGATCCACGATCTCGCCGGCCTCATCGCGCTCGCGCAGCTCGGCACGCTCGAGATCCACACGTGGGGTTGTCACGCCGACAAGCTCGAGCGGCCCGACCTGATCGTGTTCGATCTCGATCCCGATCCGGCGGTCGCGTGGGACCGTGTCGCGGCTGCCGCGTTGCAGCTGCGACGCCGGCTCGGCGACGCCGGCCTCGACAGCTGGGTCAAGACGACCGGTGGCAAGGGCCTGCACGTCGTCGCGCCGCTCGCGCCGCGCGCGACGTGGGACGAGCTCGTCGCGTTCGCCAAGCAGCTCGTCGATCGGCTCGCCGCCGACGAGCCCGCCGATTACACGACCAACATGCGCAAGGCCGAGCGCAAGGGCCGCATCTATCTCGACTACCTGCGCAACAGCCGCGGCGCGACGTTCATCGCGCCGTACTCGCCGCGCGCGCGCCAGGACGCACCGGTCGCGGTGCCGATCACGTGGGAAGAGCTCGCGCACGGAATCGATCCGAGCGCGTTCACCGTCGCGACCGTGCCGCGCCGCCTCGGCGAGCTCGCGCGCGATCCGTGGGCCGGCCTCGCCGACGCCGATCAGCGCCTCCCGCGCCCGCATGCCGCTCGCCGCAAGCGAGGATGAACCACGAGCCGGCCGCGACCGCCATCCACGCGAGCGCGGCGACCGCGAGCACCAAGACCGGCGGCCAGCGCGTCGCGGTCGTCGCGACGATCAACGCGAAGCACGCGAGGGCGACCGTCGCGATCCGGCCGCCGCGTGCATCGTCGATCGCGCACTGGCGGCCGTCGTGGTGCTTCACGAGCGTGAGGCTCGCCGGCATGATCGCGGGGAACGCGAGGAACAGACCGCCGGCCGCGGTGCCCCAGTGCTTGCCGACGAGCCACGCGCCGACGGTGATCGCGCCGCCGAACACGAACCGCAGCGCGTACTCCCACGGGCGGACCGCCGCGAGCTGCTTCGGCTGGACCGTCACGCGCGGGGTCACGTGCCGACGGCCTCCGACAGCCACCACAGCGACGCGCCCGCGACGGCGAACCACACCACCCACGACCCCGCCGCGCTGATCCACATCGGCAGGCCGTGGCGCCGGCCGAGCGCGATGCAGCAGCTGGCGTACGCGAACATCGCGGCGGTCGCGACGAGCATCCAGCGCGCCGCGACGGCGACGCTCGGTGCGCCTTGCGACACGAACGCGATCCCGAGGCTCGCGAGCGCGACCGACGGTGCGGCCCCGAACAGACCCGAGAACGATTTCGGTGAGAAGACCTCTCCGATCGCCGCGAATGCCGACACCACCGCACCGCCGATCAGGAATCGCAGCAGGATCTGGCCGAGCACGATCGGAAAACTTGCAACCGGCGCGCCTGTTGCACCACCGCACGTAGGACGCGCCATGCCCGAGCAAGACGAATCGCCCGCCGCGCTGCGTGACGAAGAGCGCGCCGAGGTCGAGAACCGCGGCGCGCCGCGGCCGATCGTGGTCTACGAGGTGATCCGGCACGAGGGCGAGCACGAGCTCGACCGCTCGGCGTCGGCGCTGGCGTTCTCCGGGCTCGCCGCCGGCCTGTCGATGGGCTTTTCGTTCGTCGCGCAGGGCCTGGTGCGCGCGCTACTGCCCGACGAGCCGTGGCAGGCGCTGGTGTCGAGCCTGGGCTACTCGATCGGGTTCTTGATCGTCATCCTCGGTCGCCAGCAGCTGTTCACCGAAAACACGCTCACGCCGATCCTGCCGCTGCTTCGTAACCCCAGCTGGGCGCGCGCCGGGCGCGTGGCGCGGCTGTGGGCGATCGTGCTCGCGACCAACCTGCTCGGGACGGTCGGGTTCGCGTTGATCCTCGCGCACACCGCGGTCGTGCACTCGATCGACGACTCCGCGCTGGCGGCGATCGGCCGCGACGCCGTCGCCGGCTCGGTCGCCACGCTGTTCGTGCGTGCGATCTTCGCCGGCTGGCTGATCGCGCTCATGGTGTGGCTACTGCCCGGGGCGGCGACCTCTCGCGCGGCGGTCGTCGTGATCATCACGTACTTGATCGGCCTCGCCGGGTTCGCGCACGTGATCGCGGGCTCGGTCGACGTGTGTTATGTCGCCGCGCTCGGCGACGTGTCGTGGCTCCACGTCGTCGTGCGCTGGTTCGTGCCGGTGCTGCTCGGAAACCTCGTCGGCGGGCTCTTGCTCGTGACCGCGCTCAACCACGCGCAGGTCACGTCGGGAGAGGCCGTCGGCGACGAAACCTAGGAGAATGTGATGCGTCATAGCGAAATCGTGGTCATCGGCGGCGGGGTCGCCGGGCTGAACGCGGCGCGGCTGCTCGCCGAGCAAGGTCTGCAGGTCGAGATCCTGGAGGCGAGCCATCGCGTGGGCGGCCGCGCGCACACGCTCTACGATGGCCACGACCTGCTGCCGGTCGAGCTCGGCCCCGAGTTCGTCCACGGTGCGCCGGGCGCGACGCACGAGCTCATCCGCGAGGCGAAGCTCGAGCTCGAGCCGATCGATGACACGCATCACCTCGTGCGCGACGGCGGGCTCGTCGACGCCGGCGATCTGTGGGCGCGGTTCGGCGAGCTCCTCGCCGGCGCGCCCGATCCCAGCCACGACGAGTCGGCGCACGGCTACATGTCGCGCATGCACATGGCGCCCGACGACGTGCAGCTGTTCGCGCTGTTCGCGGAGGGCTTCTACGGCGCGCCGATCGACGACGTCAGCATCGCGAGCATCGCCGCGGACGCGAGCGGGCTCGGCGGCGACGAGGCACAGCAGCAACGCGTGCGCGGCGGCTACGGCCGGGTCGTCGCGTGGCTGGCCGAGCGTGCGGCGCGCGCCGGCGTCGTCATGCATCACGGCTGTGTCGTGCAGGCGATCCACTGGCAGGCTTCGCCGGTCGCGATCGAATTCCTGCTGGGCACAGAGCTCGCGGGCATCACGGCGGACCGCGCGATCGTCACGCTGCCCGTCGGCGTGCTGCACGAACCCGGCGCGGTGCGGTTCACGCCCGAGCTGCACGCGCATCGCGCGGCGCTCGCGCAGCTGGCGATGGGGCAGGTGGTCAAGCTCGTCGCGTGCTTGCGCGAGCCGGTGTGGATGCCGGGCGCGCCGACCGAGCTGCGCATGGTGCACGGCGGCGATCGCGGCTTTCCGACGTACTGGCTGCGCACCCGCGGCACCGTGCAGCAACTCACGGCGTGGGCCGGCGGCCGTCACGCACGCGCGCTTGCCGAGTGCTCGCCTGGCGAGCTCGCCGAGCGCGCGCTCGACGGCTTCGCGCGTGCGGTGTCGATCGATCGTGCGCGGGTCCACGCGGCGATGCGCGACTTCCACTCGCACGACTTCGCCGCCGATCCGTGCGCGCGGGGTGCGTACAGCTACACGCGCGTCGGCGGCGTCGGCGCGGCCGAGGCGCTCGCGCGACCGCTCGAGGATCGCCTGTTCTTCGCCGGCGAGGCGACCGACGCGCGTTACGAAGGTACCGTCGCAGGCGCACTCGCGAGCGGGACGCGCGTGGCCGGCGAGGTCATCGCGGTCACGACTCCGCACGCGCGAGCGCGAGCTCGAGCTCGATGACGAGCGCGGTGATCGCGATCACGGCGACCACCGGCGCGAACGTGATCGCCGCCGGGCCGGCCCCGGCGAGCCTTGCGAGCACGCCGACGCCGATCACCGGGATCGAGATCGCGATGTAGCAGACGATCGCGAACGCCGACACGACCTCGGACCGGCGGTCGGCAGGCGCGAGGTCATTCACGATCTCGAGGCAGGTGCGATCGCCGAGTCCGGTTGCCGCAGCGGTAACCGCCGCCGCGAGCACGAGCAGCACGAGCGACACGACAAGCCAGCGCCGGGCATCGAGCGGGCGCGCGATCGTGCTGCCGGCGGCGTGATTCCGTGGCAAGCACGCCGTGACGTGAGATGGCAACTCGAGCTGTTCGGCACCGCCGCGCCGGCTTTCGATGCCGGCTTCCAGACGCTGCGCCGCGAGGAGCTCGCGTCGGGTGCGTGGATCGACTACGCGCCCGGATGGGTCGCCGGGCACGAAGTGCTGTTCGATCGGCTGACGACCTCGCTCGAGTGGCGGAGCGAAAGCCGGCCGATGTACGACCGCGTCGTCGCCGTGCCGCGGTTGCTCGCGAGCGTGCCGGCGGTGGACGTGATCGCCGACATGCAGCGCGCGCTGGGCAAGCGCTACGGCGAAGACTTCGCGCGCACGACCGCGGCGCTCTATCGCGACGGCAGCGACTCGGTGGCGTTTCACGGTGACACCACGGCGCGCGATCTGGAGCAGGCCGTGGTCGCGACGGTCTCGCTCGGCGAGCCGCGCAAGTTCTTGCTGAAGCCCGCGGCGGGCGGCGGCTCGATCACCTACCGGCTCGGCCGCGGCGATCTGATCGTGATGGGCGGCACGTGCCAGCGCACGTGGCGTCACGCGATTCCCAAAGCTGTCAGTGCCGGGCCGCGGATCGCGCTGATGTTCCGGCCCGTCTGGCTCCCGCCTTGACGCGCGGCTTGCGCGGCGCCCGCTCGTGCCCGTGCGACGAAGCCGCGCGCGCGGGCGGACGCATGCCGCGGTGCTCGGATGACTTCTGGCCGAGCGACGCGCGCAGCGCCTCCATGAGATCGGGGATGGCCTGGGCGCGCTCCGGCTCGGGTGCGACGATGGCCTCGCCGCTCTTCGCCTTCTCGTCGAGCAACGCGAGCACGCGCGTCTTCACCTCGTCGCGATACTGGTGGGGATCGAACTGCTCGTGCGCCAGCTGCTCGACGAGCGACTTCGCGAGCTCGAGCTCGGACGCGCTCGGCGACGGCGGCGCGGCGACGCCGGTCGCGGACCACGGCTTGATCTCGTCGGGATAGCGCAGCTGGTGCATCGCCAGGCCCGACTCGAACGGCCGCAGCATCACGACGTACGATTTGCCGCGCGCCGCGTACTTCGCGACACCGACGAGCTCGGTCGAGCGTAGCGCCTCGCGCAGCAAGCCGTAGGGCCGCGTGCCGCCGCGATCCGGGCCGAGATAGTACGTGCGATCGACGTAGATCGGATCGATCGCGCTCGCCGGAACGAACTCGACGATCGCGATCTCGTCGTTCGCGACCGCGTCGAGCGCCTTCAGCTCGGACGTGGCGAGCTCGACGGTGTGCGTGCGATCGACCTGGTAACCCTTCGCGAGCTCGCTGCGCTCGACCGGCCCGTGCTCGGGGCAGCGATATTGCTGCTGCACGCGCCGCCCGCACTCGGCGTGCACGAGATGAAAGTGCACCTCGTGGCTCGGTTCGCTCGTCGAAAAAACTCGCACCGGAATCGCGACCAACCCGAACACGATGTTCGCCGTGTCGATCGCGCGCGCGGTTCCGCCGGTCTTCGCCATGCTGCACGACCATGCACCCGATGTGCCCGCTACCAGACCGCCGGACGAGATCGACGATGCGCGTCGAGCCATCGCCGGCACGGCTGCAGGATGTCGCCGGGGACCGGCCCATCCGGCCCATGGCTTCGAGCGTGGCACTCAGATTCGCACCAACTTACTCGGATCCGAACCGCACGAATACGCCGGCGACCTTGGGATGTTTCGCTTGCACGGCGGCTTCGATGCGGCGCGCGGTGGCGACCGCATCGGCGCGCGCATCCGCGGCGAGCTCGATGTCGAGGTCGACGTGGATCACGGCGGGCCCGACGTGCATCGTTCGCGGCGGCTGGGCGTCGACGACGCCCGGCACGGCGCACGCGATCTGCCGGATGCTCTCGACCACCGCACGGGCGGCACTCTCGCCGAGCAGGAGGCTGCGCGTCTCGCGGCCGAGCACGATGCCGACGACGAGCAGCAGGCAGCCGATGACGATCGACGCGAGCGCGTCGAAGACCGGAGCATCCAGCGCGTAGGCGAGCGTGAGCCCCGCGACGGCGATTCCGATGCCGAGGAGCGCCGCGGAGTCTTCGAGCACGACGACGAACGTCGTCGGATCCTTGCTGCGGCGGATCTCGTCCCATGCGCTGCGCTTGCCGCGCACGTGGCGAAACTGGCGGCGCGCGATCAGCCACGAGCAACCTTCGAACACGAACGAGACGGCGAGCACGCCGTAGGTCCACGCCAGGTCGCGCGGCACGTGCGGCTCGGAGAGGCGACTGATGCCCCGATAGATCGACAGCCCGCCGCCGAGCCCGAAGATGCTCATCGCGACCACGATCGTCCAGAAATATACCTCGATGCCGTGACCGTACGGGTGGCGCTCGGTCGGCGGGCGATGACTGAGATAGACGCCGAGCAGGATGAGCAGGCCATCTCCGGTATCGACGACCGAGTGCATGCCTTCGGAGAACAACGCCGAGCTGCCGCCGAGCGCCGCCGCGACAAACTTGATGATCGCGATCGCGAGGTTCGCTACGAACGCCGCGTAGAGCGTGAGTCGCGTCGCATGGATCCGGGCCACGAGTGATCGGCTTGCACGATGCGCTCCTGGCGGCTAGCGAGATCTTGTAGTCAGCGGCACGAGATCGGCCCAGTTGGGGCCCGCTTCGATGCCGACGACGAGCGGGACCTCGAGCTCGAACGCGTGCTGCATCGCATGCGCGGCGAGCTGGGCGGCGGCGGCGAGCTCGGCTTGCGGGACCTCGAAGAGGACCTCGTCGAGAATTTGCGCGAGCGGCTGGGCATGGAGTCCGGCAGCGCGCAGCGCGCGATCGGCGTCGAGCAGGCCGCGGCGCGCGACATCCGACACCGAGCCTTCGTGGGTAGCGCGCCGAGCAAGGCGCTCGGCGTACGAGCGATCGTGCGAGTCGAGCGATTCGAGGCCGCCGATCGGCCAGTGCCGCCCCGCGATCGTCTCGATGTAGCCGCGCACGCGCGCGAGCCGGAGCTGCTCGTCCTGGAACGCCCGCACCTGCGCGTAGTGGCGATCGAAGCGCGCGAGGTAGTCCTTCGCCTGTTGCGCCGAGATGTCGAGCTGCAGCGCGAGCGCGCTCGCGCCCTGGCCGGCGAACGTCGCGAAGTTGACGACCTTGCCGAGCTGGCGTTCGTCGTCGGTGATCGCGGACGTCGGCTTGTCGAGCACGGCGGCGGCGGTGAGGCGGTGCATGTCGGCGCGTTCGCGCAGCGGCGCGACGAGCGCGGGATCCTTGGTCAGGTGCGCGAGGACGTGCAGGCCGAGCTGGTTGTAGTCGACCGAGAACAGCGCGTGGCCGGGCGCGGCCACGAACGCGCGCCGGATCCGCGCCATCTCCGGCGTGCGACCCGGGACGCGCCCGAGATCCGGCGCCGTGTTGACGAGATGTCCGGAGAACGAGCGCGCGGGGTAGACGCGCGAGTGCACGCGGCCGTCCTCGCGGATGTAGTTGCGCAGCGAGATCAGCCAGCTGTCGCGCAGGCGCCGCAGCAGCCGCCAGCGCAGCACGAGCGGCACGATCGGATGCGCGTGCTCGATGCGCTCGAGCGCTTCGATCGACGTGCCCCAGCCGGTCTTCGTGTGGCTGACGACCGGCAGCTTCAGCTCCTCGAACAGCACCGCGCCGAGCTGCTTCGACGAGTTGATGTTGAGCTCGTGGCCGGCGAGCACGGCGATCTCGCGCCCGAGCTCCGCTTCGATCGCGCCGAAGTCGTGCTCCGCGCGCTCGAGCTCCGCGACGTCGATCGCGATCCCGTGGAGCTCCATGCGCACGAGCGTGTCGGACAGCGCGAGGTACTCGGCGAGCAGCGCAGGAGCGATCGCCGGCGCGAGCTTGGTCCAGATCGCGAGCGTGGCGCCGGCGTTGCGCCCCGCGAACGCCGCGGCGCGATCGATCGATAGCTTCGCCCATGGTCTGCGGGCGCCGCCGACGCCGCGCGTCGCATCCTGATCGGGCAGCGCGCGGCCGAGTGCGTGCTTCGCGACGGTCACGAGGTCGTGCGGTGCCCAGTTCGACGGCTGCGTCAGGTGCGAGGCCGCCGCGGAGTCGCCGATCGAGCCGGCGAGCGTGATCTGATGATGCGCGAGCGCGATGACCAGGGCTTCGCGTTCGTGCACGAGCTTCGCGATGCCGGGATCCTCGAGCCAAGGGCGCAGAGCCTCGACGGCGCCGCATGGTCCGAGCCCGGAGAACGCCGCGTACAGTGCGCTGTCGCCGCCGGCGGAAACCGCGAGCCCGGCGAGGCTGCCGTCGTCTTCGAGCAGCGGGTGGATCGCGATCGGGCCGCGGCCGAGCGCGACGAGCTGCGCGGGCGATTCGAGCGGCGCCACCGCCGTGTGGTCGGCGCGCGCGGCGAGGAGCTCGACGAAGCCGAGCTCCTCGAACAGCGCGTTGTACGCGGCCGGCGTATACGTACACGTGCCGAGCGCCGCCGGCAGCGCGCGGCCGGTGTCGAGCGTCGAGCGCGCGAGCTCGCCGCGAACCGCGTCGGGGCCCGCGGCGCGCAGGGCGTTGCCGGTACGGCCTCGAATCGCGTCGAGCGATGCGAGTGCCGCCGCGACGCTCTCGTAATCGTGGAGCAACTGCGTCGCGCCCTTCGCGCCGATGCCGGCGATGCCGGGCAAGGCGTCGTCGTCGCCGACCAGCCCGAGCCACTCCGCGACCCGGCTCGCGGGCACGCCGAACCGCTTGTGCACCATCTCGGGCGTGTAACGCGCGTCCTTGTTCGCGTCGTACCACCACAGCCGATCGCCGACGAGCTGTGCGAACCGCTTGTCGACGCCGACGACCACGACGTCATCTCCGGCGTCGAGCGCGGCACGCGCGTACGAGGCGACGACGTGGACCTCGCCGTCCGCGTGGACGACGTGAAGTCCGAGCGTGCGCGCGAGCTCTTCGAGCCGCGGCAGCTGCTCGCGCAGGATCGGCGGCCATGCGGTCACCGCGGGCTCGCGCTCGATGATCGCGACCGCGCGCGCCGGCGTCTTGAACGCGATGCCCGCGAGGATCCCGCGCGCGACCGCGAACAGCGCGTTGACCGGCTGGCCGCCGGGCACGCTGGATTCCGGGCCGGGCGCGCTGGATTCCGGGCCCGGCGCTCGCCGGTCGGTCGGGACGACCAGAAAGCCGCGCGCGAGGACGTTCGTCGCGGAGACGATCAGGGTGCGGTCGGCCATGGCAACTGTGTGTCGCGGATGATGTCAGCTTCCCGCGAGTCGATCCAATGGGTTGCGCTAACGCGCAAATGCCCTGTCACATCCGCCGTGAAGCCCCACGCAACCTGTGCGATGAGGACCTCGTTCACCTCGCTCACGGGGACCAAGCTGTGCTTCGATCGTTCCGGCCAGCACCTGGTCGTGGTCGAGCCAGACGCGGTCTCGGTCACGACGGTCGCGCGCGCCCAGACGCGGCGCATCGATCAGCGCGACACCCGCGCGGTCGCCGCCTTCGAAGATCAACTGTGGCTGGTCACGCACGACGATCAACTCGTTCGATTCGATCACCACGGGCGCCAGCTCGGCACGTTCACTCAGCTACCGTTCGCGGCGCCCGGGGTCCTCGTCCCGGCGCCGTGCGGCGCCACGGCTGCGCTGTGGTCATCGACGCCGAGCATCTCGATCATCGATGACTTCGGCCAGCTCGCGATCAGCGAGCTGCCCGAGGCCGACACGATCATGCCGCTGACCGGCCGCCGCCACGTCGTCGCGCGCGGCGCGCGGCTGACCCTGCCCTCGGGAATCGTCACCCAGCTCGCGCCGGGTTCGCTGGTGCTCGGCGGCGCCGTGATGGCCGATGGCAAGGCGGTGACGTTGCTCGTGGCGCACGCCGGGGGACGGCAACTCGTGATGGTGTCGCTCGGCACCGGCCAGCTTGCGCAGCGCTGCGCGCTGCCGGCGGCTGCTGTTCGCCTCGCGACGCGCCGCCGTGTCGTGATCGCGCTCGTCGATCCTCGCGTCGTGTGGGCGTTCGATCTGCACGGCGGCCGCGAGCTCGGCATGATCCGCCTCGATCGCGATGTGGAGGACCTCGCGATCGATCCCGATGGCACACGTGTGGCGCTGCGCGCCGACGACGGCACGATCGAGGTGCCGCTCCTGTCCGAGCTTATTGGCAACAAGCCAACGAGCGTCGTCCGAGATCCGGACGTCCGGGATCCGGCCGTCCAACCCCCGGACGTCCAAGATTCGGACGTCCAAGATTCGGACGTCCAACCCCCGGACATCCAATCCCCGGCCGTCCAACCCCCGGACGTGGAGGCTCTCCCGGCGTCCGAGCCCTGCGAGACGACCTTCACGTGTCCGCCGCTGCTCGCGCTCGAACCGAGGCGAGCGCCTCCCGTCCAAGATCCGGCGGAGATGCGCGCGCACCTCGATCGCGAGCTCAAGTCCGTCGCGCTGTGGACGCTCGGCGCGATTGCCGGGGCGTGGGATAGCCGGCGCGTCGGGTACGGCAACGAGGGGCGGCATCCGTTCGAGCTCGAAGTGGCGGCGATCCTCGGGTTCAACCGCGGCCACGCGGCGGAGTATGTCGACGCGGCACGCGAGCGGCTCGCCGAGCACGATGGCACGCTGGCCGGCGATCCGCGGTGGCGCGCTCCGGGTACGCCGATCGGTACGTTGATCGACGAGCTGGGGCTGTCGCAGCGCGCGGCCGACATCTTGATCGTGATCGCGGCTGCGGCGCTGTGGGGTGAGACCGCGCGGCTCTACGGCATTCTCGCGAACGATCCGGGCCGCCCGCAGATCGACGAGCTGATCGTGCAGCAGGTGCTCGCCGGGCGTCATGGCCGGAACGAGGTGGCGGCGGAGCTCGATCCGCGTGCGCCGCTGGTCCGGCTCGGCATCGTCCAGCCCGCGGGCAAGCGCGCGCGGCCGTTCGACGAGCTCGCGATCGATCCGGTGGTGCTCGATCGCTTGCGCGCGTGGCCCCCGGCGCTGGGGGATGCGATGTCCGTGCGCACGGCGGTCCGTCCGCTCGACGAGCTCGAGCTGCCGGCCACGGTCAGATCCACGGCCGTGGCCGCGCTCGCGCGTCCGGCGAACGGACCGCTGCGGCTGATGGTGCGGGGCCGCGACGGCAGCGGGCGCAAGACGTTGCTCGCTGCCCTCGCGGGGGAGGCGGGGCGGCAGGTCGTCGTGATCGACGCGCACGCGCTGCCGCGCACCGCCGAGGCGTTCGTCGCGGAGCTGCGGCGATCGTTTCGTCGCGCACAGCTCGTCGGCCTGCTGCCGTGCATCGTGCATCTCGACGAGGTCACGTTCGGCGAGCACGCCGCGCGCGAGCTGGCGAGCGAGGCGTTCCGCTTGCATCCGGGACCGATCGCGGTCGTGGCGTCGCCCGACGCGCCGGCGGCGTTTCCCGCGGGATATGTCGCGATCGAGGTGCCGGTGCTCGCCGAGACCGCGCGTCGCGTGCTGTGGCGGCGCGCGCTCGCCGACGCACATCTCGTGGCCGACGTCGACGCGCTGGCCGCGCGCTATCGGATCGGCGCAGCCGCGATCTTGCGCGCGGTGGAGTCCGCAGCCGGCGACTCCGCGCCGACCGGTGATGCGACGCCGCGACTCGATACTTACGTGAGGCAGACCCGCGACGCACGCCTCGGCCAGTACGCGCGGCGGGTCGAGCGGCTCGCGTCGTGGTCGAGCGTGGTGCTGCCGCCCGACATCCTCGACAGCTTGCGCGAGCTGGTCGGTCGCGTCCGTCATGGACGCACGGTGTTCGAGCTGTGGGGTATGGCCGGCACGATGCAGACCTCGCGCGGGCTGACGGCGCTGTTCCAGGGCGCTCCGGGCACTGGCAAGACGCTCGTCGCCGGCGTGATCGCGCGCGAGCTCGGGCTCGAGCTTTATCAGGTCGACCTGTCGAAGGTGATGTCGAAGTGGATCGGCGAGACCGAGCGCAACCTCGCGACGATCTTCGACGCCGCCGAGGATGGCCAGGTCGTGTTGTTGTTCGACGAGGCGGACTCGCTGTTCGCCAAGCGCACCGAGGTGCGCTCCAGCAACGATCGCTACGCGAACCTCGAGGTCAACTACTTGCTGCAGCGGCTCGACGCGTTCGAGGGCATCGCGATCCTCACGACCAATAACGGGACGTCGATCGATCAGGCGTTCAAGCGCCGCATGTCGTTCCGGCTGTCGTTTCCGTTTCCCGACGAAGACACGCGCGAGCAACTGTGGCGCGCTCACCTGCCGCCCGAGCTGCCGGTCGCCGGTCCGCTCACGCTCGACGTGCTCGCACGCAAGTACCAGCTGTCGGGCGGCTACATCCGCAATGCCTGCCTGCGCGCCGCGTTTCTCGCCGCGCAGGAGGAGACCGTGCTGCATCAACGTCACCTCGAACGCGCCGTCGCGCTCGAGTTCGCCGAGCTCGGCAAGCTGTCGAGCAGCGGCGCGATCGATTGAAGGGACAAATCATGACGAACCAACGCGAACAAGCCCATGCCACCGCCACGACCGACGCAGCCGCGCGCGACGACGACCTCGCGCCCGGCCGCGTCAACCGCGCCGCCCTGCTCTCCGCGCCCGCGCACCCGCTCGAATCCGGGATCCTGCAGCGCAAGGCGGATCGCGACGGTAACGGCGTCGCGGCCGGCTCCGAGCAGGCGGTCGCCAGCGCCGCGGGCAGCAGCAGCCACGGTTTGCCGGAGACGCTGATGCGCAAGTTCGAGTCGTCGCTCGGCGCGGACCTGTCGGGCGTGCGCGTCCACACGGGCACGGAGTCCGCGACGGCGGCGGAGTCGGTCGGCGCGAAAGCGTACACGGTCGGTCAGGACATCCATTTCGGCGCCGGCCACTACGATCCGTCGAGCCCGACCGGCCAGCACCTCCTCGCCCACGAGGTCGCGCACACCGTGCAGCAGCACGGCGGCACGCCGGCGCGGCAGAACAAGCTCGAGGTCTCGACGCCGTTCGACGCGGCGGAGCACGAAGCGGATCGCGCGGCGGACGCGATGATCGGCGGCCAGCACGCGAGCGTCGGCGGCGCGTCGAGTGTAGCGCGGCAAGCGTTGTTTCGCGATGCCGATCCGAAGGCGAACGCGCAGGTCGCCGATGCGAAGGCGGGGTTCGATCTCGCCACCCACGAGGCCTCGCTGAAGTTCGTGCTGATCGCGAACCAGCAAGCGGTCATCGTCCAGCAGACCAAGGAGGCGGCGGACAGCAAGGACAAGATGCTCGCGATGGAGATCATCGCTGACATCGTCGGCGGGGCGATCGGTGCGCTGGCTGGTCCGCTCGGCGCGGCGATCGCGGCGAAGGTCGCGAGCGTGGCCGTCCAGAAGCTCACGCAGGACCTCGCCAAGAAAGCGATCCAGGCCGCGTTCGCCAAGGGCGCCGCGTTCGCGAAGAGCACGGCCGAGTCGAAGATCAAGCAAGCACCCGATACGAGCACGGCCGCTGCCTACTTCAATTGCCTCCAGCTCACATACGCCGCGCTTGCGGGCCATCACGCCGACGAATACCTGAACCAGATGCAGGCGGTGTGGGCGAGCGTGAAAACCGATCCGGCTGCCGCTGCCGACGCGAAGCTCCTGGCCGAGGCCAGCCGCGACGGGATGCAGGCCGGACTCGACGATACGAGCTACGCGACCGACACCCAGAACGCCGCGTTCAGCGGATGGTGCACCGCGCTGTCGCACAGCGGGCATGGCGGCGTCCTCGAGCTCGAGACCACCGTCGCTGACAAGGGAAATTCCGGTAACAAGCTCATCGAGAGCGCGACGATCGCTGGGATCAGCGGCGATCTAGCCGGCGCGGTCACCGGCCGGCAATTGAGCGTGTACGCGCTGCCGATCATGATCAAGGCGAGCTACTTTTCTCAGAAACCGAGCGTCGGCGCGTCCGACGACGAGGGCGGCGGCGACCAACTCCACCAGTTCGTGGTCAACGTCGACGAGAACGGCCGGGCCACCGCGGGAAGCTCCGATCCGTGGTTGCTGGCGCGCGGCGCGGGAGACGCCAACGCGGGCGCGCAGTCGTTCTACAGCGAGATGTCGTCGCTGCCGATCCCGCTGAAGTCGGCGTGATCGCTCGCCGAGCCGCTCGGCGGCGAGGGCGCGCAGCTGGGCCTTGATGGCGGGCCGCTTGGCGGCGACGGTTCGTCGACGTCGCGATTCTATCGTTCACTCTGTGTGGAAAACGACCGATAGATCGACAAGGTCAGCTCGTAGTCCTCGGTGAGCCCTCCGTCGACGGACGAGGGGAGCACCACGGTCGCGTCGGCTCGAACGCCCCAATCGTCCGGCAGCGGATACTTGATGCCGAGTCCGGCGTCGGGCGCGACGAGCGTGCCCGACGTGATCTCGGTGCCTGGTGTGCCGCCCGAGCTGACGACGTCGTACGCGCTCGCCCCGGCATACAGGAACGGGACGGCTCGCGGATCGCCCGTGTCCGCGAGTGGCTCGTACACGAGATGCGCCTCGGTCATCAGCACCCAGACGTCGTAGACGGCGGCGCTCGCTTCGGTCGGTGTGACCGCGAGCTGGGCCTCGACGCCGAAATGGCCGCCGATGAACGCGCCGGCTCGCGCGCCGAACGACGCCGAGTCGCGCAACGACCCGAGCGAATTGTCGGCGGAGAACACGTGCACGCCGGCGTACGCTCCTGCCTCGACATGGCTCGAGCGCGGGCGCGGGGTCGTGCTGCCGTAGTAGCGGCAGCCGACCGCCAGCAACAGCAAGCCCCAGCGCATCGTCACGCAGCTATGGTGAACCCCGCGCGTATCGAAGTCGTTACGTGCGCGTTGCGAACCTTGTAGTCCCCACGGCAGGTCGGTCAGTAGTTGACGAAGTCGTGTCGCGCGATGATATTGCGGCGGGAAGCGAGGTAATCGAGATGGGCGTACTCGACAAGATTCCGATGGATGCCGGCGAGGCTGCGATCGATACGTGGACACTGCTGTACATGCCGCCCTCCGGCGGCAAGTACAACGGCAAGCTCAAGATCACGAATCAGCGGCTGCTCTACGATGCTCGGTTCGACGTCTCGGCGTCGGGCATGCTGAGCGAGGCGGTGTTCGTGAAGTGGGGCTCGGAGGGCCTCGTCATCATTCCGAAGGCTCGGATCGCGAAGATCGAGCCGCAGAAGAGCTTCTTTGCGAAGAAGGTCGCGCTCACGCTCGACGACGGTCGCGTCCATACGTTCAGCTACGGTATGATGAACATCGATCCCGTGGTCGCCGCGATCACTTCACGCTAGCGCAGGATCTGGCCGGGCGGTCAGGGAATGCTTTCTCGGCGCAGATTGCCCGCTTCGGCGCGGCTACCGCCATCCGCTGCGAGCAACGCGAGCAGGTCGCGCGTGGTGAGGCGTGCGGCGCCGCCGGTGCCTTCGAGGATGCCGGCGACGAGAGCGCGCTTGTCGGCGTGCAGCGCCAGGATGCGCTCCTCGATCGTGCCGCGCGCGATCAGCCGATACACCGTCACCGGACGGGTCTGGCCGATGCGGTGGGCCCGGTCGGTGGCCTGATCTTCGACGGCCGGGTTCCACCACGGATCGAGATGGATCACGTAGTCGGCGGCGGTCAGGTTCAAGCCGGTGCCGCCGGCCTTGAGCGAGATCAGGAACGCATCGGCGGTGCCGGTCTGGAACGCGGCGACCAGCCCGCCGCGATCGGCTGCGGGCGTCTGGCCGTCGAGGTACAGCACGGAGTGGCCGGCAGCCTCGAGCGCGGTCCGCACGAGGGCCAGGTGTGACGTGAACTGCGAGAACACGAGCGCGCGGTGGCCCTCGCGCCCGAGCTCGTCGACCAGCTCGACGACCCGCTCGAGCTTGGCCGACGGGACCTGCGACGTCGCGTCGTACAGCCGCGGATGGCAGGCGAGCAGACGCAACCGCGTCAGCGCGGCGAGCACCTGGAATCGCTTTTGCTCGTCGCGTACGTCCTTGCCCGCGGCGGTGAGCTCGGCGACGGCCGCGAGACGAGCATCCTCGTACAGCTTGGTGTGAGCCTCGTCGAGCAGGATCGGCACCTCGATCTCGGTGCGTGCAGGTAGCTCGCGCGCGACTTCGCTCTTGGTCCGGCGCAGCACGAACGGGCGAATCACGCGTGACAGCGCCGCGCGCGCGGCGTCGCTCCTGCCGCGCTCGATCGGGATCGCGTAGCGATCGCGGAACTGGTCCCAGCTCCCGAGCAGCCCGGGGAACACGATCGAGAGCACGCTCCATAGCTCGCCGAGATGGTTCTCGAGCGGTGTGCCCGACACGGCGATGCGAAACTCGGCCTCGAGCGCGCGCGCCGCCTTCGCGCGCTGCGTCGTCGCGTTCTTCAGCTGCTGTGCCTCGTCGAACACCGCGGTCGCGAAGTGCCGGCCGGCAAACCGCTCGCGATCGCGCACGAGCATGCCGTAGCTCGCGACGACGACGTCGCGTTTGCCGAGCTTGGCGAGCGCGCTCGCGCGATCGCCCGCGCCATAACGCACGACGCGCAGGCTCGGCGCGAACCGCGCGAGCTCGGCCTCCCAGTTGAACACGACCGACGTCGGCGCGAGCACGAGCGCCGGCCCGAGCTCCGCGCGCTGGGCGAGCAGCGCGATGGACTGCACCGTCTTGCCCAGACCCATATCGTCGGCGAGGCAGGCCCCCGCGCCCCATGCCGCGAGTCGTACGAGCCACGCGAAGCCTTCACGCTGATAATCGCGCAGGTCGGCGGTGACCGTGCGCGGAGGCTTGGGCCGCAGCTTCAGCGACGCCGCGAGCCGATCGGCAAGCAGCTGCCAGCGCGGGGCGACGTCGACCTCGGCGCCGGCCTCGGCGAGCGCGCGCACCGCCGGCACGGCGCCTGGCGAGATCTCGATCCGATCCTTGCCGGTGTAGGTCTGCTCGGCAAGCGCGGCGAGCCGCTCGCGAAGCTCGGCCGACAGCTCGGCCCAGCGGTTCGCGCCGATCCGCACGAACCGCTGCTGGCGGCGCGCGGCGTCGAGCAGAACCGCGAGCTCGAGGCGGCCGCTCTCGATCTTGATGTCACCATCGATCGCGAACCAGTCGCGCTTGGTATCGAGCTGCACGCGCAGCCCCTTGACCGAGAGCGCGGGCGCGATCGTCGGGCGCGCCTCGATCCACTCGGCTTCCATGCCCGCGGGCGGGCGCTCCAGCGCCAGCGCGAGCTCGAGCGCGTCGTCACCCGAGAGCTGGAAGCACAGCGGTGGGCCTTCCTGTGCGTGCGCGAGCACCGGCAGCCGCGCGAGCATGCCGCGGACGAGCGGGAGCTCGTCCCCGATGCGGCGCCTGATGTAGCGGCGCTCGCCTGCCAGCGCCACCAGCACGTCCTTCGGTCCGGCGTCGGGACTGAACAGCGGCGCGCTCGGCGCGGGACGCACGAACGCCTCGAGCTCGACCGTCGCGTCGCCGACGAGCCGCACGCGCGCGACCACCACAGGCTCGGCGACGAGCTCGGTGCCCTTGAGCGCGTCGGGCACCTCGACCGCAAGCTTGGCTTCGAGCACCGCGAGGCGCGTGAACAGCTCGTCGTGGCTCTCGGGAGGAAATTCATCGCCGAACCGATGGAGCAGATCGGTCAGATGGCGCGCCTCGGCACCGACGTCGATCAGCATCAGACGCGCGCGATCGTGGTCGAGGTAGAGCAACGGCTCGTCGCGCGCGAACGTCTCGAGCAGCGCGGCGACGATGCGAGGATCGATCGGCGACCCGTCGACCGTGGGCACCAGGCGGATCGCGGCGCCTGCGGGCACGCCGCGATATCCCAGCTCGGCGCGCGCGATGGCGAGCGGTGCGCCGTCATCGCGCGTGATGACGCGCGGGTGGCCGACGAGCGCGGCGAATGCGCGAACCGGATACGAGCCGCCGTAGCCTTCGACCCAACCCGCGAGCTGCTCCGCGACCTCGCGGTCCTGCGGCTCCAACGTGTCGCCGTGCTGTTCGAGCAGGCGAGCCGCGGTGGACCGCGTCCCTGCAGAGGTCCCGCCGCGCTTGAGTTGTTTCTTGACGATCGGCGCGAGCGTCGCGTCATCGAGCTGCCACCACAGCTCGATGGGAGCGGCGGGCTTGGATTCGTCCGTCGCGCGCTCGGCGAGGGCGGCGAGCGTGCGCGCCCAGCCCGGCCGAACCAGCTCGGCGGCGATGGCCTCGGCGTCGGCCGCTTGCGCCGGCTGGACGAGAAAATCGAGCGCGCTGTCGACGAGCGCGAGCGCGTGAACGCATTCGCCTCGGCGTGCACCGCACGTGCACGCGAGCGCGCCGGAGTCGAGCGCCGCGCCCAGCCGCACGGTGAAACCGCGTTGCGAGCCGGGCGCGCGATCGCGATCGACCCACACGAGCGCGAGCCCTTCGCGATCGACACTGAGCTGGCCATCCGCGCGCGCCGCCTTGCCGCGCGGCACCGCGTGGCGACGGATCTCCTTGCGCAGCGCGACGAGCCGCGCCGACAGTTGCGCACTCGCCGGTGCGCTCGGCGGCGTGCGCGCGCGAGCCTCCTCGGCGATGCCGGCCTCGACCGCCTCGGCCTCGGCGACCAGCACGCGGCGAGCGGCGGCCGCGATGCGGCCGGGGTCCAGGTTGTACGCGAGTCGCTTTGCGCCCGAACGCGTCGCGAGCGCGGAGAACGGGAAGCGCAGGAATGCGTACGACAGGCCGCCGCTCTGGTCGCCGTACAGCGCGTGACCGATCCGGCTCGCCGACGTCGTCAACAGATACGCCACGCGGTGCTCGTTCGCCCACGCGGCCACTTCCTGCGCGTTCTCGAACACCTCGCCGCGCGACGGCGTCTCCGCTGCGCCCGCATCCCCGTGCTCGCGCCAGAACAGCGCCAGCGCGACCGCGTGCTTGCAGAAACCCGCTCCCATCGGACACGTGCACGCCGACGCGAGCGTCCGCGCGACGAGCGCGAGCTCCACCTCGTACGTGCGCGTCCCGATCACGGTCCCACGCAGCACGTTGCCCGCGCGCTCGCACCGCACCACACGCCCCTGGCGCACGTACGCATCGCCGCGCGCGAACGCATACCCGGAGAGCTCGCGCAGACGCGGGACCGAGAGCTGAGCCTCCATCGACATCGAGCCGCCAGTCTACGTCGCACCTCCGACAACCGCAGCAGGCGCGAACCCGATCACGATCGCCCACGAGGATCTCGACGGCCATGACGAGTCCTGACGGCACGTCGACCAGCAAGACCACGTCGGGTCGAAACGTCCCGTCGGCTTCCACGACGTACGTGGGCAGTGTCTTGATGCCGATGACCCATTCACTCCGCCCGGCGTGTTCGATGCGCGCGCGTCGTCCTGCCATGCCGTTTCGTACCATCCGACTCCGACGTCGTGAGGGGTGACGCAGGAACAGCGCTCCTGTGGATCGCCGGCGGGAACGTACGACGCTCGATCAATTTCCCGGGGGCCCGAAACGCCCTTTGCTGCCGTCCAAGCAGCCGAAACGAGGCGTGCGAGCGAAAGGACTCGAACCTTCACCCCTTGCGGGACAGGAACCTAAATCCTGCGTGTCTACCAGTTCCACCACGCTCGCGTGGTGAGTCGTATAGCACGGGAATCGAGGACGAAGACTGGCAGCGTCGCGTACGCGAGGGCGCGCAGGCCACCGCGCACCGAGCGAGTGTGGCCGAGGAACAGCGTGAACAGCTGCGACGACTCGGCGCGCGCGGAGCGCGAGCGCATCGAGCGACGCCACAGCGCGAGCTCGGCCCGCCAGCGCAACGACGGTCGATCCGCCAGCGCGCACACGCGACGCGCGCTCGACCGCTCGGCACGCGGCAGATCGGCGAGGTCGCCAGCGGCGAGCACGCGCGAGGGCAGCGCGCCGGAGTCCTGCACGAGCAGCTCGAGATCGGTCCGGATCGCCGCCGCGCCGAATAGATCCACCATGCGGATCCAGCCGCGCGCGAACCGTTGCTCCTCTGCAGGCAGCGCCGCGAGGTCGGCACCGTGCCGCGCGCACGCCGCCGCGATGCTCGCCACGTGAGCGCGCCACAACGCGACGCGCGCGTGATCGCCATCCCCGGCCTGCATGGCCGCGAACGCATCACGCCACACCGCACGCACCACGCGATACGACTCCGGTACCGCCGCGAACCGCAGCGCCGGCACCCTGCCGAGCTCGGCCGCGAACGCATACGGCACGACGCTCAGCGCGTAGTTGCAGGCGCCCCACCAGCTCGCGGCGTCGATCGCGAACCCGCGCGGGTCGCCGAGCCGGCCGCTGCGGTGCTGCCACGCGAGCTGGGACGCGTAGCCCCAGAACGGCGAGCGCTCGTCATGCGCGCCGAAGCCAGCGCAGGATTCCACCAGCAGCCGGTACATCGCCAGCCGCACCCGCACGTCGAGCACGTCGCACATCTCACCCGCGCGCGGCGAGTCGAGCGCGAGCCAGGCGTCGCCGAACGGCACGCGCGCGAGGCGGGCGCGATCGGGGCGCGTCGGCGAAAACGCCACGGCGAGAGCATTTCACGTTCCGACCGAGCCGGGGTCGCATCATTATATAAGGAGGCGAGAGCCGGGCCCGGCGGAACACCTGGCCTCGCGATCGTGCTCCTGCTCACGCTCGCTGCGAGGCGAAACCCGCGAGCTGGCTGACCCAGGTCCCGAGTCGCCGCAGTGGATGGACCGGATCGATCTCGAACACCTCGGCGTGGCGTTCGGCGAGCCGCGTCTCGCTCTCGCCGAGCTCGAACCACGGATCGGTCAGGTCGTCGCACACCAGCTCGAGCTCGACCTCGAGGTCCGGGTCGTACGCGCGCGTCTCCTCGTCCATGGCTTCCATCAGCACCAGATTCGCGCGTCCGGGCAAGTTCCTGACATATGATGCGAACCATGGGGGTGAGAACGCACGCGCTCGCCGTCGTCGCCATGCTCGCGCTCGGCGGCTGTCAGGTCCAATCACCGCCGACCGACGAACAGGCCGCCGCGCTCACGTCGTGCATGACGAACGGCGACTGCAGCGACGGCAACATCTGCACGATCGACGTCTGCGATCCGATCACGCACACGTGTGACGAGACCAAGATTCCCGGCTGCTGCTCGACGACCGCCGATTGCAACGACGGTGACGCGTGCACGACCGACTCGTGCAACACCGCGACGCACACGTGCTCGAACAAGACGATCGACGGCTGCTGCACGAACGACGCGGAGTGCTTCTCGGGCAGCCTGTGCATCGAGGCGTCGTGCGATCTGATGACGAACACGTGCATCGACACGTCGATCCCCGGCTGCTGCACGTCGGGCGCAGACTGCGACGACGGCAACCTGTGCACCACCGACTCGTGCGACTTCGTCACGCACAGCTGCCGCAATCGCAAGATCCTCGGCTGCTGCACGATGGACTCGCAGTGCGACGACGGCCGGCCGTGCACGACCGATTCGTGCGACCTCGCGAGCAACACGTGCGAGCACGACTTCAACCCCGACTGCTGCACGCGCAACACGCAGTGCAACGACGGCGACATCTGCACCGTCGACACGTGTGACACCACGACGAACACGTGCTCGAACACGCCGATCGCCGACTGCTGCACGAGCGACGCCGATTGCGGCGACGGCAATGCATGCACGACCGACTCGTGCAACGTCGCGACTCACACGTGCTCGCACGCGACCATCCCGAGCTGCTGCACCGCGGACGCGCAGTGCAACGACGGCAACCTGTGCACGGCCGACACGTGCGATCCGGCGACGCACCAGTGCTCGAGCTCGACGATCCCCGGCTGCTGCATGATGGACTCGCAGTGCAACGACATGGACGCGTGCACCACCGACACGTGCGACCCGTCGACGCACAGCTGCGTGTTCACGCCGATCCCCGACTGCGGCACGATGGGCTGCACGTCGAACGCGATGTGCAACGATCACGACGACTGCACGTTCGACGCGTGCACCGGCGCGACGCCGCGGATGTGCGAGCACATCCCGATCCCGGACTGCTGCGAGCACGACGCCGATTGCAGCGACGGCGACGTGTGCACCGACGACGTGTGCATCCCGTTCGCGCACGTGTGCGCCAACCTGCCGATCAGCGAGTGCTGCACGAGCAACGGCGATTGCATGTCGCCGAGCATGTGCGTGCAGGTCTCGTGCGACACCGCGACGGACCGCTGCACCGACAAGGATATTCCGGGCTGCTGCACGCGGGACGACGACTGCCACGATGGCAACCTGTGCACGACCGACACGTGCGACACGACCACCGGCACCTGCAAGAACACGCTGATGCCGAGCTGCTGCCAGGGCCCCGGCGATTGCGACGACGGCGACACGTGCACCGGCGATATCTGCAACCCGATGACGCACATGTGCATGCACTTCGACGAGCCGAACTGCTGCCACAGCGACAGCGACTGCGGCGACGGCAACACGTGCACGCTCGACCGCTGCGATCTCGGCACCAACACGTGCCAGCACGAGGCAATCACGAACTGCTGCACGTCGAACGCGCAGTGCACGTTCTCGGCGAAGTGCACGACCGATACGTGCAACCTGATGACGAACATGTGCGTCGAGCACTCGATCCCGGGGTGCTGCAAGAACGACGGCGATTGCAACGATCACGATGCGTGCACGTCGGACTCGTGCGACACGACGACCGGCACGTGCACGAACACGACGGTCGCCGGCTGCTGCCTCGGCGATGGCGACTGCGACGACGGAAACCAGTGCACGGTCGACTCGTGCGATCAGGGCTCGCACACGTGCACGACGATGGCGGTCGCCGGCTGCTGCACCACGGCCGCGGATTGCCCGGGCGCGTGCATGGCTTGCGATCCGGGCTCGCACACCTGCGAGCAGGCCGTCGACGGTTGCAACGACGCCGGCGTGCCGGGCGGCGATGCCGGCACCGGCCACGACGGCGGCACCGGGCCGAACGGGCTCGATCTCAGCGGCGGCGGCTGCGCGTGCGACGCGCACGGCCACGGCTCGCCCGCCGGCGGTCTCGTGCTGGCGTTCGCGCTCGCGCTCGTGGTGCTGCGCCGGCGGCGCTCGGCGGCGCTCGGCGTGTGCGTGCTGCTCGCCGCGGGCACGGCGCGCGCGCAGGGCTTCGACGCGCAGCTCTATCAACCGGCGACGTCATCGACCGGCTACCTGACGCAGGAGAGCGGCACGGTGCTGCCGCGCGGCGAGCTCGACATCGGCGCGGTGTTCGACTTCGCGCGCGAGCCGCTCGTCGCGCGCGATCCGGGAAACGGCAACGAGTTGATGAACGGCGGCATCGTCGAGAACCGGCTCGGCATGGACCTGGTCGCCGGCTACGGCGTGCTGCATCGGCTCGAGGTCGGCGTCGCGATGCCGTTCGTGCTCGCGCAGAGCGGCGACGTCACCCTGATCGATCCGGGCAAGCAACTGTCGGCGACCGAGCCGGGCGACGCGCGCGTGTTCGGCAAGGCGCAGATCTGGAGCAACGGCGTCGTGCAGCTCGCCGGCGCGGTCGACGTCACGCTGCCGACCGGCGACTCGACCGACTTCACCGGCGGCACGTCGCTGTCGGCGTGGCCGCGCGCGATCCTCGGCTGGACGCCCGGCGCGTTCACCGCCGGCATCGACGTCGGGTTTCGCTTCCAGCAGCAGAACATGGTCGCGAACGCGGTCATCGGCAACGAATTCACGGCCGGCGTCGGCGCGTCGTACGCGCTGCGGCCGGACCGGCTGTGGCTGCTCGGCGAGGCGTTCCTCGCGGTCGAGACCGACGGCGATAGCGGGCCGCACGACGTGCCGGCCGAGGGGCTCGTCGGCGCGCGCGCGGTGATCGCGGGGCCGTGGCGCGCGCAGGTCGCGGTCGGCGAGGGCCTCGGGCGCGGCGTCACCTCGCCCGAGCTCGAAGCGATCGCGTCGATGAGCTATGTCGGAAGGCAGCGCGCGCTCGTCGAGCAGCCGCTCGACACCGACGGCGATGGCATCCCGGATGCGATCGACAACTGCCCGCGCGAGCCCGAGGACAAGGACGGCTTCCAGGACGCCGACGGCTGCCCGGATCCCGACAACGATCTCGACGGCATCCCCGACGCGAAGGACAAGTGCCCGAACGAGCCCGAGGACAAGGACGGCTTTCAGGATGCCGATGGTTGCCCCGACACCGACAACGACTTCGACGGCATCCCCGACGCGGCCGACAAGTGCCCGAACGAGCCCGAGGACAAGGACGGCTTTCAGGACGCCGACGGCTGCCCGGAATCCGATAACGACCTCGACGGCATCCCCGACGGGCAGGACAAATGTCCGAACGATCCCGAGACCAAGAACGGGTACCAGGACGCCGATGGCTGCCCCGACGAGCTGCCGGAGAGGGTGAAAAAGTTCATCGGCGTGATCTCGGGCGTGAACTTCAAGACCGGCTCGGCGGACCTGTTGCCGAGCTCGGCCAAGGCGCTCGGCGCGGCGGTCAAGACGCTCCAGGAATTCCCCGATCTGCAGCTCGAGATCCAGGGTCACACCGACGACGTGCCGATCAAGAAGGGCGGCAAGTACGCCGACAACGAGGAGCTGTCGCTGGCGCGGGCCGAATCCGTGAGGTCCTACTTGTCGGCGATGGGCGTGTCGCCGACCCGGCTCATCGCGAAGGGTTACGGCGCGTCGAAGCCGATCATCGACCCCGCAGGAATTTCGGGGGGCAAGTTACTGGCCGCGCGGGCGAAGAATCGGCGCGTCGAGTTCCAGGTCGTAGTTGCGCCCTGAGGTGTTATCCTTACGAATTGGGTGAGGACTGCACTCTTGATCGTGCTGTCAGCGGTGGCGTGTAGCCATCCTGCGCCGCCGGTAGCCCCGCAGCCTCCGCCGCCGCCGGCGAAGGTCACGCTCGAGGTGTTGCCGGCCGACAAGAAACCGTTTCCCGCGGCCGCGAAAGCGATCGCGGACGCGCTGTCGGCGGCCAAGGTGGCGGGCGTCGACGAGACGAAGCTGTCGGCCGTCTCGATGGAAGTGGTCCAGATCCAGATCGAATGCGACGATCCGACGCCCGATTGCTACGCCGCGGCGGGTAAGGAGCTGCATGTGGATCGGTTGCTGTTCGCGAAGATCGATCCGGCGGGGAAGAAGCAGGTGGACGTGACGATCACGCTGTTCGACGTCGGCGGGCGCGCGGTGACAAGCGCGGCGCATCGGGTGTTCGCGACCGAGGCGGCGGCGGTCGCGGGTGTGCCGGGACTGGTGGCGGAGGCGACTTCAAGATGACCGACCGGCGCGATGAATCGGTGGTCGAGATCGACGCGATGGATGTCGCGGAGTGGGAACGCGATCGCCACACGCCGCTGGCGCCGACCGAGGGACTGGCCGAGCTGGTCAGGAAGACGGCTGACGCGTCGGGGCCCGTGAGCATGCCGGCGAAGCCCGTGCGCAAGACCTCGACGATGACCGTGCCGCGCGTGCAGCCGGCGGGCGAGCGCGCGCCGACGGGGCGGGCGGCGACGATTCCGCGCGCACAGACCGGCAAGCCGATTCCGTCGGCGCCGCGACCGGATCCGACGCCGGTGCCCAAGGCCGCGCTGAAGGCGGCGCCGAAGCTGGCGCCGCGGCCGGAGCCTGCGCCGGCGCCCAAAATTGCCCCGACGGCCTTTGCGAAGACGACGCCGCGCCCCGATCCGACACCGCCGAAGCCGCCGCCGCGCCGTGCGACGCCGATGCCGGCTGCGGTCGCGCCGCCCGAGCGCAAGGATCCGGACCGCGAGCCGTCGGTGATCGTGGCGCTCGAACCGCTTCCACTCGAGCCGCCGCCGGCACCAAAGCCGCAGCCGTCGCCGCAGCTGCAGCCGCAGCTGCAGCCGTCGCCGATGCCGCAGCCGATGCCGCAGCCGTCGCCGATGCCGCAGCCGCAGCCGCAGCCGCAGCCGCAGCCGTCGCCGCAGCTGATGCCGCAGCCGCAGCCGATGCCGATGCCGCAGCCGCAGCCGCTGCCGATGCCGCAGCCGCAGCCGATGCCGATGCCGATGCCGTCGCCGCAGCTGATGCCGCAGCCGATGCCGATGCCGCAGCCGCAGCCGATGCCGCAGCCGCAGCCGATGCCGCTGCCGTCGCGGCAGCCGATCGCCCCGACTCCGCTCCCACTCTCCACGCACTACCTGCCTCCCGACGCCGACGATCCGCTCGTCCCGGCACGCGCATTCCCTCGCAAGCGGCTCGCGATCATCGCCGCTGCCGCCGGCGCGCTCTTGCTCGTGATCGTCGTCGTCGCCGTCGCCGCATCAGGCGGCAGCAAGCCCGCCGCCGCGCCGCCGGATCACGCCACCGCCGCCGCCGCGCTGCAACCGTCGCCTCGCGCATCATCACCGGCGCCGACACCGCCGCCTCCTCCGACCGCCGCCGCCGCCGCCGACCCGACGACGACAGCTCCTCCACCGGGCACACCTCCTCCCGCCCCCGCCGCCGCCGCTCCAGCCCACCGCTACCGCAAGCCCGTCGTCCTCGACTATGACAACGGCAAGCGCGCGGCTCCGGTCGCGACCGATCCAGGTCCTCAGGACGACGGCGCGTTATCCCGCGCGCGCGCCGCATACGACCGCGGCAACCAGCAGCTGTTCGCGGGCGATCCCGACGCCGCGGTCCATTCCTACCGCGAGGCTCTCGCCGCATATCCCAGCTACGTCGCCGGTTATCGCGGGCTCGGGCTCGCTTACGCGCTCGCCGGCGACAAGGCGCAGGCGCTCCAGGCGTTCCGCACCTACGTCGGCATCGTGCCGCGCGCGAAGGACGTCGCGCTGATCAAGAAGCGCATGACGATGCTGGCGAAATAAAGGAGATCGACCATGCCGACCTGCCGCGAGTGCAAGGACGAGGTGGACAAGCTGGTGAGCGTGAAGGTCGCCGGCAAGGCGCGCAAGGTGTGTGCAGACTGCGCCGATCGCCTGCGCGAAGCAGGCGAGATCGCGCGCGAGAGTGAAGGCGTGATCCAGGGAATGATGGGCTTCAAGGGCCGTCGCTGACCTCGCGCCGCGCCTAGTCCCCCTAGTCCTCGATCAACCCGAGCCGCACGTACAGCGGGCGCGATTGCTCGCGCAAGCCCGGCAGCGCCCGCCAGAACACCACCGCCGCGATCGCGACGCCGATGCCCGCGCACAAGAACGCGTTCATCGGCCCGATCCCGTCGGCGAGCGCGCCTTCGATCAACGCGCCGACCGGCATGCCCGCGAAGAACGCGACCGCGTAGATGCTCATCACGCGGCCGAGCTTGTCGGGATCGACGATGGTCTGCACGATCGTGTTGGTCGCGGCCATCTGCACCATCCACGCGAGCCCGGTCACGAACAGGATCGGCATCGCGACGTACACCGAATTCGCGAACCGCAGCGCGATCAGCGCCGCGCCGAGCGTGAGCGTCACGCGCGCGATCACGCCGCCGAGCCCGAGCACGGTCGTGCGGCTCGCCAGATACAGCGCGCCGCACAGCGCGCCGAAACCGGCCGACGCCATCAGCACGCCGAGCGTGTGCGGGCCGCCGCGCAGCGTCGAGCCGGCGACGAGCGGCAGCAGCGTCGAGTACGAGCCGCCGAGCACGCTCGTCACCGCGAGCAGGAGCAGCACGGCGCGCACGAGCGGCGCCGTCGTCACGTAGTGGAAGCCCTCGACCATCTCGCGCCACACGTTCGGCTTGCGCAGCTTCTTGACCTCGGGGACGACCGTCATCGCCAGCAGCGCCGCGATCACCGCGATGTAGCTCGCGGCGTCGATCGCGAAGCACCAGCCCTCGCCGAAGAACTCGACGAGGCCGGCCGCGAACACCGGGCCGAGCAGGCGCGCGCCGTTCACCATCGACGAGTTGAGCGCGATCGCGTTCGGCAAGTCGGCGCGGTCCTCGATCATGAACTGCAGAAACGACTGGCGCGCCGGCATGTCGAACGCGTTGATCACGGCCTGCACCGCGCCGAGCACCATCAGGTGCCACACCGTCATGAGGCCGGTGAACGCGAAGAACGCGAGCGCCGCCGATTGCAGCATCGCCGCGATCTGCGTCGCGACGATCACGCGGTGGCGGTTCCAGCGGTCGACGAGCACGCCCGCGAACGGCGCGATCACCGAGCTCGGCGCCTGGCCGAAGAACGCGACGAGGCCGAGCAGCACGCCCGAGTGCGTGAGCTCGTACGTCATCCACACCGTCGCGAACCGGGTCAACCAGGTCCCGATCAGCGAGATTCCCTGTCCCATGAAGAACAGGCGGTAGTTGCGGTGGCGCAGCGCGCGTCCGATACCACCCGTTGCGCGTCGCTCCATGCTCGAGTGTAGCCGATCAGTAGACGCCGAACGGCTTGATAAGGTTCGTGGTCACTTCGCCCCCCGGCCCGATCGTGCCGTCCAGCTCGAACACCGCGTGCTGGCCGTCGCAGTCGGTGTCTCCGGTCGCCTTGGCGACGAACCACTTGCCGTCGGACTGGTAGCTGTAGCGATACAGCGACGGCTGATCGAGCCGGAAGTCGAGCTGCTTCCACAGCGGTGCCTGCCAGTCGCCGCTGTAGAGCGCGCACCTGCCACCCGGCTGGTCGCAGCAGTCCCGCACGGGCGTGGGACCGATGGTGCCGGTCGGAAACGCGCCGTTCTGCAGGTAGTACACCTTCGCGTTGTCGCCGAGCTTGCCGAGCTGCAGCGACGCCTCCCGCGACTTCGACCCCTTCATGTACTCGGTGAACGCGGGGATCGCGATCGCCGCGACGAGCACCACGGCGAGCACCATGCCGACGATGCCGGTCGCGAGCCCGACGATCGCCATGCCCTTGCCTGCGCCCACGCGCTTGGCTCGCTTGAGGCCGATGATCGCGAAGATGATCGCGAGCAGCGCGATCACGATGTCGATCAGCGACGTGAAGAACAGCACGACCGCGAGGATGCCGAGCACCATGCTGGCGACGGCCATGCCGTTGCCCTCGCGCCTCGGCGAATCCATCAATACGTTCCCGACGGCGGGTTCGTGATCGTCGTGGCCGGAATTCCGCCCTCGGAGGTGACCTTCAGCTCGTACGTGCCAGGCGTGCCGTCGCAGTCGAGATCGCCCACCGCATGTGCGGTGATCGTCTTGCCGTCGGACTGGTAGTCGTAGCGATACAGCGTCGGTTCGTCGATCGAGAAGTCGAGCGCCTGCCACACCGGCGTGTTCCAGTCGGCCGGCGAGGTGGGGCACTTGGCGTTCGGCCCCTTGCAGCAGTCGTCGGCCGGCGTGAGCGGCGCGTTGCCCTTGGGGAACTCGTCGTGCTCGGCGTAGTAGGCCTTCGCGTGGCGCGCGATCGAGTTGAGCTGCAGCGACGCCTCGGACTTCTTCGACTTCTTCATGTAGTCCTTGAACGCGGACACCGCGGTCATCGCGATCACGACGAGGATCGCCGCGAGCGCGATGCCGATGATCCCGGTGATGAGCCCGGTCATCGCCATGCCGCGGCCGACGCCCGCGATGCGCGCCCGCTTGAGGCCGAGCACCGAGAAGATGATCGCGAGCGCTCCGATCACGACGTCGACGACGGTCGTCCAGAACAGCACGACGGCGAGGATGCCGAGCACCATGCCGGCGATCGCGAGCCCGTTACCCTGACGCGGAGCCGGCGCACCGGCCGGCGGAAATCCCGGATTGACCATGCGCCGAACTTAGCTCGCCCGCGGTGCGTCGTGCCAGAGCGCGATGCCACCGAGCAGGCCGGCCATGTTCGATGCGATCGCGACGTTCGACGGGAGCTCGACCTTGACGTGCTTCGCGTTGCCGCCGCCGAGGTACAGCTTGCGCGGATTCCAGATCGGGAGCACCTGCGCGACGACGCGCGCGACGTGCTTGTTCCACTTCTTCTTGCCGAGCTTCTTGAGCGCCTTCGCGCCGACGTAGTCCTCGTATGTCTTGTCCTTGTGGAACGGGTGGTGTGCGAGCTCGAGGTTCGGCACGTAGATCCCGTCGTGATAGACGGCGCTGCCGAGGCCGGTGCCGAGCGTGAGCACCATCTCGACGCCTTTGCCTTCGACGATGCCGTAGCCCTGCACGCCGCAGTCGTTGATGACGCGCACGGGATGCTTCGTGCGCGACGCGATCGTGGTCGCGAGCGGGAAGCCGGCCCAGCGCGGGTGCAGGTTCGGTGCGGTCTGGGTCACGCCGTCGATGACGACTCCCGGAAAGCCGACGCTCGTACGATCGAACGAGCCGAGCGGCTCGACGAGCGACCACAGCGCGCCGAGCACGGCATCGGGCGTGGCCGGCCGCGGCGTCGGGACGCGTGCGCGTTCCGTGAGCGCGCCGCCGTCGGGGCCGAGGATCAGCGCCTTGAGGCCGGTACCGCCGATGTCGATCGCGAGCGTTCGCATGCGCGCATTGTATCGCTAGTGAAACCCGAACAGGCCCTGCGGCCACTGCTCCGGGCTCCACGACTGGTAGGTGGTCTCGAACTGACCGGGGCATCGGCGGTCCGGAACTGCAGCACGGTGCCGGTCGTGCTGCCGGTCGTGCTGGAGTTGAAGTAGACGAGCTTGTAGCCGGGGCAGCAGCGCGAGCGCGAGCCCGACGCCGAGCTTCATGCGATCAGCTCGGCGCGCTCGATCCACACCGCGGCGGGACCTTCGTACGCGCCGCGCCGGATGCGCTTGCGGCTGCGGTGCGCGTGCGCGAGCGCGGCGATCAGATCGAGGCGCACCGTGCCGCCGGCGAATGGCTTGCCGCCGTCGAACGCGAGCGCGAGCTCGAGGCTCGCGACGCCGGTGTACGGATCGATCGCGAGCGCGCGCAGCCGGCGCACCTCGACGACCCGGCCGGGCCCGGCCTCGCCGGCGGCGCCCGACCACGTGCCCGTCGCGACGACGAGGTTGCGCACGCCGCCGTTCGGATCGCGGTCGCGCAGCGCGGCCTCGCGCGGCGACAGCCCGAGGCCGACGGCGATCCCGCGCTCGACGAGCAGGAACCGGCGCACCGCGTCGCCTTCGTCGCCGAGCGGCGCCGACCGCGTGCCGTAGTCGAGCGCGCCGTCGCTCGCGATCGTCAGCGGCTCGGGGACCTGATCGGCGCCGGGCACGATCGGCATGTGCTCGCGGTAGCGCGTGAGACCTTCGCGTTCGACCGCGGCGTCGGCCTGGCTCGCGAATGCCTGCCACACGCCGAGCTCGCCGTGGAGCAGCGCGTCGCCGGCGAGCACGAGCGCGCACGGGCCGGGCTCCGGCGCGCCTGCGTGGGCGAGCGCGTCGAGCTCGGCGGCGGCATCGGCGAGCGCGCGATCGAGCTCGAGGTCGGCGAGCTGGCGCGCGTCGCGGGAGATCGCGAGCGAACGTTCGCCGGCGGCGACCAGCAGCTCGACGCCGACGCGCGAGGCGAGCCACGTCGCGCCGAAGCCGTCGCGCGCCATCGCGTGCACCTGCTCGCGCACGACCGTCGCGACGGCGCTGACCGCGAGGCCGGGCGGGCGGCGCAACGCGCGCACGAGGCCGTCGGCGGCGGCGAGCGGCTCGGCGCTGGCCAGCGTGTCGTCCGTGAGCTTGACGTGCGCGATCGCGGCTTGCGGCGCGGATCGCCAGGCCGGGCCGAGCGAGGCGCGCGCGAGCTCGGCGGCGCGCATCGCGAGATCGGTCGGATCTTCGGCGCTGCCGTCGAGCGCGAGGCGCGTGCTGCCGCGGCCGTCGCCGGTGTCGACGTGCACGGTCAGCTG
>DASXCY010000221.1:0-9102 GCA_036490935.1 Kofleriaceae bacterium | reverse complement strand
GTCGTCAACAACTGGCGCAAGCATCACGAAGACCGCGCAGCGCTGCTGCGCGAGTTTCCGATCGATCCGTTCTCGAGCGGCATCTCGTTCACCGGCTGGCGCGAGCTCGCGCGCCGGTCGTGGCTGTGGCGGCCGCCGCCGACGTACCAGCCGCTGCGCGTGTGCCGACCGCGCACGTGGTTACTCGAGCGCGGCTGGCAGCTCGCAGGCTCCGTCGGGACGCGCGACGTGCCGGGTTCGATCTGACAGGCGGGCCGGCGCTGGGTGCTTCGGGACCTCTCGCGCGTCAACAGATGTGGTGAATCATGAGGGCGAGCGCTAGCGGATCGGCCGGATCGTCTCCGCGTCGTCGTCGTTGTCGGTCTCGCGCTCGAGACCGGCGCCGTCGCCGAACAGCAGGCGATCGTCGTCGTCGGGATCGTCGGTGGCGGGCTGCATCGACTCGCCGCAGGCGAGCACCGGCTCGACGCGTTTGTAGAGCTTCACCATCGTCTGCACGCACCTCAGATGGAGCGGCTGTATGCCGGCCGCCTCGAGCTCGAGCACCGTCGCGTTCGCGTCGACCCGCGCCGTGCCGCGATACGTGTGGGTCGCGCGCGGCTGCCACGTCGCGCCGGTATCGGAGGTCTCCTCGGTCTCGGCCAGCGTGGTGCGGGCGCCGTCGATCACGAGCGTGAACGTCGTGCGCGTCGCGTGGTGGCGCCTGGTCTCGACGAGGCGGTAGACGCGGGTCAGCGGTGCGGGCATCGCACGCGCAGGCGGTGCCGGCGGTGCCGGCGGTGCGGCCGGTGCGGCCGCGCCACCGCACGCCGCGAGCGCGATCACCGCGATTCGCCACACGGCTAGATGATAATCGACAGGCACGTCAGCGCACCGTCGGCCTTTCGGAGCTCGGTGGTCGCGAGCGGCACGGGCTCGTAGCCGGCGCGCGCGAGCAGGTCGGCCGTGCGCGCGAAGCCGGCGGGGACGATCACGCGGCGGCCGATCGCGAGCACGTTCGCGGCGTAGCTCTCGACCTCGGGGATCGCGACGAGCGACAGGCCGCGAAACGGCTCGCGCGGCAGCGGCACGGCATGCGTGATCGCGTCGTCGCCGAGCGGCGCGCACGCGCACTTGAGGTGGAGCACGCCGGGCGGCAGCTCGATCGCGACCACGCGCAGGCCGCGTGGCTCGAACACCTCGGCGAGCCGCGCGATGCCGGCCGCGTTGGTGCGTGCAGAACGCCCCACGTACAGCGTGCTGCCGACGCGCATGCAGTCGCCGCCGTCGAGCGTGGCCGGCGCCTCGACCCGCGCGATCGTGACGCCGAGCTCGGCGAGCGCGGCGGCGACCGGTCCGACCTCGCCGCGCCGCGACGGGGCGCCCGGATGCGTGACGAGCGCCACGCCCGCCGCGACGACGGCGGTGTCCTCGACGAAGCAGCAATCGGGGTGCGCGTCGTCGGCATCGAGCACGCGGACTTCGAGCCCGAGGCTCGCGAGCGCGGCGCGATACCCCGCGTGCTGCGCGCGCGCCTGCGCGACGTCGATCGGCGCGTCGGGCACCGCGGCGGCGAGCGCGTGCGCGAAGCTGGACGGGACGTGGCGGGTGAGGGCGAGCTCGGGCACGGCCGGGAAGTAACACTACGCGCGCGGCCGTGGCATGATCATTTCCTATGCGTTGGATCGCGCTGGCGGCATGCGCCGGCTGCTCGTTCTTCGCCGTTCACGGCCCCGAAACCACGACCAAGCCCGCGGACTGTACCGACAGCGATCTCGTGCCGTCGCTCGATTCCGTCGCGGGCGTGCTGCTCGTGGCCGGCGCGGTCGGCGGCGAGATCGCGGATCGACTCGCGAGCCATCCGGTCTCGCACTACGAGCTCGTGATCGGGCTGCCCGCGCTCGCGGCCGGGATCACGTACTTGATCTCGGCGAGCCGCGGTACGGGCGCCGTCGAGCGCTGCCGCTCGGCTAAGGACAACAGCGGCGTGCCGCGCGATTGCGACGGCTGTACCTGGACCGTCCCATGACCAGCGCGAAGCCGAGCGCGACCAGCCACGACGCCGCGCCGCCGCCCGCGTTACAGCCGCCGCCGCCGCCGGTCGACGGCCAGCACACGCTGGCGCCGCCTTCGTCCTTGCATGCGAAGCCGGCGGGGCACTCGCCGCTCGAGCCCGCGTCGCAGCCGATCGTGCACAGCGAGTCGGAGCCGCCGGTCGTGCACGTGCCGGTCTCGCAGTCCGAGCCGCTCGTGCACGTCGCGCCGAGCCCGTTGCTGTCGCTCGAGCCGGCGAGGCACAGGCCCTCGTAGCAGACGTCGTTGGTGTCGGGGCACGGCGTGCTCGTCGCGCAGGCCGGCACCTGCGTCACGGTGACGACGTCGCTCACCATCGCGAGCGCGCTGGTGATGCACTGCACGTGGATCGTGTGCGGGTGGCCGTCGGCGAGCGCGACCGGCGCGGTGAGCGAGTAGGGCGGTATGCTGTACACGCCGAGGCGCTCGGCGTCGATCGTGATCGAAACCTGGGTGATCGCCGACGCGTCGTTCGAGGCGCAGCTCGCCGTGATCGCGAAGCCGGGCGCCACGAACGCGCCGTCGGCCGGCTCGCTGATCGCGAGCGTGGGCAGCTTCGCACCGGAGAGCACCGCGCCGTTCGGCGTGCCGTTGCCGGTCGGTCCGTCCCAGCCGAGGCCGGAGCGGCACAGCTCGCTGCTGCAGCTGCCGTTCGAGCCATCGATGACGTCGAAGAAGCCGGTCGCGTTTTCATAGATGTATTGCGGGCTCTCGGTGGCGTGGCCGGTCTGCGCGAAGATCGCGGCGATCAGCGGGCTCGCCGCGCTCGTGCCGCCGATGCTGCTCCAGCCGCCGGCCTCGGAGTCGTAGATCGCGACGCCGGTGCCGGGATCGGACACCGCGGAGATGTCCGCGATCATGCGCTTGCTGCACGCGGACGATGTCTGCCACGACGGTTTCGCGACGACGCTGCTGCACGCGCTGCCGGCGCCGGCCCACGCCGACTCGGTCCAGCCGCGCAGGCTGCCGTCGTGCTGGAGCGACGTGCCGCCGACCGCGATCGCGTGCGATGACGACGCCGGATACGACGCGCCGTTGCCGCCGTCGTTGTAGCCGTCGTCGCCGGACGCCGCGTAGATGCCGACGCCGGGATGGTCGAGGAACTGATCGGCCTGGCCGACGTTGCTCGGCTCGGGACCGCCCCAGCTGTTACTGATCGCCGTCGAGCCGGCGAGCGCCGCGATGTCGTTCGCGGTCAGCAGGCCGCCGCCGAAATCGTTGTCGGCCTCGACGACGACGATCTTGCAGCTCGGACAGCCGCTGCTCACCATCGCGACGTCGAGCGCGGTCTCGCCGACCCAGTCGTCGCCTTCGGGCGGCGGGCCGGGCAGGGGCGAGGTCTGGCCGCTCTGGTTCAAGATGGTCAGACAGCCGCTCGCGACCGTGCATGCCGGCAAGCCGTACTGCGCGCGATAGACGCCGAGATCGCTCTCGAGCTCGGGATAGCCGTACGCTTCGATGACGCCGATCTTCTCGGTCACGCTGTTCGAGACGTCGACGTTGTACGCCGACTGCAGATCAGCCGGGCCAAAGCCGAACGGCGTCACCAGCGGATGGCTCGCGGCGTCGATCCGCATGCGAGCGAGGCAGTGAAACGTGCCGCCGCTGCACAGCGCCACGTCGGTTGGTTCGACTCGGCTGGAGTCTTCGCTGCAACCTGCGGCGAGACCGCACGACGCGAGCGCGAGCGAGGCGAGGAGGCGCATCTAGCTTGTGTATCACGCGCCGGGCTCGGCCCGTGCATGCCTCACGGAAGGAGGAACCACCATGCGAGAGATTCGACTTTCCATGCTCGAGGTCGGCCTGATCGCCGCGACCCGCGGCATGCTCGGCGTCGGGATCGGTCTGTTGCTGTCCGGACGCATCGGACGCGCGCACCGCGTCAAAGTGGGTACGGCGCTCGCCGCGATCGGCGCGCTCAGCACCATCCCGCTCGCGATCCGCGCGGTGCGCCGGCGCGCGCTGGACGAGCCGATGCGCTCGCCGGTCGCCGCGAGCTAGCTGCGACAGCGCGCCGCGGCTGGTCCGGCCTCGGCGTGCATCGCATGTCCATGGACATGGATCGACAGCGCCGCGCCGAGCTCGTGGGATGGATCACGGAGACCCGCCGGCTGCAGCGCAGGCTCGCGACGATCTACGCCGTGCTCGGCGTGCTCGCCGTCACGCTCGCGTGGTGGCGCGGCGCGGTCGGCGTGCTCGTGCTCGCGCTGGTCGGCGTGGTCGCCGCCAGCTCGTTCTGGGTGACCGCGGGCCACACCGCGGGGCACCGCAACAAGCTCGACGAGCTCGCGCGTCTCGACCGCGCGAAGGCCGAACCGCTCGCGACGGCGCACCGGCGGTGGATGCGATCGGCGTGACGCGGTAGCTTCGCCGCGATGACGCCGCGAGACGAAGCGAAGCGTGCCGCGGCACGCGCGGCGCTCGCCGAATTGCCCGACGCCGGCGTCGTCGGCATCGGCACGGGCTCGACGGCGGCATTCTTCATCGAGGCGCTCGCCGAGGCGATCGCGGGCGGCCGGCGCTACACCGGCGTGCCGACCTCGCAGGCATCGCGCGCCGCTGCGGCGGCGCGCGGCATCGCGCTCCTCGACGACGCCGGCCCCTGGGACATCGCGGTCACCGTCGACGGCGCCGACGAGGTCGACGACGAGCTGAACCTCATCAAGGGCGGCGGCGGCGCGCTGACGCGCGAGAAGATCGTGAACTACAGCTCGCGGCGCAACGTGATCGTCGTCGACGCCGTGAAGCGGTCGCGCCGGCTCGGCGAGCGCTGGGCGGTTCCCGTCGAGGTGTTGCGGTTCGGCCAGCACGCGACCGCGGCGCACCTGGCGCGGCTCGGCACGCCGGTCCTGCGCGTGGTCGGCGGCGAGCAGTTTGCGACCGACGCCGGCAACGTGATCTACGACGTCGCGTGCGGCCCGATCGCGCGGCCGGCCGAGCTCGATGCCGCGCTGCGCGCGATCCCCGGCGTCGTCGAGACCGGGCTGTTCGTCGCGCGCGCCGACCTCGTGCTGGTCGCCGACGAGCGCGGCGTGCAGCGGCTCGTGCGCGGTTAGCGGCGCCGCCGGCGCAGCACGAGCACCGCGAGCGCCGCCGCGAGCGGCCACAGCGCGGCCGGCCGGCCCGTGTTGCACGCGTAGTAGCTCGACTTCTCGGTCACGTCGCTGCCGCTGTCGCTGCCCGCGCCGGGCATGAACGGCTCGCCGCTCAGGGCGACCGACGTGGTGCCGCCGGCGTAGTCGATCTCGAACGTCGCCTGCTTGGTGCCCGGCGTCTGCGAGTTCATGACGACGAGCCACGTCGCGGTCGCGGCGCTGTCGACCTGCATGCTCGACGGGTTCGACACGATCGCGAACGAGCTCGCGTCGTCACCGGTGATCTCGGCACTCGTGATCGTGACCGAATCGGTGCCGCAGTTCGTGAGGTTGACCGGCTGCGCGAGCGTCGTGGTCGCGACCGGCGATGGTCCGACATCGACCGTCGGCGGCGTCGCGCTCACGCCCATCGGCAAGCCGATGACGTCGAGCGCGATCGTGTCGGGCTGGCCGTTCGGGATATCGGTCGTGAGCATCACCGACGACGTCGACTCGGTGGCGTCGGTCGGCGCCGCGGTCACCATGAAGTTCACCGTGTTGCCGGCGTCGCCTTGCACCGAGGCCGGCAGGCTCGGCGCCTGGACCGTGAACGGCATGTCGGGCGCCGACAGCGCGGTCAGCTGGAACGGACCGTCCGCGTTCGCGATCAGGCCGAACGCCTGCGTCTTGGTCTGGCCCGCGCACACCGGGCCGAACGCGACCGAGCCGTCGGGCGTGAGCGACATCGACGTCATGAGCGCCATGCCCGAGATCGCGACGTCGACCGATTTTCCATTGTCGTAATCGACGTGCATGTTGCCGCTGACCGCGCCGGCAGCCGTCGCCGGGAACGACACGACGGCCTGCACCGTCGAGCCGGCCGCGAGCGGCGTGTCCGGCGACGGCGCGCTCACGGTATCGACGCCGGTGATCAGGACGTCCTGGATCGTCGTCGCTGCGCCGCCCATGTTCGTCATCGTGATCGTCTGTTGCACCGGCTCGCCGACGCGCGTCGTCGGCAGCACCGCGGGGCTCGGCGACACCTGCAGCGTCGAGTCGATGCCGGTGCACGACAGTGGGAGCGTGATCGTCGGGCTCGTCGGATCGTTGCTCGAGATCGTGACCGAGCCGCTGATCCCGCCGGTCGCGTTCGGATGGCACACGATCTCGTCCTGCTCGGACGAGCCGGAGCCGAGCGGGTGCGAGCCCGTGCTGCCCGACTGGATGACGAACCCCGATGACACCGCGACCGAGTTGATCGTCGCGGGCGAGCCGCCGCTGTTCGTGATCGTGACCGCGACCGGCGTCGAGTCGGTCATCACGCGCACGCCGCCGAACGCGATGCTCGGCGGTGACGCGGTGACGTGAATCGGCGGCGGCGTGCCGGTGCCCGACAACGTGTACGTCTGCGTGTTGGCGCTGCCCGTGATGGTGAGGACGCAGCTCAGGGCCGCGGCGACGGTCGGATGGAACGTCGCGCTGAACGAGTAGATGTCGTCGTACTCGCAGTCGAGCACGGCCGGGCAGAAGTACGGGCTGGGGTGCTCCTGCTGCGAGCCGGTCGGTGCCATCGAGGCCGTCCCGCAGCCGTCGTTCGTGCAGTCGTCGCTGGTCACGCCGGCTGCCCACTGCACGGAAAAGTCCGGGCAGCTGTACGAGATGCTCGAGATCGTGTCGGAGTGGAAGCCGACCGTGCGCGTCGTCTCGTAGATGTAGTAGGTCTGTGCCGCCGAGGTCTGCCCGACCTGCGTGGTCGGGAACGTCGGCGTGCCCGACGGCGGGCCGATCAGCGGCTGCTGCTCGCTCGACGTCGCCGGCGGTGTCGAGCACGCAGCCAGCGCGATCCACGACAGTAGGCGGCGCACCAAGGCAGGATCCAAGGCGGCGCCGACATCTGTCAACTACTCGTTTGACACGGACTGCCCCAGCCGCAATCATCTAGCGGTCATGGCGGACGCAGCCGTCGTTGCGACCGCCGGTAACTACCGGATCCTGTCGAAGATCGCCGACGGCGGGATGGGAACCGTCTATCGCGGCGAGCACTCGCTCATCGGCCGCCGGGTCGCCATCAAGGTGCTACTCCCCGAGTTCACGGCGAACCAGGAGATCGTGCATCGCTTCTTCAACGAAGCGAAGGCGACCTCCGCGATCCAGCATCCGGGCATCGTCGAGATCTTCGACTTCGGCTATCTCGACACCGGCGCCGCGTACATCGTGATGGAGCTGCTCGACGGCGTCACGCTCGCGCGCCGCATCAAGGAGCGCGGGATGATGGGCGAGGGCGAAGCCGCGGCCCTGCTGCGCGCGGTCTGCAACGCGCTGGCGGCGGCGCACGACAAGGGCATCGTTCATCGCGACCTCAAGCCCGACAACATCTTCCTGGTGCCGGACCTCGAGAGCGCGACCGGCGAGCGCCCGAAGCTGCTCGACTTCGGCATCGCGAAGCTGACCGACCTCGGCGGCGCCGGCGGAGCGACCAAGACCGGCGCGGTGATGGGCACGCCGACGTACATGTCCCCGGAGCAGTGCCGCGGCAGCGGCGACGTCGATCAGCGCGCGGACCTGTACTCGCTCGGCTGCATCTACTATCAGCTGCTCGTCGGCCGGCCACCGTTCGCGAACCACGGCGCGGGCGAGGTGATCGGCCAGCATCTGTTCGTCGAGCCGAAGCCGCCGACCCAGTTTCGCGCGGACATCGCGCCCGACACCGAGGCGCTGATCATGCGGTTGCTGCAGAAGGATCCCGCGCTCCGCCCGCAGAGCGCGCGCGAGCTCGCGGCCGAGCTGCAGGCGCTCGCACACCGCTACGGTTGGTTAACGGCGTCGATGCCGCCGGGCGCGATCTCGCAGGAGATGCTCGCGCACATGCCGCAGCCGACGCCGCAGTTCACGCCGTCGTACACGCCGTCGGTGCAGGTTCCGGTCGCGGCGCCGAATCAGCCGACGACGCTGAGCGGCGCGGCGAGCCAGTCGGTGGTACGGCCGGGCCGATCGCGGCTCGGCGTCGCGATTCCGCTCGCGCTGCTCGTGTCGGCCGGGCTCGGCGCGGGTGCGTTCTTCGCGTTCGGTCGCGGTGACGACCTGCCGTCGCGCGCCGCGAGCCCGGCACCTGTCGTGGAGCCGGCGCCACAGCCGCCCGTGCCGCCCGTGCCGCCCGTACCGCCCGTGCCGGTGCCCGCGCCCGTGCAGGTCGCGCAGCCGACGCCGCCCGTGCCTCGGCCCGCGCCAGCTGTCACGCACACGGTCGCGGTCAAGAAGCCGGTGCACGTCGAGCCCAAGCCGAAGACTCCGGCGAACAAGCCAGACGTGGCGAAGCCCGATCTCCCGCTCGAGACGACCGTCGAATGAAGCGCGCGCTGATCGCCGCGATCGTGGTGCTCGCGCCGATCGCGGCGCGCGCGCAGCCTGCCGGGGGCGGCAAGGTCGACGCGCAGTCGCTGATGCAATCGGGCCTGAAGTTGATCGATGCGAAGGACTATCTCGGTGCGCTCGCGATCTTCAAGACCGCGTACGAACGGTTCCCGAGCGCGAAGATCCTGCTCAACATCGGCACGACGCTCGTGTACCTCGGCCGTGACGCCGACGCCGCGAACGCGTACGAGCGCTTCCTGCTGGCGAAGGACACCGATCCCAAGCAGCACAAGGCGATCGAGAAGCTGCTCGCGAAGCTCGACAAGACGGTCGGCCGCATCGACCTGACCGCGACGCCGGCCGACGCGCAGATCGCGATCGACGACGAGGACTGGCTGCACGTCGTGCAAGCGCCGACGTGGCGCGTGACTCCGGGCAAGCACGCGATCCGGGTCCGCCGCGACGGTTACGAGCCGAAGACGAAGTCGGTCGACGTCGCCGCCGGCGAGAGCGCGTCGATCGAGATCACCCTCGTCGCGGTCGCCAGGCCAGCGCCGAAGCTCGTCGGCGTGCCGGTCGACAACGGCCTGCGCGCGACGACCCAGCCGATCGTCGAGGCGCCTCG
>DASXCY010000220.1:0-20401 GCA_036490935.1 Kofleriaceae bacterium | reverse complement strand
CGCCGAGTCCGAACGGGTTGCCCAGGAGCGGCGAGATCGTGCCGAACCAGCTGTTGTAGCTCGAGTAGCCGACCTCGAGATCGACCTGCGCGTGCACGTCGTAGCGCTCCTCGATGCGCACGACCGCGTCGACCTGCTCGGCCGGGCTCTCGAGATCGAGCAGGTCGATGTTCACCGCGCCGAACAGGCCGGTCTGGCGCAGGCGCCGCGCGCCATCGGCGAGCGAGTCGGACGTCAGCAGCTGGCCTTCCTTCAGCGCGAGGACCTGGCGGATCACCTTCACGTCGGTCTTGAAGTTGCCGCGGATGACCAGCTTGCCGAGCGTGCGTGCGCGGACGTGATGGACGACGTAGCGCGCCTCGACCTCGTGCGGCGCGACCTCGCGGGCCTCGAAGTCGATCTCGGCGCGCGGCCGGCCTTGCTTGAACAGGAAGTCGCGCAGCCGGTCCTTGGTCGCGACGATGTCGTCCTCGCGAAACAGCAGGCGGGGCGCCGACGCGGTGCACGCGGTGTGGCTCGTGCGGCGGGCGAGCGACGCCGCCGGGTCGGGCTGGGTGTCGGAGCCGAGCTCGGACGCCAGCTCGTGGAGCAGCGCGTCGCACACGCTCGACAGCTGCGGCGCGTCGGCGGGATCGTCGGGCGCGATCTCGACGCGCGCGAGGCGCGTCGGCTGGCCCTCGTCGATCGTGAAGCTGACCGCGAGGCCGTCTCCGACCTTGCCCGAGGCCGCGCCCTCGACGAGCGCGGCGGTCACCGCGGCGTTGCCGAGCGCGGCGGGCGACGGGCTCGCGCTCACGCTGACCTGCGCGTCGCGATAACCGGCGCGCCGGTAGGCTTCGCGCAGGCGCGTCACGTCGTCGACGAGCAGGTCGGACGTGGGCGCGACCGAGGTGCCGAGAAAGTCTCCGAGGAAGTTGACGGTCTTCGTCGCGACGATGTCGCGCAGCGCGTCGTCGTCGAACGGCTTCTTGCGCTTCTCGACCCCGCCGGCCGGCGTGCGCGTGTAGTCGCAATCGACGCCGTTGCACGTGAACCCGATGCTCTCGACCTGGCGCGTGCGGCCGAGCGCGATGTGAAACGCGATCTGGTCGTACTCGGCGAGGTGCTCGCGCGGCCCGAGCGTGACGCGCGCGTCGAAGTAGCCGCGCGTCTGCAGATACGTCTCGAGCGCGTGCGCCGACGTCTGCGCCTCGATGTCGTCGGTCGAGCCGCTGTCGTCGAACGTGCAGTGCTTGCGCAGATCGTCGTGGCTGATCGCGTCGGGATCGACGCCTTCGAACTCGAGGTGGAGGCGACGGCGCGGATCGATCACGATCGTCGCTTGCACGGTCTTCGTGCTGGAATCGAACATGGCCTTGACGTCGAGGTTCGACTGCACGCGGGCGGCGGGGAATTCGCGGCGATGAAACAGATCGCGCACGTGCTGCAGATCCTCGGCGAACCGCGTGCGCGTGAACGGCGCCGGGCCGCCGAAGGGGATGTCGAGGATCGGAAAGGTGTGCTTGGGGTGCACGAACCGCTTGCGGATCTCGTCGGCGGTGACCGCGGTGAAGCCGGCCGGCAGCACGACCTTCGGCTGGCCGCCCCCGAACGAGTATTCCGGGCCGAGGCTCACTTCGACGCGGATGTGCGCGGCTTTGGGCGCGCCGTCGTCGTGCAGCGTCGCCTTGGCCTCGAAGTAACCCTCGTCGTGCAGGTAGTCGTCGATCCGGCCGGTCTCCTCGAGGATCGCGCAGCGGCGGCGCACCGGATCGCCGGGCAGCTGCGCGCCGATGCGCACGAGCATGCGGCGCCGGATCTCCTCGTCGAGCGGACGGTCGAGCAGACCCTGATGCGTATCGACGTCGACCTTGCGCACGACGGGCAGCGGCTCGAGCGCGATCAGCAGCGTCTGGCCGGACGGGCCGGGGCGCGTGGTCATCGAGACGAGCTGGTAGCCGAGCTTCGTGGTCACCTTCGCGATGTCGGGGATCTTGCGCACGGTGAGCGTCGTGCGCAGCTCGGCGAGCGTCGGCTCGAGCAGCGCGTGGATCGTGGCGGCGGGCTCGAGCAGGTGCGAGCCGACGACCACGAACTCCGACCACGGCATCGGCGTGACCACGACGTCGGGCGCGGGCTGCGCCTGCATCGGATCGCCAGGCACGGTGTCGACGTCGACGCAGTCCGCGCGGTCGTGCGGCGGCTTCGCGGCGGGCTGGGCCCGCGCGGCGGCGGCCCACGCGACGATCGCGGCGATGCAGGCAAGCCTCATGGGATGAACAGGCGGTACACGACCTTGCCCTGAATATCGGTGATGTTCTGCGCCTGATCCGCCGGATCGCTGTACTGCTTGGTGAGCGCGGTGCCTTGCACGCTGAGCCGGTTGTCGGGCGACGTCGTGATCCACGGCAGCCGCCATGGCGTGCGCAGCACGAGGCTCGCGTTGCCGTTCTGGCCGCGGATCGTCTCCTCGCCTTCACCGACGATGCTGACGTTCTGGTAGGCCTTGAGCTCGGCGTGCAGCCCGACGGTGCCGAAGCCGACCTCGAAGCGCAGCGTCAGGTCGATGTTCAGCAGCTGCTTCGCGATCGACGGGCCGAGCAGGCCGGTGATCCAGTCGCCGGCCAGGTCCTTGACGAGCTCGTCGCCGACGCCGGTCGACGGGTTCGTCGACGGATCGACCGCGGTCGGGTTCGCGCCCGGCGCGGTATCGCCGAGCGAGCGGCGCAGCTGGTCCGGGCTGCGGCCGAGGAACAGCAGCGCGAGGGTCTGCGACTTGTCGAGCCCGGTGCTCGTGCTGAGGTCCCACAGCGGTTGCTCGGCGGTGCCGGTGATCTGCAGCGTGATGCGGTGCTGCTGGCCCGACAGATCCTGGTAGCTCGGGCACACGCTCGTGATCTCGAGGCGCGGGTTGGTCGCGCGCTCGTTCGGCGAGAAATCGATCGAGCCGGTGGTTTGCGTGAACTTCGCGCGCGTCAGCGGGATCTGGAACTCCTCGCGGCCGGCGACCACGATCGATCCGGCGAGCCGCGGGTCGCGCGGGCTGCCGCTGATCGCGATCGCGTGGCCCTGGAAGTCGATCTTCGCGACGTTGTCGTCGATCGCGAACCGGCGCACGTCGAGCGTGAGATCGAGGTCGGCGTTGCCGAGCGCGGGGAACTCGTCGAACAGCGAGCGCACGGGCAGCGTCGAGCTCGGGATCGCCCGGATCACGGCCTGGGTGAGGTCGAAGTTGCGCGAGAACTTGCCGCCGACGATCGCGATGTCGCCGGCGACCTTCCACGTGCCGTCGGCAGCCAGCCTGACATCGATGTTGTCGGCCGCGAGCGTGAGATCGAGCGTGCGATCGACGTTGCGATACGGCACGTTCTGCGCGTCGAAGTCGAGCTGCGCGGTGATCGGCACGTTGTCGCGCAGCGCGACTGCGCCGCGCACGTTGTCGATCGAGCCTTCGCCGTCGATCATCACGCGCACCGAGCGCTCGTCGTCGTCGGGGATCGTCAGCGTGTACGTGCGGTGGCCGCCGGTGTCGTCGGCGCTGTGCACCGCGACGCGGCCCTTGACCAGCTCGAGCTCGTGGCGCACGTCGCGCGCGGTGAGCGCGAGCGGCGACGCCGACCCGAACAGGATCGCGCCGTCGACCAGCGGCTTCTTGCCGGTGCCGGTGAGCGCGATCTTGCCGTCGATGTTCGCGAAGCCGGTCGCCTGCGAGATCGACGGCGTCAGGACCGGCAGGATCTTGCCGGGCACCTGGCCGTCGAGCTGCACGTTCCAGCGCGCGGGATCGAGGCCGTCGAGGCCGATCGTGCCGCGCACGTTCAGCACGCCGCCTTCGGCCTTCACGCCGAACGCGAGCTGCTCGAACGTCAGGACCTCGTTGGCCAGCACGACGCGCGCGCCGGGCACGACCTGGAGATCGGTGTCGCTGCCGACCGGGCGCACGGTCACGCCGTCCTTCGCCGACAGCGCGAGCTGCCACGACGGCTTGCCGACCGTGCCGGTGACGACACCGTCGAGCGCGACCACGCCGCGAAGGTCGTCGACCTGGGTCTCGAGCAGCGGCGCGAGCTTCGCCAGGTCGAGATCGCCGCGCGCGGTCAGGTTCATCTGCGTCTGGGTCGCATGGCCTTCGATCGCGACGACGCCGGCCGGCGTGTCGAGCTTCGCGGGGCACGGCGCGCGGCCGCCGGGCACGCTCGGGTTGCGGCACGCGAGCTCGACCGTCGTCGGCGTCACGTGCAGCGACATCGCGTACTGGCCGGGCGCGCCGGGCACGAGCTCGACGCGCAGCGGGACGCGCCGGCCGTCGCGCGACGTGTGATCGAGGACGGCCTCGAGCTCGGTGAGCTCGACCCACGCCTCGGGCGCGACTGGCTTGCCGCCCTTGGGCTGCAGCTCGCCGTGCACCGAGACCGTGCCCGATACCCACGCCTGCAGGGGCTCGCTGATGCCGAGCTTCTTCGCGAGGTCGACGAACTGATCGACCTCGACGCGCTGGCCGGTGATCCGGAGGTCGACCGGGTAGGGCGCCTGGCTGCCGAGCGACGCCGAGATCTGGATGCGGTCGGAGAGCAGCTGTCCGTCGATCTCGATGCCGGGCATCTTGCCGGTCGCCGTCGGGATCACCGTCCGGATCACGCGCAGCTGCGCGTCGCCGACGAACGCCTGCTTGACCCAGCTGCGCAGCACGAGGATCGTGCCGTCCGCCTGCGGCGCGAGCGTCGGCGCGAGCGTGCCCTGGAGGTCGAGCGCCGCCGAGAACAGCCCGCCGAGGATGCCCGGGCCGATGACCGGATCGAGGATCGACAGCGGGATGTCGTCGATCTTGAGGTTGCCGGCGAGGTGCGCGGGCGTCGCCGCACCGCGGCTGCCGCGAATCGCGGGCACGTTCGCGACCGTCGCCTCGACCGTGCCACCGAGGTCGCGCCGCGCGTTCGCGACCACGCACGCGCCGCCACCGAGCTCCGCGCTCGAGCACGCGGCGACCGCCGACGACGGCGCGGCCGACGCATGACAGCTCTCGCCGGTCCTGTTCAGGCACACCGCGAGGTCCGAGACGGCCTCGCCTTCGACGGCCATGTGGCTCGCCGTCGCGTACACCTTCGCGAGCGATGCCCAGTCGATCGCCGAGCGGTCCTTGACGAGCGAGCCGTGCACGTCGGCGGCGATCGAGTCGATCGTGCCCGTGACATTGCCGCCCGCGCCGCACAGCTTGCTGGCGTCGAGCTTCTTGCCGTCGAGGTGCAAGGCAGTGAGCATCGGCACGATCGGATTCGTATCGATCCTGCCCGTGCCTTCGAGCGAGCCGCCGAGCCCGGCCGAGGTGACGTGAAACGTCACGATCCCGGCGGGCGTGCGCGTCGCGCCGACCACGTTGACGCTGCCGAGGCATGGCACGCCGGTCAGGCTCGTCGACACCGTGATCGGCGTGGTGCCGAGCGGGCCGGGTCCGATCACGACGTGGGTTCCGCCGCCGCCCGCACCGGTCTTCAGCAGGGGCAACTGCGGGATGCCGAAGCGCTTCAGCCACTCGCCGAGATCGGGTGAATCGCCATCGATCGTGATGCCGGGCGGCAAGACGAACCGCTTGCCCGGCGGATCGACGTATTTGATCTTGCCGTTGATCTCCGCGTAGGTGCGCCCGCCGCGAAACCAGATGTGATTGAGCTCGACATAGTCGAAGTAATCCTTCGCGAAGATGTTTCCGCGGCTCACCGACGCCACGCGATCTTTCGCCGTCGGCCCGAGCGCGAGATCGAAATCGTGGATCGAGATGCCCTCCTCGACGTCGCCGCCGATCTTGAGCTTGCCGGTGAGCAATCGCCCGACCGAGCTCGCGACCTGTGGCGGCAGGAATCGCCCGACATCGATCGGCTTGGTGATGTCGAGGTCGGCCTGTGCGTTCAGCGGCGTGAGCCCGAACGTCGCCGACACCAGCGCCTCGCCGGGCTCGCCGCCCGACGGGCTCGGCACGATCGCCTTGGCCTGATCGATCGCGCCCTGATCGTTGACGAGATCGATCCAGCCCTCGAGCTTCGCGAACTCGAGGCGGATCGGATCCTGCTTCGCCGAGATCGGGATGTCGACGTCGACGTCGTGGATATCCAGGCCCACCCGCGGCAGCGCGACGAACGGACCCGACAGCGTGATCTTGCCGCCCATGTGATCGCCGCCGATCGTCTTCTTGATGCACGACCGCACGGTCGGGCCGAGGTTGTCCAGCGCGACGTCGAACGCCCACTGGCCGTCGTACGGGCGATCCCAGTAATCGAGGAGCCCGCCGCCGATGTGGACGGTCGCGCCGTCCTCGGGCTTGCCGCCGTCGCCGCACGGGATCGTGTGCAGCGTGCCGTCGAGCTCGAGCGTGTTCGCGACGAAGTCGCCGTGCGTCCACTCGGTCGGCAGCTGCGCGAGGCGGCGCAGGTCGATGTCGCGCACCTCGAGGTCGTAGTAGTCGTCGCGGCCGGCGCCCCATTTGTAATTGGCCTCGTCGCGGTGCGGGATGCGGAACGCCGCGCGCGGGCCGGAGTCGAGGATGCGCACGTGGCCCAGCTTCGCGTGCACGCCGAGGTGGACGTAGAACTTCTGGACGAGCGGATCGCGGCCGTCCATGTAGAGGTACGCGCTCGTATCGTCGGGGTCCGGCGCGACGTCGACGTCCTCGAGCCGCGCCGCCATGCCATAGCCGATCGTGCCGTCGTCGTGCGGCTTGGGCGCGACGTGCACCGTCAGGTTGACGCCGATCAGGTGGATGTCGCGCAGATCGATGATCGGCGGCGGCGCCTCGGCGTAGATCCCGGCGCGAAACCCGGCCTTCATGCGCGCGTAAAACGCGCTCAGGATCGTGACGATCGTGCGGTTGTACGCGGTCAGTGGATACGGCTCGCGCGTCTGCTCGATCAGCGCCTCGCCGCCGTGCAGCGTGACGTGGCGCAACACGGCGTCGTGCGAGCCGAACAGCAGCGCGTGGATGTCGAGCTGCGCGGTGACCTCGTCCGTCCACAGCAGCAGCTTGCGCGGTTTCTTCTTCGACCCCGGGATCGGCTTGTCATCGGGCGTACACTCTTCGTTGGGGTCGCCGAGCCGGAGCGCCTCGGGGTCCTCGGTACCGAGTGCGCAGTCGTCCCACACCTTGACGTCGCGGACGGTGATGTCGATCCAGCCGCCGGTGACCAGCTTCGTCAGGTCGCTCGACTGCCATTCCACCGACCCGATCTCGACGCGGCCGCGGCGGTTCTGGTTGAGATACGACGCGAGCTTGTCCGCGAGGTTAGGCCCGTTGTATTCGACGCGCAGCACGCCGAACCCGGTGCCCAGCAGAGCGAGCACTGCCAGTCCGACGGCGGCGAGCCATCGGCGTCGTCGTGAGGACCGCCCCAACGTGCTCCGGACCGTATCACGGTCGTCGCTGGTCACTGGTTTTGGGTCTGCGCGAGTTTCGCAGCGCCGGTCATCACGTTCGATCACTTCTCGATAGCATTCGAGAGGTCGGCGCCTATACTGGGAGTAAGGACCTAACGCGAGGGAATCGAGATGTCCGTCGATACGCCACCCGAGCCGGAACAAACCCCAGTCCTCCGCCGCGAAGCGCTGCTGCCGAACGAGCGCAGCCGCGGTCTCGGCACGATCGCCGTCGTCTGCACGATGGCCGGCGTCGCGTCGGGCCTCGCGCTCGCCACGACGTTGATGGCGATGCAGGTCGCCGATTCGATGTCGGTGCGGCAGTGCCCGTACCACGTCGTGGTCCCGGAGCAGACGGCCGGCGTCATGCATCCCGATCACGGATTCCTCGGCGTACGCACGAAGTCGCCGGACGGCGCCGCGACGATCGATCGGGTGCTGCCGAACACGCCGGCCGCCGCGACCGGGATCCACCCCGGCGATCACGTGCTGTCGATCGACGGCTACTCGGTCCGGTCGTGGAGCGACATGCAGTCGCGCATCTACGGCATGCATCCGGGCGAGCAGGTCTCGCTCGTGGTCGAGCGCGGCGACGCGGTGATGACGATGCACCCGACGCTCGTCGCCTGGCCCATCATTACTTACTGACAGTAGGCGTTCGGGTCTTGCTTGCCCGACTGCAACACGACGCAGGTCGACGCGGTCTGCTGCTCGAGCTCGACCGAGACCACGACGTTGTCGCCGAGCGTCGCCGGGAACTCCATCGTCGGCCCGATGCTGCCGTCGGCGCCGGCGACCTGGATGACGCCGCGGCCGAGGTTGCGGTCGAAGATGTACGCGGTGCCGTTCGCGTAGATCGAGGACGCCGGGTAGGTGAAGATCCAGTTGGTCTCCATGCCCGGCTCCGGCGGCGGGATCGGGATCGACGGATCGATCTCCATCTTCGTCGCGTCGGGCGGCGGAATCGGAATCGACGGGGTGATGCACCCCGCGATACCGGCAGCCAGCGCGATGGCGACGAGCAGACGCATAGATCCAGGGCTACCTGACAGCAAACCACGGTCCAGGACCGGGTCCAAGGATCTCGTACGCTTACCGGACTAGCCCGCCAACCGCGTTGGCAGAGCGCCACTGTTACGGGGTTCGCTTGACCGTAGCGGGCAGCATCACCGACAGGCCGGCGCCGAAGAACAGGTGGTGCAGGAACCGGTTGTCGTCGCCGAGCTTGGCGCTGTTGCCGACGTAGAGGTCGGCGTTGTAGTCGGCGCCCGACGGGTTGTCGGAGAACGCGTAGTCGCGGACGGTGAGGTCGAGCGCGAGGAAGTCGCTCAAGAACACGTGGACGCCGCCGCCGAGGTAGAGGCCCGGCTTGGTGCCGCTGTTGAGCGGCGGATCGTACTTGGGGTTCAGCTCCGGGGACGAGCCGTCGCTGCCCATCGTGCCCGGGTGCGTGTCGTTGCAGACCGAGCTCGGACAGCTCGAGTCGAGCTGCGCGAACGCGACGCCGGCCTGGAAGTAGAAGTCGAACGCGACGAACGCCGAGCTGAACGCGGCGAGCTTGCCGTACCACGGCGTCAGGCTCACGTAGGCCGCGCCGTGGAACGGGATCGTATTGAGGTGATCGAGGAACTGTGTCTGGCTCGGCGTCTTGTCGTTCGGGCCGGGATCCATGTCCGGCAGCGTCCCGACGATCTTGTTCGTCAGCGACGTCTGGATCGACGTCGACGCGACGCCGACCACGCCGATCGACAGCATGTCGGACAGGTGGTACTCGAGCTTGAGGCCGCCGCCGACCGTGTGCTCGTAGTCGGCGTCGATGCTCGACTCGAACAGCGGCGTGACCTCGAAGCGGTGCGCGACGAGCAAGCGGCGGTGGCGGACCGCGACGTCCTTCTCGAGATCGTTCGTGCGGTGCTGCGCCTGCGCCTGGTGCGCGGTCGCGAGCAGAGTTCCGGCGAGCACGGCGCCGAGGATGATGGTCTGTTTGGTGAACATCTTCTGGGCTCCGGTTAGCGGAAGGTCGTGTAGTCGAAGCTGGTCGGCACCCAGAAGCTGACGCCGATCTGGAACATGATGTTGTTGATGAACGCGCTGTCGGCGTTGTTCTGCGCCTCCGAGCCCGTGCAGTTGACGCACATCCCGCCCATCTCGCCGCGGTTCGTCGGCTCGAACTTGTCGATGAACATGTAGTCGCGAATGCCGAGGTTGATCGTCAGCCACTTCGCGAGGAAGAAGCGCATGTTGACGCCGATGTTCGGCTCGATGAGGAAGTTGGTGAAGCCGGGGAACTTGGTGTCGCGCGGCACGACCTCGCTCTCGCCGGCGCCGATGCCCGCGGTGAAGTACGACTCCCACGTGACGAGGTGGCGATCGAGCACCGCGAACTTGCCGTAGACCGGCACGTAGTGGAAGTCGAGCGCGGCGCTCCACAGGTAGTCGTTGATCGTCGGCAGGCGGCGCGACTGGCGCGCCACGAGGTCATACGTCGACGAGAACGTGTGCGTGAAGTACTGGCCCTCGACGCCGATGCCGAGCACGTCGGTCAGCCAGTAGGCGAACTCGCCGCCGGCCGCGTAGTGCTGGATCATGTTGTCGTTCATCGTCGTCGCGACGAACGGCGTGAGCTCGGTGCGGCGCACCTTGAGGAACGGCTTGCGGACGACGACGACGATGTCCTTCCACGACACCGGCGTCTTCTTCACCGGGCCCTCCTGGACGATGTTCGCGCCTTTGTCCTGCGCCGCGAGATCGGCCGCGAGATCCTTGCTGCCGCTGCCCTGATCGGGGTTGTCCATCTCGATCTCGCCGCCCGCGTCGCTGCCGGCGGCGGATCCAGCGGCCGACCCGGCGGCCGAGCCCGAGCCGTTGTCGTCCATCTGGATCTCGCCGGCGTCTCCGCCGCTGCCGGAGCCCGAGCCGGAGCCCTTGGATGTGCCCTTGCCGCCTTTACCCTTCGGTGGACCCGCGAGTGCGGTTCCAGCGACGAGCGCTAGCGCCACGACCAAGAGCGACCTGGAACGATGCCGGATGGTGCTCATTCGTATCGGCTTCATAACACGGGCTTTTTTTCGAACTCAAGCTATCTACCTAGGTTTGACCCCGAGGGGGACAGCGGTCGAAGTTCCCGGTTGCAGTCAAGCCGCTTCGGTGGTCTTCGCATCTTCGTAGAGCGCGGCCACAAAAGCGCCCGGATCGAAGGGGCGAAGGTCCCCGATTTTCTCGCCGATCCCGACGAAGCGGACCGGCAGGCGCAGCTCGTCGCAGATGCCGAGCACGACGCCGCCCTTGGCCGATCCGTCGAGCTTGGTGAGGACGATTCCGGTGATCTCCATCTCGGCCTTGAACGTCTTGGCCTGGGAGATCGCGTTCTGGCCGGTCGTGGCATCGAGGACCATCCAGGTCTCGTGCGGTGATCCGGGCATCGCCTTGTCGCAGACGCGGCGGACTTTCTTCAGCTCGTCCATGAGGCCGGCGTTGGAGTGCAGGCGGCCGGCGGTATCGCAGATCACGATGTCGAGCTGCTCGTCGACGCCGCGCTTGATGGCGTCGAAGATCACCGACGACGGATCGCCGCCCGACTTGCCCTTGACGATCGGCACGTCGGCGCGCTTCGCCCATTCCTCGAGCTGCTCGGTCGCGGCCGCGCGAAACGTGTCGCCGGCGGCGAGCAGCACCGTCTTGCCGTCGGCCTTCCAGCGCGAGGCGAGCTTGCCGATCGTCGTCGTCTTGCCGACGCCGTTGACGCCGAGCACGAGCACGACGAACGGTTTCTTGGCGGCGAGATCGATCGCCGGCGCGTCGACCGCGACGATCTCGCGCGACGTCGCGCGGATCCGATCCCAGATCTTGTCGGCGCTCTCGAGCTCGGTCTTCGACAGGCCGCCCTTGACCGATTGAAAGATGCGCTCGGCGGCGCGCGGCCCGATGTCGGCGGTGAACAGGACCTCCTCGAGCTCGTCGAGCGTCGCGGCGTCGATCTGTTTCTTGCCGAACAGCTTGCCGAGCTTCGCGACGAAGCCGCCGCGGGTCTTTGCCAGCCCAGCCTTGTACGCCTCGGCAGCCTCGGCGTCGGGGACTTCGGACTTCGGGCTTCGGACTTCGGGCTCGGAAGCTTTCGCGTCTTCAGCCTTCTTGCCAGCGGCCTGAGGCCTGAGGTCCGAGGCCGCTTTGGGCCCGAGGCCCGAGGCCTCTTCCACCCGTTCTTTGATGCTGTCGGGCGCACGCTCGCGGCTCTTCGCGGAGGCGCGGCGCAACGCGACCAGCACGAGCCCGATCACGACGATCGCGGCCGCCAGCTCGATCATCTCGGTGCCGTCCATGCGCGGCGATATATACCGCTAGGAGCCTGGGCCCGTAAGGGCCAGGCGGGCGTCGGGCCATTCGGCGGCCTTGTTCTCGGGCTCTGGTCTGACTCCGGCTTTCGCTTCTTGCTTCCCGAGGCCCGAGGCGGGAGGCCGCGCCAGCGGCCGACTCGTTAGCGCTTCGCGCGTTCGACGATCGCGCGATCGACGCGCTCGGCGGCCTGGGCGAGCACGGTCTCGGCAGCCAGCCGCGGCGAGAAATAGATCTCCTCGACGAAATCGGTCAGCTCGGCGAGCGCCTGGGTCGGCCGCTTCGCGCGCACGTGGTCGACGATCTGGCGCGGCGACCAGATGCCCCACAGCCGCGCCTCCGGGAGCACCGGCTCGGCGGCGCGGCGATAGAGCTGGAACACGCGCTCCCGCACCGGGACGAGATCGATCCGCACGCCGCGCAGCTCGCCGCGGTGCGGGATCGTCACGGAGAAGCGTTCGGTGACGTGGCCGGGCGCCGCGACCTCGGCGCGCCACTCGCCACTGTCGAGCCGCTCGATCGCGAAGCTGCCGTCTGGACCGGTACGCAGCTCGCGCTCGGCTGCCTCGCGCGTCGGGGCAAGCCCGCCGCGCTCCACTACCGGGCCGAGGAGCAGCCGCACGACGGCCTCCGGGACCGGCCGGCCGCGCGCGGTGTCGCGCACGACGCCGGAGAAGCCGTCGTCGGCGGCGCGGCGCAGCGTCGACATCACGCCGGGTTTGGCCACGACGAGCCCGCCTTGCACGCCTTCGACGTGGTGATCCTGGCTCGCCACCTCGGCGGGCGGCGCCGGCCGGCGCAGTCGTTGCCACGGCTTGCTGCGCGCCGCGAAGAAGCCACCGGCGGCGAGCGCGGTCGCGAGGAACGCGGCGACCGTGTACGAGACCGGCACCGGCTGCGGCGCGGACACCGTGACCACCGCGGGCGGCGATCGGCTCGCATGTACGTACGGCGTGTCGGGATCGGCCGAGGTCTGGATCCCGAACTGACACGGCCGGAGCGGGCAGTCGCCGAGCAGCGCCGCCTCGATCGAGAACCGGTAGCGGCCGTCCGCGCCGGTGGCGCCTTGCGCGAGCCGGCGATCGCCGGCGCTGAGCGTCACCGCGGCGTGCGGGACCGGCTGCTTGTCGTCGTCGTCGACGCGGCCGGTGACGACCAGGTCATCCTCGTAGGCGAGCTTGGCGCTCGCGACGTCGATCGAGATCGTGGTGTCGGCGGTCAGGTCGAAGTTGCCATCGACGGTCGCGGCCTGGCGGACGTCGTCACCTGCGAACACCGCGCGCACGCGGAACGCGCCGGGCCCGCCGGTGTCGGCGCGCGAGACCACGAACGGCGCGTCGCTCTGCACGGTGCGCAGCGGCTTCCACGCGCCGGAGGCGGCCGGCGCGAGCTCGATGCCGATCGGCACCGCGGCCGGGCCCTCGTCACCGCTCGCGTGGACCACCAGCTTCGCGCCACCGTGGTCGTCCCCGAGCTTGACCAGCGACAGCTCGAGCTGCGCCTTCGCGGGGTCGGTCGTGATCCCCAGCGGCGTCGCGGGCTCGAGCGCGCGCTGGCCGGCATAGCGCAACTCGACGCGCTGCTCGCCCGGCGCACCGGGCAGCTCGAGCTGGAAGCTGCCATCGGGCGCGGTCTCGACCTGCTGCGGGTCGCCATCGCCGAGCCGGACGGTCACGCGCTGGCCGGGCAGCCCTTCGCCGGTGAGCTTGTCGACCAGCCGGCCGGTCACCTCGACCGTGTCCTCGTCGTGCAGCCGCACCCGGGTCAGCGCGAGCTCGGTCTGCGCCTTGATCTCGACGCGCACCGGCTGCGCGCTCGCGATCCCGACGAGCGCAAGCCAGATCGCGGCTACCCAGCGCACTCGAACGTGATAGCACGTCCGATGTCATAGGGGGCTGGCAGCCTCTGCGCGTCCATGCGAATCAAGCGGGTCGAAATCATCGGCTTCAAGTCGTTTTGCGACCGGGCCGTCATCCAGATCGGTGACGCGATCACGGGCGTGGTCGGGCCGAACGGCTGCGGCAAGTCGAACATCGTCGATGCGATCCGGTGGTGCATGGGCGAGCAAAGCGCCAAGCACCTGCGCGGCAAGGCGATGGAAGATGTCATCTTCGCCGGATCGGAGTCGCGCGGGCCGGCGCCGATGGCCGAGGTATCGCTGACGTTCGACGACGTCGGGTTCTCGCACGAGACGCTCGAGCTCGCGCGTCACTCCGAGGCGGCCGAAACCGAGCGCGCGCTCGACGGCATCGCGCCGGAGGCCGAGGCCGAACCGGTGGACGACGGCGCGCAGGCGGTGTGGGTCGACGCCGACGGCAAGCCGATTCCGACGCCGCAGGACGAGGTCGCGGCCGTGCTCGCCGACGCGCCCGCCGCGATCGACTTCGCGCGCTACACCGAGGTCACGATCACGCGGCGGCTCTACCGCGACGGCACGAGCCAGTACTTCATCAACAAGACGCCGTGCCGGCTGCGCGACATCACCGACTTCTTCCTCGGCACGGGCGTCGGCACCAAGGCGTACGCGATCATCGAGCAGGGCCGCATCGGTCAGATCGTGAGCAGCCGGCCGCAGGATCGGCGCGCGATCATCGAAGAGGCGGCGGGCATCACCAAGTTCAAGGCCAAGAAGAAGGCGGCCGAGAAGAAGCTCGATCAGACGCGGCAGAACCTGATGCGCGTGTCGGACATCGTCGTCGAGCTCGACAAGCGGATGGGCACGCTGCGCCGCCAGGCGCAGAAGGCCGAGCGCTATCGCAAGTACAAGGCCGAGCTGCGCGACATCGAGCTGTGGAAGGCGGCGCATCGCTGGCTCGAGCTGGCGGGTGAGGGCCAGCTCGTCGCGCTCGGTGCCGCCACGACGCGGGGCGAGCTCGACGCGGCGCGCACGCAGTGGACGACCAAGGACGCGCATGTCGTGGCCGAGCGCGCCGAGCTGTCGGTCGAGGAACGGCGGCTCGTGGGCGTGCAGGAGCGCGTGTTCGAGCTCGAGAACCGGATGAAGCTCGGCGAGTCGAAGATCGGGTTCGAGCGGCGCGAGGCCGACGAGCTCGACGCGCGGATCGCGGCGGCACGCTCGGAGATCGACGAGCTCGCGGCGCAACGCGAACGCGGCGCGTCGGAGCTGGCGGCACGGCGCGGCGAGCTCGAGACGCTCGCGGCCGAAACCGAGCGCGAGGCGGCCGAGGTCGCGGCGCGCGAGGCTGCGACGGCGGCGGCACGCGGCGAGCTTTCGGCCTCCCAGACGCAGCTCGACGAGGCGCGCGCGGAGCTGGCGCTGCGGCGCACCGACGTCGCGACCGCGGAGGCGCAGGTCGAGGCGCTCGGCCGGCGGCGCGAGGAGGCGAGCCGGCGCCACGAGCGCGTGGTCGGCGAGTCCGACCAGCACAAGGACCGCGTGCGCGAGCTCGAGCGCGAGGGCCGCAAGGTCGAGCACGCGCTCGCCGAGCTGCGCCAGACGCGGCTCGACCTGGGCAGCCAGAGCGACGACTTCGCGGTGCGCCGCGAGACCCTGGGCGAAGAAGTGGCGCGCGGCGAGGCCGAGGTCGAGACGCTGCGCACCGAGCTGCATCGCCGGCGCTCGCGGCTGACGTCGCTCGAGGAGATCGAGCAGCGCTACGAAGGCTTCCAGCGCGGGACGCGCGCGGTCATGCAGCAGGCCATGGAGATCGGGGGCGAGGCCGAGATCCGCGGCGTCGTCGCCGATGTCGTGCGCGCGCCCGAGCAGCTCGAGGTCGCGGTCGAGGCCGTGCTCGGCGATCGGCTCGGCGGCGTGCTCGTCAGCGAGCCCGAGGTCGGCATCGCGGCGATCGGCTACCTGAAGTCGAGCGGCGGCGGGCGCAGCGCGTTCGTGCCTCTACGAGGAGCGCAGCGACGAGACGCTGATGAAAGTTCGCCGTGCGAAACCAAGAGCGGCCTGCCCGAGCCGGTCGGCGGCACGGCGTCGCAGCCGTTTCTCGGCGAAGGTGGCGGCGCATCCTGGATGTCACCCGCGTGGAGCGAGCCGGCGCGCGCGATCGAAGTGGAGGATCGCAGCGCGATCGTCGCGGCCGGCAGCGCCGGCGTGCTCGGGCGACTCGCCGATCTCGTCGAGCTCGCCGAGGGCTATGGCGGCCTCGGCAAGCGGCTGTTCGGCACGACGCTCGTCGTCGACGAGCTGCCGCGCGCGCTGCACCTGCACGAGCACGGTGTCGCCGATCGGCTGGTGACGCTCGACGGCGATGTCGTCGACGAGGACGGCGTGGTCGCGGGCGGCTCGCGCGACGCGCAAGGCGCCGGCGTGCTCGCGCAGAAGCGCGAGATCCGCGAGCTCGAAGAGATCGTCGGCAAGCTCGAGCACGATCTGTCCGAGGCGATGACGCGTCTCGTGACGGCGAAGACCGGGCTCGCGCACGTCGCGAAGGCGCTCGACGGCGTGCGCACGCAGGTCCACGAGGGCGAGGTCGCGATCATGGGCCACGAGAAGGACGACGCGCGCGTGCGCGGCGAGCTCGAGCGGCTGCGCGACCGGCTCGGCCACCTCGCGACCGAGCAGCTCGAGCTCGATCACCGCCTGCGCGCGATCGAGATCGACGACGCCGCCGCGCGCGAGCGGCGCGGCCTCGCGCAGACCAGCATCGCGCACCTCGAGCGCACGCAGCTCGACCTGGTGTCGACCGTGACCGCGCTGCGCGATCGGCTCGACGAGCTGACGACCTCGCTCACCGAGGCGCGCGTGCGCGCCGCCCAGCTCGGCGGCCAGCGCGCCGCGGCCGAGGCGTCGGTGCTGCGGCTCGAGACCACCGACGGCGAGCTGCGCGTCCGCGGCGAGCGGCTCGCGTTCGAGATCGAAGACTCGGCGCGCCGCGCGGCCGAGCTACGCGCCGGCTGCGAAGCGCTCGCCGCCGAGCTCGAGGTCGTGCGCGCCGATCGGGCGAGCCTGATCGGCGAGCTCGACGAGGGCCGTCGCGCGTACGACGCGCGGCTGTCCGCGCTCACCGAGGTCGAGCTGTCGGCACGCGAGCTGCGGTCGCGCGCCGATTCACTCGCGGCCGAGCTCGCGCAGCTCGAGCTGCGCGCCGGCCAGATCAAGATGACGCGGCAGGTGGTCGAGGACACCGCGGCCGAGCGCTACCAGGTCGACGTGACCGCGGTGCTGTACGACTTCCACCAGCGCGCGCCGATCAGCGAGACCGAGGAGGCGCGGCTGACCGAGCTGCGCGAGCTGATCGAGCGGATGGGCACCGACATCAACCTGACCTCGATCGACGAGCTGGCCGAGACCAGCGGGCGCTTCGAGTTCCTGTCGGCGCAGAAGGGCGATCTCGAGCGCGCGGTCGATCAGCTGCAGCGCGCGATCGACAAGATCAACAAGACCAGCCGCAAGCTGTTCGCCGACACGTTCGCCGCGGTCAACGCGACGTTCAAGCAGGTGTTCCCGCGGCTGTTCCGCGGCGGCCAGGCGGCGCTGTCGCTCTCGCAGCCAGGAGATCGACAGCTGCGCGCCGAAGGCGCGTTGGCGGGACCGGCGGACGTCGGGCCCGGCGGTGATGTGCTCGAGGCCGGCGTCGAGATCATGGCGCAGCCGCCGGGCAAGAAGAACTCGACGGTCGACCAGCTGTCGGGCGGCGAGAAGGCGCTGACCGCGGTCGCGCTGGTGTTCTCGATCTTCCTCATCAAGCCGTCGCCGTTCTGCATCCTCGACGAGGTCGACGCGCCGCTCGACGAGGCGAACGTCGATCGCTACAACGAGCTCGTGCGCGAGATGACCGATCGCTCGCAGTTCGTCGTGATCACGCACAACAAGCGCACGATGGAGGTGGCCGACCACCTGTACGGCGTCACGATGCAGGAGCCGGGCGTGTCCAAGCTCGTCGCCGTGAACCTCGCGCGCCTCGGTTCGGCGCGCACGGACAACGCGGTCGCGGTGTGACAAGCTGCGCGGGTGAGTGAGCCCGACGCGCCGGACGCAGCCACGCGCGAGCACTTGCTCGGCGTGCTCGCGGAGCTGGTCGCGCGGGGCGGCTCGGCGGCGCTGCTGCTCGCGCCGGTGGTGCCCGGCGATGCAGCGTTTCCGGATCGGTGGGCGCCGACGAAGGCGGGCGTCGCGTTGCTGCTGCGCCGGCTCGCGTGGCACGCGGGACTCGAGCGCGACATCGACATCGAGGATCGGCGCGCCGGCGCGCCGCAGACCGAACGCAAACCGGCGACGAGCGTCGAGGTGATCGAGGTGCGCGACAAGACCGCGCTGTTCGTGCTGCGCTACATCGGCGAGGACGATGTCGCCGGCACGCTCGCGCACGAGATCGGCATCGCGTACGCGGCGCTGCATCGGCCCGGCGAGGTCGACCCGTTTCGCAAGCCGGTCGCGCCGGTCCTCTCGATCGATCCCGACGTCGATCTCGAGCGCGGCTCGATCGCGGCCGTGTACCTCGGGCTCGGCGTGCTCGCGGCGAACGCGGCGCGCCAGCATCATTCCGTGCTCGAGGGCCAGAGCTACAACCCGCTGTTCGTGGCGCGGGTCGGCGTGACCGTCGAGGCGGGCGATGTCCCGGCGTCGTCGCTCGCGTATCTGCTCGCGGTGCAGGCGTGCGTGCGCGGCGAGCACGAGCCGCCCGCCGGGCTCGCGGCCGAGCAACGCCGCGAGGTCGCGGCCTGGCTCGCCGTGCTCGAAGGATCGGCCGGCGCGCTGCGCGAGCGCCTCGGCATCGCGAGCGACGCGCGGCCCGGCACGCGGCCGGAGGTCGTCGCGTTCGACGTCGGCCAGCTCGAGGACGATCCGCCGGTGCGCGCGAACGCGTTTCGCTGGCAGACGCATCGCGGCGGCGTCGGGCTCGTCGCCGGCACCGTGCTCGGCGTCGGGTTCGCGGTCGTGCTCGCGACGCGCGCGGCCGCGCCGCTCGCGATCGCCGTGGGCGCGGTCTGCGGTCATGTCGCCGGCCGGCGCGTGCGCGTCGTGCGGTGTTCGTCGTGCGCGACGATCTGCGCGGCCGACGCGACGACCTGCCCGAAGTGCGGAGCCGCGCTGCGCGGCGACATCGCGCGACTCGCCGATCGCCTCGACGCCGAGGAGCACCTCCTCGAGTCGTCGCGGGAGTCGACGGACCTGTAAACCGATCCGCGCGCTCGCGTGTCTCGAGGTGTGAAGTCCGAATGCAACGACGCACTCGTCGTGCGTTGTAGGACATGTGGTCGAGATCGGTTGTTAGGACCGTTTTTCGACGAAATGGATGACTCCTGTAGTCCAGGTTGTTACTAATTACGTTGGGAGTCTTCTGACCAATGGAGGCGAGATGAGCCACCTCACGGACATTGCAAAGCGCCACCTTCGAGACCGCTGGCGGGACGCGCTGTTCATCGGCGCGGCTGTGCTGCTGACCGCGCTGTCGATCGGCTCGGTCAGCTCCAGAGCCGCCGGCCACGGCCCGGACCATCAATGGTCCGTCACGGTGATCGAGCACCCCGAGCTGGCCAAGTAGTCGGTCGCTAGGCGGCGAGCTTTCGGCCATACAGCAGCTGATCGAGCGAGATCAGCGGCGACGCCTCCAGCACGCTGATGCCGTGCTTCACGAGCAGGCGCCGTCCGGGCTCCGCGACGGCGCGCTGATCGCGCGTGACGAGCTCGCGGATGCGCCGCGCGTGCGCCGAGTCCACCGCCGGCAGGAACGCCGCGGGCGACGGTACGAGCGCGACGACGTGGCCGGCCGACCGGCGCAGCCGCGCGAGCGCCTTCTTCGTGCGCGGCTCGTCCTCGCCGAGGCCCGCGAGGTCGCTGAGGATCACGACGACATCGGGCCGGCCCATCGTGGCCGCGCGCTCCACGGCGCTCGCGAATCCTTCCGCGCGCCGGCCGTGCTCCCACGAGGTGCGATACGGCAGCTCGATGCCGCGCATGCGGCACAGCTGGCGCAGCGGGCGCAGCTGGGCGTCGTCCTCGACCACCGCGGGAACGCGCACCTTCTTCTCGTTCGTGCGCGAGCCATCGGCGCGCGCGCCGACGAGCTCGATGAGCCGCTTGCACAGCCGGCCGGTCGCCGCGACATCGTAGAGCTGGCCGTCGGGGCCGGCCTGGATCTGCGTCCAGCGCGCGTCGTCGAGCGGCGGCGCGACCTTGACGCGCACGTCGATCGCCTCCTGGTGCGCGAGGTAGCGCGCGACCAGCGCGACGAGCTCGCCCGGCGTGACGTCGGTCAGATCGGCATCGACGATGCTGCGCGTGTCGAGCAAGCGATCGACCATCTGCAAGTAATGGTGGTGGCCGGTATCGGGCTTGAGCTCGCAGACCGGCCGGGTGTCGAACGCGACCAGGCCGATGCGATCGCCGCCGCCGAGCGACGCCTTCGCGAACGACGCCGCCGCGTCGCACGCCCAGTCGAGCGGCGTCGCGCCGAGCGCGCCGGCGCGCATCCCGGCGCCGACGTCGACGATCGCGATCTGCGTCTGCACGATCTCGTTCTCGAGGTCGCGCACCATCAGTTGCTGGCGCCGCGCGGTCGCCTTCCACGCGATGAACTTGAACGGATCGCCGTGCGTGTGCTCGCGCAGCTCGCGCAGCTCGCCCGACAGGCCGCGCCGCCGCACGTGATGCAACCCGACCTGCTCGTGCAGCGCGCCGCCGATCGCGCGCACCGGCTGGGTGCGGAGCGCCAGCGCGCGCGGGAACACCTTGATCGCGATCGGGTTCGGGAAGAACGCCTCGATGTCGAACAGC
>DASXCY010000219.1:0-20011 GCA_036490935.1 Kofleriaceae bacterium | reverse complement strand
GATGACGGCGGCGAGCTGCGTGCGGCCGGTGATCACGGCGAGCTCCCCCCGATCTCGCGTCCCTCGCGCCGCGCCTGCTCGAGCGCGCGCGACGCCTCGCGCACGAGCTTCGAGAAGCTGAGCTGCTCGCCGGGCTGCGCGCCGGCGACCGCGCCGGTGACGCGCGGCGGGAACACGCGGCCGCCCGCGGTCACCGCGTCGCCGGCCGACACCGCGTCGATCACGCGGCGCGCGAGCGTCGCGGCGCCGGCGATCGTCGTGTACGGCAGCAGCACCATGAACCGCTCGTGGTCGAGCTGCGTCGCGACGTCGATGTCGCGGATCGAGCGCACGATCGCGTTGCCGGCGCGCGCGCGCAGGATGCCGCGCACGCCCGACGGCGGCGGCGGTGGCTCGAGCTCGACGGCGAACATCGCGACCGCGAGCGAGTAGTCGTAGCGGCGCGCGCGCTTGATCTCGGTCTCGAGCGCGCGCTGGAACAGCTCGAGCGGCTGGAGGCCGCCGGGCTCGCCGTGCGCGACCTGCTCGAGCTTGCCGCGCAGCACGGTCTCGGCGCCGCGCGCGTTCGCCTCGGCCTCGCGCGCGGCGCCGAGGCGCGCGGCGGCGAGCAGGATCGGCGCGAGCCGCTCGGCGTCGTGCGGGCGCACCGCGACGAGGTCGGCGCCGGCGGCGTGCGCGCGGCGGACGCCGTCGCCGGCGGTGCCGGTGACGATGCCGACGATGATCGGGCGGCGCGGCGCGAGCGCGAGCGCGGCCGCGACAACGGGCGACGCGTCGAACGGCGTGCCGGGGCCGGGCAGCGCGACGAGGATCGCGTCGACGTTCTCGCGGCGGATCAGCGCGGTGACCTCGTCGCTGCCGTCGGCGCCGCCGGCGCCGAGCGCGACGGTGTGGCCGCACGCGGCGACGGCGGTGCGCGCGGAGGCGAGGTAGCCGTGGGTCTCGCAGATCGCGATGCGGAGGATCGGCAGCGGCTGTGGAGGTGCGAGCGCGGTCGGGCCGCTGTCGTCGACGACGATGTCGATGTCGACCGGGACGGCGCTGGGGCCGGAGACGGAGACAGGGACGGGCGCGGCCCTGGGCTTCGGGAGGCCGTCGGCGGCCGGGACCTCGTCGCGCGCGGTCTCGTCGTGCACCGGCCGCTGCGTCTTCGCGCGCTTCTTCGGCGGCGGCGGGGGCGGCGGCCTCTTCACTTGCGCTCCACGTCGAGCTCGCCGCGCGCCAGCCGCACGCGCAGCTGGTCGCCGCGCGCGACGTCGGCGGCGTCGCGCACGACGTGGCCGTCGCGCAGCACGACCGCGTAGCCGCGCTCGAGCACCGCCAGCGGCGACAGCGCCTCGAGCTTGCCGGCGAGCCGTGCCAGCTCGGCGTGCCGCGCCTGCACGCGCCGGCGCAGCGCCGCCTGCGCGCGCGTCATCAGCGCGTCGAGGTCGATGCGCCGCTTCGCGATCCGCGCGCCGGGGTGCGCGGCCGCGAGCCGCAGCGCCAGCCGGTCGAGGTCCTGCGCGGCGCGCCCGACCAGGTGGCGCAGCTCGCGGTCGAGCCGGCGCCGCTCCTTGACCAGCGCCTCGGCGAGCGCGTGCCGGTCGGGCACGCACAGCTCGGCCGCCGCGGTCGGCGTCGACGCGCGCGCGTCCGCCGCGAGGTCCGACAGCGTCAGGTCGACCTCGTGCCCGACCGCGCTCACCACCGGCACCGGGCAGCGCGAGATCGTGCGCACCACGCGCTCGTGGTCGAACGCCGACAGGTCGGTCGCCGCGCCGCCGCCGCGCCCGACGATCAGCACGTCGACGCCCGCGCGCACGACCATCGCCATCGCCGCGACGAGCTGCGCCGGCGCCGTGGGGCCTTGCACGACCGCGTCCGCGAGCAGGATCGGCGTCGGCAGCCGGCGCTGGACCGTGCGAATGATGTCGTGCACCGCCGCGCCGCGCACCGACGTGACGACGCCGATCCGCCGCGGAAACCGCGGCAGCGGCCGCTTCTTGCCGGGCGCGAACAGGCCCTCGGCGGCGAGCTTCGCCTTGAGCTGGTCGAGCGCGAGCGCCTCGGCGCCGAGGCCGGCGGGCTCGGCGAAGTCGACATAGAGCTGCATCTTGCCGTCGCGGTCGTAGACGCCGAGTCGGCCGCGCACGCGCAGGCGCTGCCCCGGCTCGATGCGAAACCGCAGGCGTTGCGCGTCGCGGCCCCACATCACGGCCGGCAGCACCGCATCGCGGTCGCGCAGCGCGAAGTAGACGTGGCCCGACGTCGGCTTGCCGACCTGCGAGACCTCGCCTTCAAGCCAGAGCAGGCCCATGCCGTCGAGCGCTCGCCCTGCGAGCCGCACGACCTCGGCGATGCCAAACGGCCGCTCTCGGCTCGAAACAGGACGCTCGCCTCCGGCCACAGCTAACGGTAACTAGTAGAGCTTTTTGCCGCAACCGCACGCGGTAGCGCGGTGTCGATCGGGAAGGTACGATGCACCTCGCTTCCGTCATGGGTGACGAAACCAAGCCGAGCGCCGAGCCCGGAGCGCCGGTCGCGAAGGACGCGATCGATCCCGAGCTCGTGAAGCTGCGCGGACCGCGGCCGAAGGTCGGCCTCATCACGTCTGCGGGGCTGGTGTTCCTGTCGATCTTGTTTCTCGTGCGGCTGTCGCCCGATCGGAAATTTTCCGGTGCGAGCAGCGAGCCCGCGAGCATCAAGGTCGCGGATGTGCTCGCCGGCAAGGTCGCCGATAATCGCTACGTGACGGTGACCGACGCCGAGCCGCTGGTGTCGCACGCGATCCGCGCGACCGCATCGCAAGGCAGCGTCGGCATGCGTGTCGTGCCGGCGCGCGGCACCGACGAGAAGCTGTGGCTCGTCGTGTCAGGCGACGGCTGGGAAGAGCCCGAGCTCACCGGCTACACCGGCCGGCTGCGCCGGCTTTCGGATCTGACGTTCGCCGCCGCCGTGCACGACTATGCGGCGACGCATCCGCGCCCGATGTCCGCGACCACGGCCGAGGTGCTGGCCGGCTTGCAGGCGCACACGCTCGAGACGCTCACCGGCGAGACCGTGCGCGTCGCCGACGGCGATCGCGTCGCGTTCGACATCGTCGAGCCCGACGCCGCGACGATCACGTGCACGCTCAACGACCGGCGCAAGGACCAGGGCGCGTGGGCAACCGATCTCGCCGCGGTAGGGCTCGTCGTCAAGGCGGTGCCCGCCGCGATCCCCGAGGAGGTCCGGTTCACGCTCGCGACGCCGGGTGCGGTCGCCGCCGCTCAGGCCGCGCTCGAGAGGGCGCAGCTGTGGGCCGCGCGCGTCGATCCGGTGACGCATCACGAGGAGTCGACGTGGGGCGCGCTGGCGGCATCGCCGCCGGCCAACTTCGACCGAGCCGACGTCGTCGCGGTGTACGTCTCGCGCGACATCCCGAGCGACGCCTACGCGCTCATCACCGGCGAGAAGCCGGACGATTACTGGTACGTCATGTGGATCACCGTCGGGCTCGGGGCGGTCGCGCTGATCTTCGGCTGGGCACTCGTGCGCGCGGTTCGCCGCGACCTGCTGCCCGCGCGCGCCTGACGAACGGCGCCTCGAGGTTTCCACTTCGACCGTGTCGCGGCGGCGTTCCCCGACGACGTACGCGCACCCTTGATGCATAATTCGCGCGTTGCCCGACGATCCTGACTCGCTGCCGCCGACGCTCGCGCCGATCGCGGCGACGCGTGCGGACCATGCCGCGGCTGCAGGCGCGCCACCGCCGATGCCGGCCGCGTGGCGCTATGCGATCCGCGTCGAGATCGCGCGCGGCGGCATGGGCCGCGTGCTCGAGGCCACCGATACCGTGCTCGGCCGCGAGGTCGCGGTGAAAGAGGCGCTGTCGCTCGATCCCGAGGCGCTGCGGCGGTTCCAGCGCGAGGTCCGCATCACCGCGAAGCTCGAGCATCCATCGATCGTGCCGGTGCACGACGCCGGCACGACGCCCGACGGCGCGCCGTTCTACGTGATGCGCAAGATCTCGGGCCGGCCGCTCGAGGAGCTGGTCGCGCTGCACGCCGAGCTCGAACCGCGGCTCGCGCTCGTGCCGCACATCGTCGCCGCCGCGCACGCGATCGCGCACGCGCACGAACGCGGCATCGTCCACCGCGACATCAAGCCCGCGAACATTCTCGTCGGCGAGCTCGGCGAGACGATCGTGATCGACTGGGGCCTCGCGAAGGCGATGGGCGAGGCCGAGGATCCGCACGCGCAGCCGCGCCGTGCCGCCGCCGCGATCGCCGACGAGGACGACGGCTTGAAGACGCGCGCCGGCCTCGTGTTCGGCACGCCCGGCTTCATGGCGCCCGAGCAGCTGCGCGGCGGGGCCGCCGACGAGCGCAGCGATGTCTATGCGCTCGGCGCGACGCTGTATCACCTGCTCGCGCGCCGCCCGCCGCACTACGCGAAGACCGGCGCCGAGATGATGACCGCCGCGGTGCAGGGCCCGGCCGAACCGCTGCGTGCGCTCGTGGCCGGCGTGCCGCCCGAGCTGGCGACGATCGTCGACAAGGCGCTCGCGCACGACGCGCGCGCCCGCTACCCGAACGCGAAGGAGCTCGCCGAGGATCTGCAGCGCTTCCTGACCGGGCAGCTCGTCGCGTCGCATCACTATTCGCGGGTCGAGCGGCTCGCGCGGTTCGTGCGCAGGAACCGCGCGCTCGTCGCGGTGACGACCGCGGCCGTGCTCGCGATCGCGATCGGCGGCACGCTCGCGATCCACCGCATCGTCGACGCCCGCGACCGAGCCGATGCCGAGGCGCGCGTCGCGCTCGACGAGAAGGGCGTCGCCGAGGACGGGCTGCGCAAGCTCACGCTCACGACCGCGCGCGGCGAGGCCGACCTCGACCCGACGCGCGCGGTCGCGATGGTGGTCTCGCTCGAGCCAGCGTGGTGGCGGCAGGTTCGCGCGATCGGCGCGGCCGCGCGCCGCCACGGCATCGCGTATGGCGTGCCGGCGTCGCCGCACACGCTGTCGCTCGAGGCCAGCCGCGATGGCCAGCGCGTGCTCGCGGCCGGCGACGACGGCGTGGTGCGGCTCGTCGAGCTCGCCAAGCACACCGCGCGCGAGGTCGTCGACGTCAAGGCGCCGGCGCAGGCGCGGTTCGCCGACGGCGAGCGGGCGATCGTCGTCGTGCACGCCAACCACGTCACGCTCGTCGAGGTCGCCACCGGCGCGCGCCGCGAGCTCGACGCACCGACCGCGATCGCCGAGGTCGAGGTCTCCGGCCCGTTCGCGTACTGGATCGACGCGGCGCACGCGCTGTGGCGGCTCGACATCGCGGGCGGCCAGCCCGAGCGCGTCGACACGGTGACCGACCCGGCGCAGGCGCTCGCGGCCTCGCCCGACGGCCGCTGGATCGCCGTCGCGACCGCGCAGCACCTGCTCGTGCTCGATCGCACGCAGCCGACGTTGCCGTCGCAAGAGCTGACGCCCGGCGTCGCGCACGCGCTGTCGTGGTCGGCCGATTCGGCGTATCTCGTGGCGCTCGTCGATCGCGATGTCGTCGCGTTCTCGATGCCTTCGGGCCAGACGTTTCATCGCCAGTTCGCCGGCGATCGCTACGCGGTCGCGTTCGCGAACGAGCAGATCTTCACGACCGCGCAGCTCGGCGTGTCGATCGTCCTGCCACACGGCGATCCCCGCGCGCGCAAGATCTCCGGCGACTACACGCTCGGCCTGCACGAGGCGCGCGGCGGCACGGTCGTCACGGCGAACCGGCAAGGCGACATCGCGGTGATCGGCGCCGACGACGACGAGCTCGTGCACGCACCGGTGCCGCGCGTCGATCGGCTCGCGACCTCGCCGCGCTCGCCCTGGCTCGTCGCCGCGGTCGACGGCCGGCTGCTCGTATGGAACCTCGATGCGATCCAGCCGCGCAGGCTCGGGCGCGCGACCACGAGCGCAGCCGCGTTCGCGAGCGGCGACGCGCTGGTCCTCACCGATAGCGATCAACCCGCGCAATGGATCGACCTGCGCGACGGCAGCTCGCACGAGCTCGGCCAGGTGCGCGAGGGGCTGCGCGCGCTCGTCCCCGCGCCCGACGGCGCGTCCGCGCTGCTCGTCGATGTCTCGCATCATGCCCAGCTCGTCGCGCCCGGCGCGGCACCGCGCGATGTCGCCGACGACGTCGAGCTCGCCGCGTTCGGCGACCGCGGGCTCGCGTACGCGACGTCGACCGAGCTGCACGTCGGCAGCGGCTCGGTTCCGGGTCCGCCGGCCGCGTGCGTGGCCCTCGCCGCGCGCGGCGCGTGGATCGCGGCCGCCTACGCGGGCCGGCTCGTGCGCACGAACCCCGCGACCCATGCGAACGCATCGCTGACCGTGCAGGGCGCGCCCACACGCGGCGCGCTCGCGGTCGCCGGCGACGGGACCGTGGTCTTCGCGACCGGTCCCGAGCTGCACGCGTGGCGAGCCGACGGCTCGCTCGCGACGCTCGCGACCTACGACAAGCCGGTCGCCGCGCTCGCGCTGGTCGACGGCAAGCCGCTCGCGATCACGAGCGACGGCGTGCTGCATTTCGGCGACCGCAACCTCGCGAACGTGTCGGTGCATGCGTCGATCGCCGAGTGCGGTCTGGTCGCGTCGACCACGCCCGACGGCGTGCTCGAAGTGATCGACGCGGTCGCAGGCGAGCGCTGGTCGCTCGCCTCGCCCAAGGGCCGCACGTTCGGCGCGGTCCAGATCTCGCCCGACGGCCGCCGCGTGGTCGCGACGACCGATGCCGGCGCGCTGGTCTGGACGCTCGATCTGCCGAGCGACGCCGACGCCACCGCGCGCTGGCTCGCCGATCAGACCAACGCCGTGGCGCGCGATGCCGACGCGCCGCTCGACTGGCGGTAATGCTACAAACCCGAGGTGACCCCGTTTCGCCTCTACGATTCGATGCGCCGCCAGAAGGTGGCGTTCGAGCCGCTCGTGCCCGGTCACATCGGCATGTACGTGTGCGGGCCGACGACGTACGCGCCGGCTCACATCGGTCACGCGTTCTCGGCGATCGCGTTCGACACCGTGCGGCGCGGCCTCGAGTTCCTCGGCTGGCAGGTCAAGTACGTCCGCAACGTCACCGACATCGACGACAAGATCATCAAGCGCGCGCACGAGACGCACGCCGAGCCGTTCGCGATGTCGGCCAGGTTCGCGGAGGACTACAACCGCGACATGGCGCGGTTCTTCGTGCGCGCGCCGAGCATCGAGCCGAAGGTCACCACGCACATCGCCGAGATCGTCGCGCTGATCGAGCGGCTGGTCGCGAACGGCCACGCGTACGAAGCCGGCGGCGACGTCTATTACGAGGTCGCGAAGTTCCCGCCGTACGGCCGGCTGTCGGGGCAATCGCTCGATCAACTCCGCGACGGCGCGCGCGTCGAGGTCGACGAGCGCAAGCGCGATCCGGCTGACTTCGCGCTATGGAAAGCCGCGAAGCCGGGCGAGCCGTCGTGGGACTCGCCGTGGGGCAAGGGCCGTCCGGGCTGGCACATCGAGTGCTCGGCGATGACCGTGAAGCACCTCGGCGTCACGTTCGACATCCACGCCGGCGGCAAGGATCTGATCTTTCCGCATCACGAGAACGAGATCGCGCAGTCGCAGGGCGCCGACGGCGACGGCACGTTCGCGCACTACTGGCTGCACAACGGCTTCTTGAACTTCGAAGGCCTCAAGATGTCGAAGTCGCTCGGCAACGTCTTCGACTGCGATCAGATCGCGGCCGCGGTCGGCGGCGAGGCGCTGCGGTTCTTCTGCGTGTCGCATCACTATCGCTCGCCGGTCGATTTCGACGTCCAGCAGGAAGGCTCCGGCGTGCGGTTCCTGTCGCTCGAGGCGGCCGACCGCGACGTCGCGTACTTCTACGAGACGCTGTACAAGCTCGATGCGTTCGCCGACGAACCGGGCGCGGTCCTGCCCGACGCCGAGAAGCTCGTGCCGGCCGCGCGCGAGGCGCTCGCCGACGACTTCAACTCGCCGGTCGTGGTCGCGGCGATGCACGAGGCGGCGAAGCTCGCGAACCGCCTGATCGACCAGCCCAAGGGCATCGACAAGCAGCTGCGCAAGCGCACGCTCGCGCGGCTCGCGAAGGAGCTGCGCACGGCCGGCGGCGCGATCGGGTTGCTCACGCAGGATCCGGCGGCGTATCGCGCCGAGCGCCGCGCGCGGCTCGTCGCCGCGAAGCAGATCGACAGCGCCGCGGTCGGCACGAAGATCGCCGAGCGCACCGCCGCGCGCGCCGCGAAGGACTACGCGCGCGCCGATGCGATCCGCGACGAGCTGCTCGCCATCGGCGTCCAGCTCCACGACATGCAGAGTGGCGGCACCGACTGGTCGGTCACGGACTGATGGCGGACGATCCGAAGCCGGAGACCGCGCTCGCGCGCCCGATGATCGCGAGCGATCTCGATCGCGCGGGCAAGGGCCAGCTCGTCTACGTCGGCCGCGACGGCGAGGTGAAGAACCCGGCGAGGGTGCGCAGCCGTCAGCTGGCCGCGTACGTCGCGTTCGGCGGCGTGACCGCGGCGGGCGTCGCGCTGGCCGCGACGTCGTTTCCGGTGCTCGTGCCGTTCTATCTCGCGCTCGGCGGCCGGTTCGTCGGCACCGTGCGCGCGGTGCGGCGCGTGAACGAGGCGAGCGTCGCGCTGTCGAAGGGCGATGCGGCCGCTGGGCGTGCGCTCGCCGAGCCGGTGACGCGTGCGTGGTGGGTGCCAGGCCGCGTACGCGCGCTCGCCGAGCTGCGCGTCGCGATCGCCGACGCGCTCGAAGGCCATGGCGAGGCCGCGCTCGATCGCGTGCGCCACGCACGGTCGCGGCTGTCGCCGCGGCTCGTGCAGCACCACTTCTCGTACTACACCGAGATCAACTTGCTCACCGCGCTCGGCCGCACGAAGGAAGCGCGCGCGCTGCTCGAGTCGCGCGGCGCCGCGCCGGCCGGCGAGGTGCTGAAGCTCTCGCACTGGATCGCGCAGATGCACCTCGCGGTCGCCGAGGGCAAGATCCAGCCCGGCGAGCTCGAGGGCGACGACCTGCACGACCGCATGCGCAAAGGCCTGTCGATGACGGCCGGCGCCGATCTACTGTTTCTGTGCGCGTGGGCATACGCGCAGCGCGGCGAGCACGACGACGCGCGGTTCTCCTGGCGTCAGGCCAAGGAGCGCGAAGGCTCGCACCGGCTCGAGGTCGCGATGCCGAAGCTGACCGAGTGGATGGCGGAGTATCGGAAGAAGTTTCCCGATATCGACGACGCGGAGCCGGAGGAATAGGGCTTTGGGCTTCGGGCCTTGGGCTTTGGCCCGCCGGTTCCGTTCTACCCCCAATATCGGCGACGCGAAGCCAGAAGAACTTGGGCCTTGGGCTTTGGGCGTGGAGGTTCTTCTCCGGCCAAAGCCCAAAGCCCAAAGCCCAAAGCCCAAAGCCCACTCACTTCTCCTCCGCGTCCTCGCTGAGATACGCCAGGATCACCTCGTCCAGGCTCTTCTCCGAGATCAACCCCTGCCCGAAGCCGCGGCCTTCGTCTTCGCGTGCCTTGCGGACGCGAGGCGGAGCGGCGGCCGCCTTGGGCGGCGCGCCGACGATCATTGCAGGGCGCGTCATCACGACGCCGGACGGCGGTGTGCGCGCGGCCATCGGTGCGGTCACGGCCGGCGGACGCGCCTGCGGCACGCCGGCAGAAGGCGTCGGCTGCGCCGGGCGGATCGGTGGCGGCGACGAGCCCTGCTGCGAGCGCTGTGGTGGCGGCGGCTGCGGCGGGCTCGAGTTGGACGCCGAACGCACCGCTGGAATCCGGCCCGTGCTCTCCTTGAGAGGCACGCTGTCCGAAGGCTTGCCGCGGCCGAGCGAGTACTGGCCACCGCCGCGCGCGCGATCGCCGGGCGGTGCATCGGCCGATGGCGGCGCCGGCGCGTAGACCTCGACCGCGTCGCTGTCGCGACCTCGACCTTCGGTCGCCGCGATCGGCCGCGACATCACCTGCGGAGGCGTGAACGCCGGGCGCGATGGCGGACGCGGCGCCGGCGGCAGTGTCGCGCCGACGAGGCTCGGCGGACGATCGCCGGTCTGCGTGCGACGCGTGCCGGGCGCCGCCGAATCACCGCGCCGCGCGGCGACCGGCATGTTGTCGGGCACCACGGTCGGAACCGTGACGTCGCCCGGCGTCTCGACCGCCGTATCGCGCGGCGCACGCGTGCGCCCACTCGAATCGTCTTCGATGCTGATCTCGATCTCGGGCGACGAGTCGATGCGGAAGTCCTGCGGCAGATGCTTGTACGGCACGGGCGGAGGCGTCGCGAGCCGCGCGAGCCGTGCAGTCGCCGGCACGGGCGGAGGCGTCGCCGCGCGCCGCACCGCGGCCGCGACCTCCCTCGCATCCGGACCGCTGAGGGTGGGCGCTTCGTCCTCCTCGAGGACCGGCGGCGGCTCGCTCGGCGGATTCGCGCGCGCCAGCTTCGACGTGCTGGTCCGATCCTCGGTCTTGGTGCGCGCCCTCGCGGTCAGCAAGACCGGCGAGCTCTCGCTCGGCGGGATGATCTCGATCGATGGCGCCGACGGCTCGGGGCGCTCGGCGACCACCGGCGGCGGCTCCGGAACTGGCTCCGGCGCGGCGACGACCACCTGCGGCGCCGGCGCATCGGGCTCGAGCTTGTCGTCCACGTCGGTGGACGCGCGGGTCGGTCGCTCCGGCACCGGCTCCAGGCCCTCCGTGCCACCGAGGTACTGGTCGATCTTCTCGTCGAACGCCCCCTTCCTCAGCTCCTTCATGACGGCCTTGTGCTGGGCCTGCATGAGAGCCTTGATCGCCTCCTCGTTCGCTCCCGCGTCGTACACGAGCTTGCGAGTCGAGACGATCACACCGCCGTGGAACAGGTGCGTGAACAGATGAGGGCTGAGGACGCCCGAGTCTTCCGTTTGCACGTGGAAGATGAGTCCTCGGTACCGGACGTTGTGGTTGTAACCGAGGATGGGTGAACGCTTTGCCACCGGCTGACTAGGGTACCACGGTCGCTCGGGCTTGTAATTCCGCCCTTTGGTTGGTACTCACCGTCCCTGGGCTTCAATCTCGAAGCTGATTTGGAGGCCCCGCCAACGCGGGGTAGCAGAATCCCGTGTCTACTGCAGAGTCGAAGTTCGTCGAGTTGGTGCGTGCGTGGTTGGTGTCGCTTCCCCATGACCTGAAGATCGCGTTCGACGCGATGGACGACGAGAATCTGCCGCGACCGGCGCGCGAAATCGCGACCGGCACGGTGATCTACATCGTCTCGCCGAAGGACTCGGCCGCCGATCGCAACGAAGTCGCGACCTACGCCGACGACGCGTTGCTGCTCCGGCTCGCGCTCCACAAGGCGCTCGACAAGGGCGAAGACGAGGACGCTTTCCGCGATCGTTTCCCCGAGCTGTTCGAGGGCCTGGACGACAATCTCAAGCTGTGTCGATCGGTCCTCGGCGATCTGTCGACGTGGCTCGAGCAGAAGGTGCCGTCGCTCAAGAACACGTCGTACAAGGGCCGCAAGCTCGCCCAGTACCTCGACAACGACGAGGCGCGCGAGGAGCTGTTCGAGGACGGTCTCGTGTTCCGCACCGACTATCCGGTTGACGAGAAGACGATCGGCGACAAGCTCAAGCGCGCACAGACGGTCGTCGACGTGATGCGCCGGCGTAAGTCAGACGAAGCGCGGACCAAGGGCATCGCAGCCTCGTAGGGGGCTCTGGGCCCTGGGCCAGAGTCAAAGATCCACGAGCTCGAAGCTCGTGATCGGCTCGCCCAAGAAACGCGGCGCGAGCTCGTCGAGCCGCGACACGTCGGTCGCGAAGCATTCCAGTGTGCCCGCGATGGCTCTGCGATTGCCCGAGGCCCGAGGCCCGAGGCCCGAGGCCCGCGTCGCCTCCACCGCGGCCGCGGCCATCGCGCTCGCACTGTCCACCACCGTCACGCTTCGGCCCGCGATCTCCTCCGCCGCGCGCTCGATCACGCCGCGCAGCAGCGGATAATGCGTGCATCCCAGCACCAGCGTATCGAGCCCGGGATCTTGCGCGAACAGCTGCGCGAGATAGCGCCTGGCGACGAGTGCCGCGACGTCATCGTCGGTCCAGCCTTCTTCGGCGAGCGGCACGAGGAGCGGACAGGCGAGTGCGACCAGCTTGGCCCGCGGATCGCGCGCCGCGATCGCTTTCGCGTACGCGCCGGAGCGCACCGTGCCGAGCGTACCGATCACGCCGATGTGGCTGCCGCGCGACGCGGCGAGCGCGGCCACCGCGCCGGGCTCGACCGCGCCGATCACCGGCACCGGGCTGACCGCGACGAGCGCCGGCAACGCGTTCGCCGAGGCCGTGTTGCACGCGACGAGCACGAGCTTGACGCCGCGATCGAGCAGGAACTGCTGACACGCGAGCGAGTATTTCTCGACCGTGCGCGGGCTCTTGTTGCCGTACGGCACGCGCGCGGTGTCGCCGAGGTAGACGATGTCCTCGCCGGGCAGCGCCGCGCGCAGCGCGCGCACGACGGTCAAACCGCCGACGCCCGAGTCGAAGACACCAATCGCCCTTCGGCCTCCGGAAGGTCCCCGAAGCTTGCTCACGTTCGTCGAATCTTGCCCCATAGCGGCTCCGGAGTGCGACGGGCTGTCACGGCCGGCTGATCGATTTGCCAGTGCGTGAAACTCGTCGCGATCAACAACGCGCTAGCGGCTGCGACGCTTCCGCGCGCGGCAGCGGCCCTGGCGGGAGCCTTCGAACTGCCACAAAAGATCGAGGAACGTCGCGGGCTTCTCGTCGAGACCCGCATAGAAGCGCGTGATGCCGGGCATCGAGCGCTCGGCATCTGGCAGCTGACGTTCGGTGATACGACCTTGCACGGAAGCCGCGGCTCTCAGCACGCCCCGTACCAAAGACGTGGTAGGCACTGCCGGCTTGTCCGCAGACCAGAGCATGGCTGATCGCGTGCGCGGGCTCGTCGAAGCCGACCCGATCGTGCTCGTCGAGATCGCCGCGGCGATTGCCGAGCACGGTCGCGTTCCGCCCGACGCGCTGACCGAGGTCGCGCGCGAGCACGCGCCTCGGCTCGCCGACGCCGACAAGGCGCGGTTGCGCGCGGCCGTCGAGCAGACGCTGCTGGGGCACGACGTCGACGTCGCGCTCGAGTGGATGCAGCGCGCGGCGATCTTGCGCGTGCTGTTCCCCGAGCTCGAGGCGACGGTCGATCTCGTGCAGGAGACCGGGCGCCAGCACAAGGACGTGTGGGCGCACACCAAGCAGGTCGTGAAGCAGACGGTGTCGCGCCCGCTCGTGCGCTGGGCCGCGCTGCTGCACGACATCGGCAAGGTGCCGACGCGCACGTTCACCGCCGACGGCGTGCACTTCCACGGTCACGCCGAGGTCGGCGCGCGCATGTTCGACAAGGTGCACGGCCGGTTCGCGTTCGCGCGCGACGAGCGCCAGACGATTCGCTTCCTCGTCAAGCATCACCTGCGCACGAACCAGTACAGCGAGCAGTGGAGCGACAGCGCGGTGCGCCGCTTCCACCGCGAGATGGGCGCGTACATGATCGACTTGCTCGATCTGTCGCGCGCCGACATCACGAGCAAGCGGCCCGGGCGGCGCAAGACGCTGCTCGAGCAGATCAGCGCGCTCGCCGATCGCGTGCACGTGCTGGCCGACGCCGACGCGAAGCTCCCGCCGCTGCCCGGCGGCGTCGGCAACGCGATCATGGAGGCGTTCGCGCTGGCTCCGTCGCGGCTGATCGGCGACTTGAAGCGCGAGCTCGAGGGCGCGATCGAGCGCGGCGAGCTCGAGGGGCGCCGCGAAGACGCGTACTACGTCGCGTTCCTGGCGCGCGCCGACCGCGTGCCCGGCGTGTCGCCGGAGCGCCGCGCGGAGATCCTCGATTCGCTGCAGGTCGTCGAGCACGCGGGCGTCGATCCCGATGACCCGTCGCCGGGCGTGCTCGCCTGCGGGCACGATCCCGAGAACGATCCGTGCGTGCATCGCGACGCCGATCCGGATGATCCGGATCTACAGCGATCGTCGCGGTGACACGACCGCATTTGCGACGAGCAAGCCGGCCACGATCGCGAGCGCGACGACGAGCATCGCGAACAACGTGTCGACGCCGCTGAGCGTATCCTTGTCGAGCAGCGACGCCATGCCGCGAAAGCCCATGCTGCCCGGCACGAGCAGGAACACGGCCGGCGTTTGTACGACCTGCGCGGGGCGATCGAGCCAGCGCGCGTACGCGTTCGACCCCACGCCGAGCAGCAGCGCGCCGAACAGGACGCCCATCATGCCGAGCGGCCCGCCGAGCCACGCGCTGCCCACGCGCGTGCCGATGTAGCCGATCACGCACGCGGCGACGATCCAGCCGACCTGGCGAGGGCCGGCCTGCACGACCACCGCGAGCGCCGCCGAGGCGACGACCAGCGCGACCCACGGGGCCCACGCCGGCAACGCGACCGGCGTCACCTGCGGCACGTCGACGAGCGCGGAGGCGAGCTGCTCGCCGAGCGCGACCCCGACCACGAGCTCGAGCAGCACGATCACGGCTTGCATGAGCCGCGCGGTGCCCGCGATCAGGTTCCGCGTCGCGAGCTCGGCGATCGCGACCGTGAGCGACAGGCCCGGCAGCCAGATGATCAGCGAGGCCACGGTCACGAGCGACGGCGTGACGTGCCACAGCGACGCCGCGATCGACGACGTGAACGACGCGAACGCGGCCGCGACCAGCTCGAGCACGCGCGCTTGCTCGGTCGAGCGCGCGACGAACTGCGACAGCAGGCCGAGCAGGAGCCCGATCGCGCCCGCGAGCGCGAGATCGGCCAGCGTGCCGCCGAAGAATACGGCGACCGATGCGGCGGTCAGCGCGGCCGCCGCCGTCGACACCGCGCGCCCGAACCGCGGCGGCGCGGCCACGATCGCCTCGACCCGGCGTACGCCGTCGGCCGCGGTCACGCGATGTGCGACGACCTCGTCGCCGAGCGCGTCGAGCTGGGCGAGCTTGCCCATGTCGAGCTCTCCACCATCGACGCGAAGCATGCGCGTGCGCAGGTCGGTCGCCGGTCCGAAGCTCATGATGATCGCGGTCGGAGTCGTGAACACCTCGGCATCGAGCGCGAGTCGGTCGCACACGCGTCGCAAACCCTCTTCGAGCCGATAGGCAGGCGTGCCATAGCGGTGAAGCGCACGTCCGAGCGCGAGCACGAAGGCAATCGAACTCGTGTCCACGCCGCGACGATACATGCGAAAATTGCCGCATGCGCTTGCTGGTGCCGGCCCTGCTCGCCGCGTGCAGCTTCCAGCACGGCGGCGCCTCGAACGGCGCGGCGGCGGACGGCGGCCGCGATGCACCGGTGCAGGGCGACGCATCCACGACCATGCGCGACGCGCCGCCCGACGCACCGCCGGATGCGGCGACGACCACCGACGCGTGCGTGGCCAACCTGGGCGACTGCCTCACCGCGGGCGGCGGCTGTGTCGACGGCACGTGCGTGATCACGCTGTTCGCGAACCTCGACGTCACCTGCCCGGCGAACATGCCGTGCGAGGTGGTGTGCGCGGGCGAGGGGACCTGCTCGGGCCATCGGATCGCGTGCGCGATGGCGACGAGCTGTACGATCGATTGCGCGGCCGCCAACACGTGCAACGGCTCGCAGTTCGACTGCGATCACGTCGGCTGCACGATCAACTGCCTCGTCGACGGCATCTGCGATGGCTTCCAGGTGACCGACAACGGGTCGGCGTGCACGCTCGCGTGCTGCGGCGGCGGCAACGAATGCAACGGCGACGCCGCGACCCCGAACGTGTGCGCCGATGGCAACAGCACCTGCCCGTGACCATGCGCGCCCTGGTCTATCTCGCGGTCGCGGCTTGTAGCTTCACGCACGGCGCGCCGGCCACCGGTAACGGCTCCGATGCCGGCAGCAACTCGCCGCGCGACGCGCCGATCCGCGATAGCAGCCTGCTCGCGCCCGACGCGTTCGAATATCGCGATGCCCCGACGGGCGACCTGTGCATGGCGAGCTCGAATGCGTGCAGCTCCGCGGGTGGCTCGTGCGTGGCCGGCACGTGCGTGATTCCGATCTCGAGCATGAGCGGCGCGACCTGCCCGGACGCCATGCCGTGCCGGATCAACTGCATGACGATGAACGCGTGCAAGAACGACACGGTCTCGTGCGGCAACGCGACGAGCTGCATCGTCGACTGCCAGATGATGAACAGCTGCCAGGGCGACGTGATCGACTGCCGCGGCGCGGGCTGCACGTTCTATTGCCGCGCGAACAACACGTGCATGAACGACAACATCGGGTGCACGTCCGAGACGTGCACGTTCGATTGCTGCGCCAGCAACCAGTGCAACAACAACTCGGGCGACATGCCGACGTACAACTTGCTCGGCATGTGCCCGCCCTGAGCCCTCAGCCCGAAAATTACGAACGCCCTGGGCGGCAACCCGGGGCGTTCGTCACTACTAGACCAACTAGGCTATTGGAAAGCTATGCCGATGCAGCACACCGGCGCCCACGCAGGAAGCAAGCAACGGGCCACCGGGTGCGAGAACACCGCAATGGCTTGTTTTCGCAGAGGTCACATGCTACCGAGCGGTGTCTACACGCTTCGGAACGGACCCGCGCTAGGACATTCATGTCGCGACGATCCGGAGCGCACGCAACGAATTGCACAGGTTTTCATGCAGAACATGCTCGTGGTGAATGCCGAGGGTCCCGAGACCCGGGTGGCGGTGGTCGAAGAAGGTGCCCTGGCGGAGTTTTTTGTCGAGCGCAAGCGCGACCGCGGAATGGTCGGCAACATCTATCGCGGCAAGGTGACGCGGGTGCTGCCCGGCATGCAGGCAGCGTTCGTCGATCTCGGCCCGAAGGTGGAGCGCGCCGCGTTCCTGTACGTCGCCGATGTGCTCGGCTCCGGTGACGAGCGCAAGCTCTTCGAGGATGCCGAGGTCGACGACGGCGACGAATCGCCGGAGGGCGCCGCGTCGCGCGTCGCGCGCTCGCGCAAGCAGCTCGCGCAGCGCAAGATCGACGACCTCCTGAAGCCCGGCCAGCCGGTCGTGTGTCAGGTGACGAAGGATCCGATCGGCCTCAAGGGTGCGCGCGTGACCGGCTACGTGTCGCTGCCCGGCCGCTACTCGGTGTTCATGCCGCACGTCGCGCAGGTCGGCGTCAGCAAGCGCATCGGCTCGGACAAGGAGCGGCGGCGGCTGCGCGACATCGTCAACGCGGCGCGGCCGAAGGGCACGGGCTTCATCGTCCGCACCGCGGCCGAGGACGCGATCGACCAGGAGCTGCGCGACGACGTCGATTTTCTCGCGAAGGTGTGGAGCGAGGTCGAGCGGCGCGAGGAGCAAATGAGCGGGGCCGGCCTGATCTACGCCGACATCGACCTCGTGCTGCGCTGCGTGCGCGACCTGATGCGCGAGGACACGAAGGAGATCGTCATCGACGACGACGAGCAGTACGAGCGGCTGCGCAAGTTCACGCAGGCGTTCCTGCCGCGCTTCACCGAGCGCGTGAAGAAGTACGAGGGCAGGCGCCCGATCTTCGATCATCACCACATCGAGCCGGCGCTGCGGCTCGCGGTGGCGCGGCGCGTGCCGCTGCGCTCCGGCGGCTCGCTCGTGATCGATCAGGGCGAGGCGCTGACCGCGATCGACGTCAACACGGGCTCGTTCACGAACACCGGCTCGGGCAACCTCGAGGACACGGTCACCGCGAACAACCTCGAGGCGTGCGAGGAAGTGGCGCGCCAGCTGCGGCTGCGCAACATCGGCGGCATCATCGTCGTCGACTTCGTCGACATGGACAAGGAAGGCAACCGCCGCAAGGTCTGGGATGCGTTCCAGAAGGCGCTGTCGCGCGACCGCGCGCGCACGAACGTGACGAAGATCAGCGAGCTCGGCCTCGTCGAGATGACGCGCAAGCGCACGCGCGAGTCGCTCGTGCAGCTGCTGACCGAGCCGTGCCCGACGTGCGAAGGTGCGGGCGTCGTGAAGTCAGTGGTGACGGTCGCGTATGAAATCCTGCGCGAGGTGCGGCGCAGCGGCATGCTGGTCGAGTCCGAGAAGATCGAGCTCGAGGCGTCGCCGCGCGTCGCCGAAATCTTGTCGCGCCAGGAGCGCGACTACCTCGACTCGCTCGAGAAGCGGTTCCAGAAGCTCATCACGGTCGTGCCGCAAAAGGGCTGGAAGCCGGATCAGTTCCGCGTGGCCGGCAAGATGTCGACCGAGATCGCAGCCGAAGCCGCCGCCGAGGCCGGTGCGCCGCCGCCGCGCAGTGCCTCGCCTGGCTCGCCGGGCGGCAGCGGCGGTGGCGGCGATCGCGGTGGCCGCGGGCGGCGGCGCCGGCGCGGTGGCCGTGGGCGCGACCGAGCGAACGCCAGCGCGTAGAGATTGCCGCGCGTTGCCAGCACGGCCGCGTCATGCTGATGACGTGGTCGTCCGCGGAAATCTCGCATGCGCACGTGTCTCGTGTGGGTGGCGCTCGCTGGCTGCGGCGGCGCCCAGGCTCCTATCGTCGACGATCTGACGCACCCCGACGCCCTCGCCGGCTGCGCGACCGGCGACGTCGCCGCGAACCTGGCGATCGTCTCTGACCTGCGCGACAGCTATCACGAGATGATCGTGTGCGGTGGGCTGCAGCTCGACTTCTCGAGCGCGCTCGTCAACGTGATCGCGAACGCCGCGCTCCACCGGGGCGGCGGCTCGTCGGCCCTGCACTATCGCGGTCACGGTCTGTTCGAGACCGACAACCACATGATGGCGCTCCAGCTCGGGCTCGCCGATGGCGGCGCGCTCGACTTCGATCCGACGGACCCGCAGAGCTACCTCGCCGGGCTCACGGTGACGGCGGACGCGAACGCGACGATCGGCGCGGCGATCCACGGCGGCAGCGTGTGGCAGGTGCTCGGCAAGACCGCGAGCACGCTCGACGTCCAGTTCCAGTCGACGGGGCCGGCCTTTCGCCTGCTCGGCATGACGCTCGAGGAGGCGCGCCGCGGCCACCTCGAGCTCGGCAAGATCGCGCACGCGATCGCGTCGCAGCTCACGATCGGCAATCGCATCGACGTGCAGAACGACCAGGGCGGCTCGACGATCCACTACGTGCTGCAAGGCTCGCCGATCCCGCTCGCCGATGTCGAGGACGGCGACAAGGTGCCGATGCAGCTCGCGTCGATCGTCGCCGAGCGGCCGTCGACCGGCCAGCACATCTCCGTCACCGAGTGGACGATGCAATTCAAGGGCGACGGAGGCAAGGTCCTCGACGGCACGATCGGCATGAACGTCGACGGCGGCGCGTTCCCGTACGCCGTGCGCTTCGTCTACAACCACGACATGCTGCCGAACGTCGAGCTCAGCTGCCGGTGATCCGCGCGCGCGCCTCGTGCGCGATGGTGGCGGCGGCTTTGCCGAACCTGCACACGGCGCGGATCGTCGCGTATACGGGTCGGCGCCATCACGTGGTGCTATCGTGCCGGCGTGAGGCACCGCATCGCGATCGCGCGCGAGCAGTACAAGTTTTCGTGCGCGCACATGACGGTGTTCGCGGATGGCACGAAGGAGCGGCTGCACGGCCACAACTACACGATCGCGATCGAGCTCGAGATCGAGCGCATCGAGATCGCCGCGATGCTGCCATTCGCGCCGGTCAAGGCCGCGCTCGCCGAGCTGTGCGCGGCCTGGAAGGAGCACGTGCTGCTCGCCGCGAACAACCCGTTCTTCGAGATCGTGCGCGACGATGACGAGCTCGAGTTCAAGCTGTGCGGCGAGCGCTACGTGCTGCCGCGCCAGGACGCGCTGCTGCTGCCGATCGACAACATCTCGGTCGAGGCGCTCGCCGCGCATGTCGCGAGCCTGCTCGGCGCGCGCATCGCGGCGCCCGGTGCGCGCTGGCTCGCGATCACGGTGGAAGAGAGCCCTGGGCAAGGCGCGCGGTGCGAGCTGCCGTTGGGCTGATCGCGGTCGCGGCCGCCGCGTGTCGACCGCGTCGATCCCGGCGAGCCGCTGACCGACTTCCC
>DASXCY010000218.1:0-31864 GCA_036490935.1 Kofleriaceae bacterium | reverse complement strand
CTACGTCCACTCCGCGAGCTCGGCTTCGACGGCCTTGCGGACGTCGGCGAACTGCGCGCGCGGGTCGTCGCCGATCGTGGCGAGCACTTGCTTCAGCAGCTCGCGCGCGTGCGGCGTGTGGCCGGTGTCGTGCTCGACCTCGGCGAGCACGCGCCAGGCGTCGACGCGCGACTTCGGCTCGACGTTCGCGGCGTCGAAGTCTTTCAGCGCCTGCTCGGCTTGCGTGCGCGCTTCGGCGTCGCGGTTCAGCTCGACGAGCGCGAGGCCGATCTCGGTGCGCAGGTCGGCGATGTCGCCGCCGGTGCGGCCCTCACGCGCGTAGATCGCGAGCGCGTGCTGCAGGTGATCGACCGCGCCGCGCGGATCGTCGAGATCGTGCGCGCACACGCCGAGGCCATATTCGATCGCAGCTCGAAACGGATCGTCGGAGCCGACCCCGGCGCCCGCGCGCTGGTACATCGGAACCGCTTCCTTGCACGCGCCGGTCACGCGCGCGTGATCGGCGAGCGCGACGTCACACATCGCGACGAGCGGTGCGTGCTCGCCGTACGCGTTCGCGAAGATCGTGCGGGCGCGCTGCACGTGCGCGAGCCCGTCGACCTCGTGTCCGAGCTCGAGCTCCTGGAGCCCGAGGTCGTGCAGCGAGCGGCCGATCTCGGGGTGGTCGGGGCCGAGCTCGGGTTCCTCGATCGCGAGCGAGCGCTCGATCGCCGCGCGCGCTTCTTCCGGCCGTTGTTCCTCGGCGTACGCGCCGCCGAGCGCGCCGAGCGCCGACGATAGCTGCAGCCGAGCCCCGCGATCGCGCACGGCGCGCGGCTCGAGGATCGCGATCCCGCGCTGGTACGCGGCGATCGCTTCGGGACCGCGGCCGAGCTGGACGAGCGCGTCGGCGCGCGCGATGAGCGCACGATGCTCGCGGTCGAGGTTGCTGCGCGCGATCAGCGCGTCGGCGGCGTCGCACAGGCCGAGCGCCTCGGACGGGTGCTCGCCGTCGGTGGCGACCGCGGCCTCGTCGAGCAACGCGTCGAGGATCACGAGATCGTCGCCGGCGCGCGCCGCCTCGTGTACGGCACGCGAGTCGTGCTCGCGCGCGTGCTTGCCATCGCCGAGCGAGCGCTCGATCTTGCCGGCCGACAGCAGCGCGCGTGACAGCAAGCCGCGGTCGCCGGACGATTCGGCATCGGCGAGCAAGCGCGGGATCTGCGCCTGCGCCTCGCGATCGTGCCCGGCGCGGCCGAGCGCGGCGAGCTGCGCGACGCGCGCCTCGAGCAACGGCTGGTGGCTCGCCGGCGGCGCATGGTCGATGCAATCGGCCGGCGCGGGCAGGCCCGCGATCGCGCCGAGCGCGCGATCGACCACCTTCGCATCGGGTTGCCGCCACGCCGCGAGCTGTGCGCGTAGATCGCCGAGCGCGCGATCGAGGCACGCGAGCCGCGTGTCGCGCTGCGTGGGCTCGGCGCGACATGCCGCGCGCCGGCCGAGGCGCCACGCGTCGGCCCAGTCATCGACGAGCCGATCTGCGGTCGCGATCTCGATCGCCCGGCCGGGTGCGACCGCCGCGAACGCGCGCGCGTGATCGAGCCGCGCGGCGGCGCTCCACACGTCGTCGACGAGGTTCGCGCCGCGCTCGCAGTCGCTGCCGGGCGCGCGCGTGTACGCGAACACGGCGGCGTTCGCGGCGACGAACACGCCGAACCCCGCGAGCCACGGCCACGTGCGGCGCGGCTTGTGGTCGAGCTCGGCGACGAACGCGGCGACGCTCGGCCAGCGATCGCGCGGATCGACCGCGAGCGCGCGGCGTACGGCGCGGTCCAATCGCTTCGGCACGCGGCGGCGATCGCGCACGTCGACGATGCGGCCGGCGGCCATCTCGATCCACTTCGCTTCGACCGTGTCGCCGGTGAACGGATGGCGGCCGTACAGCGCCTCGAACGCGGTGATCGCGAACGCGTACTGATCGCTGCGCGCGTCGGGCGGCGCGCCGTCGACGAGCTCGGGCGCCATGTACGCCGGCGTGCCCGACAGCGTGCCGGTCTCGGTGAGCTGGCCGAGCGCCCCCGCCGCCGTCGGCTTGTCGTCGGCGTGCGCCTTGCCGGCACGCGCGAGCCCGAAGTCGGCAACGCGCGCGCGGCCGCTGCGGTCCACGAGCACGTTGTCGGGCTTGAAGTCGCGATGGACGAGCCCGCTCGCGTGCGCGGCGGCCAGGCCGCGCCCCGCCTGTGCGAGCACACCGGCGATCTCGCGCACGCTGCGCGGCTCGCGCAGCCACGCCGCCAGCGTCATGCCGTCGACGAGCTCCATCGCGAGGAACGGCTCGCCGTCGTGCTCGCCGACCTCGTAGACGGCGACGACGTTCGGATGCTGCAGCAGCGCCGCGGCACGCGCTTCGCGTACGAGTCGAGCGCGTTGCTCGCCGTCGGCGCTCGCGTGCATGCGCTTGAGCGCGACCGCGCGGCCGAGCTCGCGATCGTCGGCGCGCCACACCGCGCCCATGCCGCCGCGGCCGATGCGCGGGCCGACCGTGTAGCGGCCGACCTGAGTGCCCGCGGCCCACTCGCGCGGCACACCGCGTTTGACGAGCGCGGCGAGCACGCGGCGGCACGAATCGCAGTCGTCGATGTGCGCCTCGAACGGCGCCCGGATGACCGCGGTCAGGTCGCCTGCCGCGAAGGCGAGCACCTGCGCTTCGTCGAGACACGCCGCCATCACGCGCGCCATATAGCGAACGAATGGCGCCGGTTCAATGACTATTTCGTAACGGATTCCGGACGGTTGCCATGATTCGAGACGGTTGGCCGACTTACCGCGTCATCCCGCTGGCAGCCGAGCAGATCGGAGAGCTGGTCGCGGCAGGGCGGGGTCGCGTCACGTGCTGCCGGGCTGTCCGACGAGGATCCGGAATCGGCCGGCACCGGCGCGGCTCGCGCGGCAGTAGGCGCGAGCCGCGTGGTCTAGCGCCGGCTCGGACCGATGTGACTGCGCTTGCCGCCGCGACGGCTCGCCGACTTGTTGGTCTTGCGGCCGCGACCGCTGCCGCTCTTCTTGCCGCCGTGATCCATCTTGTTGACGCTCGCCCAGCCGATCTGGGCGGCGCGCTTCGCCGAGGCGCCCCGCTTCTTCGCACCTTCCTCGATGTGGTGCGCCTGGCGCTTCTGCTTGCTCGAATACTTTGCTTTGCTACCTCGGGCCATTGGGAAACCTCCTAGGGCCGCGGCCATGCGAAGCACGTGCCCGATCGAATGGGAACGTCGCTTGCTCGGTCCGGAGGCATGAACAAATTCCGACGCACGTTGGGCGCTTCCACGTTGATTCACGACAAGGTCGTCAACTTGAACGGCCAGGATATCGGCCGCATCGAGGAGCTGATGGTCGACGTCACGACCGGCCGCGTCGCGTACGCAGTGCTGTCGTTCGGCGGCTTCATGGGCATCGGCAACAAGCTGTTCGCGCTGCCGTGGTCGGCGCTCACCGTCGACGAATCGAAGAAGCGCTTCGTCGTCAACGTGACGAAGGAGTCGCTCGAGAAGATGGCGGGCTTCGACAAGGATCATTGGCCCGACTTGAACGATCTCGAGTACGCGACGGGCGTGTATCGCCAGTGGGGCGCGACGCCGTACTGGACGTGACCGAGGCGCGCACCGTGCGAACATCTCGGGCGCTCGCGCTCACGGCGTGGCGGCATCTCCGTCGGGAGCACGGTCCGAGACCTCGAGCACGCCCTCCTTGCGGGCGCAATGCGCGCAGCAAAAGTACTGACCGCGCGCCTCGATACCATGGCCGATGATCGCGACGTGACAGTGCCGGCAACGCGGCGCGAGCGCGTGGATCGCGCATGCGAACGAATCGAACGTGTGCGCGGTGCCGCCGATCATCACCTCGAACGCCTTGTCGTAGATATTCCCGCAGCTTTCGCACGCTTTGCTCGCCATGCGGCGACCGCGGTGCAAGCGACGAGCCGCGCGAACGTGGAACGCGGGTTGCTGTTCACGTAGATCATGAGTGACTCGCGTCTCGGCATCGCTGTCATCGGCCAAGGGCATTTCGCGCAGGCGGCCGTGCTGCCCGCGATCGAGCAACTCGACGACGTCGAGCTCGTCGCGCTGGTCTCGGGCTCGCGCCACAAGCTCGACGAGCTCGCCGGGCGCTACGGGGCGCGCGTCGCGTGTCACTACGAGGAGCTCGATCGGTTGCTGGCGACCGGGCGGATCGATCTCGTCTACATCGCCGTGCCGAACGATCTGCACGCCGAGATGACGCTGATCGCCGCGCGCCACGGCGTGCACGTGATGTGCGAGAAGCCGATGGCGCCGACCGAAGCGGAGTGCATGCAGATGATCCACGCGTGCGATCAGCGCGGCGTGAAGCTCATGATCGCGTACCGGCTCCACTTCGAGGCCGCGAACTTGATCGCCGTCGAGATCGCGCGCGGCGGAGAGATCGGCGAGCCGCGCATCTTCAGCTCGGTGTTCTCGCTGCAGGTCCGCGAGGGCAACACGCGCACGCAGCCGCGCCGCGGCGCCGGCCCGCTCTACGACACCGGCGTGTACTGCGTGAACGCCGCGCGCTATCTGTTTCGCGCCGAGCCGGTCGAGGCGAACGCGATGCGGCTCGCCGGGCGCGGCCCGCGGTTCGAGGCGATCGACGAGGCGTTCGCGGTCGCGCTGCGGTTCCCCGACGAGCGAGTCGCACAGTTCACGTGCAGCTTCGGCGCGCACGATCGCTCGCATTACGAGATCGTCGGCACCGAAGGCATCATCGAGCTCGACAACGCATACGAGTACGCCGCGGAGATGAAGCTGCGCGTGCAAAGTCCGCACGGCGCGAAGGAGCGCACGTTCGAGAAGCGCGACCAGATCGGTGCCGAGATCGAATACTTCGCGCGCTGCATCCGCGAGGATCGCGATCCCGAGCCGAGCGGCTGGGAAGGCCTCGAGGACGTGCGGATCCTGCAGGCGATCCAGTCGTCGGCCCGGTTCGGCCGCGCGGTTCCGATCGACGCGATCGCGCGCGCGGCGCGCCCCGACCTCGGCCAGGAGATCCGCGTGCCGGCCCACGAGATGCCGGCGCTCGTCGATGCCCAGAGCGGCTCGAAGTAAGGCCTCGGGCCTCGGGCCGTGGCCCTCGGGCTGTGGTCCGAAGTTCTGGCCAAAGCCCAAAGCCCAAAGCCCAAAGCCCGATAGTCTTCACACGTGGACGCCCTGCACCTCGCACTGGTCGCGGCGGCTGCTGCAGGCGCGGGGATGATCAACGCGATCGCCGGCGGCGGATCGCTCGTGACATTTCCGGTGCTGGTATGGGCAGGGTTGCCTGCGCTCGCCGCGAACGTGACGAACACGGTCGCGCTGTGCCCGGGATATCTCGGCGCGACGATCGCGCAGCGCCGGCAGCTCGCCGGGCAGGGCAGGCGCGCCGCGATCGTGTTGCCGGCCGCCGCGGCCGGAGGAGTCGCGGGCGCGCTGCTGTTGCTCGCGACCGGCGAGGCCGCGTTCGAGCGGATCGTGCCGGCGTTACTCGTCGTCGCGGCCGTGCTCGTCGCGGCGCAGGTGCGGCTGCGCAAGTGGCTGTCGGCGCGGGGCAGCCCGAAGACGTCGCGCGCCGCGTGGGCCGCGTTGCCCGTCGGGATCGCCGCGGTGTACGGCGGCTATTTCGGTGCGGGGATGAGCGTGATCGTCCTCGCCGCACTCGCGGTCGTGCTCGACGACTCGCTCGTGCGCGTCAACGCGCTCAAACAAGCGGTCGCACTCGCGGTCAACGTCGCGGCCGCGGTCGCGTTCACGATCGCCGGTCACATCGAGTGGACGGTCGTCGCCGTGATGGCCGTCGCGGCCCTCGCGGGCGGCGTGCTCGGAGGCGCGATCGCATCGCGGGTGCCCGCCGCGCTGCTGCGCGTGATCGTCGTGGTCGCCGCGCTCGCGATGGCCGCGGATTACTGCTGTTGAGCGACGCCGGTCGCGCGCTCGAGGCGCTCGAGTCGTGCGTTGCCTTCCGCGCGCATCTCTCCGACCTCTCGCAGCAGCGTCTCGATGTTGACCTCGTTCTTCAAGTTCACCTTGAAGTCGGTCTCGGCCTGCGCGCGGTCCTTCAGCGCCGAGCGGTTCTGGCTCATCACGATCAGCGGGCCCTGCAAGCCGACAAGGATCGCGAGCGCGAGGTTGAAGAGCTGGTAGGGGTACGGATCGAACTGCGGCGCGCGCAGTGACTCGGCGTTGAGGAGCGTCCACAGGACGGTGATCAGGAGCAACGCCACGATGAACGTCCAGCTGCCGTTCACTTCGGCGACCTTGTCGGCGAGCTTCTGGCTCCACGTCAGCTTGCTCTCGACCTCCTTCACCGCGTTCTTCGCGGCGCGCTGCGACAGCATCTCGTTGGTCTGGCGCAGGCGCGTCGACATCGTGCGCAGCAGCGTCATCGCGGCGTGCGGCCGGGTCGTGAGGTAGCGCTCGAGCGTGGTGCGATCGAGCTCGAGCAGCAGCGCGTCGGTGGTCGCGAGCGCGCTCGCCGACCGCGGTTTGTCGTCGAACAGCGCGAGCTCGCCGAAGTACTCGCCGTCGGTGACGTCCTTGAGCGAGATGCGCCGCGACGCCTCGCCGGGCAGGTGAATGTTCACGTGGCCGCGCGCCACGATGAACATCGACGTTCCCGGGTCGCCCTGGTTCATGATGATCTGACCGGCGCGGTACTCGCGGTCCGTGAGGCTCTTCGCGAGCGCCTTGACGTCCTCGGGGGCGAGGCCGTCGAACATCGGGATCCGAGCGAGCAGATCGGAATGATCCATGCTTCGTCGATATCACGCGTAGTAGGATCGGCGCCATGACGGTGGAGGACGCGCGGAAGGCCCTCGTCGAATCGGGGGCCACGACGCTCGTCCCGCTGCCGAAACAGGCTCTCGACCGCGCTTGTGCGGCGATTCGCGCGCTCGGCAGCGCGGGCGATCGCGACTCGGTGCCCGCGCTCGCGCGCCTGCTCGAGGCGAGCCCGGACCGGCGGCTGCGCACCGCCGTCGCGCATGCGCTCGCCGCGATCGACGACGAGCACGCCGCCGCCGCGCTCGACGCGCGCTGGCTCGACGACGACGGCGTGATCGCCAGCATCGCCGTGCGCGCCGCGGTGTGCCGCGACCTGCCGACGGTGTGGTCGCGGTTCCTCGGGCCGATCCAGGCCGTCCTCGATCGCCGAACCGATTCGCCCGACGAGGAGCGCATCGTCGCGAAGCTGCTGTACGTGTGCCATGGCGGAAGCGAGCCGCGGCAGATCGCACCCGGTCAGGATCCGCTGGTCGTCGAGCCGAGGCTCGTCGATCTCGCCGCGCGCCTGCGCCACCACGAGCTGATCGGGCACTACGCGCGGCGCGCGCTATCGGTGGTGCCGCGCGAGGAGGCGATCGCGGCGATCGAGCGTTATCCGCACGATCCGGTGTTGCCGCGCGTCGCGGCGCCCGAGCGGCGCGATTACCTCGCCCGCTATCTCGGCGGCGAACGCGGCGTGTGGAACGAGCTCGTCGAGCAGGCGGTCGCGGTCGTCCAGCACGACGAGCTCCGCGCCGAGGCGCAAGCGGTCGCGCACGAGCTCATGAAGCGCGTCCGCCACAACGCCGATGTCGTGCGCGGCGTGCTGCAGGCGGCGGGCGCGCAGCTCGCGCGCGAGGAGCCCGCGGCCGATGACGACGCGCTCTGTCTCGTCGCGGCACGGTTCGGGCCGCTGCCGATCGCGCTCGATGCGTTCTGGCGGGTCGTCGGCTCGATCGCGCTCGTGCCCGGTGGCGCGGACATGTATAGCTACGGTCCGTGCGCGCTCGAAGCCGACGGGCTGGCGCTGGTCGCGCTCGATCCGCTCGAGATCGCCGGCGTCGCCGACCAGCGCTACGGCATGGACGGCTACGTCGCCGAGGTCGCGGCGTCGCACCGCGAGATCGTCGGGCCCTATCTCGCCGAGCTGTCGCGCGATTTCCTGCACAAGCAGAACATCAGCGGTGGGCCGCCATACTCGATCGAGTTGCCGGCGCCGACGCCCGCCGACGCGATCGATCCGCGCGTCTTGTTCGCGCGCCATCGCGTGCGCTTCGTCGAGTATCTGCGCCACTGCTTTCGCTGGGGCGGGTTCTGCATCCTCGAGGTCGCGCATCGCCCGCTCGATCACATCGACCTCAACGATCGCGTCGCGTTTCGCGGCGTCACCGGCGATCGCGACGAAGCGGCCGGGCGGCTGCTCGCACGGCTGCGCGCCGATCTGGTCGACTTCTGATGCGCGCGCTCGCCGGCGCGGTGCTCGTGGCGCTCGCGGTGGCGGCGGGGTCTCTCGCGTATTCGCGGTGGAGCTCGCGGCGCGAGGTCGACACCGCGACCGGGCAACCGATGGGCGCGCTCGTCGTGGCAGGCGAGCCCGGCTTCGTCGTCGTGATCGATCGCGTCGGCGGCAGCGCGCGAGGCGGCAGCTACCGGTTCACCGCGCTCGATCCGGCGAGCGGCGCCGTCGTCGCGTCGCGCGTGATCGACGAGCCCGTGCGGTGCTGGCCCGGCACGCCGGCACGCATGTGGTGCACGAGCGGCGACCAGACGCACCTCGTCGCGGTACCGAGCTTCGACGCGGTGACCGCCGGCCCCGCCGACGAGGCGAGCCGCACGTGGCTCGGGCGCCCCGACGGCGGCTGCGCGTTCGCCGACGTCGCGGGCGCTGCGGGTGCGCCGCTCTCGTTCGCGCCGGGCATCGGCACCGCGCCGCGTGCGCTCCAGCGCGGCAGCGGCTCGGATGCCGCGCTGGCGCCGGATGCGCCGGAATTCGTGTCGCCCAGCTTCTTGCGCGTCGAGGATGCGGCGCTCGTGCTCGTCCAGCACGACGCGGCGATCGATCATCCCGGTGCGATCGCGCTGTCGCGCATCGCGTCCGATCTGCACGTCGCGTGGACCGCCGCGCTCGGCGGCCGCTGCGAGAGCGCGCACGTCGTCGGCGATCGGCTCGTCGTCACGTCGCCCGACCCCGCGCATCGCGCGCTCGCGATCGAGCTCGCGACCGGTCGCGTCGCGTGGACGTACGGCCGCTGACTACTTCACGACTTCGATCGAGGCCAGGCCGCGCAGGTCGCCGCGCTTCTGCCAGCCTTCGCCCTGCTTCTTGAACAGCGTGAAGCGCAGCGCGCCCTGGCGGTTGAGCTTCACGTACGGCATCGACGTCTTCGCATCGAAGTCGGCCTGCTCGAGCTCGACGGTGAGGCCTTCGCTGTCGGTCAGCACGAGCTTGGCGAACTTCTTGATCCCGGCGGCGTCGAGCAGGAGCTGCAGCGGCCAGCCCCGGCCTTCACCGGTCTCGCCCGGCAGTGGCTGGCGCGGGATCGCGAGCAGCGTCTTGCCCGCGAGCTTGGATGCGCCGGCCGGCGTCTTGATGTCGATCGACAACTGCGATGGGTCGGCACCGCCACCCTGGCCGGACTCGTGCTCGCCGCGGCCGGAATTCTGGGCGAGCTTGATGCGAAGTTCTCGCACGCCGTCGCTGCGGATCTGCGGCATGCCGCGCTTGCCGAGCTCGACCGGATCGAACAGCCCGAACGACGCGCCTCCGTTGCTCGGGAACAGCGCGGGCACGAGGTCGGGGTGCTGGTCGGAGATCCGGTGCATCGTCGTCGGCTGGCTACCGGCGACGACCACGTCGTCCCACTGCCCGATGCGACGGGCCGAGACGGGCACGAGCGTGTCGAGGCGCGGCCAGGTCGCGAGCTGCGCGGGCGTCACGGTCGCGGCCGGCTGATCGTCGACCACGATCGCGACCCCCTGACTCGGTGCGGCGGCGCTGCCGCTGCCCGCGGCCGGTGCCGGAGGAGGCGCCGCGGCTTTTCCGCACGCCGCCGCCACCATCGCGATACCGACGAGCAACGAGCGCGTTCGCATCGGACGCGAGGTTATCACGTCGTGTAAGCTGCTCGGCCGGTGGACAAGGTCCGGCAGGAGCTCCTTCCGATCGTGATCCTCTGCGGAGTGATCGCGCTGGTCGTGAGCCAGTTGCCACGCGTTCAGCTCGGTCACAGCGCCGCGTTTCGCCGCCGGCGCGTGCTCAACTGGCTTCCGCTCGGGCTCACGTACGCGTTCCTCTACATGGGCCGCTACAACCTGAACGGGCTGCTCGACGCGAAGCTGCTGAGCGGCACCGACTTCGCGAACATCGATGCGATCGGCTCGATCACCTACGGGCTCGCGTTCCTCGTCAACGGCCCGATCTGCGACAAGCTCGGCGGCCGCACGACGATCCTGATCGCCGCGGCCGGCTCCGCCGCGTGCAATGCGGCAATGGGGCTCCTCTACTTCAGCACCGGTACGCCGCCGTCGGTCGGCGTGCTGACGCTGCTGTTCGCGGCCAACATGTACTTCCAGAGCTTCGGCGCGGTCTCGATCGTCAAGGTCAATGCGAACTGGTTCCACCTGCGCGAGCGGGGCACGTTCGGCGGGATTTTCGGAATCCTGATCTCGCTCGGGATCTATCTCGCGTTCGACTGGGCGCCGAAGATCGCGTCGCTGACGTCGCCCGAGTGGCTGTTCCTCGCGCCGGCGTGCTTCATCACGCTGTTCCTCGTGCTGTCGTATCTGTTCGTGCGCGACACGCCGGGCGACGCCGGTCATGTCGACTTCGACGTCGAGGATGCATCGAGCGGCGACACCGGCCCGCCGGAGACCCCCGCGCGCGTTGTATGGCGGCTACTCACCACGCGGATCATCCTCATCATCGCGCTGATCTCGTTGTGCGCCGGGTTCCTGCGCCAGGGCATCCTCAAGTGGTACCGGACGTTCGCGTCGGGGCTCGATCTCAAGGAAGCGTACGTCTACAAGCACTGGGGAATGGTCGCGTGCATCGCCGGCATCATCGGCGGCATGTTCGCGGGCGTGATCTCCGATCACGTGTTCCAGTCGCGGCGGCCGCCGGTGTCGACGGTGCTGTTCGCGTTCGTGCTCGCCGGCGCGATCGCGCTCATCCCGCTGTTTGCGGTACCCGCCACCGTGAGCTGGGTGGTCGCGTTCATGATGATGTCCGCGATCGGCGTGAACGGCATGCTGTCGGGTGTTGCGAGTCAGGACTACGGCGGCCGCAAGCACGCCGGCACCGCGACCGGCCTCATCGACGGCTTCGTCTACTTCGGCACCGCGCTGCAGGATCAGGTGTTCGGCCGCACGCTGCCCGAGAAGGGCTCGGAAGCCGCGAAACATGTCGATAACTGGTACGCGTGGCCGATCGCGATGATCCCGATCGCGGTCATCGGGCTCGGACTTTCGATCTGGGTGTGGAACGTCCGCGCGACCCCGAGATCGGTAAAACGCTGACTAGCGATCTGCCGCTGAGCCTGATTTATTTTTCGGTTATACGGACTCTAGATCTGTAATCTGGTCCGCGGTTAGTTTCCGACGAGAGGTTCGTCACCGTCGAGAATCCGCACTACGAAAAGTGCTTATCTCGAAAATGTGCCGCGTTGTCGGACAATAACCACAGTGACAGCCGCGCACGGCCGATGTTACTGCGTGCGGCCATGACACGCAGAACCATCGTATTGGTCCTCGGCCTGGCGGCGTGCAGCGGCTCGCACGGCATGAACCCGGCGGGTGGCGGCGACTCTGGCTCGAACATCGGACCAGGCGGCGACGGCTCGGGCTCGGGTTCGGGCTCGGACATGGACGGCGGCGTGACGGACGTGCAGCCGACCTATCCGACCACGCACCCCAAGATCTATCTCGGCGCGAACGATGCCCGCCTCACGGCGGCGCTCGCATCCGGCCGCGCCGCGCCGAAGCGGCTGAAGACGGTCGTCGACTCCTGGCTCGGGGGCACGTCGTACTGGGGCTTCGACTCGTGGAATGCCGCACTCGTCGGCCAGCTCACCGGCGATTCGAAGTACTGCACCGCCGCGATCGCCGACGTCGACGCGCAGGTCAGCGCTGCGGAGACCGCGATCGCGGGAGGCTCGCAGCCGGTCGTCGCGAACGACGATTACCTGGGAATCGGCGAGATGGTCGGCAACCTCTCGCTCGTCTACGACTGGTGCTTTGACGCGGTGACCACGTCGCAGCGCACGCGCTGGCTCGCCTATGCGAACCAGGCTGTCACGAACGTCTGGACCCCGGCGAGCGCGGCGTGGGGCAGCAAGGCGTTTCCGTGGACCGGCTGGGCGACCAACGATCCGTCGGACAATTACTACTACTCGTTCCTACGCGCGACGATGCTGCTCGGCCTCGCCGAGTACGGCGAGGACTCGCACGCCGACGCGTGGCTCGCGCAGTTCCGCGTCACCAAGGTGCTCGATCAGCTGATGCCGACGTTCGACTCCGACCTCGTCGGCGGCGGCTCGCGCGAAGGCACCGGCTACGGCGTCGCGATGCGCACGCTGTTCGAGCTCTACGACATCTGGAGCGCGACCACCGGCGAACCGATCGGCGCGCTCACGCCGCACACGCGCGCGTCGATGCTGACGATGATGCATCAGATCGTGCCGACGCTCGATCGTTTCGCGCCGACCGGCGACCAGTCGCGCGACTCGACGGCGTCGATGTTCGACTATCAGCGCAACTACCTGCAGGAGCTCGTGCACCTGTACCCGACCGACACGCTCGCGCCGCGCGCCCAGGCGCTGCTCGCCAACTGCAGCGTGCCGGCAATGCAGAACTCGTTCATGGCGGTCGATGACTTCGTCTACGAGAACCCCGACGTCGACGTCGGCTCGATGACCGGCGGCACCGCGTACTACGCGCCCGGCATCGGCGAGCTGTACGCCCGCTCGGGCTGGGACACCCACGCGACGTGGATCAACCTCATCGCAGGCCCGTACACCGAGTCGCACGCGCACCAGGATCAAGGCGCGCTGATGATCTACAAGGACGGCTGGCTCGCGTACGACGCGGTGGTGCAGTCGCACTCCGGCCTGCGCCAGGAGACGACCGCGCACGGCATCGTCCGCATCTCGAGCAGCGGCACGCCGATCGCGCAGGTCGCGAGCACCGAGTCGCAGCTGGTCGGACTGCACGCCGGTTCGAACTGGCTGTACGCGTCGGCCGATCTGACGGCGGCGTACAACGGCGCGGCCGCGATCTCGAACGTGCAGCGCGAGCTCGTGTTCCTCGAGCCCGACACGATCGTCGTCTACGACCGCGTGAAGTCCGCGGCCAGCACGCAGCAGGCCTGGTCGCTCGCGTCGCCGAACCAGTGGTCGGTCTCCGGCGCGAACGCGTCGGTGACCGCGGGCTCGCACACGTTGCACGTGCAGCGGCTCGCGCCGGCGGCGGCGACCGGCTCGGTGTTCGCGTACACGAGCGACGCGAGCGGCGACTACACCGGCGGCTATCGACTCGACGAGACCGTCGCGGGCGGCGACCAGCGCTTCCTGCACGTCCTGTCGATCGACGGCGCGGTCAGCTCGGCGACCGCGAGCGACGACTCGACGGTGAGCGTGACGCTCTCGAACGGTCAGACCGCGCATGTCGCGTTCGACCGCACCGGACCGGGCGCGACGCTCACGTACGGCGGCGTCACCACGACGCTCGACGCGACGGTCGACACGCTCGCGCCGTAGCCGTACTGTGCGAAGCCATGAATCGATGGTTTCGCACGGTGCTGCGGCTGACGCCGATCGTGGCCGGCACGTCGCTCGTGAGCGTGCTCGGCTTGATCGCCTGCCGCTCGCTGATCCCGCAGGATCAGCTGCGCGCGTCGAGCGATGCCCTCGGCAATTATCTACAGACGGTCGGCGGCATCTACGCGGTGCTGCTCGCGTTCGTCGTGTACGTCGTATGGGGGCAGTACAACGACGCGCGCGGGTTCGTCGCGCGCGAGGCGACGGCGGTGGTCGATCTGCATCGCACCGCGACCGGCCTGCCGAACGCGACGCGCATCGCGATCCAGGAGCACCTGCAGGCATATGTCGATGCGGTGATCTCCGACGAGTGGCGCGCGATGACCGGGCGCGATGACGCCACGCTCGAGCGCGTCGGCGCACTGCTCGACGATGTCTGGCTCGCGATCCACCGCTGCCATCCCAAGACCGAGACGCAGCAGGCGGTCTACGCGGAGGTGCTGACGCGCTTCAACGAGCTCAGCGACGTTCGTACGAGCCGGCTCACCGCGGCACGCACGCGCATTCCACCTGCGATGCGAGTCTTGCTGTTCCTCGGCGCGCTGATCACGATCGGTTCGATGTACCTGCTCGCGTTCCAGGAATTCTGGCTGCAAGCCCTCGTGACCGGCGCGCTGGCCGGCGCGATCGGGCATATCCTGTTTCTGATCCTCGACCTCGATCACGCGTTCGGCGGCCATTGCCACGTCGAGAACTTGCCGTTCCAGCGCGCGCGCCGCTCGTTCGAGCGTCCGACGCATCAGGCCAACATCGAGCTCCAGGCCTCGGCCTAGCTCGTGCAAATAGCTCCGGTATGCGGAGCTTGCTGATGACCGTCGTCCTCGCAGCCTGTGCAGGCACGCTACCGAGCGTCCACAGCCGCGAGGCGCGCACCTATTCCGAGATCCAGCACGACATCGCCGTGCACGACCAGCTCGCAGCCGAGCACGAACAAGCGGAGACGCAGTTCGTCGCCCGCGGCCCGCGCGCGTATTCCTGCCCGGATCCCGTGCTGAACGATCAGATCCGCACCGGCGGCATCGGCGTCACGACGTGGCAGCCGTGCGTCGACATCGCCATGGAGGCGCGCGCGCAGGAACACGCGCTCGCGATGGAGCAACGCGAGCTCGCGCGCCGCGACCGCGTGCAGGCCGGCAAGCTGCTCGACGCGGTGAACACGGCCTGCGCGGGCGTTCCGGAAGCGGAGCGCGACGGGTCGCTGTTCGCGCAGCACGACGTGGTGGCGCGAGTCCGGCCCGCGTACCAGAGCGGCGCGCTGTCGGGCGTGTGGATCGATCTCGCGCCGCGCCCTGGTCTGGACGCGAAGCACGTCAGCGCCGCCCTGCAATGCGAACGCACGCGGAGCACGCTCCTCGGTTATCGCGCCGACGTCGACGCTCGCGATCCCGCGGTCGTCCCGGGCGCGCAATTCCAGGTGTTCCAGCGCCCCGATCACGTCGAGATCCTCGTCACCGCGCCGACTCGCGACGCCGCCGAGCTCGCGTTGGAACGCGCGACGAACGCGAATGCCGGTTAGCCTCGCGGCTTGAACCGTTTGCTCGCGGGGAGCACGACGTCCCACAGGCCGAAGATCGCGGCGAGCACGTGGTCGAGCTCGCGTGTTGCCTTCGTGCGCGCCAGCGAGTCACGGTCGGGCAGGCAATAGGCGGCGAGGCGCGAGCCCTCGAGCGTGTGCATGACGCCGCGCGACCAGCCCTTGCCGGCATACGCGAGCACGCCGGGCACCCACAGCGCCTCGAGGTCGGCGAGCGCGTACGGGATCTTTTCGTCGACCGTGCCGAGCGAGTCCTGATACTTGCACTCGATCGCGACCGCCTTGCGATCATCGGGGCGGACCACGAACACGTCGATGAAGCGGTCCTTGCCGATCACCGTCTTGCCGAGCGCGATCTCGACGTACACCACGAGCCCGTGCGCGGCGTAGCTCGCGTGGATATACGCGGCGATCAGATCGCGATACTGGTGCCCGGTCACAGCGAGAGCCCGAGCTGCGGTGCCGGCTCGGTAGCCGCCTGACGCGGCCCTTCGCGCGCACCGGCCTCGCGCAACCTCGCGCGCGTGATGTCGATCGCCTCGGCGCAGACATCGTTGCCGAGAAAATCGCGCCCCCGCCGCACCGCCGCGAGGCCGGCCGAGCCCGACCCCATGAACGGATCGATCACCAGCTGTCCGGGCTGGGTGCTCTGGCCGATCAACACCTCGCTCACCTCCGGCGGCTTCTCCGCCGGATAGCCACCGACGATCCGCTTCGCATCGATCACGTCGGCGATGCCGAGATCGTTCAGCTTGCGCTTGCCCTTCTCGAAGAACAGCACGCACTCGTAGAGCGCTCGGTAGTGGTATCCCATACCGATCCGGTCTTTTCTCCAGATCAATGGCTTCCAGAACTTGAACCCCGCAGCCTCGGCGAGCGGCTTGGCGACGAACATCGTCTCGGGATCGCAGAACAGATAGAAGTGCGTGTCGCTTTTCAAGACGCGGAACACTTCGGCGAACAGCTCGGGGAACCGCGCGTTCGGGAAGATCGAGAACCAGTCGTTGCTCGACGCCTTGCTGTGCTTCAGGCGCGTGGTCGTGCCGATCGCGCGATACTTCTCCAACGACTCGTACGGCGGATCGGTGATCACCAGATCTACCGACGCGGCCGGAAGCGTGCGCAGCCACGCGACCGCATCGCCTCGCGTCAGCTCGAACCTCGGATCACTCCCTGACATGTCACGACCCTCGCACGAGGGTCTGACAATCCGTTCAGTGCACGCGCCGTAACCTCACCACACGCCGCACTTCTTCTCGGGGTTCATCGCCGTGCCGGCCTTGCACTTGAACGCCTCGGCGAACCCGGGTTGGTTCGCGACCACGCCGTTGACGCGCCACTTCGCAGGGGAGTGCGGGTTCGTGCGCGCCTGCGTCTCGAGCGACTCCGGCGTGTCCTTCTCGCACCACGACTGGCCGTACCCCAGGTAATAGAGCTGGTCGTCGCTGTAGCCGTCGACCTCGCGCGCCGGCGCCGGCGACGCGTGCTCGCGCCACGCCTGGTACGCGCCGTACGCGATCTTCACGCCGCCGTTGTCGGCGATGTTCTCGCCCGCCGTCAGCTTGCCGTCGAGGTGCACGCCCGGCACTGCCTCGTAGCCCGCGTACTGATCCTGGATGCATTTCACGGCCGTGCCGAACTGCGTCTTCGTCGACTTGCTCCACCAGTCGCGCAGATTGCCGTCGCCGTCGAACTGGCTGCCCTCGTCGTCGAAGCCGTGCGTCATCTCGTGGCCGATCGTGCCGCCGCCGGTGTCGCCGAAGTTGACCGCGGGATGGAACGTCGCGCCGAAGAATGGCGCCTGCAGCTGACCGGCCGGCAGCACGAGCTCGTTGAGCGACGGGTCGTAATACGCGTTCACCGTCGGCGGCGACATCTGCCAGTCCTTGCGATCGACCGGCTTGCCGATCTTCGCGAGCTGGCGCGCGAGCTCCCACTTCTGCGCCGCGCGCACGTCATCGGCGTAGTGATCGCGCGAGATCGCGAAGTCGTACGCGCGCCACTTGTCGGGATAACCGACGAGATAAGCCATCTTCGCGAGCTTCACCTTCGCGGCGGTGCGCGTCGCCGCGTCCATCCACGCCAGCCCGTCGAGCTCGGTCGTCATCGAGCCGAGGACGTCCTTCGCGAGCTCGCTCGCGCGCGACTTCGAGTCGCCTGCGAAGCGCGCCGCGACGTACGCCTGGCCGAGCAGCTCGCCGAGATCGCGGTCGACGCGCCGCACGCAGCGCTTCCAGCGCGGCGCCAGCTCCTTCACGCCGCGCAGCTCCTTGTCCATCGTGAACGCCTCGTCGACCCACGCCTTGCCGAGGAAATTGCTGCTCTGGCGCAGCACGGTCCACGTCAGGTAGTCGCGCAGCGCGTCGGGCTTCTCGCTCGCGATCAGCTTCGCGACCGCGGTGAAGTACGCCGGGTCGTTGACCGAGATCGCGGTGACCGAGCCGAGGTTCATCGCGGCGAGGTAGTCGACCCACGGGAAGCTCGGCGCGACCTTGCCGACGAGCCCCGCGCGCTCGACGCGGTGATAGATGGCGTGCGGATCGCGCCGCGTCACCTCGTCCTGCTCCACCTTCGCGATCGCCTCCTCGATGCGATACGCGTTTGCCGCGGCGTCCTTCGCGCGCGGATCTTTCAGCAAGCCGAAGACGCGCTCGACGTGCGCCTTGTAGGCGTCGCGCACCTTCGGGATGCGGCCTCCGCTCTCGAGGTAGTACTTGCGATCCGGCATGCCGATGCCGGCCTGATCGAGCCCCGCGATCATCTGCGTCGCATCGGCGAAGTCCTGTTGCGGGCCGATCTCGAAGAACGTCGTGAAGCCCTCGGCCTGCAGCGCGATGATCGCCGCGGCCGCCGACCTGGCATCGGTCACCTTGCCGATCGCGTCGAGGTCGCTCTGGATCGGCGCGGTGCCGAGCTTCTCGATCGCGTCCTCGTTCGTGCACGCCGCGTAATACGCGCCGAGCTTGTCGGCCGTCGCGCCCGCCGCGTCGTCGAGCACCTTGCGCAGGAAGTCCTCGTTGTCCTGCTGCACCATCGAGATCGCACCCCAGCTCGCGCGGTCGGCCGGGATCTGCGCGGTCGCGACGAATCCGCCGCACGCATATGCGAAGAAATCGTTACAGGGATCGGCTGTCTTGTCGATCCACTCCGGCACGATGCCGGTCTGCGCGAGCGCCGACTTCGGCGGCGGAGCAGGTGGCGCCGGGTGCGGCGCCGGAGTCGGCACGGGCACCGGCTTGGGCTCCTCCTTGTGGTTCGAGCACGCAGCAGCGACGAGGAGCGCGAGACACGTCCGCATGGGCGCGGACCATAGCGTGATAGCGTGACCATCGCTATGGATCGCATCGAGCTGCTGAAGCACATCCCGCTGTTCGAATCGCTCGGCGACGACGACCTCGCCGCGCTCGCCGGCAAGCTGCGCGAGTCCAAGTTCGCCGAAGGCTCCATGATCTTCGCGCAGAACGACGACGGCGACGCGATGTACATCATCGAGGAAGGCGCGGTCGACATCGTCGCCGGCTCGGGCAAGCAGCGCGTCATCCTGACGTCGCTGTTCAAGCAGCAATACTTCGGAGAGCTGTCGCTGCTCGACGGCGCGCCGCGCTCGGCGACCGCCAGCGCGGCCCGCGACACGACGGTGCTCGCGCTCGATCGCGACGACTTCATCGAGTTCGTCAAGGGCCGGCCCGAGGCCGCGCTCACGATCATGCACGAGGTCGGCGAGCGCATCCGCGCGACCAACGAGCTGATGACGCGCACCGTGTCGCGCAACGTCGTCGAGGACGAGGAAGAGAAGCTGACGATCGGGGCCCGCGTCGCCGACATGGTCGCCGCGTTCGGCGGTAGCTGGCCGTTCATCTTCATCTTCGCCGGCATCATGGCGGTGTGGATGGTCTGGAACTCGGTCACCAGCGAGCCGCTCGCGTTCGACCCGCTGCCGTTCATGTTCCTGAACTTATTTTTGTCGACGCTCGCCGCGCTGCAGGCGCCGGTCATCATGATGAGCCAGAACCGCCAGGCCTCGAAGGACAAGGCGCTCGCGCTCAACACGTATCAGGTGAACCTGAAGAACGAGGTCTCGATCGACAAGCTGCTGCGCAGCCAGTCCGAGCTCGTGCAGCGGCTCGCCCAGCTCGAGCAGCGGCTCGTCACGCTGTCGCAGCGCACGAGCGGCCAGGTGGCGACGCCGACGCCGACATGACAGCTACTTCGCGCGCAGCGACTGGCACTCGGCGAGCACCTTCGCGATCTGCTCCTTGGTGTCGGCGTTGGTGCCGCAGTCGTACGGGGCGCCGCCGATCGTGCGCCGCACCCACACGGCGAGCAGCGGCTTGTTGTCCACCATCGACTGGCCGTTGCCCTCGAGGATCCAGCCGTCGGCGGTCTTGTCGGCGCGCGTCCACGCCTTGAAGTCGTTGACCGTCTTGGCGAGCGCGGTCTTGGAGTCGTCGATCGTCGGCTTGAGGTCGCTCATGTCGCCGCCGCCGTTCACGAAGAACGTGGGCGACGCGTAGATCGTGGCCGACGGGTAGCCGGCGCCTTTGGTGGTGTCTTCGACGTTGGCGTCGTCGGGGATGTCGGCCTGCAGCGGCAGCGAGCCGAGCTGCTTGGCGGCGAGCTTGGCCTCGGCCGGCTTGGTCGCGGCGGCGGGCTGGTCGCCGGCCGGCGCGCCTTCCTTGGACTTGCCGCAGGCGATGACGGTGAGCGAAATAGCGAGCAGGGTTTTCAGCATGGCGCCGGCATGATCAAGCGGCGTGCCGGCGCAAACCCGCAGACCGTGGTTGCGCGCCGGGTCTGCCCGGACCCAAAGTCGGCGGATGTTGTTCCAACCGATCCAGCTCCCGTGCGGGCTCGTCGTGCCCAACCGCATCGCGCTCGCGCCGATGACGAACGGCCAGTCGCTGCCCGACGGCACGCTCGGCGAGGACGAGTACAGCTGGCTCGCGCGCCGCGCCGACGGCGGCTTCGGCTTGATCGAGACCTGCGCCGCGTACGTCGCGCTCGACGGCAAGGCGTGGCACGGCGAGCTCGGCGTCGATGGACGCTCCGCACCGGGCGGCGGCGTGCCGGCGCTGGCGCGGCTCGCCGAGCGCATCAAGCGCCGCGGCGCGCTCGCGATCGTGCAGCTGTTTCACGGCGGCGTGCGCGCGACCCAGAAGCTGACCGGCGAGCAAGTGTGGAGCGCGAGCAGCTGGCGCGAGGACGGGCCCGAGTTCGAAGTGCCGCGCGCGGCGACCGCGGCGGACCTCGCCCGCGTGATCGAGCAGTTCGCGGCGGCCGCGGCGCGCTGCCAGGCCGCCGGCTTCGACGGCGTCGAGCTGCACGGCGCGCACGGTTACCTGCTCGGCCAGTTCCTGTCGCGGGCGCTCAACCCGCGCGACGATGGCTGGGGCGGCGCGGCGAACGCGGATCGCGCGCGGCTCGTGCGCGAGGTCCTGCGCGCGGTGCGGGCGCGAGTCGGCGCGCGGTTTGCGGTGGGCGTGCGGCTGTCGCTCGAGCAGGGCGGTAACGCGAAGGATCTCGACCTCGACGAGAGCCTCGAGGTCGCGCGCTGGCTCGCCGACGACGGCGCCGACTGGATCCACGCCTCGCTGTGGAACGCGGCGGCGATGACGAAGAAGCGCCCGGACCAGCACCCGATCACGGTCCTGCGCGCCGCGCTGCCGAAGCACGTGCCGCTCGTCGCCTGCGGCGGGATCTGGACGCGCGCCGACGCCGACGCCGCGCTCGCTCGCGGCGCCGACCTGATCGCGGTCGCGCGCGCCGCCGTCGCCAACCCCGACTGGGCGGCCCGGGTGGCCGAGCCGGGCTGGGAGCCGCGCCGACCTCCGCTGACCCGGGCCGAGCTGGCGGACCGCGCCGTGTCCCCCGCGTTCGCGCAATATTTGACGCGCTGGAAGAGCTTCGTGGCGGACTGATCCGGTAGTGTGGGGGCCATGGTGAATCCTGGTTACGCTCCTGGAGCCCCCGCTCCGCAACAAGGCAACGGCCTCGCTGTCGCGGCCATGATCTGCGGCATCCTCGCGATCGTGCTGTTCTGGGTCCCCGTCCTGGGCTGGATCCTGGCGCTGCTCGGCGTGATCTTCGGCGCCATCGGCATCTCGAAGGCGAACAAGGTCGGCAAGGGCAAGGGCATGGCGATCGCCGGGCTCGCCTGCGGCGTGCTGTCCGTGATCATCAGCATTGCGGTGATCTTCTTGTTCGTGTCGGCGGCGAAGGACGTCGACAAGCGCCTTAAGCAGATGGAGAAGGAAAACCAGCAGCAGATCGAGAAAGATCTGAAGACTCCGCCGGCGACGCCCGACAAGTAGGGCTCGACGTTCGGGCGGGCCGTGACCACGGTTGGTCATGGCGGCAACAAAGCGATGGTCGGCGCGGGTGACGAGGACGAGCAACGCGCTCGACCTCGAGCCCGACGTGTTCAAACAGAGCCCGCGGGCGATGGCCGCATCGCTCAAGCGCTCGGCCGAGCACTCGAAGCGACGCAAGACGTCGCCGTTTCGCTCGGCGATGTCGATGCTCGTGTTCTACGAGAATCGTGCGGGCAAGAACCTGTCGGCGACGGCGCGCACGCGGCTCGCGCGCGCGAAGGACGAGCTGCGGCACGCGTTCAACGTGAAGCCGAAGCGTTCAGCCAGCCGGCCAGCGCGGCGCGGTCGGCGTCGCTGAGGTCGGTACCGGCCGGCGGCATCGTGCGCGTGACGAGCACGCGGCGCACGAGCTCGTCCCGATCGGCATGCCACGAGGCGGCGGTGGAGAGATCGATGCCGGAGTCGCCGTCGGGCAGGTGGCAGTGCGAGCACACGCGCTGGAACACCGGCGCGACCTGCGCGGTCCACGCGGGCTCGACGGTGCCGCCGCCGGGCGAGTAGCGCAGCAGCGCGTGTGGACGCGCGAGCCAGGCGTCGCCGTCCTGCGAAGCGGCGGCGAGCAGGCCGGGCGGCGCGGTGGTCGCGACGAATCGCGCGCCGTCGAGGGTGTAGAGCCGATCGTCGCCGCCGTCGATCCACAGCCGGTCGCGCGCGGCGGCGATCGCGCGCACCGGGCCGGGCGCGCCGATCGCGTGGAGCTGGCCGCCACGCTCGATCCACACGCGATCGGTATCGGCGATGACCAGGCGCGGGTGATCGGAGTCCGCGTCGAGAAACGCGATCGCGTCGGAGTGCACCGGATAGGTGACACGGGTCGCGTGGACGAGATCCCAGCTCTCGACGTGGCCGTTCGTCGCGCGCGCGAGCACGCCGCGTGCGACGGCGAGGCTCGAGCCCGGCGTGGCCGGCACGCGCGCGAGGTGGACGCCGTCGATCGTGTATGCGATCGCGTCGCCGAGATCGAAGGCGGTCGTCGTGCCGGCGCCACCGACCGCGCGGATTTTCGCGCCGGCGAGGCCGAGCCGGTCGGAGACGTCCTCGCGCTCGCCCGAGGCGGTGAGACGCCAGAGCTTTCCGTCGGTGTCGGCGCCGACGACCCAGCGGCCGTCGCCGTCGGGCGCGGCGATCGAAGCGCCCGCGGTCCACGCGGCCGGCGCCTCGATGCGCGCCGCGATCGCGCCGCCGCGCACGATGGTCGCGACCTTGCCGGCGAGCACGTACACCGCGTCGCCTTGCTCGACGATCGGCGTGGACGAGCCGACGTCGAGCGCGATCGGCGGCGACGGCTGCACGACGAGCGGCGCGACCGGCCGGGCGGCGCCGCACGCGACGAGCGCGAGCAGTGCGGTTCTCACACGAGCATGTCCTTGACGACCTCGCCGTCGCGCACGTAGCGCGCGGGGTCGATGTCGAACGCGTGCAGGAATGTCGCGAGCAGATCGGGCGGCGTGATCGGCCGCGGCCCGGCCGGCAGCACCTGCTCCGCATCGGTCGCGCCGAACGTGCGGCCGGCGACGAAGCGCGGCGAGATCACGAGCGCGGAGTTGTTCGGATAGTGATCGCGCCCGCCGGTCAAGTTGATCTGCGGCGTGCGGCAGAAATCCGAGAACACGAGCAGGTGCGCGTGATCGGCGAGCTTCGCACCGTGCCTGGTCGGGTGCGGCGTGCGATCGAGCAGGTCGACGAGCGTGGCGATCGCGCCGAACAGCTCCTGCTGCGTGTGGGCGTGCTGCTTGTAGTTCTGGTTGTGGGTGTCGAGGCCGCCGATCGCGAAGCCGACGCAGCGCACCAGGTTGCGCCGCATCGCCTCGACCGCGAAGGCCGCGCCGAGCGCCGCGCCGCCGAAGTTCTTCGCCTTGTAATCGAACTGCGGATAGCGATCCTGCAGCGCTTTTTGCGTGAACGCGGCCTCGAGCTTGCCGTCGATCAGCTGCTGCACGGCGCCGGCCTGCGACGCGATGCGCTCGTAGGTCTCGGGGAACGTCGAGTGCTTCGCGAGCGAGCTGGCCTCCTCGGTGACGAGCGCGGTGATCGCGCTGCGATCCGCCGGCTCGAAGTACCCGTCGCCGCGCGCGAGCGACTTCGCGACCGTGGCGGCGTTCGCGACGCGCAGCGGGATCGCGCGGCGATCGAGATTGTCGCCGACATAGCTCGACGGGAACTGCACCGCGACGTCGGGCAAGAGCTGCATCGTGCCGAGCTCGTTGGCGATCGCGACATCGACGCTCGACGCCGGCGCGCGTCCGCCCTGCAGGTGACGGCCGGTCGCCGAGAACGCGGTGCCGTCGGGATGGCTCACGGTGGCCATCGCGAGGCCGTTGATGACGGTGAGCCGGCTGCGCAAGTCGTACAGCGCGCCGATGCCGGGTCCGAACCGCATCGGCACGTCGCTCGGCGCGAGGATCTCGAACGTCTCGACGTCGCCGTCGAGCCTCGTGCTCTTCCAGTGCGTGAGCGGTGCGAGATCGGTGTTCTCGCTCGAGGCCGGCTCGACCAGGCCCTTGCGCTCGTTGCGCGGATCCGACCACAGCGTGACGTCCCAGCCGCCCGACGCGTGGATGAAGATGAAGAACTCGTCGGTCGCGCTCGGCCCGGTCGACGCGGCCCACAGCGGCTCGCGCATCGCGAGCGCGGCCGCGCCGCCGCCGAGGATTTGCAGAACCGTGCGCCGCTTCATCAATAGAGCTCCGCTTCGGGGTGTTGGACGAGCGCCGTGCACACCGCGGCCCACGCGGTCTCGTCGGCGGTGAGCGCCGGCTTCTTCTTGCCGGCGTGCTCGGCGGCGACCTCGCGATACAACGCGAAGTAGCGCGCGACGCGCTCGGGCGGCGCGAGCCGCGCCGGGTAGCCGAGGAACAGCCGGTGCAGCACGTCGAAGCGCTCGGCGAACTGCGTGTCGCTCGGCGCCGCGATCGGCTCGAACGCGAACACGACGCGATCGGCTGCCGCGGGCTTGCCGTGCAGGTCGTGCTCGGCGGCGCGAATGCACAGCGCCTCGCCGAGGCGGCCGAGCGTCGCGAGCATGAGCGTGTTGGTCTGCAGCTGGCGCGGCAGATCGACCTTGTAGTCGGGCAAGCCGAGCGCGGCGAGGTAATCGTCCCAGCTGTCGAACAGGTTCTTGCCGCGTGCCTTGGCCTGCACGTCGAGCGGCGCGAGCCCGCCGAACCACACCAGGTACGCGCGCAGGTACACCTCGGGCGGCATCATCCGCCGCCTCTCCTTCGGCGTCGTATCGATCGCCGCCGCCCGCATCGCCGGCAGCGGCTCCGGCCTGCTCGGAACGATCGTGGTAGGAGCCGCACACGCACCCAGAGTTACCGCCAAGGCGCCGCAGACGCCAAGGAAGACGCCAGCCGAGACCAGTTGCTCGGCCGAGCGGTAATTCCTGCTCTGGCTCATCGCACGTCGTTTCCGGCGCGGTAGCGCGGCGAGGTGACGATCGCGCGAACGAGGGCGCGCATGCGATAGCCGCCGTCGACGAAGGTCTTCACGAGCCGGGCCTTCCACGCGTCGTCTTCGGGCTCGAGCGCGCGGCCGAGCAGCGATTGCGCGACCGTCTGCACGACGCACGGCGCGAATTCGGGTGCGCCCGCGATCTCCTTCGCGAGCCCGGCGGGGCCGGCCTCGGCGTGCGCCGGCGAAGCATAGGCGCCGCGCAGCATGTGGAACGCCGGATCGTAGACCTGCTTGCACAGGCCACTCGCCGGCGATCTCGTGCAGCCGGCCGCCGGGAACAGCTGCGGCGGCAGCCAGGTCCAGTCGCTCTCGGCGACGCGCGTGAAGTACGCGGCCATCGGCTCGAGCGTCTGATGGCACGTCGAGCAACCGGAGCGCTTCATCAGATCGGGCTCGTCGCTCGGCGCGAGCTCGACCGCGCCAGCGACGAAGTCGTTGCACAGAAACGCGTTGTACAAGACGTGTGCGCGCGCGCGCCGCGAGCCGTACTTGACGAGGAAGATCGGCATCGTCAGGATGCCCGACGCGTGCGGGCCGCGATCCGCGATCGGCAGCCACGTCGCGGTGTCCTCGGGCACGAGCGCGGCGGGCACCGCCGCCGGATCGACGACGCCCTCGGGCTCGACATAGCCGGCATCGGCCGCCGGGCCGCAGCACGTCGCGCCCGACAGGAACCGATAGAACTGCGCGAGCGGGCCGTTGACCTCGGTCGCGCGCGACTCGAGGACGTCGCGGAAGTCGCGGTCGTCGCCGAAGATCTTCGCGAGGAACCGCCTCGCCTCCTGGCTCCACCACAGCTTCTCCCACGACGACGCCGGCTGCGGCGAGGCGTCGAACGCGAGGTTCATCGGGGTGTGCGTCGGCAGCAGGAACGCGGCGGACTCGAACTGCGGCCCACTTGCCGGCATGCAGCGCTCGAGCCCGATCCCGCAGCCGCATTGCACCGAGCTCTGAAAGCCCGTGCCCGACAGGCACGACACCGCGCGCCCCTTCATCGCCTTCGCGAACGGCGAGTCGCCCGGCGGCAGGGTCGACCGGCGCGCAGGCGGCGGCTCGCCCTTCTTCACCGCGGGCCGGCCCGACGCGTAGACGATGCCGGTCTCCGCGGTCTGCGCTTCTTCCTTGCACACGCGCACCGCGGTCGACGGCGTCTTGCCGTCGGGCTCGACCAGCAGGCCCGCGATCGGCACGAAGCTCGGGAACCGCGTGGCCCAATCCTTCGCGATGTGATCGCTCGGCAGCGCGGCGCGATAATCCGCGTACAGCCACCACGGCTTGACGACCACGGTCCTGGCATCGAGCACGTCTTGCGAGACCGCCACCGGAAACCCGAGCGGTGCCGCGTTGGGCGGAAACGCGAGCCCGGTCTCGTCGCGCGTCAGGCAGAAATCGCCGTCGGTCGCGGCGTCGACGCGGCGCTGGCCGTGCCGGAAGTAGATGTACACGGGCGCGCCGTCGGGCCCGAGCACGGTCTCGCGGCGCAGCTGGAGCGCGTTCGGTACGAACTGGAAGCTCGACCCGACCTCGAGGCGAAGCGCGTCGAGATAGATGCGCGTGAGCCGCTCGGCGTACGCGCTGCCGGTGAGGTGCGTGTCGATCCACGCCTCGACATCGAAGTCCCGCCGGTCGAACGCGGCGAGCTCGTCGCGCGTCGGCGGCCGCCCCTGCAGATCGATCGACAGCGCGCGGAAGTAGCGATAGTCGGGCAACGTGCGGTCCGCGACGCCATCGCGCGCGAACGCGACTGCAAGCAACGCGAACGCGAACCGCCGCACGTGTGTCGTGACCCTCGGATTCACCGACGAGCGAACAGCATATCCTGTCGCTGGAGGTTGTTCTGATGCCATACTGGCAGCGTGCGGCGCCTGGCGTTGATCGTGGCGATGACGGGTTGCAGCCCGGGATTCGAGATCGACGCTCACGTGGGCGCCAACGCAGCGACGCTGTCGCAGAACGGTACCCCGATCTCGTCGTTCGAGGTCGATCGCACGTTCGATAGCTTCGCGGCGGCCGAGGCGGCACCGGTCACCTTCGAGGTATATGACGACGCAGGCGGGCACGAATTCGATCTGCGCCAGTACTTCGACTGCGGCCCGGAAGTAGGTACGCCCACGTACGAGAGCGTCGATCTCGAGCTCAGTGACACTGATTGTCCCGCGCTCGTCGTCGTGCCGGCCACCCAGCTCGGGTTGTGCTGGGAGCGCCAGCGCTGCACGGGCACCGACGGTTCGTCAGACGAAATTCCGTAGCGCCGCGGCGGCCGGCAGGCGTTCGATCAGCTTCTTCGCGAACAGGTACGCGTCGCCCGGCCAGCGCGCCGAGACGTAGCGGCCGTCCTCGACGACGAACGCGGGCGAGTCGTCGTCGCGCGTGCCGCGCTTGGACAGCTCGCGCGGGCCGCGCGTGAAATCGTCGGGCGACGCGAGCGCGGCGCGCACCTCGTCCTCGACGTACGCCGGATACGTGCGGTAGTAGCGGCCGCGCCGCCAGCACGTCGCGAGGAACGCCGACCGTTCCATGTATTTCGGCAGGCACGTGGTCTTCACGCCGTGCAGCACCGGCTGGCCGTCGGCACGCTTTGCACGCGCGGCGACGAGCACGCCGTGGCAGATCGCGGCGATCGGCTTTTGTGGCGCCGCGAAGAAGTCGGCGACGAGCCGCTGCACGACCTCGCTGCCGAGGTACTGCCGCATGCCGGGCGCGTGGCCGCCGGCGAGCACGAGCGCGTCGAAGTCGCCGGCGCGGCACTCGCTCCACTTGCGCGGCGTGACGAATTCAGGCGCGCGCTCGAGCTCGCGATAGCACGCGATCGCTTCGGGCCGCGCGCCGAGCTTGCCGAACACGACGCCGGTCAGGAGCAGCGGATCGCACGCCGGGGTCGCGCCGGCTTCGGTCGCGAAGATCGGCTGGTGTCCCGCATCGCGCAGGAGCTGCCACGGTACGGCGACTTCGGTGACGTCGAAGTCGCGATCCGGGAGCGGGAAGAGGACGGTCGCCATCCGGGCGAGCGTACCTCGCGTTCGGCGCTGCAGATCATCTCGAGCAGGGCTGCGAGCTCGTCGGGATCCGGTGACTCGCCGACGATCGCCACGCGCAAGGTCCGCTTCGCCGTCATGTCCCGAGCGCGATCGAGCAGGATTCGTGCCGCGTGAGCCCTCGCGCACGTTTCGCACGTGCACGTCGGTTGCAAACGACGCCCGGCATGCCGCGTAAACAACGCTTCAAACCGACCCGAAAGCCGAAACCGGTGGTCGAGGCGCCACGCGAAGTGCACCCCGACGATGTCGAGCAGCGCGTCCGACACGACGCTCCGGACCGCGATCCTTCCGTGCCCGACTTCGCGCGTGGCGAAGTGGACTGAGCGCTTGCGCGCCAGCGCGCAGTCTCGCGCGCACGATCGGTGCGGACGATCGGTTGCAACCGAGACGCTACAGTCATCTACGTAACTCGTCGCAATCGCACGGGAGGCGAGCGGCACGTCGGTTGCTGTTGCACGAGCGCCATGCGTTTCACCTGTGCGCTCGTGCTCCTCGTCGGCTGTGCCGGGACGATCGACTCGTCCGACGATTCCACCTCAGATGACCAAACCTTCGCGCCGGACGTGGCCGAGACCATCCACGTCCTGCGCGGCGTCGATCGCGCGTCCGCGTTCTCCGTCGGCGAAGCCCGCCTGCTGAAGAACGATCACGGCGTGAAGTGGTCCGGCGTGTACATCGGCGGCCCGTGCGACGGCGGCTCCGGCTGGACGCACGCGCGCGTCTCCGACATCGCGAACGCGACCGGCTGGAAGTTCATGCCGATCTACGTCGGTCGTCAGGACGGCGGGATCTGCGGCGCCGACCAGCTCAGCTGGGATCGCGGCCACTCCGATGGCCTCGACACGGTGAAGCGGATGAAAGCATTCGGCTGGGAGCCGCACCGCGATATCCCGGTCGCGCTCGACGTCGAGGCTGGTACCTACTTCAACCACGTCGGCGCGTCGACGAACTACGTGCGCGGCTGGATCGCGGCGCTGCATCACGCGGGCTATCGCGCGTACATCTACGCGTCGCCGTTCGCGCTGAACCACTACCACGACGTGCACGCGCGCATCGATGCGGCGTGGGCGGCGAGCTACTTCTATCACGGCTTCAAGCGCATCACGCCGGGCGATCTCGATCAGATGGGCGGACGATTCCGCAATCATCACGATCGCGCGTGGCAGTACGCGGGTGACTTCCACGTGTCGGGCGCCGGCGACGTCGATGCCGACACCTCGAACCTGTTGCTGGCGCCCAAGCCGGGCGGCACGAACCAGCCCGCGACCGCGCGTCGTGCGGTGCCCGCGCATTGCGGCACGCTGCAGATCGGCGAGGGCCTGGTGCCGGGCGAGTCGCACGCAGCCTGCGACGGCTCGAGCGTGCTCGCGATGGCGAGCGACGGCGAGCTGACGCTGACGATCGCCGGCCAGACAGTGTGGACAGCCGGCACCGCCGGCGCGGGCGCCGTCGCCGCGCTCGCCGACACGGGCTCGCTCGTCGTCTACGACGACAACGGCGACGCGGTGTTCGACTCCGGCAGCGAGGGCTTCCCCGAGGGTGAGGCGCTGCTCGACAGCAGCGGCCTGACGATCGTCGACGACTCCAACACGCCCGTGTGGTCGAGCACCGCCGGTCTGCTCGTCGGCGACGGCCAGCCGCTCGAGCAGCCCGTCGACGACACGCCGCTGTGACCTACCAGGCGTATTGCTGCCAGAAGCTCCACTCGAGCGTGGTCGCGCTGGCGTAGTTGGCGCAGCCGTAGAGGCCCTGCACACCGCCGGCCCAGCAGTGGACCATATTGTCGAACGTGCAGAGCTCGACCTGGCCGTCGGCGGGACAGCCGTCGTAGAGCGCGCACGTGCCGCCCTCGACCGCCATCGTGTGCGAGGTCGGCGCGCAGCCGTTCTTCGCGGCCCACGCGGTGGCCGACGCGACATAACCGCTCGGCGTCGAGCTGCTGGGATCGTCGCAGCCGTCGGGCACGACCTCGTCGGACGTGCCATGGAAGATGATGATCGGCTTGTGCACGGTCGGACAATCGTCGAGCTCGTGCGTGCCGCCCGAGTGCGGCGCGACGCCGCGGATGTCGGGGCGCATGCAGCCGACTTGATGCGCGAAGTAGCCGCCCATCGAGAACCCGGTGACGAAGATGTGATCGTCGTCGAGGCACTGGTCCTGCGCGATATCGGCCTTCATCGCGTCGAGGAACGCGAAGTCATCGCCGGTCGCCTCGGGCGGCGCGCCGGCGTAGCTCGGGCACACGTTCGTGCCGACGTTCCACGGGGCGCCGAGCGAGTCCGGGCCACCTTGCCCGTCGGGAAACGCGAGCGCGATGTGCTGGTCGTCGGCGAGCGCGGGATAGCCCGTGATGTCGTACATGTTCTCGCCCGACATCGTGTAGCCGTGATGCACGTAGACCAGCGGCACGCGGCGCGTCGGATCGTCGTTCGCCGGCAGATACACGATGTACGTGCGCGTGAGGCCGGCGACCTGCAGCGTGCGCGAGGTCTTGCCGCGCATGCCGGCTCGCACGCCGCACGGGCCCCCCAGCGACGGGGCGTCTGGCGCAGCCGCATCGCCGGTCGGCGCGGGCGCGTCGACATCGCCGGCGCCGGCGTGTGACGAGCCACACGCGGCGAGGGCGGCGAGGTACAGCAAGCGCTTCATCCCGCGCAGCCTCGCAGATACTCGCCACCCGCCGCAAGCACGATAATGTTGCGCCATGGCGCCCCGGCTCGTGAGGCAAACCGCATGCTTGCCGGTCCGCGCCGGCGGCGGCGCGCGCTACGCCGTCGTCGCCGACACGCACTCGCAACCGCATCCGGCGACCGCAGGCATCCTTCGCCGGCTCGCGCCCGACGCGATCGTCCACGCCGGCGACATCGGCGACCTCGGCGTGCTCGAGGAGCTCGCGGCGATCGCGCCGGTGTTCGCGATCCGCGGCAACATCGACGCGCGCGGCCTGGCCGACGTCCTCGTGCTCGACGCGGGCGCGCTGCGCATCCTGGTCGTGCACATCGGCGTCGCCGGCCCGCGGCTGCGCGCCGACGCCGCGAAGCTCGCGCGCGACGCGCACGCGCAGCTGGTCGTGTGCGGCCACTCGCACGTACCCTTCATCGGCGGCGAACGCGGGCTGACCGTGTTCAACCCCGGCTCGTGCGGCCCGCGCCGCTTCCACCTGCCGATCGTGCTCGGCACGATCGACCTCGCGCCGGGCGGCGCCGTGCAGCTCGCGCACGTCGACGCCGAAACCGGCCGCGCCTGGTCGCCGCCGGGCTAGCGGCCTGACGACCGCCGGGCTTGCTCGCGGTAGCTCTTCGACATGAAGCGATTGGATCAAGACGATCCGCCCGTGTCGATCAAAAACATCCCGGCGACGCGTTTGATTTCGCGGCCGGCGCCGCGCGCGCTTCGTACGCGATGCCGTACCCGCTCCTTCTCACGATTCGTCACGTCTTGCGATCGTCAGTCGAGCCTGCAGATCCGCGCGCGAGGCGGCCGGCGGTGGTGGTGGCGGCGGCGAAGCACAGCGTCCGAGGCGCTGGCTCGGCGCGCGCGATCGAAGGTCCCGCGACGCCTGTGGACGCTGACGACGATGTGGACCAGCGCGCGCGGCGTGGACGAGCGCGCGCGGCTCCTGCGTCGCGCGCTGGCCCACATCGTCTTGGATCGCGGCGCAGCTTCGTCATCGAGCGCGTGCGCCGCGATCCACAGCGTCCACAGGCGCTGCCGCTAGGAAGAGGTTTCGGTTCGGGGGGCGGAGGCGGAGGCGTGCGTAGACACGAGCTCCAGGACGGTCATTGGCTGTTATCTGATAGATCAGCTAAATCAAGTTGGCGCATGATCGGCTCTCGCCATGGCCCGGCCGCGCAAGCGTCATGTCCAG
>DASXCY010000217.1:0-12165 GCA_036490935.1 Kofleriaceae bacterium | reverse complement strand
CATCGCCGAGGGCGACATCACCGGCGACGCTCGACCCGACCTCGTGATCTCGGATGCCAACGCGAACACCGTCACCGTGCTCGTCAACAACGGCACCGGCACGCTCGCGTCGATCGGCGGACCGTACCCGACGGGTTCGTCTCCCTACGGCCTCGCGCTCGGGTTCGTCGACGGCGACGGTTCGCGCGACATCGTCGTCGCGAACGAGGCCAGCAACACGGTCGGCGTTTTCATCAACGACAGCGCCGGCACGTTCGGCGTGCAGAGGGCGTTTCCGGTGGGCGCGCATCCGGTCGCAGTCGCGCTCGCCGACCTGAACCTCGATGGCATCACCGACCTCGCGGTCGCGAACCAGAGCGACGGCACCGTCGGCGTGCTGGCCGGCGCCGGCGACGGCACGTTCGGCGCGCAGACGGCCTACGCGACCGGAGCCGGCGCGACCGCGCTCGCGCTCGGCGACTTCGACGGCGACGGTCTGCGCGACATCGCGGTCGCGAACAACGGCACGATCACCGCGACGGTGCTGTTCGCGCGCTGCGCGCCGTGACTTGCGCTGCGCGCCGGGACTTGTGCTTGCGCGGCGCCATGCGATCGATGATCGCCGACTGCTCGAGCGCGGCCTGACGGATCGCGTCGAGTGCGGCCTTGCGCGTCGCCGGCGACTCGCTGCCACGCGCGATCTGCTCCCACAACAGGATCACGGCCAGCGGATGACGCAGCTGATGTGCATCCTCGCGAGTCACGCGTTGACGCCCCAGCGCGTGGCGAGGCGAACGAGATCCGCGAGCGAGTGCGCGCCGAGCTTCTTCATCACGCGCTGGCGATGGGTCTCGACCGTGCGCGGCCTGATCTGCAGCTGGGCCGCGATCTGATCGTTCGACTGCCCGCCGGTCAGCAGCGCGAACACCTCGCGCTCGCGCAGCGTGAGCTGCTCGATCGGCAGCTTGCCGCGCCCCGACGTGAGCCGCTCGACCTCGTCGCGGATCATCGCCGGTACGTACGGCGAGCCGGCGACCGTCGCGCGGATCGCATCGAGGATCTGGTCGAATGCCTGTGTCTTGTGCGCGAAGCCGACCGCACCGGCGCGCAACATCTCGGCCACGCGTACCGGCTCGTCGAGAACAGACAGGCCGAGCACCCGAGTCGGCGCGACCTGGAGCAGCTCGCGCACGAGGGCGATGCCGCTGCCCGTGCCGAGCATGATGTCGATCACGACCAGATCGGCGCGCGTCTGCCGGAACATCTCGATCGCCTCGTCAGCCGTGCTCGCCTGACCGACGACATCGAAGTCGGGCTCCCGCGCGAGCAAGGTCGCGATGCCGAGCCGGAACACCGGGTGATCGTCGACCAGCAGCACGCGTGTGCGCCGGGACGCAGCGGTCGGAACTTCATCGACGTATTTGATCGCAACCATCGGTTCTCCACGTCCGGGTACGTAGGCACCGTACCGCTGTCTACGCGAGAAGCATCCGTAACCCGACGCGATCCGACATCCGGGAGCGTGGCAAGAGCGCACAGTCACAAGCATCTCGCGATCTTCGACGACTCCGTGATACGTCCTCACGCGTGGAGCGACGAACCCAGCGCGTGCTCGTGATCGATGACAACGTGGACTTGACGTCGGCGCTCGCGATCGGGCTCGAGCAGCTCGGATACAGCGTGCGAACCGCGAACGACGGGCTGACCGGGCTCGAAGCGGCGGTGGAGTTCCGGCCGCACGCGGCGCTGATCGACATCTCGCTCCCGGTGATCGACGGCTGGGCGCTCGCCGAGCGGTTCAGCACGCATCCGGTGTTCAAGAAACCGCGCCTGATCGCGATGACCGGGCTCGGCTCGCCGCTGCACCGCACCAAGTCGGCGGCGTGCGGCTTCGATCATCACGTCGTCAAGCCGGTCAGCCTCGCGAAGCTCGACGCGCTGCTATCGGGTTAGGCGAACGCCGCTGAATTGCCAGCGCGCGTCGGGCAAGAAGAAGTTGCGATAGCTCGAGCGGATGTGGCGCGCCGGCGTCGCGCACGAGCCGCCGCGCAACACGACGCGGTTGATCATGAACTTGCCGTTGTACTCGCCGAGCACGCCGGGAAACGGCGCGAAGCCGGGATACGGCTGATACGGGCTCGCGGTCCATTCCCAGACGTCGCCGAACATCTGGACGAGCCGCGCGGAATCGGCGGCCGGCGCCGGATGGAAGCGACCGCTCTCGACGAAGTTGCCGGCGGCTTCGCAGCCCTCGGCCGCGTGCTCCCATTCGGCTTCGAGCGGCAGGCGCGCACCGGCCCAGCGCGCGAACGCGTCGGCCTCGTAGTAGCTGACGTGGCAGACCGGCTCGGCCGGATCGATCGCGCGCGCACCGTGCAGCGTCGCGTGCGTCCACTCACCGTCGACCTGCTGCCAGTACAGCGGCGCGCTCCAACCGTGACGCTGGCACGCGTCCCAGCCGTCGGACAGCCACAGCTCCGAGCGCGCATAGCCGCCGTCGCCGATGAACTCGAGATACTCGGCGCAGCTCGCCGGCCGATTCGCGAGCTCGAACGGCGCGACCAGCACGGGGTGACGCGGCCGTTCGTTGTCGAAGGCGAAGCCGGCGGCACGCGCGCCGACGTCCGCGCTGCCGCCGTCGAGCGCGACCCAGTGCAGGCGCGCGGGCGTGCTTCGCGTGGAGGCGGGCGCCGCGACGTACGCCGGCGCGAGCGGGTTCGTGGCGAGCACGTGCTTGACGTCGGTGACGATCAGCTCCTGGTGCTGCTCCTCGTGGTTGAGGCCGAGCTCGACGACGAACGCGAGCTCGTCGAACACCGCGCTCGGTGCCGAATCGAGGACGCGATGCATCGCGCGATCGACGTGGCGGCGGTACGCGAGCACCTCGGCGACGGTCGGCCGCGACAGCGCGCCGCGCTCGGCCTGCGGATGGCGCTCGCCGGCGGCGTGATAATACGAGTTGAACAGATACGCGTAGCGCGGATCGATCGGCGCGTAGCCGACGCCGGCGCGCGCGAGCACGAAGGTCTCGAAGAACCAGCTCGTGTGCGCGAGGTGCCACTTCGTCGGGCTCGCGTCGGGCATGCTCTGGACGACGTAGTCCTCGAGCTCGAGAGGCTCGCACAACGTTTCGGTGAACCGGCGTACGCGCGGGAACAGCTCGCGCAGGCGGTCGCGATCGGGGTGAAGCGCGGGCGAGGACACGGGCCGGAACCTATCATCTAGCGTTCGAGCCGGCGCGCCATCGCGTCGCGCACGAGGTCGACGAACGCGCGGATCTTCGGCGGCGCGGGTTGGCCCGCCGCGTGGACCGCGAACAGCACCGTGCGCTGCCAGAACCGCTCGAGCACCGGGACGAGCGCTCCGCGCTCGACGTGCGGCGCCGCGTAGAGGCTCGGCAGGCGCGCGATGCCGGCGCCCGCGATGCACGCCGCGCGCGCGAGCGCGTAGCTGTCGGTCGCGAGTCGATCCGGCGCGTCGACGATGACCTCGCCGGAGCGGCCGCGAAAGCTCCACTTCGCGTCGCGGCGCGCGCCGACGACGATGCAGTCGTGCTGCGCGAGCTCGATCGGGGTCACCGGCGTGCCGCGCGCCTTGAGGTAGGCGCGGCTCGCGTAGTGGCCCTTGAGCGACGTGCCGAGCCGGCTGGCGAACAGGTCGCTCGCGTCCTGCAGCGGCCCGGTGCGCACCGCGACATCGATCGTGCTGCGGCGTAGATCGACGAAGCCGACCTCGAGCTGGACCTCGACGCGCACCTTCGGAAACCGCGCGAGGTAGTCGGCGACGACGCCCGGCAACAGCTCCTCGCCGATGATCGGCGACGCGGCGAGCCGCAGCGTGCCGGTCGGCTCGTTCGCCGAGCGCGCCGCGACGCGCTCGACCGCAGCGATCACGTCGTCGAGGCGCGCGCATTGCTCGGCGAGCGCGGCGCCGAGCTCGGTCAGCACGAACCGCCGCGTCGAGCGGGTGACGAGCCGGCCGCCGAGTGCGCGCTCGAGTGCGGCGAGCTGGCGGCTGACGGTCGAGCGCGGGACGCCGAGCGCCTCGGCGGCACGGCGGATGCCCCCGGCACGCGCGACCGCCGCGAACGTGACGAGGTCGGACGCGGTGAATCGCTCGCGCGGCTTCGGCATCGCGCGATTGTCCCGGATTCGGGACATCCAGTCCAGGTCGCGGCGATTGTGCGGGGCCGCGCCGCGCCTCAACTTGTTCGCCATGTCAAAACTCACAGCGTTTGCATTGGCCGCCCTCGTCGCCGGCTGCACTTCGGACGATCCGGCGGCGAAGTTCGTGGGCTCTTGGGACTACGCGCCGGGCAGCACGGCGACGGTTGACTGCGGTGGCAGCTCGTCGAGCGTGCCGTTCGATACCGTCGTCGAGACGTTCACGGAGTCGCACGGCCTGCTCGTCAAGACCGACTCGCAGGGCTGCGCCGGGCTCGAGCTCGACGTCACGGGCGACGTCGCGAGCCTGAGCTCGGCGGGTCAGAGCTGCACGATCCCGGCGGCCGGATCGTCGCCGTCCGCGACGTTCGCGCCGACGACCTACAGCTTCACACTCGGCGGCGACTCGACCCTGACCGAGGCGCTGACCGCGAGCTACACGCCGAGCGGCGCGTCGGCGTGCACGGTCACCGCGGCGAACACGCTGACGAAGGAATGATCCCGTGATCGCGCACGAGCTCCGAACCGCCCGTCGGGTCGAGTTGCGCGAGCACGTGTTCGATGCTTCGTCACCGGCGGATGCCGCGCCGAGCGCGGTATTCTGGCGTGCAGCTCACCGACATCGGAAGCCGTGCCATGCCGAATCTCGACGAAGCACTCGCGAACGACCCGCACACGAAGACGCTGTACATCGACTTTGCCGACCGCGAAGCGCTCGACGAGCGCATCGCCGCGTTGACCCAGGTCGAGCTGCTCTCGCTCGGCGCGTGTCCCGGCGACCTCGTGTTGCCGCGCGCCCTGCTCGCGCTGCCGGCGCTGAAGACGTTGCGGCTGCGGCCGCGCAAGAAGGCGCCGCTCGTCGTGCCCGCACTCGTCGCCGAGCTGCACTTGCACGAGCTCGACGTCTCCTGCGCGGACGCCACCGCGATGCCATGGCCGCGCGCGCTCACCCGGCTCGTATGGCACGCGCCGGAGATCGAGCATCAGCTCGCCGCGATCGTCGCCGGGCTGCCGCACCTCGAGCAGCTCGAGCTCTGCGCGCGGGTCGACGATTTCGCGCCGCTCGCGGCGCTGGCGCGACTCGACACCCTCGCGGTGCAGTGCTCCGACCTCGGCGATGACGTGCGCGCGCTCGTGCCGCACGTGCCGAACCTGCGCGACCTCACCATTTGCGGCGTCAGCCGCGGCGATCGCGAGACGCGCGGCGCGCTTCCGCCCGAGCTCGCGACCCTGGCGCGGCTCGAGAAGCTGTGCCTGGGCTGCGCGGCGTCGGCGCTGCCCGACACGCTGCCGCGCCTGGCGCGGCTGCGCGAGCTGCACCTGAGCGAGCTCCCGGCGCTGTCGATCCCGGACGTCGTCGGCGAGCTGCCGGCCCTCGAGGTGCTCGCGGTCGCCGATCAGGTGGCGGGCTTGCCGGCGAGCTTCGCGAAGCTGACGCACCTGCGCGAGCTTCACCTGCGGAGTGCGCTCAACAAGGGCGCGCTGGTCTCGCGCTGGGATTCGATCGACAAGCTGAAGCCGCTGCCGCGCGTGCTGTCGCAGCTGACCGGCCTCGAGGTGCTGAACCTCGGCTGCTGCGGCGTGACCGACCTCGCGCCGCTCGCGCCGCTGACCAAGCTGCGCGTGCTCGACCTCGAGTGGTCGGCGTTCGCGACGGTCGCGCCGCTCGCCGGCCTCGTCGAGCTCGAGGAGCTGAATCTCGAACATTGCGATCGCGTGGCCGACCTGGCACCGCTCGCCGGCCTGTCGAAGCTGCGCGAGCTGAACCTCGCGGACACGCGGCCGAAGTCGCTCGACGTCCTTCGCGCGCTGCCGGCGCTCGCCAAGCTGAACATCTCGACCATCGACTGCGAGAACCTCGATCCGGTGTACGCGCTCGACGTCGCGCTCGAAGCCGACGACGAAGTGCTCGCGCAGTACGCGCAGCGCGCCGTGCTGCGGGCGCTGCCGCCGATCGGCGACATCACCGCCGCGCTCGCGTCGCCGGGCCTCGCCGTGGTCGAGACCGCGCTCGATCAGCTCGCGACCTGGGTGACGGCATCGTCGAAGCGCGACGGCTCTGCGATCGGGTCGAGCGGTGCGCTACCCGCGCTCGACGCCGCGCTCGATCGTCACCTGGCCCAGCTGTCGCCCGCCGTGCTCGTGCGCGTGTTCCGCTGTGCATTTCACGCTTCCGACGACGATCACGATGCCGCCGTGCGCGCCGCCGGCGAGGTCGCGCGCCGCGGCGACGAGGCCGCGCAGCTCGCGCTCGCCGAGGCGTTCGAGCACGCGCACGAGCATTACGACCCCGGCCATCGCTCCTTCGAGTCGACCACCCAGGACCGGCTCATCGACGACGTGCTTCCGCAGCTCGGCGGCAGGGCACTTGCCCGGCTCGTCGCGTGGTGCAGCGACGGCCATCTCGCCGAAGATCAGCTGGCCGCGCTGTTCGCGCCGGCGATCGAGCGCAGCCGCGGCGACGATCGCGAAGCAGTCGCGAACCGGCTGGCCGAGCACGTCGAATATCGCGCGCAATATCAGCGGCCCGATGACGTCGCGGGCCTGTTCGCGTCGCTGGCCGAGGTCGCCGGCCCCGAAGCCCAGGCCGCGGTCGCGCGCGTCAAGGCGAGCGTCGAGGACAAGCTCGCGGCGCAGCGCCGCCGCACCGACCTCGACAACCAGCTGAGCTCGAAAGATCCCGGGCAGGTCAGCGCCGCGCTCACCGCGGTCGCCGCGCTGCCGACCCGCGAGGCCAAGCGCGACGTCCAGGGCGCGCTGTGGAAGGCCAACAAGTGCGAGCAGCTCGATCCTGGCGCGCTGCGCGCGCTCCTTGCGGTGTGGCGCGAGCTCGATCACGGCGGCGGGCTCGCCGAAGCGATCGCGCTCGCCGGGCGCGGCGGCGCCGCCGGGCGCGCGGTCGTCGCCGAGCTCGGGCTGCCGGCCGGCGACCTCGCCGCCACGCTGCGCGAGCAGTCGCTCGACACCCGCCGCGACGGCGCACATCGGATCGAGCACGCGAGCAATCGCTGGAACGACGAGCCCGAGACGCCCGAGACCGAGCGCGCGATGGCGGAGGTCCGCGCCGAGGTCGCGGCGACGTGCACCGCGCTGCACGAGTGGGCGAACGAGCTCGAGGGCATCTCGGTGGCGGAGGGCCTCGCGCGCGAGGCCACCGCCGCGCTGGCGCGGCTCGGCCACTTCGACCGCGAGAGAGTCATCGTCGCGATCGAGGTCGTCGCGGCGTGCGACGGCTACGCGCCGCCGGCCGGCGCCAAGCTCTCGGGCCTAGCCGACGATCTCGGCGTGCTGGCCGACCACGAGGACCTGTTGGCGCCGTTCGGCCAGCTCGCGCGCCACCTCCATAAGCTCCACCTGCGGGATCTCCTGCTCGAGCGCGTGCTCGCGCAGCTGATCGCGATCGCGATGCGCTCGTCCGACGACGGCGCGGTCGCCGCGCTCCAGCCGCTCGTCCCCGAGCAGGTCGAGTGGGACATCCTGGCGTTCAACCTCGCGTGCTTCCACGCGACGCGCGGCACGCGCGCCGACATGCTGCGCTACACCAGACGCGCGCTCGAGCTCGGCAAGAGCCCGACCCAGTTCACGAGCGACTCCGACTTCGCCGCGTCTCTCGAGGACGCCGAGTTCCGCGCGATCCTCGATGCGGCCTTGTGACTCACGCGATCAACTGCGCGAACCGCGCGAGATCGACGTTGCCGCCGCTCACGATCACGCCGACGCGCGCGCCGCGGATCGGAACGCCGCCGTGGCAGACCCCGGCGAGGCCGAGGCAGCCGGTCGGCTCGACGACGAGCTTCATGCGCTCGGCGAACAGGCGCATCGCCTCGACGAGCTGCGCGTCGCTCGCGGTGACGATGCCGGCCGCGTCGCGCGCGAGGATCGGGAACGTGAGCTCGCCGAGGTGCTGCGTCTGCGCGCCGTCGGCGATCGTCTGCGGCGTCGCGATGTGGACGATCCGTCCCGCGCGCAGCGACTGCTGGCCGTCGTTGCCGGTCTCCGGCTCGACGCCCCACACCTGGCAGCCCGGCGCGCGCGCACAGACGGCGAGCACGGTGCCGGCGCACAGGCCGCCGCCGCCGACCGGCACGAACACGAAGTCGAGCTCGCCGACCTCGTCGAGGAGCTCGAGCGCGGCCGTGCCCTGCCCCGCGATGATGTCGGCGTGATCGTACGGAGGCAGGATCGGCGCGCCGCGCTCGTCCGCGATCCGGCGCGCGATCACCTCGCGATCCGCGGTCATGCGGTCGTAGAGCACGATCTCGGCGCCGTAGCCGCGCGTCGCGCGCAGCTTGGTCTCGGGCGCGTCCGCCGGCATCACGATCGTCGCGTGGATGCCGAGCAAGCGCGCGGCGAGCGCGACCGCCTGCGCGTGATTTCCCGACGAGAACGCGACCACCGCGCCGCCGGCGCCGAGTCGCGCGAGCGCGTTGTACGCGCCGCGGAACTTGAACGCGCCCACCTTCTGGAAGTTTTCGCACTTGAAGACCAGACGCGCGCCGACCAGCTCGTCGATCGCGGTCGAGCGCATCACGGGCGTGCGATGTGCGTGGCCGGCGATGCGCTCGGCCGCCGCGACCACGTCGTCGAAGGTCGGCAGCGTCACGGCGCGTCCGGCTCGCGCAGCACCGCGCGCACCTCGTCGATCGCGCGCGCGTGCCAGTACTCGTCGAAGTTCGGGCCGTTCGTGAGCGTGCGGGTCTCCGCACGATCGATGCACACCGTGCCGTTCAGGTGATCGACCTCGTGCTGCAGGATGCGCGCGTACCAACCGGTCGCGACCCGCACGACCCGCTCGCCGCGCTCGTCGAGCGCCTCGACGCGCACCTTGCGCGCGCGCGGCACGATCATGCTGAACCCCTCGAAGCTGAGGCAGCCCTCGAACGCGTGTACGATCTCGTCGCTGCGCACCACGAGTGTCGGGTTGACGAGCACGTGAAACGGCACGCTCGCGCGCTCGCGCGTGGCCAGCTCCTCGGCCGAGAGCTTGGCCTGGTATTCGGCCGGATCCTCGATCACGACGAGCTGGATCGATTCGCCGATCTGCGGCGCCGCGAGGCCGACGCCCGGTGCCGCGCGCATCGTCTCGCGCATGTCCTCGATCAGCTTCTGGATGCGCGCCGATGCGAGCTCCTCGAGCGGAAGCGGTCGCGCGCGCTGGCGCAGCACGGGGTGGCCGACCTGCACGATGTCGAGCGGCGCTCGCTTCCTGACCATGCCCGACTCTATCAAGCCGCGCGTGTCATCTCGAACGAGCCATGATGTTGCGCGAGCTGATCTTTCATGGCGGAGAAGCTGACGAGCTGGTGCGTGCGCGTATCGAGGACCGTCATCAACGTCGCGCCGCCCGGCACCAGATACGTCACCGCGTAGACATCATCGTTGACGCGCGACAGCTCGTAGTGCGCTTTGCCCGTCATCTTGTCGTCGGTCGTGCAGCGAAACCGCACCGTGCCGTCGTCGCCGAACTGATGCTCGAAGGTCTTGCCCTTCATCTCGCCGTCCGAAAACGTCCACGAGATCGTCTTTCCGCGAATCGGATCTGTAGTCATGTTGCCTCCGAGCCGTAGCCCAGCAAACGGTACGCCCGAGGCGGTAGGCGCGAGTCTTGCTGGTACATCACAGCATGAAACTCCTACTAATTTTCGCATCCGGTATCGCGCTCGCGGCCGTGCCGCGTGGCGCGCACGCACAGGTGTCGGGAGGCGCCGCGGTCGACCTCTCGTTCGGCACACCGCCCGGCGAGGCGATCGATTCGACCGACGTGTTCTACGATCAACTCGCGCCGTACGGCATGTGGGTCGATGACCAGCAGGCCGGTCGCGTGTTCATCCCGGAGCAAGCCGACTTCGTGCCGTATACGAACGGTCACTGGGAGTACACGGACATGGGCTTCGTGTGGGTCTCGAGCGAGCCGTTCGCGGCGGTGACGTCGCACTACGGCCGCTGGTGGTACTCGAACGCGTTCGATCGCTGGGAGTGGGTGCCGGGTACGCAATGGGCACCGGCGTGGGTCGACTGGCGGCAGTCGGGCGATGACTACGGCTGGTCGCCGATGGCGCCCGACTTCGCGTCGAGCGCAGGCTACAGCGTCCCGGTCAACGCCTGGCACTTCGCGCCGGCGCGGCACCTGGTCGACGCCGACGTCAGCCGCTACTACGAGCCGCGCGACCGCGTGACGACGATCGTCCGCGACGCGCAGCCGATCCAGCGCTACGCGAGCGTCGGTAACGCGCGCGTCGCGGTCGGCCCGGCGCCGGCGATGTTGCGCGCGAAGGGCATCCAGCTCCGCGCGCAGAAGGTCGAGCCCAAGGCGATCGGCCGCATGCAGGCCGCCGATCTGCGCGCGGCGACGACCCGCGCGCGTGCGCGGTTGCCGCAGATCGAGGCGCAGAACCGCCAGCGCGTCGAGGCCAACCCGAAGCTGCGCCAGGCGGCGCGGCCCGCGGCGGATCTGACGAAGCCGGCTCCGGCGCGCAACGAAGCGCGGCCGGAAGCGCGGCCCGAGCCGCGCGCGAACGAGACCAAGCCGGAAGCCAAGCCGAACGAGGCCAAGCCGATGCCGGAGACGAAGCGCGCCGAGCCGACGCGGCCCGAGCCGCGCGCGAATCAGCCGCGCACGAACGAGAACCGGCTGCCCGAGGCAAAGCCGGCGACGCCGCGCGCCGAGCCGGCGCGGCCGCAGACGCGGCCCGAGCCGCGCGCGAACGAGGCCAAGCCGATGCCCGAGGCGAAGCCCGCGACGCCGCGTGCCGAGCCGATGCCTCGCGCCGAGCCGCGCGCGAACGAAGCCAAGCCGATGCCCGAGGCGAAGCCCGCGACGCCGCGTGCCGAGCCGCAATCGCGCGCCGAGCCGCAGCGCACGGCGCCGCGCGTGAACGAGCCGAAGGCGATGAAGGAACCGAAGCGCGCGGAGCCGCAGGCGCGTAACCAGGCCGCCAAGCCTGAAGCCCGGCCCGAGCCGAAGGCCCAGGCCAAGCCCGAAGCCCGGCCCGAGCCGAAGGCTCAGGCCAAGGCCGAGCCGAAGCCGGAGGCCAAGCCCGAGTCGAAGGCCAAGCCCGAGTCGAAGGCCCAGGCCAAGGCCGAGCCGAAGGCCGAGCGCAAGCCGGATCGGAAGTAACGGCGTACGCGGGGTGACCGGGCGCGCGAGCTAGGGAGCTAGCTCGCGCGCTCGCGTCGTATGCGCGACGAAGATGACCGCGTCGTAGAGCCGCGGCAGCTCCATCGACACCAGCATCGTGCGCTCCGACGTGAAGAGCGCGCCGATCTCGCGAACCCGGTGCGACGCCGCGAACCAGTCGTGCACCGCGCCGGTCGCGGGCACCGCGTGCAGGTCGAGCGCGAACAGCGGCTTGCCGGTCCGCACGAGCGCCGCGCTGCCGGTCGTCTCGGGCGGCGGCCCGCGCCTCGGGCGCGAGCGCCGTCACCTGCTGCGCCGAGTCGATGCGAAATCGAGATCGAGCGTGGCGTACGAATCGGGCACGGGCACGGGCACGGGCTTGCGCGGCGCGCGGACTCGAAGCACACGCGACCAGGGCCAAGCAAAGCGCTGCACGCATGGCGGTTACGACACGTCGATCACGCCGCGCGTTGCCACCGCGGATGCTAGAACGTGCGGATGCGCCGGATGTGGAGACGCCTCGCGATCGTGCTCGCGGTGCTCGGTAGCATTCACCTCTATATATGGTGGCGGTTCGTGGCCGCGCCCGAGCTGCCCGCGCCGTGGAGTGTCCTCGCGACGCTCGCGATCGCGCTGGCCGCGCCCTGTCTGCCGCTCGCGATGTTCGTCGTGCGCCGCATGTCGCGCGCACGCGCGAAGCCCCTCTTGTGGCTCGCCTATGTCTGGTTCGGCTGCGCGCTGTATCTGTTTCTCGCGGCCGCGCTGTCGCAGCTCGCGTGCGCGCTCGCGGGCGTCTCCCCGCGCACGACCGCGCTCGCCGGCGTCGCGGCCGCGCTCGCGACCGTCGCGTACGGGCTCGTGCAAGCGCGGCGCGGGCCGATCGTGCGCCGCGTGCGCGTGCCGCTC
>DASXCY010000216.1:0-15983 GCA_036490935.1 Kofleriaceae bacterium | reverse complement strand
CGAGACCGAGAGCTTCGCGCCGGGTGCCGCCTCGTCGCCGCTGTCGGCCGAAGTCCGGGTTCGCGCCGAGGAGCTCGCGCGGCGGTGGACGGCCGACGCGAAGCGCAAGCCGGCGCGTGGGGCCGCGGCGGCAGTCGCGCTCGTCGCGATCTGTCTCGCGCCGCACGTCGCGCGCGCGTCGACCTCGGCCGCCGAGGCGCGCGGGATGTACCAGGACGCGATCGCGCTCACCGACGCGAGCCTGCGTCGCGCGAAGCTGCAGGCCGCCGCCGACGCGTTCGGCGACGCCGCGCGCGCCGAGCCCGGCCGCCCCGAGCTGCTCGCCGACTGGGGCACCGCCGCGCTCACCGCCGGCGATCTCGGCACCGCGACGCTGGCGTATCGCCGCGCGCTCGCGATCGACGGTGACAATGCGCGCGCGCGCACGAACCTCGCGTGGCTGCGCAGCCGCGTGCCCGACGGGCTGCGCCCGGCCGACGGCTCGGCGGCCGATACGCTGTTCTTCTTCCACCGCTGGCCGCGCGCGCGCCGGCTCGTGGTCGGCGGCATCGCGTTCGCGCTCGGCGTGTTGCTGCTCGTGCCGTGGCGCGGTCGCCGCCATCGCGGCCTGGCGGCGCTCGCGCTGCTGCCGCTCGCGGTGTGGCTCGCGATGCTGGCGTCGGTCGCGCTCGAAGATCCGCATCGCGACGACGCGATCGTGATGAACGCCGCGGTGCTGCGCGCCGCCGATAGCGCCGGGGCACCGGCCGCGCTCGCCTCACCGCTGCCGCGCGGCGCCGAGGTCACCGTCCTCGAGCAGCGCGACTCGTGGACGCGCGTGCGCGTCGCCGGTGGCACGGCGGGCTGGATCGAAGCCGGCACCGTCGAACGGGTGAAGCCGTGACGCACCGGCTCTACCACGACGACGCTTACACGCGGCAGTTCGACGCGACCGTCGTCGCGCATACGGTCTGGAAGGACCGCGCCGCGGTCGTGCTCGATCGCACCGCGTTTTATCCCGAGGCGGGCGGCCAGCTCGGCGACCACGGCGCGCTCGGCGGCGCGCGCGTCGTCGACACGCAGGAAACCGAGGACGGCACGATCGTCCACCTGGTGGACGGCGAGCTGCCCGCCGCCGGTGCGCGCGTCGCGGGCGAGCTCGACTGGACGCGCCGGCGCCAGCACATGGCGCAGCACACCGCGCAGCACCTGCTGTCGGGCACGCTGCTCGAGCGCGCGCAGGCCGCGACCGCGTCGGCGCGGCTCGGCGAATCCGCGCTGACGATCGACGTCGCGCGCGACCGCATTCCGGAAGCCGAGCTCGCCGCCGCCGAGCAGCTCGCGAACGACCTCGTCGACGACGACCTGGCGGTACGCGCGTGGTTCCCGGCGCCCGCCGAGCTCGCGGACTTGAAGCTGCGCCGCGATCCGAAGGTGACCGAGTCGATCCGCGTCGTCGCGATCGGAGACTTCGATTTCTCGCCGTGCGGCGGCACGCATTGCGCGCGCACGTCGCAGCTCGGCGCGATCCGCATCACCGGCGCCGAACGCTACAAGGGCATGACGCGCGTGACGTTCACCGCCGCGCGCCGCACGCGCGCCGAGCTGTTCGCGCGCGACCAGACGCTGCGCGTGCTCGCCGCGCAGTTCTCGTGCGCGCCCGCCGACGTCCCCGCCGCGATCGACAAGCTGCGCCGCGACGCCGAGTCCGCCGCGGCCGAGGCGACCGCGTTGCGCGGCCGGCTCGCGACCCAGGTCGTGCACCAGCTCGCCGCCAGCGGCGGCAACGGTGCCGTCGTCGCCGCGATCCCCGGCGACGCCGACCTGCTGCGCAGCGTCGCCGCGAAGCTCGTCGCCGCCGGCCGCGATGCGCTGCTCGCCGCGGCCGACGACACCGGCACCACCGTCGTGTTGTTCCGCGCCGGCGCCGCGAGCCTCGATTGCGGCGCGCTGTGGAAGCAGCTCGCCGCGCGCTTCGGCGGCCGCGGCGGCGGCCGCGCCGATCGCGCCGAAGGCCGGCTCGCCGCGCCGATCGCGGACTGGCCCGCGGTGCTCGCCGAGCTACTGCCCGCCTGAGCTCGCGCGCACCTCCGCGAGCTTTCGAAACAGTAGTGCACACAGCTCTTCGAACTCGGCGTCGCTGCCGAGCATCGAACGGGGCAGCCCGACGCGTCCACCTGCGTGAGTGACGAACACCTTCGTCCGAGCCGGCACCAGCGTGACGCTCGCAAGATGTTCGTACAGCACGACCGCGACCGGATTGGTCATGCGCCCGGTCGGCAAGTGCATCGCGTGCGCGCCGATCGCGATCCGGTTCTTGCCACTCCGGCGCCCCAACGTCGAGATCACGATGTTCACGGAAAACGCGAGCATCACCGCCATGCCGACCCCGAGGACGATTCGCGAGCTGTCGTGCTTCGCGCGCACGAGCTGCCACACGTCGAATGCCGTCCCGACGGCAAATATCGCGAGCGCCGTGCGCGCGATCGCCCCGCGCAGGCCGTACACGAAGGTGCGCTCGCTGCCCGCCTCGCCCATCGCCGCCTCAGGTCTTCTTGAACGGCACCGTGATCTGCTTGTCCTCGCGCGCGGAGGGGAACGCGATCTCGGTGAGGTTATTGCGCAGGCACGCGCCGAGCGGCGTCGAGCCGAGCGACGCCGGCGACAGCGTCACGGTTTTCGGATGGCCCGTCGTCGCGATCAGGATCGTCGCGCTCGCGATCGACGGCATGTCGTCGTGGTGATCGGTCACGCACTGGTTCAGCGCGCCGAGCCGCGCCTGGATCGCGGCCGTGTACGGATCGGTCCTCGGCGTCGGCGGCGGATGGTGGATCGCGACCGTCGGCTGCACCGCGACCGCGCTCGATCCCGAGCCCACCGCCGGCGGCGGCGCGACGTCGGTCGGCGGCTGCTTGCCCACCCCGTGCTCCTCGTTCACGACGATCGTCGGCGGAGGCTGCTGCTGCTGCATCTGCTTCCACACCAGGAACAGCGCGCCGCCGGCGATCCCGAGCATGCCGACCGCGACGAGCGGCCACATGATGTTGCGCTTCGGGATGACGACGACCGACGCGGTCTGGCCCGGCGACATGCCGCGCAGCACCGGCTGCAGGCTCGGCGCGCTGCCGGTCGTCTCGCCCGAGAACGGCGGTGGCGTGCCGCTGTAGAAATCGCCGGGCTCGCTCGCGGCGCGCGGCGTCGGCGCGGGACGGAACACCGGCCGCGGCAAGTCGATGTCGGTCTCGACCGACGGAAACTCGTCGTCGTCGTCGCCCTCGTGCGGGTCGGGCTCCGCGTGCGCGATCAGCGGCATCGTCGAGCGCGACGTCTGACCGGGCATCGTGCGGTGCACCGCGCTCTGCACCTGATGGTTGCGCTTGCCGAGCTCGTCGGCGAAGTTCTGGCGCACGTAGTCGCTGATCTCGCCCTGCGACCACGGCCGCATGCTGCACGCGTCGAGCACGGCCGTGCCGACCTGGCGCGCGGTCTCGAACCGAGTACCCGGATCGCGATCGAGCGCGCGCGCCACGACCGCCGCCAGCTGCTCCGGCGCGTCCGGGCGATAGCGGCGGATGTCCGGAATCGGCTGCTCCATCACCGCGCGGAACGTCAGATAGTCGGTCTTGCGCTGGAACAGGCGGCGCAGCGCGAGCATCTCGAACAACACGATGCCGAGCGCGAAGATATCGACGCGGCGATCGATCTCGCCGCCGCGCAGCTGCTCGGGCGCCATGTACGCGTACTTGCCCTTGACCGTGCCTTCTTGCGTTTGCGTCGATGCGCCCTTCGCCTTCGCGATGCCGAAGTCGAGCACCTTGACGACACCGGACTCGGTCAAGAACACGTTCGACGGCGTCACGTCGCGGTGGACGATGCCGAAGCTCTCGCCGCGATCCTTGAGCTCGTGCGCGTAGTGCAGCGCGTCGCACGTCTGCTGGATCACGCCCGCGACGAAGCCGAGATCGAGCGGCGCCACACCCTTCGACGTGCGCCGCAGCATCGGCAGCAGCTCCACGCCTTCGAGATACTCCATCACGATGTACAGCTGGCCGTCGGTCTCGCCGAGCTCGTAGACCTGGCAGATGTTCGCGTGTGACAGCTTCGACGCGATGCGCGCCTCGGCGATCAACATCTGGCGAAACCGGGTGTCGTCGGCGAGGTGCGGGAGGATCCGCTTGACGACGTACAGCTTCTCGAAGCCGGCCACGCCTTCGAGGCGCGCGAGGAAGATTTCACCCATCCCCCCGGTCGCCAGCCGCGCGAGCAGCTCGTAGCGGCCCAAGCGATTCGGCTGGGATTGGATCCCGGGGATTCCCATCCAGGATGAAGTGTATCACCCCGGTCTCGACGTATCGCACCTACATCTGACCACTTCCGATGCTACGGTCGCGACTCGCATGCGCGTCGAGCTGCACTGTCATTCGACCGCATCCGACGGCACCGAGCCGCCGGAGGTCGTCGCCGCGCGCGCCGCCGCGCACGGCATCGCACTGTTCGCGCTCACCGATCACGACGCGTGCACGTACGTCGCGGCGGGCGAGCTGCGCGTCATCAAGGCGGTCGAGCTGTCGTGCGATCACGAGGGCCGCACGATCCACGTGCTCGCCTACGATCGCGGCGCGCCCGGCTGGGCCGAGCTCGAGGCGCGACTCGGCTCGCTCGCCGACGCGCGGCGCAACCGGCTGCGCGTGATGGCGGCGCGGCTCGCGCAGCGCGGCATCCGCATCGACGTCGAGCCGCTGCTCGCGCGCTCGACGGGCCGCAGCGTCGGGCGCCCGGATCTCGCGCGGCTCATGGTGGAGGCGGGCGCGGCCAGCTCGCTCAAGGACGCGTTCTCGCGCCACCTCTACGACGGCGGGCCGGTCGACGTGCCGCATCATGCGCTGTCGCTCGCCGGCGCGCTCGCGCTCGGCCGCGCCGCCGGCGCCGCGCTGTCGCTCGCGCATCCGCACCTGTACGACCAGCTCGGTGTCGCGCTGCTGCGCGCGCATCGCGGCGACGGCCTCGGCGGCGTCGAGGCGTATTACGGCTCGTACGATCCGCGCGAGCGCGCGCACTGGATCGAGGTCGCCGACGAGCTCGGCCTCGTGTGCACCGGCGGCTCGGACTGGCACGGTCCTAGCGACGGCGCTTCGGCTTCGGCTTCGACTTTGGCGGCTTCTTCCTGGGTGCCGGGCGTCGAGCTGCCCGCTTCGCGGGCGGAACAGCTGGTCGCTTGGCTAGCTCGATGATCGCGGCGTACTGCGCGTCGCTGACCGGCATCACCGACAGCCGGCTCCAGGTGAACAGCATCATGCCCGCGAGCGCGCGCTCGCCGCGCAATTCCGGAAGCGGCACGAGCCGCGGCAGCGTCGCGTTGTACTCGACGTCGACGCAATCCCAGCGCGGCTTGTCGGGCGTCGCTTTCGGATCGTAGTACGGGCTCGCCGGATCGAACTGCGTCGCGTCGATCACGCCCGCCGTCGCGACGCGTGCGAGCCCGGCGACGCCGGGCGGCGTGCAGCTCGAGTGATAGAACAGCACGCCGTCGCCGACCTGCATCTCGCGCATGAAGTTGCGCGCCATCGGATTGCGCACGCCGCTCCACGGCTCGATCTTCACGCGCGCGAGATCGTCGATCGAAAACGTCTCGGGCTCGGTCTTCATCAACCAGTGGCGCGTCATCCGCGCCGACTATGTCACCGGCGCGCGACGCCGGTCGTGCGCTCGGCGCGCTGATCTTCGACCGCCTGTGCCACGACCGGGTCGGCCGAGGCGGCGTCCGGATCGTCGCCGTTCAGGCGCTGGACCTCGGCGAACGCGGTCGTCGCGCGCTGGCGCCACGGCTGCGCGAGCTGGTCGAGCTCGTCGACGTAATCCTGATAGCGCGCGAGGCTGTTCGCGGTGACCGGCCGGTGCAGCGGCGGCGCGAGCGCCATGAGGCGCACGGCCGTCCCCGAGAGCAGATCCGCCTTCGCGTGCTCGGCGAGGATCTGCGAGCGCGTGTCGCCCGTCGCGATCACGGCATCGAGGATCGACAGGCTGGGCTGGATCGCCTCGTTCAGCTGCTGTACCGCCTGCGGGCCTGGCACGAGCGACAGCGCACGCGTGCGCGTGGTCGCGAGGCAGCTCGCCGCGGACAGATCTGCGGCGACCGCGGGCTCGAGCGAGCGCGCATCGCCAGGGACCATGACGAGAGCGCGACACGGTTCATCGACCGTGTTGGGATCGATCATCGCGCGGCCGAAATCGGCGTGCGCGGTGACCGGGAACAGCGCGACGAGCGCGCACAGCGGTAGCGAACGCATAGGGCTCCTTCACGGGGCGTGCGTTGCAATCGCTTTGCCTAGCTCGATGACGTGGATCGGCAGGTCGCGTGAGACGCGCCGCACGTGGTCGCAGAAGCCCGTGAGATCGACGTTGAACGAAAACCGACTCGGGGCATCGCGATCGAGCGGACGAAAGAAATCGTCGTAGTGCGTCGGGACGATCGCGCGCGGCTGCAAGCGCGCGACGATCCGATCGACATAGCGCGGCGTGAACCGGCGCCCGGAAATCCCGCACAAGAAGACGTCGACCTCGCGATCGCGCAGCTCGTCCTCGATCAGATCGGCGGAGCCTTGATGATAGAAGCGCGCGCCGGCGACCTCGAGGTGGATGCCCCAGACCTGGCCGCAGCGATACGCCTGCGGCGCCAGCGCGTCGACGTGGTCGCACGTCAGCTCGCCGGAGTACGGGATGCCGAGGCCGAGCTGGAGCTTCGAGTGGACGCTCGGCACGAAGTGAAAGCGAAACGGGCCGACCTCGTAATCGCGATGCGGCTCGACGACGGTCGCGTGCGGCGCGAGCTCGTACAGGCCGAGCAGGTGCGCGAGCGAGGCCGAGCCGAACGCGCGGCAGCCGGTGCGGCGCACGATCGCCGGCACGTCGAGCGCGTGATCGAAGTGAGTATGGCCGACGAGCACCGCATCGGCGCGATCGATCCAGCGCGCGACCGCGTCGTCATCGGGCGGCACGACGCGGCGCGTGACGAGCGCGGCGAGCGGCAAGCGCGTCACGTACGGATCGATCCACACGACCGTGCCCTCGTACGCGAAGCGAAATCCCGCGGTCCCGAGCCACGTCACCTCGAGGCCGCGCGGGAGCGCGAGCCCGCCGGCGAGCTGCCGAGCGGTTAGCAAGTCGCTCGCGTGTTGGCGGCGCGCGGTCGCCAGGTACGCGATTCCCGACGCGACGTGGCCGAGTGGACCCAACACGCGCTGACTTTACGCCGCTCCCGCCTGCGACGGGCGGCGCCGCGGAGTACAACCGCACCACCAAAGGAGACAGTCATGGCCTTCGAGCTTCCCCCGCTGCCTTTCGCGAAAGACGCCCTCGCGCCGACGATCTCGGCCGAGACGATCGACTACCACTACGGCAAGCATCATCAGGCGTACGTCAACAACCTCAACAACATCGTGCCCGGTACGAAGTACGAGAAGATGTCGCTCGAGGAGGTCGTGAAGGCATCGAACGGCCAGGCGAGCGAGAAGAAGGTGTTCAACAACGCGGCGCAGGTGTGGAACCACACGTTCTACTGGCACTGCCTCGCGCCGAAGGCCGGCGGCGATCCGACCGGCACGCTCAAGGGCGCGATCGAGAAATCGTTCGGCGCGTTCGCGGACTTCAAGAAGAAGTTCAACGACGCCGCCGCGGCGCAGTTCGGCTCCGGCTGGGCCTGGCTCGTCAAGAACGCTGACGGCTCGCTCGCGATCGAGACCACCGCGAACGCCGAGACCCCGTTCGCCGCGGGCAAGACCTGCGTCCTGACGTGCGACGTCTGGGAGCACGCGTATTACATCGACTACCGCAACGCCCGCCCGAAGTACCTCGAGGAGTTCTGGAAGCTCGTCAACTGGAGCTTCGCGGCCAAGAACTTAGGCTAGCCAACTCGATCGCGATGAGCCTGAGCGACCTCTTCCGGCGGAAGCAACCTGCCCCGGCCAAGCCCTCGAGCCCGTGGCAGCAGCGGCTCGCGCAGGCGGAGCGCGCACGTCGGTTTCAGTGGCGCGACGACAATGACCCCGCCCGGGCGTTCGTCCGCGAGCTGCTCACCGACACCGCCACGATTCGGTATTCGCGCTCGGTTACCGGACGCTCGACGCGCTCGAAGAGCCGATCGCGTACATGCAGTCCTGCGCGCGGTTTCTCGCCGAGCTCCTGAAGCTACACGGAGTCACTGCGAGCGCCGGCCTGGTGTTCCCGCGAGAGTCGGTGCGCGATCCTGCCGCGTGCAAGTACTGCAGCTCGCTAGTCATCATCACCGCGGACAAGACCACGTGTCCCAACTGCGGGGCTCCGGCGAGCTGACGTTCGCGGCTCTGCTTCTGCTCGCGAACCCGATCCGCTCGCGATAGCATCGCACCATGCAGGCGCGAGTCGTGAACGGACGCTGGGTGCTCGAAGATCCAACCGGGCTGCCTGAAGGAACGGTCGTCGAGATCGTGACGCACGCGGTGACGGCGGATGTCTACGTCGATGAACGGATCCGCCAGTACGCGCACGCGCTCGTCGTCGCGGCGTGTTCGGCGAAGCATGCCGGCCAGCCGCGCTCGCTCGATCTTCGCGACGAGAAAGAGCTCGTCGACCGCGCGATCGCTCGCGCCAAGCAGGAGCAGCGCACCTACGTCACGCCCACCGACGTCAAGCACACCGCCTCCGACACGCTGCGCAAGCTCGTCGGCCAGGCCAGCTCCGTCGCGGCGATCCTCGACGAGACCGCGGTGCCCTGATCGCGCAGTACAGGCTCTAGCGCACCGTCAGCCCCGCTTGCTCCGAGCACGACGCGGACGGCTGCCACTGCAGGCCGGCGACGAGCTCCGGCGCGCTTTCGTTCATCGAGGTCGGGTGCATGTTGTAGGACGCGAGCACTTGCACGCCCCAGTCGCACGACGGTTTGATCGTCAGCGACGCCCAGAGCGGCACGTAGAAGTCGAAGTCGCCGCCGACGCCGAGCAGACCGGAGGTCACGACGTTCGCGTCACCGCCGAGACCGGCGCCGGCAGCGAGCGCGACCGTGTGCTCGGGCACGCGAAAGCCGACGCGCAGCTGGTTGCCGATCTGCAGGAGGTTCGCATTGAACGGATTCGCCATGTTCATCGACGTGCCGGTCGCCGAGGCGGTGCCGACCATGATGTCGTACGCGACCGCGAGGTCGCGATGCTCGTAGCCCAGCGACATCATGCCGCCCGTGGTGTCGATGTCGTTCCACGCGTACGTGGTGGCGCCGGAGAGGTCCGTGCTCGTGTGCGCGCCGCGCGACGACGAGTACGCGGCGAGCATGACGTCGACCCCGTTCGGAGCGCCGGCCGGGCCCTGCAGCGAGTCGTCGCTCACCGGCAATCGGCCGGACACGAACGCCGGCATGATCCGGTCGACCGACAGCTGCGCGTCGAGCGGCGCGCAGCCCGGTGCGCCGATCGTCACGCGGTGCGTGCCCGGCGCGATCGTGAAGCCGATATCGGTCGGCACGACCGTCAGGTACGGATTGCCGTGCTTCGTGTAACCGACCGCGAGCCCCTCGTTCAGGTTGCCGCCGCGGGCCGGCGCGCCATCGACGCGCACGTCGAGGCCGGTGTCGGGAGTCGCCCAGAAGTCGGCGCAGTTGACGTCGACGCGGAGGTTGTCGGCGTAGCCGACCGAGGCAGTCAGGAGCACGAGCGCGGACGGTAGGAGCTTCATACCCTCTGTATGCGACCGCGCTCGCGAAGATGCTTTGCGTACGCGTTGCGCTCTGTTAAGCGAGGGCGCGAAGCACGCGCAGCATCGTCGAAAGCTCCTTCGGGATCGCGCGGATGCGCGCCGCGCTCGCGCCGGTGTGGCCATACATGCCGGTGATGTGGAGGCGCACGTCGGCGGCGACGAGCCGCGCCGCCAGCTCCTGCGATTGTTGAAACGGGATGACATCGTCGTCGGCGCCGTGGACCAGATCGACCCGGCAGCGCACGCGCGGCAGGTACGGCGACGGATCGAGCGCGCGCGACCCCGCCTCACAGAAGCGCGCGAGCGCGGGCTCGGCGAGCTGCCACGCGCCCGGTCGCGCGCCGATGCCGATCAGGAACAGCTCGCGCACCGGTTCTGGCACATCGGGCGCGAGCTGCTCGGCGACCGCGACGAACCGGTCGCGCGCCTTCATCTCGGGCCGGCCCCACGTCGCCTCGACGTAGCGCCGCCACGCCGCGACGAGCGCGCCGCGGTGGTCGGGATCGTGCGCGAGATGATCGAAAGTCCCGGCTTCGCCGGCGCGCGCAGCAACGCGCGGCGTCGCGGAGATGTGATCGAGCAGGTTCATCATCACGACCGGCTGGTTCAACGGATCGCGGTGCTCGCCGGTCAGGCAGAACCGCATCGTCGCCGCGAAGTCGGCGTAGCCGCCGAACACGACGAGCCGCTCGACGGCGGCCGGCCGCTCGGCGGCGAGCGCGAACGCGAGCAGCGAGCCGAACGAGATCGAGAACACGACCGGCGGCTCGTCGAACGCCGCGGCGACTGCGGCGAGCTCCGCGATCGCGCCCGGTCCCGGCTCGAGTGCCAGGTACTCCGCGATGAACGGCGCGACCACGCGATGACCCGCGGCCGCGAGGATGCGGCAGAACCGATCGAGCCGCGGATCGTCGGGCCCGGCATAGTGCAGCCCGGGCGCGATCAGGAACGTCTGCGGGCCGTCACCGTAGACACGCGCGCGCGTCGCGCCGATCAGCCCGTCCTCGCGTGACACCTCGGGCGCGCGTGACGCGTCGGCCCACGGCCCGAGCCAGCGCGCGAGCGTGAACAAATTCGCAACCGGCCACCTCCGCGTGTTGTCCGCTGTTTCGTGCACGCCTTCTGCGAGGAAGATAGCAAGGCCTTCTGGCGCGAGGGCAAGGTCGGCGAAGCCGTGCATGCCGGCGTGCTCGCGGCGGCCGCCGTGACGCTGCTCGTCGCGCGCATCGCGCCGACTGCGCTGTGCGAGCACATGTGGTTGCATCGCTCGCCGGCACGCTGGTTCGGCGACTGGCTCGTGTTCGGCCTCGCGGTGGCGATCGGCCTCGCCTACCTGCCTCGGTTTCGCGTCGCGCGCACGCTGCGTGTCGCGCTCGTCCTGCCGATCGCGCAGCTCGCCGCGATCGGGGTGGCGGCGGTCATGTGGTCGTCGATCTCGGAGGCGCGCTATGTCGGTTACGTGACGACCGCGATCGCGACGTGCAGCACGGCCGTCGGGATCACCGTCGAGCTCGGGCTCGTCTGCGCGATCGCCGGATGCGCGATCGGCCGCCGCCGCGAGCGCGCGCACGTCGCGCTGCAGATCGCGCTCGCGAACCTGTTGCTCGCGGGACTGTGGCTGCCGATCGCGTCGGGCGTGCTGGCCGACCACGTCGTGTGGACGATCGCCGGTGCCGAGGTGACCTCGCCGTGGCGCGTGCTCGCGATCGCGGCCGTGCCACCGCTGGCCTGCGCGATCGCGTTCGGCGCGATCGCGCAGCGCGCGCCGGAGCTCGCGCGGCGGTTGCGGGTCGCGATCGGCGTCGCGCTCGGCTGCGCGCTCGTCGCCGGCATGCTCGTGCGCCTCGGCCGCTCGACGAACGCGAGCGTGCTCTACGGCAACTTCGTGCCGACGCTGCTCGCCGCGGTCATCGTCTCCGTGCTCGCGCTCGCGGCCGTCGCGATCGGCGCGTGGCCGCGGCGCCGGCGCACACGCGACGCGCTCGTCGGCACCGTCGCGCTCGCGGAGGGGTTTGCAGCCCAGCTCACGCTCGCGAGCTGGCTGCGCGGGCCGACCCCGGCCACCCGCGCGTTCACGCTGGTCACGGCGCGCGGTGCCGTCCCGGTGCCCGCCGGCATCGCGCTCGACGTGCAGCTACCGGCCGGCTCCACGTTGCTCGCGACCGGCGAGAGCATCGCGGTCGTGCGCGCCGGCGACGAGGTCGCGATCGAAGGCTTCGTCGAGCCGCCGGCCGGCCATCCGTTTCGCGGCTCGAGCGCGCCGCAACCCGGGCCGCGCGGCCTCGCGCTCACGCGCACCGGCGATCCGCCGCCCGATCTCGCACAGGTCGCACTCGTCGCATGGCGGCCGTGTGTTGCCTACCTCGCGATCGTGCTCGTCGTCGCACTGCCGGCGCTCGCCGGAGCACTCGTGCTCGAGTAGATCGCATATCATCGAAGCGATGCGGCGGGCCTGTTTGGGAGTCGCGGCGCTCGCAGCATGCGGGCGGTTCGGGTTCGCGCCGAACCCCGCCGCGCAGGTCGCCGACGCGAGCGCGGACGCAGCCGACGCCGCGGCCACGCTGTGCGCTACGTCCGCGCCGTGCGGCAGCGGCTTCGCGTGCGCGAGCGATGCGCACTGCCACCCGATCCTGTTCGAGGATCACTTCGACGGAGCCACGATCGATCCGGCATGGAGCCTCATGCGCTTCGAGTTCGCGCTGCAATCCGGCGAGCTCGCCACCACGTCGACCGTGCGCACGGGCTTCGACTACGGTCAGGGCGGCAACGGGCGCGGCGCGGTGGCCGCCGTCCACATCGGCGATCCGAGCTGGACCGACGTGCGCATCGAGTGGACGCAACAGAGCATGGCATCGCTGCTCATCGTCGACGGCTCACTGCCGCCGTGCCAGCACACGCCGAGCGTCTTCTTCCGCGTCGAGTCGTACTCCGAGTCGTGGAACTCGCCCGAGGACACGAGCTACGGATGGTCGATCGATCAGGGTTGCGACGGACCGGTCGGCCCGACCGGCTCGTGGGGCCTCGGCAGCTCGGTCGGCGTGTGGATCCCGGGCCTGGGCTACAGCTCGACCCACGACGGCGACGACTACACGGTCGGCGCGGGCCTCGACCCGTCGATCGCCGACGCGCCCGTGCACTTCGTCATCGAGGCGGTCGGCCCGCACATCTCGATCTGGACCGACGGCACGCTCGCGGTCGACATGATCGACACCACGGCATACGCGCAGGACGAATCCGCGCCGACCTTTGGCGGCGTCGGCTTCTCGTCGGCGTGGGAGCAGATGTTTTCGATCGATGACGTGGTCGTCAGCGATCTCACCCGCTAACCGATCACGGGAAGATGCCGCGCTCTTTGTAGCAGTGCTGCAGGCGCTCGAGGCCGATCGCGTAGCTCGCGGTGCGCCAGTCGGTCTTCTGCGCGGTCGCGTACTGGCGGACGTTCGCATACGTCTGCTTCATGCGGCGCTCGAGCCGGTTCAGCACGTCGATCAACTCCCACTGCTCGGCGCGCTTGTTCTGCAGCCACTCGTAGTAGCTGACGATCACGCCGCCCGAGTTGCAGAGGATGTCGGGGATGACGTCGATGCCCTTGTCGAGCAGGAGCTCCTCGGCCTCGGGATAGGTCGGGCCGTTCGCGCCCTCGACCATCATCTTGACCTTGAGCGCCTTCGCCTCGGCGACGCCGACCTCGAGCTCGAGCGCGGCGGGCACGAAGATGTGCGCGTCGAGCCCGAAGAACTCCTCGCGTGCGATCTTCGACGCGCCCTTGTAGCCCGAGACCGAGCCGGTCTTGTGGACGTGCTCGCCGAGCTTGTGCGGGTTGATGCCCTCGGTGTTCGCGATGTAGCCGCCGACATCGCCGACGCCGATGATCACGGCGCCCTTCTGCGACAGCAGGCGCGCGGCATAGCTGCCGACGTTGCCGAAGCCCTGGATGATGATGTGGCAGCCGTCGAGGTTGAAGCTGCGATCCTTCGCCCACTCGGTGATGCAGTGGACGACGCCCTGCCCGGTCGCCTCGGCGCGGCCGTGCGAGCCGCCCGCCGACACGCTCTTGCCGGTGACGACGCCGCGCACCGTGTTGCGGTCGCCGGCGCCGACGATGTTCATGTACGTGTCCATCATCCAGACCATCGTCTGGCTGTTGGTGTTCACGTCGGGTGCGGGGATGTCGTAGTCGGGGCCGATGTTCGAGCCCAGCGCCGCGGTGAAGCGACGCGTGATGCGTTCGAGCTCGTTCTTGCTGTACTGGCGCGGGTCGACCTTGACGCCGCCTTTGCCGCCGCCGAACGGGATCTCGTGCAGCGCGCTCTTGTACGTCATCCACGACGCGAGCGCCTTCATCTCGTCGAGGTTCGCTTCCTGGTGATAGCGAATGCCGCCCTTGTACGGGCCGAGGATGTTGTTGTGCTGGACGCGGTAGCCCTTGAACATCTCGTACTGGCCGCTATCGCGGCGCACCGGGAAGTTCACGATCAGCTCGTTCTTCGGCTGGCCGAGGATCTGCGCGACATCGGAATCGATGTTGATCAGCTTCATCGCCTTTTCGATCTGGCGAGTCGCGATCTCGAACAGGTTGCCGCGATCCTTCAGGCTGACTTCGGACGGCTTCGCCGCAGCCGGCGGCGGCGCGACCGGTGGGGGTGCGAGGGTGGTCATTGCCTGGAGGCGTACCGCCGCTCGGGCGGGTGCGGCAATCGAAACCGCCTACCATTTCACGTCATTGCGCAGCGCGTTGTCAGGGAAAACCCGCGTCGACGGGCACCAGCGACCAGCTCTGCTTGCCGTCGCCGATCTCGCCGAACAGGTTGTCACCCCAACAAGCGACCTCGCCGTCCGCGCCGATCAGCGCGCAACTGAAGCCATCGCCGGTCGCGAGCTGCGTCACGCCCGCGAGCATGCCGGCGCGCGGGAGCACCGCGGTCGCCTCGGCCGTGCCGTCGCCCGCCTGGCCGGCGTCGTCCTGACCCCAGCACAGCACGACGTTCGCGACCAGCGCGCAGCTGTTCGGTCCGTACGCGGTCACCTGTTGCACGAGGTCGCTGTCCTCGGTGGTTCCGGCCGGCGTGTCGTGGCCGATCCCGCTGTCGTCGCCGAGCTGGCCGAGGTCGTTCGCGCCCCAGCACTGCACGCGGCCGTTGGTGCCGCCGAGCCCGGCGCAGGTGTGCCGGCTGCCGGCAGCGATCATCTGGAACTGGCCGGCGATCGGTGCCGGCATCAGCGCGTCGCCGGTCGCGCCCGTGCCGAGCTGGCCGTCATCGTCGGAGCCCCAGCACCACGCGGTGTTCGACGCGTCGACCGTACACGCGTGCAGCTCGCCCGCGCTGATCGTCGCCGGGCTCGACACCGCGACCGGCACCGGCACGAGCGAGGCCGAGCCCGCGCCGCCACCATCGCCGAGCTCGCCGTCGAGATCGTTGCCCCAGCACTGGATCTGCACGAGCGAGATCGCGCACGTGAATCCGGTCCCGGCGGCGACATCCTGGATCGGTGTCGCGAGGTCCTGCACCGCGGTCGGCGCCGACGAGTCCTGGAACTGGCCGTCGCCGAGCTGGCCCGCGTAGTCGCCGCCCCAGCACACGAGCGGCCCGGTGCCTTCGAGCGCGCACGAGTGGTTACCGCCGAGTGCGAGCTTCGTGACATCGGTGACCCCGGGCACCTGGATCGGCAGGTTGCTCGTGTAACCGGTCGCCGGCGTCGGAGTGCCGAGCTGAGCCGCGTTGTTCTGGCCCCAGCACCAGACGTCGGCGCCGCCGCTGAGCACGGCGCATGCGTGGCCTCCGCCGGCCGCGATCGCGCTCGCCGCGCCGGGAAGCAACACCTGCTGAGGCACGAGCGCGGCCGCGCGGCCGTCGCCCAGCTCGCCGTGCGAGCCGCCGCCCCAGCACGCGACCGTGTCGTCGTCGCGTAGCGCGCACGTGTGCACGCCACCGCTCGCGACCGCGACGACGTGACCCGTGACCGCGACGTGCACCGGATCGGTGGTGTCGTACACGTCGCCTTGCCCGAGCTCCCCGATGTTGGAGTCGCCCCAGCACGAGACTCCGTCGGCGGTGAGCCCGCACGTGAAGAGGCTGCCCGCGGTGAGCGTGAGGAATCCCCCCTGCGCGGACGGCGCGCCCGGGTTCGGATCGTCGGTCTCGGATCCGGTCACGCGCCCGAGCTGGCCCTCGCCGTTTTGGCCCCAGCAGCTGAAGCGACCGCCGTCGAGGAGGGCGCATGTGTGGTAGGCGCCGGCGGCGATCGCGGTCGCGGTCACGCCGGCAACTTGCACCGGAGATGTG
>DASXCY010000215.1:0-18065 GCA_036490935.1 Kofleriaceae bacterium | reverse complement strand
CTCGCGGTCGCGATGCCGAACGAAGCCGCCTATCGGCTCGGTCGCGACGGCCAGCTGCCGGTCGGCGACGCGATCCCCGATAGCCACGACGACTCGGATCTCGCAAAGGCGATGCGCCAGGCGTTCGCGTCGCGGCCGTCGTTCGCGGCGGCGCGGAGCACGCGGCCCGACGCGTTCAACTTCGGCAGCGCGCCGGGCGAGCGCATCCTCGGCGGCGACGCGATCAAGAAGACGTTCGCGCACATCCACGCGACGATTCATGTGCACGACGCGGTGCGCGTCGGCGCGCTCGGCGCCCGCGGCGGCTGGGGCGCCGCCAACGTCGACTTCACCGACGCCGATCGCGATGGCACCGAGGTCACGCAAACCTTCCGCGTCCTCGCCGCCTGGATTCACGAAGACTCCGGCTGGCGCATCGTGCTCACGCACTGGTCCAACGCGCGCTGACCGGAGTTACCGCCAACGCGCCGCACACGCGAAGGAAGACGCCAGCCGAGACTGGTCTCCACTTCACCAGGGGCAGGCGGCCGGCGAGACGCGCACGCGCTGGACGTGCTGCAACATCGCGTGGTCGAGCTCGTCGCTGTGGTGGCCGAACGGGTACGCGTACGAGGTCGGAGGGTGGCCCGCGGCAGCGAGCACGTCGAGCGATGGCAGCGCCTCGCCGGTCAGGTAACCATCGACGCCGTGCGCGGCCAGATAGGGCCGGACTTGCTCGTGGTTCATGCTGTGCGGCTCGAGATCGTTGCCGTCGGCGGCGAGCGTCTCGAGCTCGGCGCGCGTGGCGTCGGTCATCTTGTAATAGCGCGTGACGAAGAACGTGACGCGCGCGTGATGCGCCGCGAGCGTGTCGCGCAACGTCATCCACAGGTCGACCGCGTCGTCGTCGAACGCGAGCGCGAGGCCGCCGCGCTTGGGCCCGGCGACGAGCTCGTTGTACGTGACGTAGTCGAGGTCCCACTTGTCGGCGAGCTCGAGCGTGCGCTCGATCATCGCGTACGTGACGGTGACGCCTGGCTTGTGCGCATGAAACAGCGCGACGCGCTGCTGGTCGTGCGCGAGCTCGAGCTCGTTCTCGACGAGGAGCTCCTCCGACGGCGCGGTGAGGTCGTCGATCGCTTCGCTGCACAGCACGTCGCGATCGTCCCAGCCGTACGACAGGTAGTCGCCGTCGTGGCATGCGGCCAGCAAGACGACGGCGACGGCGCCGAGCTTCAGCGCGGACACGGCCCTGCCTCGCCTTCGAACGTGAACTTGACCGAGCGCACCGCGCCGACGTGCTCGAGGATCGCGCGATCGAGCTCGTCGGTGCGCGCGCCGAACGGGTACGCGAACGCGGTCGTCGCGAAGCCCTCCGCATCGAGCGCTTCTTGCGACGGCTCGAATTCCTTGGCCATGTACGCGTCGAGCCCGTACTGCTCGACGTAGTCGGGCGCGCGCAGGTGCAGCATCGTGTGCGGCTCGATCGCGTGGCCGGCGGCGGCGAGCGTGTGCAGCCCGGCGCGCGCCTCGTCGTTCAGGAACTCGTAGCGGCTGACGAAGAACGTGACGCGCGCGCCGTATTGCGCGAGCAGCGGCAGGGTCGCCACCCACGCATCGACCGACGTGTCGTCGAACGACAGCGCGATCCCGGGATATTGCTCGGTGCCGGCCGCGAAGTCGGCGTACGTGACGAACGCGAGGCCGCGCGCCGTGGCGCCGGCGAGCACGTGCTCGATCACCGACGCCGGCACCGTGACGCCCGGATGGTGCGCGTACAGCTCGACGATCTCGCCGCGCCGCGCCGCTCGATCGAGCCCGCTGTCGATCGACGCGAGGCTGGTCTCGGCCGACGAGTCGAGGTTGACCGCGCAGTGCACGCGCGTCGTCATCCCCGGCGCGTAGTACACGCCGTCGACGTCATCCAGCGACAGCTGGCAGCCGGCGAGGCCGAGGCCGAGAGCGACGAGCGCGACGCGCACCACGCCTCAGTCTAACGCAGCAGCCATACCTGCGAGCGGTCGTCGCCTGTGGCGATCGGCCCCGGCGTCGCGTGCAGCGCGGCCGCCACCTCGGCGACGTCGGCGGTGCCGTGGGGCACCGACGCGATGTAGCCGCGGACGCCGGGCGGAATCGGCGCGAGCTCGCGCGGGTCGCGCAACAGCTCGGTCTGACAGCCCGTGTACCACGCGAGCTGCGTGACGACGCGCGCGACCACGATGCACGGCTGGCCGTGCGCGTCGGCGCGGATCGTCTCGGCGGCGGCCATGAGCGGCACGCGCAGCCGCGCGAGATGGACGTCGAACGGCACGACCGCGACCGCACAGCCGAGCCACGACACCGCGACGAGCGCGAGCGCGGCGCGCGGCCTCGGCAGCAGCGCGCGCTGAAGCCACGCCACGCCGAGCACGACGAGCAGCGTGGTCGCGACGAAGATGTAGCGCGGCTGCGCGTGACTCTCGAGGCCGATCGCGACGATCTGGCCGATCGCGATCGCGCCGAGGAAGTACGTCGCGCGCACGCGCGGCGGCGGCCTGACGACCGCGACGAGCCCGCAGAGCACGAGCGGCGTGACGAGCGCGCCGAACCAGAGCTGCGGAACCCACAGCGCGTACGTGACGAGTCCCTCGCCGATGTACGCGCGGCGCGGCATGCGCGAGCTCGCCTCGAGGATACCGAACAGCTTGCCGGTCGCGTGCAGCGAGTGCACGGCGTGCGGTGCGAGCAGCCCGGCAAACACCAGCGCGGTCGCGATCGCCGGCACGGGCCGGCGCACGATCGGGCGCCACCACAGCGCGAGTGCGGCGCCGGCGGCGATCGCGATCACCGGCGCCGAGCCGTAGCGCAAGTAGAACGCGCCGGCGAACGCGGGCGCGGCGAGCAGCATGCGCCACGTCGGCGCCGCGTCCTCACGTTCGAGCTCGCCGACGAGCACCGCGATGCCGGCGAGCAGGCACGCGGTAGCCGGTAGATCGCCGATGAGCTCCGCCGAGCGCAGCATCATCGGGTGCGCGCCGGCGATCACCGCGGCCGCCCACGCGCCGGTGCGCTCGCCAGACGCGCGCCGGCCGACCGACCACGCGCCGAGCGGCACGCCGAACCCCGCGATCGCGGTCACGAGCCGCATCGTCCACGCGTGGCCGCCGAGCGCGACGCCGATCTTCGCGAGCGCGACGACGCCGCTCGAGCGATACAGCCACGCCGACCCGCCGCCGCGGGCGATCACCGAGAACGCGGCCTCGTCGTGGCCGAGCGGCGGCCCGGCGATCACGCCGAGCACCGTGACGACGAGCCACGCGCCGAGTGCCGCGAGCAGCAGCCGGCGCTCGAACGTCACCGGATCACCGCGCGAGCGTGGCCAGCTCGGCGGTCGAGAAGAAGAACGCGATCTCTTCGCGCGCGGTGTCGGGACCGTCGGAGCCGTGCACGGCGTTGCGCTCGATGTTCGTCGCGAACTCCTTGCGGATCGTGCCGGCCGCGGCCTTCTCCGGGTTCGTCGCGCCCATCACCTCGCGGTTCTTCGCGACCGCGCCGGCGCCTTCGAGCACCTGCACGACGACCGGGCCCTCGGTCATGAACTTGACGAGATCGCCGTAGAACGGCCGGTCCTTGTGTACGGCATAGAACGCCTTCGCCTGCGTGTCGGTGAGCCGCACCATGCGCTGCGCGACCACGCGCAAGCCGACCGCTTCGAGCTTGGCGACGATCGGGCCGATCACGTTCTTCGCGACGGCGTCGGGCTTGATGATCGAGAGGGTGCGTTCCATGGGCGCGCACCCTAGCGCGCCGCCTTAACCACATCAAGCGGGCGTGTTATCGATGGCCATGGCAGTCGTTTCAGGAACAGACTACGCGTTCTCGCGTCATCTGCGCACCGTGCTGAAGGGTGCCGGGTCGTCGCGCGCGTGCGCGCTCGTGACGCGCCGCGCGCTCTACTTCGTGCCGTTCGTCAGCATCTCGGGTGGTGGCATGTCGATCGTGCGCACGACGGTGACGATCGGCGGCGTGTCGCCCGGCGTGTACGTCGCGCAGCTGCTGGCCGATCCGCAGACCACGGCCGACGCGCTCGACGCCGCGCTGTCCCGGCATTGCAGCACCGTCGAAGGCGCGCTCGCGCGGCCGCTCGAGCAGTTTCGCCGCATCAAGATCCGCACCGGCTTGCTCAGCCGCGCGGTGCGCCTCAGCCAGCGCGCCGACGGGTTGTGGGGCAACCCGCTGACCGAGAACTTCGGCTGGCGGCCCGCGAAGCAGGACCTGCCCGCGTTCATCGAGTTCTTCGCGGGCGATCCGCGGCTGGTCTAGCGCCGGTGCTTCGCCGGCGCGGCGTTGGCGCAGGCATCCTTGTTGCCGCCGTCGCACGCTTTCGCGAATAGCTGAAGTGCCGCCGCGTGATCCTTGGCCCCGCCGCGCCCCGTGTTGAGCAGCACGCCGAGGTTGTTGCACGAGTCGGCGTTGCCGGCGTCGCACGATTTGCCGTACAGCTCGCGCGCCTTGACCGGGTCCTTCGCGACACCGTCGCCATCGTCGAACGCCAGCCCGAGGTAGAAGCAGCGCGCCGCCTCGCGGTCGCATGCGGCGGTCAGGTACGAGACCGCGCGTGCCGGGTCGGGCTTGACGCCGATGCCGAGCTGGATACGGTTGCCCGCGAGCTCGCAGGCACGCGCGAGATCCGGTTGATTGTCGATGTCGCATGCCTTCGCGTAGAGCTCGGTACCCCGCGCAGCATCTTTGGGAACGCCGTTTCCAGTCTCGAAGATGATGCCGAGGTTGAAGCACCCCATGCCGCCTTTGGCGTCGCAGGCCTTCTCGAACATCGCCTTCGCGCGCGCGACGTCCTTGGCGACGCCGTTGCCATCCAGAAAGTCGCGTGCGAGCTCGCTGCAGGCGTCGAGCTCGCCGAGATCACACCCCTTCTGGAAGCCCGCGATGGATCTCGCGAGATCGGGCTTGTCCCCGCGGCTCCACAAGAAGCCGACGTTGAAACATCCGTCAGGCGCACCGTCGTTGCACGCCCGCTCGTAGGCGATCGCCGCGCCTTTGACGTCGCGCGCGTGCTCGAGCTTGACGCCGAGCTGGAAGCACGCGCTCTTGTCCGGACACGACGCCGGGTCGTTCGGATCGATCGTCGGAGTCGGCGCCGGCACCGGCGACTCGACGAACGTCGTCGTGGAGTGGAACGAATCACCGCCGCCGCCGTCCTCGAACACGCCGAAGCCGCGCGCGAGCTGCACGCCCGCGAACAGCACGATGCCGATGCCGGCCGCGATCGCCTGCTTGCGGATCAGGTTGCGCGGCGCGTTGACGAGCGTCGCGATGCCGAGGATCGCACCGGCGATGCCGCCGCCGATCGCGATCCAGTCGCGATACGTGCCGTCGTTCCAGGTCGAGAAGTGGGCGAAGAACGGCACGGCGCAACACACCGCGCCTGCCGTCGCGAGCCCCTTCCAGCGACTGTTCTCGTCTCCGGTCATTGCGGATCCTCCCCCGGCACCGCCGGTTCGATCATGCTCTCGAGTGGCTTGTCCCCGACGAGATCTCCGACCCAGTCGGCGAGCGTCATGCTGCCGTCGGCGAAGTCGGAGCCGGCGAAGCTGATCACGGTCGTGCAGTGGCTGTTGTTGATGTTTCGCCAGTACGGCAGGTAGTAGTAGAGGTTCTTGCGCGTCGCGTACTGCGCGGTGAGCAGCTGCGTGTCGGCCGCCCACAGCGACATCAGCTGGTCGTGCGGCGGGCTGGCGTAGAACGCGTCGTACGAGTAATGCGTGAAGTCGTCGTCGCGCTCGAAGTAGGTGATGGCGAGCCGATCGTCGGGGAACTCGTCGGCGAGCGTCGTGTTGATCGAGCCCATGTCGTCGAGCGTGAAGCTCGCCGGGAACTGCGGCGTGAGCGAATCGAGGTTCCACGCCGTGCGGATCTTCTGGTGCATCGGCGTCGAGTTGCTCGGATCGGGAAACACCGGGCCGGAGTCGTCGAGCAAGTAGCCCTTCTCGGCGGCGTGCACGCCGTTGCGCAGGAAGTGGTAGTTGACGAGCGAGCCGACGCCGCCCGCCGAGCAGCCGGTCACGAGCAGCTTCGGCACGTGCGTGAAGTTGGAGTCGATCCAGGTCGTGACGGCCTCCACCGCGGCGTGACCGTCGTGGTGGAAGTCGATCGAGTCGCCGGCGCCGTCGCTGTAGGTCGCGACGACGTTGCCCGTGTGCACGTCGCCCGTGCAGTACGGCACGTACACCAGGTTCCAGTCGCGCGACGGGCTGGTGTCGTCGGTGCGGTTCAGAAACGGCGAGATGAACGGCGCGAGCGTGTAGTGATCGTCGGGCAGCCCGTCGAGGTTCGCGACGCCGAGCTGGCCGGCCGCGCCCGTGCAGGCCGGATAGTCCCAGCACGCGCCGCCCGGCTCGAACACGACGACGACGTCATCGCTCGTGCTCGAGTAGTTGACCCAGAACTTGTATTGCGAGTCGTTGCCGCACACGACGCCTTGCGGCTGGATCTCGATCCATTGCTCGTACGATGTGCGCGCCGGATTGCCGACCGGCGCGGTGAAGCTGTCGCCGCACGCCGCGACTGCCAGCACCACCACTGCGCACCTCATGGCACCACGCTACACGACATTCGACTCGTCAACGCCGCCCACATATAGTTCTCGTTCGTGACAGCGCGCGAAACGCGGATCGGGCCGTGGCTCGTTGCTCTCGGAGCTGGCCTCTGGGGAACCGAGAGTGCCTGGCGCATCCCGCTCAACGATTTGTTCCCCGATGCCGACGTCATCGTGTGGTGGGAGCACGTGATCCTCGTCGCGTGTGCGCTGCCGTTCGTGCTGCCGCGCCTCGGCGAGCTCGCGCGCGTGCGCTGGCAGGCGCTCCTCGCGCTCGTGTTCTCCGGCATCGCCGGCTCGGCGGTCGGCACGATCTTCTTCACGCTCGCGCTCAAGCACGGCGACCCGACGGTCGTGAACGTCGTGCTCAACATCCAGCCGCTGATCTCGACGACCGCGGCGATCCTGGTCTTCCGCGATCGCATCGGCAAGACCTTCCTGCTGTGGGCCGCGGTCGCGATCGCGGCGGGCATGGTGCTCGTCGGGCTGCGGCCCGGGTTCGAGCTCGCGATCGATCTCGGCGTGATCTACGCGCTCGTGTGCGCGCTGTTCTGGGGGCTGTCGACGGTCGCCGGGCGCGGCGTGATGGTCGACATGTCGCTGCCGCTCGCCTCGGGCATGCGCGTGATCGTCGGCCTCGTGACGATGTCGGCGATCGTCGGGGCGCGCGGCCTGGTCTCGCCCGAGGGGCTCTGGCCGGCCGGCGCACGCGCCGCGCCGGCGCAGGCCGTCGGGTGGCTGCTCCTGCTCGCCGTGCTCTCGGGTGGCGTGCCGCTCGTGGTGTACTTCGCCGGGCTCGCGCGCACGCGCGCCTCGACGGCCGGCTACTTCGAGATGATGCAGACGCTCGTCGCGGTCGTCATCACGTGGGTGTTCTTCCATCACCCGCTCGCGTGGTGGCAGTGCCTCGCCGGTGTCGTCCTGCTCGTCGCGGTCGCGCTCGTGCAGCGCGCGCAGGACCAGCCGGCGGCGTGAGCTTCGCGCGCTGACCGTGCCGGCCAGCCGATCAAGACCTCTGTGGCGAAGTGCTTAGCCGAGCAGCTTCGCGAGCGTCTTGCCCATCTCGGCCGGGGTCGGCGAGACCGCGATGCCGGCCGCTTTCAGCGCGGCGATCTTGTCGGCCGCGGCGCCCTTGCCGCCGGAGATGATCGCGCCGGCGTGGCCCATGCGCTTGCCGGCAGGCGCGGTCTGGCCGCCGATGAAGGCGCCGACCGGCTTCTTGACGTTCGCCTTGATGAACTCGGCGGCGCGCTCCTCGGAGTCGCCGCCGATCTCGCCGATCATGAAGATCGACGACGTGCCCGGATCCTCGGCGAACCACGCGAGCGCCTCGATGAAGTCGGTGCCCTTCACCGGATCACCGCCGATGCCGATCGCGGTCGACTGGCCGAGGCCGAGCGCCGTGAGCTGGTGCACGATCTCGTACGTCAGCGTGCCGGAGCGCGACACCACGCCGACGCCGCCCGGCTTGTGGATGTAGCCGGGCATGATGCCGACCTTGCACTGGCCGGGCGTGATCACGCCGGGACAGTTCGGGCCGATCAGGATCGTGTCGCGATAGTCGCGCTCGAGCACGTACTTGACCTTCACCATGTCGCGCACCGGGATGCCCTCGGTGATCGCGATGACGAGGCGAATCCCCGCGGCCGCGGCCTCGAGGATCGAGTCGGCGGCGGCCGGCGGTGGCACGTACACCACGGTCGTGTTCGCGCCCGCGAGCCGCACCGCTTCGTCGACGGTGTCGTACATCGGGATTTGCTCGAGGCCGGCGACCTTCGCGCCGCCCTTGCCGGGCGTCACGCCCGCGACGACGCGCGTGCCGTACTCGACCATCTGCTTGGCGTGGAACGCGCCGGCCGAGCCCGACATGCCCTGGACGACGAGGCGTGTATCGAAACCGACGAGGACGCTCACGACTTGCCTCCTGCCGCTGTCACGGCCTTCTGCGCGCCGTCGGCCATGTCGGCCGCGGTGACGATGTCGAGCTTGCTGTCGGCGAGCAGCTTCTTGCCGAGCTCGACGTTCGTGCCTTCGAGCCGCACGACGAGCGGCACCTTGAGGCCGACCTCCTTGACCGCGGCGATCACGCCTTGCGCGATCGTGTCGCACTTCATGATGCCGCCGAAGATGTTCACGAAGATCGCCTTCACGTGCGGATCGCTCGTGATGATCTTGAACGCCGCGGTGACCTTCTCCGCGGTCGCGCCGCCGCCGACGTCGAGGAAGTTCGCCGGCTGACCGCCGTAGAACTTGATGATGTCCATCGTCGACATCGCGAGGCCGGCGCCGTTGACCATGCACCCGATGTTGCCCTCGAGCGAGATGTAGCTGAGGTCCCACTTCTTGGCCTCGAGCTCCTGCGGATCCTCCTCGGCAGGATCCCGCCACGGCTCGAGCTCGGGATGGCGATACAGCGCGTTGTCGTCGAAGTTGATCTTCGCGTCGAGCGCGAACAGCTTGCCGTCCTTGGTGAGCACGAGCGGGTTGATCTCGAGCAGCGAGCAATCCGTCTCGTCGTAGCAGCGCGCCAGCGCGCCGAGGAACTTGTCGAGCTCGCGCACGGCGCCGCCGGTCAGGCCGAGCCGCTTCGCGAGCATGCGCGACTGCCAGCCTTGCCAGCCGGTCGCGGGATCGATCGGTTCGCGCAGAATCTTCTCGGGATGCTTCGCGGCGACTTCCTCGATCTCCATGCCGCCTTCGGTCGACGCGATCACGGTCGTGCGGCCGGTCGCGCGATCGAGCAGCATGCCGAGGTAGAGCTCGCGCTCGATCTGCAGACCCTGCTCGACGAGCAGGCGCTGGACTTTCTTGCCGGCCGGGCCGGTCTGATGCGTGACGAGCTGCATACCGAAGATCGCGCGCACCGCGGCCTCGGCATCGCCGCGCGACTTCGCGACCTTGACGCCACCGCCTTTGCCGCGGCCGCCGGCGTGGATCTGCGCCTTGACGACGACCACGTCGGTGCCGGCCTGCTGCTGGACTTTCGGAATCGCGGCGATCGCCTCGTCGACGGACATCGCGGGGATGCCGATCGGCACGGGCACGCCGTACTTCTGGAACAATTGCTTGCCCTGGTACTCGTGGATCTTCACTTCGCGGGTTTAACACATGTCCGAAACTCGTCGGGGCCGCGACGCGGGTTCGCGTGCTTGGCAACCGGCACGCGCGTCGCAGACGGCGAGTGGCATGAAAACGGTCGCACTTGTCGCCGCGCTGTCGTTCGCGCCGGCATGCTTGTACGGCAGTACACCCCAGAGCGCGGCCACGGCAGCCCGGGTCGACGCGGCGGAGGCCGCGGCCGGTGCCGCCATCGTCTACGCGGGGCGGCAGGAGCTGGAAACGGCCGACGCGCCGAATACGAGCGGTTCGTATGCAGACGGGCACACCGCGACCGGCGGGTGGCTGACGACCGGCGGCCTCGTGCTCGTGACCGCCGGGCTCACCGGGTTCGCGATCAACGAGATCGAGCAGCTCGCCCGCCGCCACGCCAGCCTGCATTGATTCAGTGCAGCGCCGAATCGGCGTCGAGCGCGACCAGCGCGACCTGCCAGGCGGCGAGCGCGGCCTCGCCGTAGAGCGCGATGCGGATCGAGCGCACGTGGCGCGGCGCGAACGCGGCGAACGTGCGGATCGCTTCGAGCAGCAGGCGCGCGGCGAGGCCGTGCGGCACCGTGCCGGCCCCGGCACCGAGCGCGGGGAACGTGATCGAGCGATGACCGCGGCGCTCCGCCTCGAACAGCGTACGCAGCACGGCGCGCTGGATGCAGATCGCGCCGTCGAGTGCGCCGGCGGCGTGCGCGACCTCCTTGCACGGGAGCCCGTGCGGCTCGGTCCACACGACCTGTCCCATCGTGATCGGGCCGTGCGCCTTCGCCGCGCGCTCGAGGTCGTCGCCGGCGGCGAGGCGCAGCGCGTTCGCGACGCCCTTGCGCATGTCGAGCTGCTCGTTGGCGGCCGACACGATCACGTCGGTGCGCGCGGCGCAGATGTCGGCCTTGTCGAGCTCGACGAGCAAGTCGCCGACACGCGCGATGCCGTCGGCGTGGCCGCGCAGCTCGGGCGGTTGCGTCGCGATGCGCTCGAGCATGCGCGCGCAGCCGAGCGCGGATTCGGGCCGCACGCATGGATCCTTCGCGAGCAGCCGCGCGAGCACCGCCGCGAAGTACGCCGCGACCGGATCGGCGCACGGCGGCGGCGCGTACGGCTCGGCGCAGTGCAGGTGCGCGAGCTCGGTCATGGTCGCCGCCGAGAACGGCGGCCGGCGCTGCCACAGCAGGTGCATCGTCGCCGCGGCGGAGTACAAATCGGTGCGCGGCGTCGCGGTGCCGCCGCTCCACAGCTCGGGCGCGATGAACATCGGCGTGCCGGCGACCTCGGGGTGCTGCGCCGAGCTCGGATCGACCGCGATGCCGAAATCGCCGACCAGCGAGTTGCCGTTTCCGGCGAGGAACAGGTTCGGCGGCTTGATGTCGCGGTGGACGACGCCCGCGGTGTGGATCGCCGCGAGGCCGTGAAAGATGTCGACCGCGATGCGCACCAGCGTCGGCACCGGAATCGGGCGCTCGGCGGCGGCGTGGATCGCGAGCAGCTCGTCGAGATCGATGCCGTCGACGTAGCGCTGGATGACGTACGGCACGCCTTGCTCGATGCCGGCGTCGAGCACCGAGACGACCGACGGCGACAGCACCCGCGCGGCGAGGTGAGCCTCGGCGAGCGGATCGCCGGCGGTCACGCGGAACAACTTCACGACGACCGGCGTGCGCAGGCTGGCGTGGCTCGCGAGGTAAGCCGTGCCCATCGCGCCGGCACCGAGCAGCGAGCGGATTTGCAGCCCACGGAACATCTGGCCGGGCACGAACGCGACGGTTTCGTCGTGCAGCTGCGGCTCGGCGCCGACCGCGCTTTGCGTCGCGAGCCCGGCGGCCATCGCGGTCTCGCCGAGGCTGAGCTCGTCGCGTACTCCTCGCACGCGGCGAGCTTATCATTTCAGCTGGACGGCGATCGTGCCCGCGCCGCGCGGCACCGCGACGGACGCGCAGTGCGATTCGCCCGCGACGATCTCGCACGCCTGTACCGAGCCGGGCGCGATGTCGCGCACGATCGCGTGCAGCTCGCCGCGCGCGTAGAGCTTGCGGCCTTCGGGAGTCTCCGACGAGAACCCGATCGGACGCGCCGGCGCGTGCGCGACATCGCTGCCGCCCGCGCGCGTGACGGTCACCTCGCCCGGCTGCGCGGTCACGAGGTCGAGCGTCGTGCCCGACGGCCACGCGATCGCCGCGCCGTCGCGCGCCGGGCCGGCGAGCACGAGGTGCCCCGCGCGGTCGAGCGCACCGGCGAGCCCGGCGACCGCGGCGCCGGCGGGAATGCCCGCGACGCGTGCGCGGCCGGCGCTACCGACCACGGCTCGGTCGAGCCACCGCGCGCCGTCGACGTCGATCCGCACGAACGCGTCGAGCGCCGGCAGGTGCGCGCCGGTCGCACGCAGCGTCACGGCGTGGACCGGGCCGATGACGACCGTCACCGCCTCGCCGAGCGGCGCCGTGGCCATCGGCGTCGAGCGCAGGTCATCGCGCTCCGCCATCAGCGCGCCGTGCTCGGGTACGGCGATCCGGAACTTGCCGTCGTCGTCGGCGGTCTCGAGCTCGCCGTGAAAGTCGGGGCTCGTGTACATGCGGCGCGCGTCGCCGGCGAGCTCGCCCTGCCACGCGACCACGCGCGCGTGCGCGACCGGAGCGCCGCGCGTGTCGACGACGCGCCCGATCACGAGCCCGCGGGTCCCGAACGGCGACGGCTCGAACAACTTGTCGGTCCGCGAGTGCACGCCTTCGAGGTCGCCGCGCCGCCACGCGACCTCGGCGAGCAGCCGCTCGAGCTCGGCGTAACCGGGTCCGGAGAGGTTCGGTCGCTCGAGTGCGGCCGCGTCGGTGTAGTTGTGCCTGAGGAGGTTGAGGCGCACGACCAGCGCGATCTGCAGCGCGGCGATGCGCGAGTTGCGCTTGGCATCGCCCCACCAGATCGCGCGCGTCAGGCCCCCCAGATCGGACGCCTCGCCGCGCGCGAGCTTGTTCTCGCCGATGATCGCATCGATCGAATCGGCGAGATCCGGATCGTCGCCGGCGCGGTGCACGGCATCGCGCGCCTCGTGCTCGAGCGTCTTCTCGCGCGCCGGATCGGCGGGCTCGGCGGTCTCCGCGCTTTCGGCTTCGAGCCGCGACACGCGCGCCCACGCTTCGAGCCGGTAGTCGTGCTGCTGCGCGGCGCGCTCGGCGGCGGCGACGAACTGCTGGCGCGCGTCGTCGTAACGGCCGAGTCGAAGGGCGGCGGCGCCGAAGGCCTGGTCGAGCTGCGCCTCGAGCGGCGCCCAGCCGAGCGCGCGCACGCGGCGGCGAAAGTCATCGGCCTGATCGAGCAACGACTTGCCGTCGCGCAGCTGGAGCGTCGCGATCTCGGCGCGCAGCTCGACGAGCTTCGTGCGCGTCTTGGCATCCTGCGGCAGCTCGGGCGGTACGATCGGCGCGTCGCCGGTGCAGGCCTCGATCCGCGGCAGCATGCCGCGCAGGTCGAGCCGCTCGAACGCGGGGCCGGGCAGGGTGTCGGCGACCATGCCGAGCGCGGCGAGCTCGTCGCGCTCGCCGAGCAGGCAGCCGAGGCGCGACAGCGCGACCGGCGTGCGCTTCGCGGCGCATGCGGTCGCGTAGGAGTCGAGCCAGCCCGCGCGCAGCTCGTCGAGCGCGCCGCCGACCGCGGTCGCCGCGGCGCCGACGCGTTGATCGAGCGCGGCACGGCGAGCCGGCGACCACGCATCGGCGAGCTCGGCCTGGGCGTCGCATGCGGGCGCCGGCACGTGCGGCGTGCTCGTGCCGTGCATCGTCGCGAACAGCACGCCCGCCGCGACGAGCGCGAACCCGGGAATCGCGTAGGCCCACGTGCGGCGCGCCACCGACGCCCGCTCGAGCGCGACGAGCAGCGCGTCGAGATCCGGCCAGCGCGCGTCGCGATCGGCGGCCAGGCCGCGCGCGAGCACGCCGCGGACGCGGCGCGGAAGGCGCGCGACGACTCCGGCGACTCCGGCCGCGGCGGCGCGCTGCAGCTCCTCGATCGTCTGGCCGCGAAACGGCCGCTCGCCGGTGAGCGCCTGCCAGGCGGTGACGCAAAACGCGAACTGATCGGTGCGCGGATCGGGCGGCGCGCCGAGGAACTGCTCGGGCGCCATGTACGCGGGCGTGCCGACCATCGCGCCGGTTTGCGTGAGCGTCGAGTCGAGCAACGTCGGCGTGCGCGGCGTCGGCTGCAGCGTGTCGGCGAACGCCTCGACGGCGGCGGCGATCGGAGCGGACGCGGGTGGCGGCGCGTTCGGCTCGGCGCTGCGCGCGAGCCCGAAGTCGGTGACGAGCACGCGCGCGTCGCGGCTGCGCAGCACGTTGTGTGGCTTGAAGTCGCGATGGACGAGCCCGGCCGCGTGCGCGGCGGCCAGCCCGCGCCCGGCGGCGAGGATCGCGTGCCAGGTCTCGCCGCGCGGCGGCTGCGCGCGCAGCCACGCGTCGAGGTTCGCGCCCTCGACGAGCTCCATCACGATGTAGTCGCGGTCGCCGGCCGAGCCGACCTCGTACACGGTGAGCACGTTGGGATGCTTGAGCCGCGCCATCGCGCGCGCTTCGCGCAGCAGGCGCGCGCGTTGCGTCGGGTCGGCGTCGGCCGTGATGAGGACCTTGATCGCGACGGCGCGCTCGAGATCCGGATCGCGCGCGGCCCACACGACGCCCATCCCGCCGGCGCCGAGCCTGCGGTCGAGCGTGTACTTGCCGAGCTGCATGCCGGGCGCGAGCTCGCCGGGCGCCGCGTGGGTGCCGCCGTCGGCGGTGTTGTCGAGCTCGCCGCTGCTCGTCATTCTGCCTCGCGCGCGCGCGGCCACCACCAGTATGCGGACAGCGCGAACACGATCGGCAGCGCCATCATCGCGAGCACCGTCGGCAGGAGGTCCTGCAAGTAGCCGAGCGCGGGCGGCGACCACAGATCGCCGAACAAGTGGATCGCGAAGATCATCGCGGCCATCGCGCTCGCGCGCAGCTCGACGGGAACGGCGCGCAGGCCGACCGCGGCGACCGGCGACGTCGAGAGAAACAGCCCGATCGCGCAGAAGAACGCGCACGTGAAGAACATGACCGGTGTGGTCGCGAGGAATGCCGCGGCGCCGAGCGGGCACGCGATGATCATGCCGATCGCGCACACGCGAAGCAGCGCGTTCGAGCCCTGGCGATTCGCGCGCGCGTCGTGCGGCATGTCGGGCGTGACCGCGGGGAGCGCGCGCTGCGAGCGATCGGCCCAGCGCGCGCCGACGATCGTACCGATGAACCCGGCGACGACGAGCACCGTGCCGAACCAGAACCCGGCGCTCTGCTCGTCGAGGTCGTGCGGGAAGCGCTCCTGCAGGAACTCGGGCGCGAAGATCTGGAACGCGCCGAGCGCCCACGTGTACGCGATGTAGCCGAGCACCGCGCGGCGATACAGCGGGATGCGGAACAGCGTGCGGAGGTTCTGGCTGATCTTGGCCTTCGCGGTGGCGAGCTTGCGCTTGGGCTCTTCGATCAGCAGGCACATCAGCGCGATCGCGATGCCGGGGCCGCCGGCGAGGAAGAACGCGGTGTGCCAGCCGAGATGCTTGCCCATCGTGCCGCCGAGCGTGTAGCCGAGCGCCGAGCCGAGCGGGATCGCGAGGTAGAAGATGGCGAGCGCGCGGTTCTTGTGCTCGGGCGGCGTCAGGTCGTCGATGATGGTCGGCGCGAGCGTGGCGTAAGCCGCTTCACCGACGCCGACCACCGCGCGGGCGGCGAGCAGCGTCACGAAGCTGTTCGCGAGGCCGGTCGCGGCGGTCGCCAGGCTCCAGATGATGACGCCGAGCGCGATCAGGCCCTTGCGCGCGTGCTTGTCGGCGCGCGCGCCGAACCACGGTGCGGTCAGGAAGTAGCCGATGAGGAACGCGGTCGCGAGTAGCCCGGCCTGCGCCTTCGACAGGCCGACATCGGCTTGCATGTCCTTCAACACGGCCGCGAGCACCGTGCGATCGATGTAGTTGAGGAAGTTGAGCCCGGTCAGCAGCGCGAGGATCGCGTGGCGGTTCTTGATCATCCCGGCCCTCGTCGACTGTATCAGCTAGGATCGACGCATGGTGCGCGTCGCGGTTGCATGCCTGATGCTCGCGCGCGTCGCGAGCGCCGGGCCGTGTGCGTGGGATGACAAGAAATTCGAGCCGGCGGGCGACGAGCGAGTCGCCGGCAAGACGAAGCCGTGGCTCGAGAGGAATTTCAGCGCCGGCAAGCTGGTGTGCAAGCTCGCCGATCACTGGGTCTACCATTCGGAAGGCTGTTCGGACCGGGATCGCTTGCTGCGCATCTGGTTCCGCGACGGCAAGGTCGTGCGCGTCGAAGGCGCGAAGATCTGGACCGGCAAGATCTGCGAAGGCGACCTCGGCCGGCGCTCTGATCGTTGACGTTGACTAACGCTTCGGCGTGTTCGCGACGTCGACGACGGCGGCCGCGTAGGCGACCGCGGCGGCTTCGCATTCGTCGAGCGTGCCGGTGAGCCACGCGCAAGCGAAGTTGGTTTCGGTCGGCGGCGGCATCACGCGCACGGCGCGCACGTCGGCGGCCTTGAGCGCGGCGTCGAGGCCGATCGTGGCCTCGATCGGCGGCGCGACCAGGTACGCCATCGGGTCGCCCGGCGCGAGGCCGGCCTCCTTCGACAGGTACTCGCCGAGCGAGGCGATCACGTGCGGGAACACCGTCACCGTGCGTTTGCCGTCGGCGTCGTAGAAGCACGCGTCGTGGGCGAGGCAGCGCACCAGCGCGTCGAGCGCCTGATCGATCGATTCCGGATCGGCGGCGCCGAGCACGCCGAGGATCTCGCCCGACAGCCGGCCGCTGCCGTGCGCCGCGCCGGCGTAGAAGCTGTGCGCGAAGATCACGTCGACCGGAGCGTGCTTCGTCGCCTCGTCGAGCGCGACGTACGTCGGATCGTCTTGATCGACGGTCACGAGGCCGAGCGCGGTGTGCCGCTCGGGATCGCCGCCGTACGCGCGCACGAGCGCAGGATCCGCGTGCGGCAGGCGGCGCACGCTGAGCACGGTCGGCACGATCGCCTCGAGGATCATGCCGACCGCTCGACCAGCTTCTGCCGCACCTGCGGCGGCCGCGGCATGCGCTCGCCGGTCATCCCGAGCCGCGCGAGATCCAGCCGCACGCCGCTCGTCTTCTGCTCGATCATCGCCGCCGCGAGCGCCGCGAGCCGCGCCGCCGCTTCCTCGATCGGCGTACCGCGCGCGTGGATGTTCGAGATCATGTTGCGATCGCCGTCGGTCTTGCCGAGGCGCGGGTCGTACACGACGTACGCCGATAGCCCGTCGCCGGTGCCGAGCCCCGGCCGCTCGCCGAGCAGGATCATCGCGACCTTCGCGCCGACCTCCTGTCCGATCTCGTCCTCGAGCCACACGCGCGCGAACCGCGCCGCGACCGGCGTCCCCACCGACAGGCCGCGCGCCGCGCATGCTCGCGCGACCGCGTCGTACAGCGCCTTGCCCGAGCCCGTGCACGCGACCGCCGACAGCCCGTCCGCGACGATCACCTGCACGTCGGGCCCGCGCGTGCACTTGCCGCGCACGATCGCGAGCGACTCGTCGTCGAGCCGCCGCCCGAGATCCGGACGCAGCAGGAACTCGCGGTGATCGGTCACCCGCGACTTCACACCGACGAAGCCGTTCGCCGCGGCCCAATCCTCCGGCAGCAGCGCGCCGACCGCGGCGTGCGCGACCGCGAGCTCGGCCTGGAACTGGAGCACGACGTCGGTGGCGTAGCGCGTGCCGACGTGGCCGATCCCGAGCAGCGCCGTCGTGTGTCGTGCCGCTTCGGCGGCAAACGGCCGCTTCTCGGGCCGCGGCGAGTACACGCGCGCCGGCGGCGCCGGGATCGCGGGCAGCGCGGGCGGCGGTGCCAGCGGCTCGCTCGAACCGAGCGTGTCGCGCAGCGCGGCGATCAGCTGCCGGGTCCGGCTCACGGGCTGGTGATGATACACCTGCCCGGCGTGCCTCATCTGCTGCTCTCGCACTTGTCGGCGATCATCGGCTTTGCGATGGCGACGCTGCTCATCGCGACGATCGTCGGGCAGCGGCGCGCGCCCGGCACGACGTTCGCGTGGCTGCTCGCGATCGTGCTCATCCCGTACGTCGGCGTGCCGCTGTACCTCGTGTTCGGCGGGCGCAAGCTGCGCAAGCGCGGCGGCAAGCGCGCGCTGTACACGCGCGGCACCGCGGCGACGCCGGGGCCGCACGACACGATCGCGAGCATGCTGTGTGCGTCGGGCGCGCCGCCGCCGCGCGGGGACAACGGGTTCGAGCTGCTGTCGACCGGCGAGCTCGCGTTCGCGACGGTCATCGACACGCTCGAGACCGCGACCCGCTCGATCTACGTGTCGACGCTCATCCTCGGCGTCGACGAGGTCG
>DASXCY010000214.1:0-21651 GCA_036490935.1 Kofleriaceae bacterium | reverse complement strand
ATCAACCGCACCACATGATCGAGATCTCCCGGAGGCACAACACCCACCAACGCCCCGTCTCTCAACACCGCCACGCGATCGCACAGCTCGCGAATCTCGTCGAGCCGGTGCGAGATGTACACGAAGGCCGTGCCGTCGCCGCGGCGCGCGCGCACGAGCTCGAACAGGCGCTGCGTCTCGCGATCGGTGAGCGCCGCGGTCGGCTCGTCGAGCACGACGACGCGCGCGCGATCGGCCAGCGCGCGCGCGATCTCGAGCAGCTGCTGCACGCCGACGCCGAGCTCGCCGGCCCGCGCGTCGAGCGGGATCTCGGCGGCCGCATCGCCCAGGCTCGCGAGCACCGCGCGCGCGGCGGCCTGCGTGCTCGCCGCGTCGACCAGGCCGAACCGCGCCGGCTCGCGGCCGAGCACGAGGTTCTCCGCGACCGTCATGTCGGGCACGAGCGCCAGCTCCTGATGGACGACCGCGATGCCGGCGCGCCGCGCGTCGCGCGTGCCGCGAAACGCCTGCACCTTGCCCGCGACGACGACCTCGCCGGTGAAGCCGCCGGCCGCGTACACGCCGCCGAGGATCTTGATGAGCGTCGACTTGCCGGCGCCGTTCTCGCCGCATAGTCCGAGCACCTCGCCGGCCTCGATCGTCAGCGACACGTCGTGCAGCGCGCGCACGCCGGGGAACTGCTTGCCGATCTTGCGCAGCTCGATCACCGGTCACCGCCTCTCGGACCAGGCGCTGACCGTACGGAGGCAGCCGGGCATCGGCGCCTCCGGATCACGACGAGCCCGGCGAGCAGGATGACGAGCCCCGAGCCCGCCGAGCCGCGGCCGCCCTGACACGCGCACGCCAGGCCGCTGCGCCCGGTGTCGGCGTTTCCGCCGGTCATCCCGCCGTCGCCGGCCAGGACCGGGCCGGCGTCGGGATACTGGCCGAGATCCTTGTCGCCGCAATCGGTGTGCTCGTACAGCTGCACGCGATCGAGCTGCGTCATCAAGTACGCGCCGGCGCCGTAGCCGACCATCGGGATCGAGCCCGAGTACGCGCCGATCGGACCGCCCGCGGACTGCGTGTTGTACAGCTCGGGGAGCAAGTTGTAGTTGACCGACGCCTGCGCGGTCACCCACGCCAGCAGCGCGTCGGCGTTCGGCGTCTGGCCGGCGCGGCGAAACGCGCTCGACGCGCGCAGGTCGATGAGGATCCACTCGTCGGTGTCGTACTGGTCATTCGAGCCCTCGACGCGCTTGTAGCCGCCGGCCGGCGTCTTCAGGTACGAGAGCCCGTTCAGCGTGCCGGTCGTGACGGTGTCGCCCGGATCGAGCAGCGACCACGTCACCGCCTCGACCGTCGAGCCGTCGTGGTAGTTCGCGCCGCTCGCGAGCTTCTCGAGCGAGCCCGACAGCGTGTTCATCTGATCGATGAAGTTGGTCTTGAGCGCGTTCTGCGCCTGCTGCGAGAGCGCCTTGTAGCGCGCGATGTCGTCGGTCTTGCCGGCGCGGCGCGCGAGCGTGGCCATGTCGCAAAACCCGCGCGCGGCGGCCGCGGTCGTGTACGCCCAGTGCTGGCGATCGGCCCAGTGCGTCTCCCAGATCGACGTGTCGGCGACGACCATGCCGTTCGGCTCGAGGTTCGATGCGAGCGCCTCGGCGACACCGTTCTTGATCGCGTCGTAGACGAGGTCGCCGTGCTTCGTCGTCTCCGACAGCCAGCCGATGTCACCGGTCGCGTCGACGTAGGTGCGCGCGGCCCACAGGAACAGGCCCCAGCCGTCGATCTCGATGTTGCGCGTCGGCTGGCCCGAGTAATCCGATTCCTCGCGGCCGTTGCCGAAGTAGCGCACCGTGCTGACGCGATACGGCACGTTGTTCACGTACGAGCCGTAGTAGCCGGCGTCGGCATCGAGGAAGAACTCGAGCGCGGACTTCGCTTCGTCGCCGTGACCGGTGCGCGCGAGCGCGTCGATCGCGTACGTGCCGTCGCGCACCCAGCCGGTGTGCCACTCGCCCGGAGGCAGGCTCGCGAGCATCATGCCGTGGCTGTGCAACGCCGGGCTGTCGCTCCACGCCTCGCGGATCTGGCCCATGCGCAGCACGGCTTCGGCCTGGCGCCAGACCGAGGTCTCGGTCGGCGACAGCCCGGGCACGGGCGGCTTGCGCCACGCCTCGAACTCGGCGAGCACGCTCGCATAGAGCTGATCCGCGGTCTGGCTCGCGAGGAACGCGTTCCACGCGGCGAGCGTCGCGGTCGCGTTCGAATTCTCGTCGAACAGCACGGCGACGCCCCACCACGCCGACTGGCCGGGCTGGAGCGTGCCGAGCGAGTGCTGGAACGCGTTCTTGATGTCGGTGCCGCTGCAGCTCGCCGTTTGCGCGAGCCCGCTGCCGGCGGCGACCTGATTGTAGGCGTTGCTGTCGCAGCTCGAGACGTCGACGCCGCCGATCGGCGCGTAGATCATCATGCCGCCGCCGTTGCCGGTCTCGGTCGCGTACTGCGACGCGGCGTTGTACGCGATGACCTCGCCGTCGGCGCCGGGCGCGTCGGGGTTCGACGCCGTGCCCAGCTTGTAGTTGTGGATGGAGTACGCGGTAACGGGCTGCGCCGTCGCGCTCGTGTTGGTGACCTTCAGCAGCATCACCATGGCGTTGCCCTCGTAGCCGAACGGCGACACGAAGAAGGTCTCGGTGTCGACGCCGTCGAACGACAGCTCGCTGCGGATCATGTTCGACTCGGTGACGTAGCCGACCTGCGCCGGCTGCTGGCCGCCGAGCCACTCCGCGCTGCTGCCGACCTGCACGCCGAAGTACGTGTCGAACACGAGGTTGCGGCGGATGATCCCTTCGGCGTCGGGGTTACCCGGGTTCGGGTACATGTAGCGATACGGCCGCTCGAGGTGCTGCTTGATCGCGTTCGCGGTGGCGTCGAAGACCTGGAAGCCGTGGCCGTTACCGGTGACGAGGAAGTGAAACGACGGGACCGGGTCGACGGCGAGCGCCGGCCGCGCGAGCAGCGCGACGACGACCAAGGCGGGGGCTAACCGGCGCACGCGGCCTCGCTTCGCACGATTCATGCCCGCCGGTTCGCGTCGGATCGCGGTGACTTACAGTGCGCCGGGTTGCGAAACGAAACGCCGCCGCGTTTCGATCCGCATCGACCGATCTTGGCCGCGGCGGCAGGTCGCGCGGTTGGCGTGGCACGGCGGTTGAAGCAGGGACGCGCGTGCGTGTGCTCGTCGTGGCATGTCTCCTCGCGGGCTGCGAGCCGCCGGGCTACGGCCGTCACGCCGGTGCCGACGCCGCGGGCTCGGGTGCGCCCGACGGCAGCATGGCGGTCACGCCCGACGCCGCCGCCGACGCGGCGCCCGGCTGCGAACACGCGTTTCGCCTCGCCGACGAGCAAACCGCCTCCTCGGTCTGGCTCACCGGCGACTTCATCCAGTGGGCCGCCGATCCCGACCACGGCGCGGTCGCGTTCGCGCTGCAAGCCGACGGCTCCTGGGACGGCGACTACACGTTCACCGCCGGCAGCTTCCAGTACAAGTTCATCGTCGACGGCACGAGCTGGATCCCCGACCCGACGGATCCGGACAGCGTGCCGGATGGCTTCGGCAGCACGAACAGCGTCTACGTCTGTACGCCGTAGGGCTCTGGGCTTTAGGCTTTGGGCTTTGGGCTTTGGGCTCGGATCCGGACTCAGGCCAAAGCCCGAAGCCCAAAGCCCTCTCAATACCCGTCGTGCGCCACGACCTCGAGCGGCCCGGCGTTCGCGGTCTCCAGCGACGCGCGCGCCTTGTCCGCCGTCGTGACGGCGACGGTGACGGCGCGCGACGGATGGAAATTGCGGGTGCAGGCGGCGCGCACGTCGGAGGCGGTGAGCTGGGCGAGCGCTTCGGGCAGGCGCGCGGTGTAGCCGGCGGGCAGATCGAACACGGCGTCGCGCACCGCGAGCTGCATGCGCTGGCGCGCGGTGGCGACGTGGAACGGCATCGCGCCGACCAGGTAACTGCGCGCGAAGTCGACTTCGTCGTCGGTCGGGCCGCGCGCCGCGTAGTCGGCGTAGAGCTCGAGCACGAGCCCCACCGCCGGGCCGGCGACGTCGATCGCCGCGGCCGTCCAGATCTCGAACCAGTGCGGCAGGCGCGAGCGGCGCAGCCCGCAGCCGGCGCCGTAGCTCCAGCCGCGCTTGACGCGGATCTCTTGCATGAGCCGCGAGCTGAACATGCCGCCGAGCGCGGCCTCCGCGATCGCGAGCGCCGCGGTGTCGGGCTCGCCGTAGCGCGCCGACAGATGGCCGATGCGCAGCTGCGCTTGCGTGCGATCCGCCTTGTCGACGAGCACCGCTCGCGCCGCGCGAGGCTGTGGTGCCGGCGCCGCGGGCTCGGCGAGCCGTACGCCGCGCGGCAGCCGCGCGACCAGGCGCGCCGCGAGCTCGCGGGCGCGTGCCTCGTCGAGATCGCCGGCGAGCCCGATCACGAGGTTGCCGGTCACGATCTCGCGCCGCCACAGCTGGATCGCGGCGTCGCGGCCGCCCGCGGCGATGCGCGCGAACGACGCCTCGGTGCCGAGCGACGTGCGCCCGTACGGGTGGCCCGGGCAGCACAGCCAGTCGAACCAGCGCGTCGCGAGTGCGCCGTCGTCGTCGCGGATCTCGTCGAGTACCTGCGGCGACTCGCGCAGCAGGCGCGCGTGCTCGCCGTCGTCCCAGCGCGGCTCGGCGAGCACGTCGGCCGCGAGATCGAGCACCGCGGGCAGATGCCGCGACAGCGCCAGACCGGAGATCGTCACCGCATCGCGCGACAGCGCGATGTCGATCGACGCGCCGAGCGAATCGAGCGTCTCGTCGAGCTGGGCGCGATCGCGCGTGCCGGCGCCGCGGCGCGCGAGCAGCGCCGTGTGCCGGTGCAGGCCCTCGCTGCCGATCGGATCGGCGGCCGCGCCGCCGCGGATCGCGATGTCGAACCACACGAGCGGCGTGTCGCTCGACGGCTCGACGACGAGCACGGGATCATTCGTCGTCGTCATCCGCGTCCTCGGAGGATTCGTCGGGCTCCGCGATCACGATCGTGCGCCGCGCCGGCACGAGATACGTGCGCAGCACGCGCGCGACATCGTCGGCGGTGACCGCGGTCAGCCGCTCCGCGATCACGCCGAGCCGGCGGAAATCGCCGAGCGCGGTCTCGTAGTGGCCGATCGCCTCGGCCTTGCCGTCGACGTCGACCAGCGCGCTCCAGAAGTCGGTCTCGGCGAGCGCCTTCGCCTTGTCGACCTCGGCCGCGGCCGGCGGATGCTCGCGCAGCGTCGCGAGCTCGCGATCGATCTCGGCGATGACCTCGTCGGCGCGATGGCCGCGCGCGGTCGTGACCGCGAGCCGGAACAGCGACGGATCGCGAAACGGCGTCAGCTGCGCGTCGACCGAGCTCGCCGCCTCGCGTTCGATCACGAGCCGGCGATGCAGCCGCGCCGACGGGCAGCCGGCGAGCAGCGTCGCGATGATCTCGAGCACCGCCCAGTCGGCCTCGTCCTGGCCCGGTGCCTTGTATCCGACGAGCAGGCGATCGGTCGCGATCGGCTTGGGCGCGCGCACCACGCGCTCGCGCGCCTGCTCGGGCTCGACGACGTGCGCGACGTCGGGCAGCAGCGCCGGCGCGATCGCACCGTAGTGCTGCGCGATCAGCTCGCGCAGCTCGCCGTCGTCGAAGTCGCCGACGCACACGATCGTCGCGTTGTTCGGCGCGTACCACGTGCGATAGAACGCGCGGATCTCGGGCAGCGCGAGCGCGCGGATATCTTCCATCCAGCCGATCGTGGGCCAGCGATACGGATGCTCGGTGAACGCGTGCGCCATCAGCTGCTCGTCGAGCCAGCCGTCGACGTCGTCCTCGACCCGCTCGCGGCGCTCGTTCGTCACGACGTCGCGCTCGGCCTCGACCGGCGTCGGCTCCAGCACGAGGTGCTGCATGCGCTCGGCTTCGAGCCGGATGCCGAGCGGCAGGTCACGCGCCGGCAGCGACATCTTGTAGTACGTCCAGTCGACCCACGTCGCGGCGTTGGTCTCGCCGCCGGTACGCTCGATCAGACGATCGAGCTCGCCGGGCGGCAAGCCTTCGGTCTGGCCGAACATCAGGTGCTCGAACAGGTGCGCCATCCCGGTCGCGCCCGGCCGCTCGTGGCGCGAGCCGACGCGAAACCACGTCTGCAGCGCGACGATCGGCGCGCGCTGGTCGATCGCGGTGATGAGCCCGAGGCCGTTACCGAGCCGCCAGCGCCGCGCGGTCGCCCCGAAGCCGGTACTGGCTTCGGCTTCGAGCTGCCACGACGACGTCATGGATCGTTGATATCACGCGGCGGCGGCGTTCAGGGGCCGCAGCCATGATCGAGGAAGATGCTGACCGAGTCGGCGCTTGCATTCGGCGCGGCGAGATCGAGCTCGCCGTTGCGATCGAAGTCGCCGGCGGCCAGGTTCGCCGGCGCGGCGGTCGCGGCGAGCGAGGTCGGCGCGGCGAACACGCCGGGCGTGACCGCGTAGGCGATCGCGATGGCGCTCGCGGTCGCGTAGGCGACGTCGAGGATCGCGTCGCCGTCGAAGTCGCCGATCGCGACCGCGATCGCGGGATCCTGGGTCACCGCGCGCGTCGACGCGGCCGCCAGCGTGCCGTCGCCCATGCCGCGCAGCTCGACGATGCCGGGCGTGCCGGTGCTGCTCGCCGCGAGCACGTCGAGGTGGCCGTCCGCGTCGACGTCGCCGCTCGCGATCGCCGAGACAGGTCCGCTGCCGGTCGGATACAGCGCGGGCGCCGCGAAGGAGCCGTCGCCGTCACCGCGCAGCACCGCGACCTCGCCGCTCGCGGTCGAGCCGGTCGCGAGATCGAGGTGACCATCGCGATCGAAGTCGCCGGCCGTGAGACCGGCGAGCGCGGCGTTCGTGACCACGGTGTCGACATGGGTGGCGAGCTCGCCGCCGGCGCCGGCGATCAGCACGCTGACGCTGCCCGCGCCGGCGGTCGCGACATCGAGGACGCCGTCGCCGTTGAAGTCGCCGAGCACGATCGCGCGCGGGCCGGCGGCGACCGGGTAGTTGTCGGGCGGCTCGAACGTGCCGTTGCCGTTGCCGTACAGCAGCGAGACGTCGTTGCCGCCGGCGTTCGCGACCGCGAGATCGAGCTTGCCGTCGCCGTCGAAGTCGTGGACGACCAGCGCGACCGGCTGCGCGTCGACGGGAAACGCGGTCGCGGCGCCGAACGTGCCGCGGCCGTCCGCGGTGCCGATCAAGATCGCCACGGTCGCGGCGCCCGCATCGACGACCGCGAGATCGATGATCGCGTCGTCGTTGAAGTCGCCCGACGCGACCGCGATCGGCGAGGCGCCCGTCGCGATCGGATAGGTCGCGGTGTCGAACCGCGACGGGCACGCCAGCACGTCGGGCGGCGGCGCGTCGGGATGCACGCTCGCGCCGCCGCCGCACGCCGCGGCGATCGCGAACACCACGAGCAGGCGGGCCACGCGTGAAAGCTAGCCGAAGCTCGGTTCGAGGGCGAGGCCGGCGAGCCGCGCGAGCTCGCGCAGCGCGGGCTCGGGGCGAAATAGCTCGCCGGGCGCGAGCATGCCGAGCGGGCTCGCGGTCGCGCGCGTCAGCAGCTGGCGCGCGACCCAGGCTGCCACGACGGCGGTCGTGCGGTAGATGTCCGAGCCGGTGACCGCGACCTGTGCGGTGGAAAATCCGCGGCGCGCCTGGCCGATCACGGCGAACCGCGTGCGCGCGTATTCGTCGTCGTCGGGCTTGTACGGCGCGAGCAGCTCGCTCGCCCGCCGCGGCACGAGCGGCAGCGCGCGCGCGAGCAGGCGCAGCGCCGTGGTCGCGGCCGCGCTGCGCGTCGTCGACACGAACGTCTGCACCGCGCGCGCCGCGACGTGGCGCGGCAGCGTGAGCACCTCGCCGCCCGGAAACGATACGACCTCGCGTTCGCCGCCGAACGCGCCTCCCGCGTTGACGCGGCGACGCTCGCGCGCGGGCGCGACCACCTCCCAGCGATCGCGCCGCCACGCGAGGCCGCGCGCCGACAGGTGTGCGAACACCGCGCGCTGGCTCGCCGGCGACAGCACGAGGTCGTCGAACACGAAGCTGACCGCGAGCTCGTCGATCGGTCCTCCGCCATGCGGCGCGTTGCCGCGTGCTCCGGCAGAGCCGGAGCTTTCGAGCGGCTCGGCTTCGGCGAGGCGTGGCGCGGGCGCCTCGCGCAGCGGCGCCGCATCGGCGGGATCGCGCGCATCGCACAGGTGCTGCGCGGCCCACGCGGCGGCCAGATCGCCGAGCGCGCCGTTGACGGCGCAGCCTTGCACGCACGCCAAGCCGGCCCGGCGCGCGGTCGATTCGTGGCGCTCGTACATCGCGTGCAGGAACGCCTGATCACCGCCGGTATCGACGTAATGCGCGCCGGCGGCGAGCGCGGCGACCAGCACCGGCTCGCCGAGGTCCGCGATCGGCCCGGCGCAGTTGAGCACGACGCGCGCACCGTCGAACGCGCGCGCGAGCGCTTCCGGCTGCGCGAGCGACGCGACGCGCTTGCCCGCGGTCGGAAACAGCGTGCCGAGCTGGTCGAGCGCGCGCGCATCGCGGCCGGCGAGCGCGAACGACACGCCCGCCGCGTCGAGCTCGGTGCACGCCCGGCCGCCGACCAAGCCGGTCGCGCCGTAGACGACGACGTCAATGCTCATAGCGCAGCGAGATGCGAATCGCGTGCTCCCACCGCGAGTAGTCGCCGGCCGCGGTGTCGATCGCGTAGCCGTTGCGCGTCGACGCGCACGCCTGCGTCGAGTAGTCGTAGCCCGACGCGGCGCAGTCGATCGCGTCGCGCGGGTCGAACACGGAATTCGCGACGTGCACCGTCGGGAAATACTGCACGCCGTACGTCAGCTGCACGACCCACGGGACGTACGGCACGCGCAGCTGCACGCCGACGTCGGCGGTGAACGACAGCGGCGCGACCGCGAGCGGCGAGGTCGCGGCGTCGGGCACCGCCGACTTCTGCGCGCCGATCCGTGCGCCGAACCGCCACGGCGTGACATCGCCGAGATCGATCTGCTCGACGCCGGCCCACACCGCGACCGGATCGTGATACCCGAGCGGCCGCAGCGTCCACTCCGGCTCGCCGATCTCGGTCAGCGCGGTGCCGTAGCCGCGCACGTCGTACGCGGTGAATCGCGACAGATCCTCCCAGCGCACGCCGACGTGCAGATCGAGCTGGGCGGGCAGGCGCGCGCGGATCTCGCCGTCGACCGACGCCGGCTCGGACACGATCACCTCGGCGCCGCCGCGCGCGAGCCCGCCTCCGCCGGCCGGCGCCGGCTGGACGACCATGTTGCCGGTGTACGCGTTGGTCACCGAGTCGACGCCGGGCACCGTGTGATACGCGACGCCGACGAACACGTCCTTGACGACCTGCACGACCAGGCCGAGGTTGACGCGCAGGTTCTCGCTCGAGAACAAGCTGGTCTGGTGGACGTCGACGTCGACGATCTCGGTGTTCTGCGGATCGGCGAGCGGGCCGTGGCCCTGCGCGAGCGCGACGTCGCGCGCGTAGCGCAAGTGCAGGTGGCGCAGGTTGTCGGAGATCGACGCGCCGAACAGGATGTCGTCGCTGATCCGCACGCTCGCCGCGATCGCGCCGGAGTAGGTGCGCTCGCGCAGCGCGAGCTCGTGATACTGGAGCGCGGCCATGCCGCTCGGCGCCGCGGCGACCGGCACGGACGCGAGATCGAAGCCGAGCGTGGCGATCCGCTGGATGTGCCACACGTACGCGGCCATGCCGCCCGGCGCGAGCGTCGTGGTCGACACGTCCGGCCCCGGCGACAGCGTGCCCGACATCAGATCGAGCGTGCGCGTGTGGATCGCGAGCTGATCGATCACGCCGGTCACCGCGACGTAGCCCTCGTCGTTCTTGCCGAGATCGAGGGCGGCCGGATTTAGCTCGATCGACGTCGCGTTCGGTGTCGTCGCGCCGGTGAACACCGCGCGGCCCGCCGTCGGATCGGTGCGCGGCTGGGCGTCCGCATTCGCCGCATGCGCCGCCAGGGCGCACGAGACGGCGATGCAGAACGCCCGAGACATCGCGCCGAACCTATCACTCGGCTAAGCTCGCCGCGCATGTCTCGCCTTCTACTGATCGCGCTTCTCGCCACCGCCGCGTGCGAAAAGACCACGCACGAGAATCTCGACAAGTGGACGCACACCGAGAAGGGGCCGGGCAAGCTCGCCAAGGCGCTCGTCGACGAATCGATCGATCCCGATCTGTCGGCGCACGCCGCCGAGAACATGATGGTCAAGACCGGCAAGGACGCCGACGTCCGCGCCGCGCTGGATCAGATGAGCACGGCACGGCGCGGCGCGGTCGTCGCCAAGCTCGCGCCGCGGCTGTGGGGCGAGGCCCGCGTCGAAGGCGACATGACCAAACCGAGCGCGACGCAGGTCGTCGCGAAGGATCAGCTCGTCGCGATCCGCAAGTATGCCGACGACGCGACGAAGCAGCAGATCGATTCGTATCTCGTCGACTGGTACTGCACCGGCTCGTACGAGCAGCGCTCCGAGCTCGGCGCGAACTTCGGCTACACCGTGATGCGCATGCTCGGCGATCGCGCCGCCAAGAAATTGATCGAGATCGGCAACGGCGTGATCGCGGCGCCCGGCCAGGACAAGGTGAAGAACCGCATCGGCGACAACCTCTTGATCGGGCTCGCGGCCACGTGCAGCTCCGACACCGTCGGCTACATCCTCGATGTCGTGAAGCTGGCGCCCGATCGCCACGACGACACGCTCGCCGGCCGCGCGCTCGACGCGCTGTACAAGGCGTACGTCGACTCGGGCGGGCTGTTCGATCCGTGCCCGCCGGCGGCGCTCGCGCCATCGGTCGATCGGCTGGTCGCGATCGCGAAGGACGAATCGATCGGCGGCAACGTCGCGCAGGACGCCGTCAAGCTGCTGCGCACGGTCGGCCCGCCGGCGTGCGTCGCACCGCTCGTCAGCCTGATCGGCCACCCGCACCCGGACCCCAACTTCAAGTACGTCATCGCGCAGGCTGCGCTGCGCTGCGGCGGCGCGCCCGCGATCAAAGATGTCGTGCGCGCGCTGCCCGACGTCGCCTACGACAAGGACGACTTCCACGGAGCGATCGCGGGCGAAATCTCGCAGCTGACGCCGCGGCCGCAGGTGCTCGCCGCGCTACGCGAGCTGCTGGCCGACAAGAGCCACATCGCTAAGTGGGCCGCGGTAGAGAGCCTGGCGGCGATGCATTCGACCGAGGATGCGCCCCGACTGGCCCAGGTCAGCTCGAACGAGAAGCTCGTCGGGTTCTGGGGGGATCAGACCGGCGTCGCCCCCAAGGACCGCAAGCCAGAGCCCACGCTCGGAGCCCGCGCCAAGGAGCTCGCCGCAGAGCTCGACAAGGGTGCTAAATAAGCCGCTTCCTCGCGCCCGCCGAGGCATTGTAGTAAGGTAGACGATGCCAGGGAGAGTTGAGGGGGACGCTCGCCTTTAGGAGTCAGTAGCGAGATGGATCAGAGCAAGAAGACGATGCGGCATTTTTACTGCCGCGACGTGCTTTGGGAGACGTTCGAGCAGATGGCGAACGACTTCGACTGCTCGATCGACTATCTCGTCAACGAGGCGATGCGCTACTACGCGCGGTCGAAGAACTACCAGTCGCCGGGGGGGCCGGGCGGCGGTGGTCAGATGACCGGCGGGCAGCCGTCGCCGGTCGGTGCGAACGCGAGCGGGCCGAATGCTTCGTACCCGGGCAGCAACGGACCGTCGGCGACGGGGGCGCCGCCGACGTCGAGCAAGCCCGCGCCGCGCAACGCGCCGCTGACGCAGCAGCCGCCGCCGCAACCGGGGATGGCCGGCATGGGCGCACCGCAGCGCCGGCCCGCGCCGCCGACGCCGGGCTACGCGACGCGCGGGGCTCCGCCGGCGTCGTCGCCGCCGGCCAACAACCACATGGGCGCGCAGCACGCGCCGGCTCCGATGCCCGCGCCGGCCACGCCGCCGGCGCCGGGTGGATTCGGCGGCGGCATGCCGCAGATGGGCTCGGGCGGGCCGACGCTGTTCCTGGTCTACAACGGCCAGCGTTACCCGGTGACGAAGGACCAGTTCATCATCGGCCGCGGCAGCAAGACGAGCGACCTCGCGATCAAGGACGGCAACATCTCGCGCAAGCACGCCGCGGTGATTCGCCGGAACGGCACGTTCTACATCAAGGATCTCGGCTCGACGAACGGCATCGACTACAAGGGCATGCGCATCGACAACAAGCGCATCGACGAGGGCGACGTCTTTCATCTCTGCGACTACGAGCTGCGGTTCACGTACCGCGCCGACGGCTGACCGGGTCCGCGATGCCGAGCACGCGCCGGTAGCTCGCGATCGGGTGCGGCTCGCCGGCGGTCCACGATAGTTGATAGCCGCGGGCGGCGAGCGCGGCCACCAGCTCGTCGTCGGTGAGCGGCCGGGCGGGAGTTTCGGCGGCGATCAGCGCGCGGATCAATTCGCCGACCGCTGCGGCCGCCGATTCGGACGGCGCGGGACGGAGCAGCGCGCGCAGGTCGGAGCGTCCGCTCTGCGTGTCGAGCGTCTTGCCGGTGGCGTAGACATCCCACGCCGGCGGCGGCTCGTCCGGACGAGCGCGCCGCGCGGCCGCGGCGATCTCGTGGATGATCGCGCGGCGCTTGTCGATCGCCGCGAGGATCGCGTGCGCGATAGCGGTGTCCTCCGGCGAGAGCCAGGCGGCGGCGCGCGCGGGCGGCAGCGGTGCGTCGACGAGCCCCGCCGGCGGCGGTCAGCGTCACGTCGGCGAGCGCGGCGTCGGGCTCGACCCCGAACAGCCGGCGAACGGGCCTGCCGTGAGGATCTTCCAGACCTCGCGGCGTGTCGCCCGCAGCATGCGATTGCGGTGATGGTCCACCACGCCGAGCTTAGCCAAGTCAGGGCCGGGTGCTAGCGTCAGCGCGTGACCGAGGAGGTTCTGCGACGCATCGAGGCGCTGAGGCGCCCGCTCGAGGCCGCGTGGGCGGGCGGAAACGATCCGGCGATCGGCGTCGCGTTGCGCGCGGCGTGCGATGCGTTGATCGCGAAGCTGCCGAACGACGCGATCGCGCAGTGGCGCGTGGGGCTCGCCGGGTGGGAGCAGCTCGGCGACGAGGAGCGCAGGTTCGAGGTCGCGAAGGGCAAGCGACTGCTCGCGCGGTTTCCGAAGACGAGCGTGAAGCCGCCGGAGCCCGCGAGCACGGACCCGTTGGCGGCGGCGACCAGCACCTTGCCCGGGATCGGGCCGGCGTTCGCGAGGGCGCTGGCGGAGAAGGGGCTCGAGACCGTCGAGGATCTGCTGTGGTGCCTGCCGAGACGATATGACGATGTAAGGGATGCGAAGGCGCTCGCGGACGTCGCCGGCATGGCCGAGGGCGAGCGCGCGACGTTCGTGGCGCAGGTCGCGAGCTCGCGCATGGTGTTCGCGCGCGGCCGGCGCTGGGCCGAGGTGCGGCTCGGCAGCGTCGATGTGACGAGCAAGGCGACCGCGCTCGTGCGCTGGTTCAACGTGTGGGCCGGCATCGACAAGCGGATGCCGCCCGGTGCGCGCGTGACGCTGTCGGGCGTCGTGCGCGATCGCAACGGCCGCCTGGAGTTCGCGAACCCCGATATCCTGGCGATCGAAGTACCGGGGGGGGCCTCCAAGGAGCCGCCGAAGATCCTCGCGCGCTACCCCGACGTCGCGGGCGTGCCGGCGAGCAAGCTGCGCACCGCGTGTCAGGCCGCGTGCGCGCGGGTCGGCGCGTCGGCCGACGACGGCGTGCCGGCGGGCGTCGAGCGCGCGGCCGGGCTGCCGCCGCTGGCCGAGACGCTCGCCAACTTGCACTCGCCGCCCGGCGATCTGCCACGCGACGAGCTCGCGGCGATGAACCGCGGCGATAGCCGGTGGCAGCGCCGGCTCGCGTTCGGCGAGCTGTTCGCGCTCGGTGTCGCGGTCGCGCTGCGCCGCCGCGAGCGCCGCGCCGATGCCGCGGTGCCGTGCGGCCGCTCGCCCGGCTTGGCCGAGGCGCTCGCGCGCGCGCTGCCGTTTTCGCTCACGCGCGCGCAGGCGCGCTCGATCGGCGAGCTGGGCGATGACCTCGCGCGCGATCAGCCGATGAACCGGCTGCTCCAGGGCGACGTCGGTTCGGGCAAGACGTGCATCGCGTTCGCGGCGGCGCTGCAGGTCGCGCGCGCCGGCCGGCAGACCGCGGTGATGGCACCGACCGAGCTGCTCGCCGAGCAGCACCACGAGACGTGGCGGCGCTGGTCCGAGGGCGCGGGGCTGCGCGTGCAGCTGCTCACCGCGTCGACCCCGAAGGCGAGCCGCGCGTCGCTGCTCTCGCTGCTCGCGGCCGGTCAGCTCGACGTCTTGATCGGCACGCATGCCCTGCTCGGCGAGTCGGTCGGGTTCGCGGCGCTCGGGCTCGTCGTGATCGACGAGCAGCATCGGTTCGGCGTCGCGCAGCGCGCGAAGCTGCGCGACAAGGGCGACGGCCAGGGCGCGCCGCACCTGCTCGTGATGACCGCGACGCCGATCCCGCGCACGCTCGCGCTCACCGCGTACGGCGACCTCGACGTCTCGGTCCTCGACGAGCTGCCGCCCGGCCGCCAGCCGATCGCGACCGAGATCGTGCGCGGCGCGCGCGGCGAGGCGTCGGCGTACGCGCTGGTCGCCGAGCGCGCGGCGGCCGGCGAGCGCAGCTACGTGGTGTGCCCGAAGGTGGAAGACGAGGGACTTCGGACTTCGGACTTCGGACTTCGGACAGACGACGGATCTGTCTCGGGCCGCAGCCCGCAGCCCGCAGCCCGCAGCCCGCTGCGCGATGCCGCGAGCGTCGCCAAGCAGCTCGCGGCCGCGCAGCGTTCCCTGCGCGTCGGCCTCGTGCACGGCCGGCTGGCGACCGACGAGCGCGATCGCGCGATGCGCGCGTTCAAGGCCGGCGAGCTCGACGTGCTGGTCGCGACCACGGTGATCGAGGTCGGCGTCGACGTGCCGCAGGCGACCGTGATGGTCGTGCACGACGCCGAGCGGTTCGGGCTCGCCCAGCTCCACCAGCTCCGCGGCCGGGTCGGGCGCGGTGCGGCCAAGGCCCACTGCGTGCTCATCGCCGGCGCGGCGAGCGAGGACGGGCGGCGCCGGCTCGACGCGATGGTCGCGACCCAGGACGGGTTTCGCATCGCCGAGGAAGATCTCGCCCTGCGCGGGCCCGGCGAGCTGCTCGGTCCGCGCCAGGCCGGCGTGCCGCGGCTGCGCTTCGGAAATCTGGCGCAGCACGTCGAGCTGCTGCTCGAGGCCCGCCGCCACGCGGACCGGATTCTCGACGACGATCCCGACCTGGTCCGACCGGATCACGCGGGCTTGCGCGCGGCGTTAGCTCGCCGGCTTGCACAATCTGTGTACGGCGCGGAGAGCGGTTGAGAGCAGGATCACCGAGCGCGCCTCATTTAGCTATTGATCGCGTTTTGCCGGTTAGTACGATGCGCTCCATGATGAGGATGTCGATCGCGCTCGCGTGCGCGCTGGCCACGGCCTTGGTCGTGTCATGCGGAAGTAACAGCGGCGGCGGCGGCGGCACGCCCGACGCGTACACCGTCGCGTGCGGCGACGGCATCTGCGACTCGAGCGAGGTCAACAGCTGCGAGTCGGACTGCGGCATGCAGCAATCGCACGGCGCGGTCTGCGGCAACGGCGTGTGCGAGGTCGGCGAGACCTCGGTGACGTGTTCATCCGACTGCGGCAGCGGCTCGGGCACGCAGCCGATCTGCGGCAACGGCGTGTGCGAGACCGGCGAGGATCCCGTCTCGTGTCCGTCGGACTGCGGCACCGGCTCGGGCTCGGGCACGCTTGACTGCAACGACGAGACAACATTCGCGGAGTGCTTCGCGTGCGTGTTCGAGAGCTCGTGCTCCGGGCCCGGCATCGACGAGGCCGACTGCGAAGTCTGTCTAGGTCTGTAGCCAGGCCAGATACGCCGCGCTGCCGCCGTCGGCCGCCACCGCGATCGCCTCGGCCAGCTCGTACGGATGCAGCGCGACCAGCCGCGCGATCAGCGCGTCCTGGCGTTCGCGCGTCGACTTGATCACGGCGAGCGTCTCGGTCTCGTCGCACACCGCGCCCTTCCAGCGGTAGATCGATCGGATCTGCGGCACGAGATTCACGCACGCGGCGAGGCCTTCGCCGACGAGCTTGCGTGCGACCTCGGCCGCTTGGTCGGGAGTCTGGAACGTCGAAAACACGACGATGGCGGTCATCGGGCTCGGTGTAACACGGTAGATTCCGCGCCGTGTTGCTCGACGAGCGAAGCGAGTCGCCGCGGGGTGGGGCCCTGCCGGCTTCGCCGGCGGGCCGGGGTGCAGCCGCGTGCTGATCGTCCAGAAATACGGCGGCACCTCGGTCGGATCGATCGAGCGCATGAAGCTCGTCGCCGCGCGCTGCCTCGCCGCGCAGCGCGCCGGCCACCGCGTCGCGGTGGTCGTGTCGGCGATGTCGGGCGAGACCAACCGGTTGCTCGAGCTCGCGCGGCAAATCCACGACGACGTCGACGACCGCGAGGTCGACGTGATCGTGTCGACCGGCGAGCAAGTCTCGGTCGGCCTGGTCGCGCTCGCGATCCGCGCCGCCGGCGGCAAGGCGCGCAGCTTCCTCGGCCACCAGTGCAAGATCGTGACGGACAGCGCGTTCTCCCGCGCGCGGATCGTCTCGATCGAGAGCCAGCCGATCGCCGACGCGCTCGCGGCCGGCGAGATCGCGGTGATCGCCGGCTTCCAGGGCGTCGACGACAGGGGCAACATCACGACGCTCGGCCGCGGCGGCAGCGACACGACCGGCGTCGCGATCGCCGCCGCGCTCGCCGCCGACGCGTGCGAGATCTACACCGACGTCGACGGTGTCTACACCGCGGATCCGAACGTCGTACCGACCGCGCGCAAGGTCGATCGCATCTCGTACGAGGAGATGCTCGAGCTCGCGTCGCTCGGCGCCAAGGTGCTGCAGCTGCGCTCGGTCGAGCTCGGCATGAAGTACGGCGTGCGCATCCACGTGCGCTCGTCATTTTCCGATGTCGAGGGGACGTGGGTCGTCCCCGAGGAGCAGAGCATGGAGAAGGTCGTCGTCTCCGGTGTCACCGCGTCGCGCGACGAAGCCAAGATCACGTGCGAGGACTTGCCCGACACGCCGGGCATCGCCGCGCGGATGTTCGCGCCGCTCGCCGACGCCAGCATCTCGGTCGACATGATCGTGCAGAACCAGGCGTACGATGGCACGACCGACCTCACGTTCACCGTGCCCAAGCTCGACCGCAAGCGCGCGTGCGACATCCTGCGCGAGAAAGTCCCCGAGCTGGTCGGGCAGGGCGGCGAGCGCATCAGCTTCGACGACGACATCTGCAAGGTCTCGGTCGTCGGCGTCGGCATGCGGTCGCACGCCGGCATCGCCAAGACGATGTTCGAGCTGCTCGCCCGCGAGAACATCAACATCCAGCTGATCTCGACCAGCGAGATCAAGATCTCGTGCGTGATCGCGCGCAAGTACGCGGAGCTCGCGGTGCGCACGCTACATGAGGGCTTTGGCCTGGGCCGGCCTCCGCTATAGTGAGCGCAATGGGCGGGTGCACCAACTGCAAAGCCAAGACGGGCTGCGACGACCGCAAGGGCGACATGCTCGCCGAGGTCGATCGCGTGCTCGCGCGGCTGTACCCGACGCGCACGTGGGGCGAGCCCGATGACGCGCGCGCCGACGGCGTGATGCCCGGCGAGCTCGCCGCGCTCGCCGACGAGCTGGCCGGGGTGCTCGGCGGCGCGACGTTCGTGCGCGCCGGCGACGACCACGAGCCCTGCGATTACATCTACGTGCTGTGCATGGGCCGCACGCCGTGCCTCGTGCAGGTGCGCGATCACGGCGTCGAGCCCCCCGACACCGACGTCAGCGAGCAGTATCTGCGGCTCGTCGTGAGCCAGCGCGCGCGCATCGCGGCGGTCCAGCAGGTGGCGATCGACTACATCCACGACGCGCGGATCGTGCGCGAGCGGCCGCGCGCCGGCGTGTACGACGCGCCGCTGTTGCCGCGCATGCAGAAGCTGGTCGCGACGCTGCCGGCGTACGACCTCCTGCACGTCGACTTCGGCGAGATCGCGCACGCACCGCCGGGCTTCGCGCCCGGCGCGTGGCGCGAGCTGTTTGCCGGCGACCCGGCGATCGCGAATTACTTGTTCTTCCCGCAGCCCGCGACGATGGTCGCGACGAGCGTGATCGCGCCGTGATCGACGACGAGGTCCGCACCGCGCTCGAGGAGTTGGTCGAGGAGACCGGCGCGGTGTCGGCGCGCATCGTCAGCGACGAGGACATCCGCACCGGCGTCCCGGCGCGCACGCTCGTGCTCGGCGGCGGCGAGTACCTGCGCGTCGAGCTGCCGACGCGCAACGAGCGCAGCCCCGAGGCGGAGGGGGGCGGGCTTCGCTCGAGCCGCGGGGACAACGTGGAGGCCGCGTTCGAGCGCGTGACGCGCCAGCTGCGCGCGATCCGCCGGCGCTGGGAGGTCTCGCGCCTGCCCGAGGTCTCGGTCGTGCCCGGCGCGTCGCTGCCGCCCGGCGCGCGCGTCATCGATCGAATCGAGTCGTACCTGCGCGCGCTCGGCTCGATCGATCGCGCGACCAACGCGTTCGTCACGCGCGGCACGCAGCTGGTCGCCGCGGCGCGCGTGCCCGACGATCTCGAAGGCTCGCGCTGGCCATTTCTGGCGCGGCGGGCGCTCGCCACCCACGCACCCGGCAGCTCGCACGGCGAGGTCGTCGATCCCGACGCCTACGCGATGAGCTTCTGGTACGACGCGGTGCTCGTCGTGCTGCTCGCCGAGCCGTACGCGCTCGATTTCGTTCGCCATCGCTGCCGCCACGTCGCGCGCGAGCTGTGCAACCTGTTGCCGCTCCTCGAGCCCGATCCGGAGGCCCCGGCCGCCGTCGGCCCGCGACCCAGATCGCCAACCCAACCGTAGTCCGAAACGCTACAGTACGGGCGATGAGGATCGGGCTCGTGCTCGCGTTGGCCGCAGGCTGCGCGCAGGCGTCCCAGAGCGCCGGCGATGGCGGCGGTGGTGGAGGCGGCGGCGGCGGTGGCGGCGGCGGAGGCGGTGGAGGCGGCGGCGGCGTGATGATCGACGCCGCGCCGCTGTGCACGATGGCCAGCTGCGACGACAGCAACGCGTGCACGACCGACACGTGCGTGCCGCAGACCGGCTGCATGCACGAGGCGAAGTCGTGCGACGACGGCGACGCGTGCACGACCGACAGCTGCGACATGGTGACCGGCTGCGCGCACGCGCTGCCGCACGGCGATCAAGCGTTCGCGTACACGGGCGCGATCCAGTCGTTCACGGTGCCGACCTGCGTGACGTCGCTGCACATCGTCGCGGCCGGCGCGCAAGGCGGCAACGCCGACGGCACGACCGGCGGGCTCGGCGCGAGCCTCGCCGGCGACTTCACGGTCGTCACCGGTCACACGCTGTCGATCCTCGTCGGTGGACACGGCGCCGATTACAACGCCGGCTCGCCGGGCGGGATCTACTCGCAGCGCGGCGGCACCGGTGGCGGCGGCACGTTCGTCATCGACGGCTCGACCATCCTCGCGATCGCGGGCGGTGGGGGCGGCGCCTCGGGCAGCGGCATGATCGGCACCGGCAACGGCGGTCCCGGCCAGATCACGCCCGGCGCACAGAGCCCGCCCGGCGGTGGCACGGGCGGCACCGGCGCTGCCGGAGGCGGCACGATCAGCAACGCGAACGGCTACCAGGTCGGGACCGGCGGCGGTGGTTATCTCGGCAATGGCGTCGGCGCGTCGAACGGCGACACGACGACGTACGGCACGGCGAACCAGCCCGGCACCGCGTTCGTCCACGGCGGCGCGGGCGGCGTGGGCGGCAGCCAGGGCCGCAACGGCGGCTTCGGCGGCGGCGGCTCGGCGGGCGCGACCGCCGGCGGTGGCGGCGGCTACTCGGGCGGCGGCGCCGGTCCGATCACGCCGTCGACGATCGCAGGCGGCGGCGGCGGCTCGGTCAACAACGGCACGAACCCGACCAACACGGTGGGCGCTCAGACCGGCGACGGCACCGTCACGATCACTTGGTGATAGTGTTCGCTGCATGAAGCACGCGATCTGGTGCATCGCGCTCGTGCTGGCCTGCGGCAAGAGCGGCGAGGAGCAGGCGAAGGAAGACATGGCGCAGCGGGCCGCACAGGAGGCGAAGCTGCAGGGCGACACCCAGCCCGCGCCGCCGCCGAAGGTCGTGCAAGGCGCGCCAGACCCGCTCGTGGCGCCCAAGCCGCCCGCACCGCCCACACCCGAGCCGACGACGCCCGCCGAGCTCGACAAAGCGTTCAAGCAATCGATGATCGACGGGCGCGACAAGGACGTGCTGCACTACTGCGACATGCTCAAGCTCGGCGATACGTCGAACCCGCAGTCGCTGATGGGCTGCACGCTCGCGGCATGCCGCACCAACGACGCCGACACCGCGAAGAAGTACGCCGCCTCGCTGCCGATGTCCAAGGACGGCAAGGCGCTGCTCGTGCAGGCCAAGAAGGTCTGCCTCGCGAACAACGTCCCGCTGTGACCCTCTAGCCGAGCAGCGACTTCAGCACGCCCGCGTCGCCCTCGAGCGCGCAGCGCTGCAGGTACAGCTGCATGCCGCGCTCGCCGCCGAGCTCCTCGCCGCCGCCGGCGCGGCCGGGCCCGCCGTGCAGGAGCGACGGCAGCGCGGTGCCAGGGCCCGGCGATTGCGCGGCCATCTTCGCCGAGCCGAGGTAGAGCCGGCCCGCCCACGGCGCGGCGGCGCCGACGAACGTCGCGACCCAGTCGCGGTCGTCGCAGTATGCCGAGCTGACGAGGCAGCCTTCGCCGCGCGCGACGAAATCGGCGGCTGCCCCCGCCTCGCCGTCGTAGGGGACGACGGTCGCGACCGGGCCGAACACCTCGTGCGCGTTGACGACGGCGAGCGCCGCGGCCGAGGTCGCGGCGCGCACGACCGGGCCGACGAAGAACCCCTTGCCGGCGGGCACGCCGACGGGCGAAACGTCGCCGGTGCCGCCGTACACCGCCTCGGTCACGCCGGCGAGCCGCGCGATGCCGGTACGGATGTCGGCGAGCTGCGCCGCGGTCGCGAGCGGCCCGACGCGCACGTCCTCGCGCGCCGGATCGCCGACCGCCAGCGTCGCGAGCCGCTCGCGCAGCGCATCCTGCACGTCGGCGATGCGCGCCTTCGGCACGAGCACGCGGCGGATCGCGGTGCATTTCTGGCCGGTCTTCTGCGTCATGTCGCGCACGACGTCGGCGACGAACAGCGCGCCGGTCTCGCTGCCGAGCTCGACGTCGGGCGCGAGCACGGCGGCGTTGAGCGAGTCGGCCTCGATGTTGAGGCGCACGCCATGCGCGACGATCTGGTGATGCGCGCGCAGCGTCTGCGCGGTCGCGCTGCCGCCGGTGAAGGCCACGACGTCGCCGGTCCGCACGTGGTCGAGCAGGTCTCCCGCCGGGCCGATCAGGCATTGCTGTGGCGGTGTGATCACCAGGCAGATGTAATCAACTCATGTGGGCCTAAGGGCGTGAGTCATGATCAG
>DASXCY010000213.1:0-41135 GCA_036490935.1 Kofleriaceae bacterium | reverse complement strand
AACCGGCGTCGACGACGACGGCGAGCGCGCCGTGAAACCCGCGGCCGCCGGGCTGGGCCTCGACCGCGAGGTCCTGCGGCGGCGAGAACCCGCCGGCGCCGCCGCGCAGATCCTTCCAGCGCGGGCGCAGCGCGAGCGTCTCGGGCGCGACCAGCACGCGGAACGTCGCGACGCGCGCCTTGCCTTCGGCGAGGTCTGCGAGCACGCGCTGGCCGACGACGTCGACGCCGCCGCGGTCGCCGCGCAGGTCGATCACGAGCGCGCGCTCGCCACGCACGGCCGCGAGCGCATCGTCGATCTCCGTCGCGGCCGCGCGGCCTTGCAGCGCGTGGATCGCGACGACCGCGACCGCGCCGCGATGCGCGACCTCGACCTTGTCGCGCCGCTTCGCCGGCGCCGGCCGCGCGGTGATCGCGACGGTGAGCGTGCGGCCGTCGCGCGCGGCGACCGCGATCGAGCGCGCGCGGGGCGCCTCGCCCTTGGGCACGAGCACGTGCGTCCACTCCGCGTTCCAGCCGGCGACCGCGGATTCCGGCCGCGACCACGCGCGCTGCTTGACCTGACGCGCGAGCACGCCGGCGATCGGCTCGCCGTCGACCGCGGTGACCTCGTCGCCCGCGTGCACGCCCGCCGCGGCCGCGTCGCCGCCGGGCTCGACGCTCGCGACCAGCACGCGACCGGCATCGAGCGCGGTCTCGAGGCCGAGCCGATACGGATCGTAGCCGCGCGCGGGCGCCGCGGTCGGCGGCGGGTGATAGGCGAGGTGGCTGTCGTGAAATTGCGCGAGCGCGTCGTAGATCGCGGCGTCGTACTGCGCCCACGTCGTCGCCGCGGCGAGGCGGCGCGCGGCCTCCGCGAACAGCGCGTCCTCGTTCAAGCTGTAGCGCGCGAGCTTGTCGGCGCGGTGCGCGTACATCCGATCGAGGTGATCGCGGACGAACGCGAGCTCGTTGGTGCGCGCCGCGTCGTCGGGCAGCGCGCCACGCCGGTGATCCGGATCGTGATACGGCCCGGGTGTCGGGGTCGCGGGGCGCGGCGGCGGCCAGCTCGCGCGCGGCGCATCGGCCGCGCAACCGAGCAGCGCACAACTAGCGGTGACGAGCAGGCGCCGCACGGACAGGCGCCGCATGATACGCGGGAGCCGCGCGCCCCGGCGCCGCACGCACTTCGCCGCGCCCGCCCCAACCGGCGTTGCCGCGAGCGTTGCCGCGATAGGCCGGGCCGCCGCCGCCGCGGCCGTAGCCGCCGCGGCCGTAGCCGCCGCCATAGCCGCCGCGCGCGTGATAGTGCGCGTACGCGTACGGGCGATCGATGCCGCGCACGCCGACCGGCACGTTGTAGGCGGCGCCCCAGCCGCGGTCGTGCCAGCGCGAGCTGTACCAGCCGCCGCCGTAATACCGATAGTAGAGGCCATCCGAGTAGAAGACCGGGTAGTCGGCGTCGACCGCGACGACCTGGACGCCCGGCGCCACGACATCCATCTGCGGGGCGCCGCCGTAGTAAGCGGGATCGCCGGTGGCGGCCCCGTCGTCCACGTAACAACCCACGGCCAACCACAGCGGCACGACGAGGAGTGCTCGAAGCATGGCTCTAATGTAGCGCACGCGCGTGTGTGGGCGCATGCCACCTGCCGTGCTCGCGGTCACGTCAGGTAAACGCGGCGAGGGGCAGCGAGATCGAGGCGATCACGATCCACAGCGCCAGGCCGAGCGCGAGCGGTCGCACGCCGACGGTCGCGAGCGCGCGCCGCGACAGCGACAGCCCGATCAAGTAGAGCGCGGCGACGAGCAAACGCCTGCCCGCGAGCACGATCGGGTGCGAGTGCGCCGCGAACTCGGGCACCCAGGTCTCGAGCGCGGCCGCGGCGACGAAGCCGAGGATGAACCACGGCCAGCGCACGCGGCGCAGATCGGCGAGCCCGGTGCGTGCGCCGCCGTCGCGGCGATGCAGCATCGCCACCCCGAACGTGACCGGCACGATCCACAGCGCGCGCGCGAGCTTCGTCGCGGTCGCCACGTCGAGCGCGATCGGTCCGTAGGCCATGCCGGCGCCGACGACCGAGCTGGTGTCGTGGATCGCGAGCGCGGCCCAGCGGCCGAACACCGGCTCCGACAGGCCGAGCGCGTGGCCGATGATCGGAAACACGATGAGGCCGACCGCGTTGAGCACGAACACGACCGCGAGCGCGACCGACGTCTCGTGCTCCTCGGGCTGGATCACGCTCGCGACCGCGGCGATCGCGCTGCCGCCGCAGATCGCGGTGCCGACCGAAACGAGCAGCGGTGTGTCGCCCGCCACGCGCAACCGCTTGCCGAGCGCGAGGCCGAGCACGATCGCGAGCGCGAGGCTGGTCGTCGTGATCAGCGCGCCGGTCAAGCCGGTGTGCGCGACGATCCCGAGATCCATGCCGGCGCCGAGCGCCACGACGCCGAGCTGCAGCGTCCACGTGGTCAGCCGCTTCACGATCGGCGGGGCGACGCGTCCGCTCGCCAGCGCGACCGCGAGCCCGCACATCAGCGCGAGCCAGCTCGGCGCACCGAACGCCACGAGCGCCGCGCCCGCCGCGATCGCGACGCTGGGGTACAGCACGCGCATCACTCTGTAGATGCCGGCGTGAACAGCTCGATGGTCGCGATCGGCGCGCCGCTCGCGTCGACGCCGCCCGCGATCACGATCTGGCCATTCGGCAGGGGCAGGGCAGTCGCGCCGGTGCGCGGGACGACGAGCGGGACCGTCGCGACGGGCGCGAACGTGGCGGCGTCGAAGATCTGCGCGTCGGGATCGAGCCCGCCGGTCGCGAGCGTGCCGCCGGCGATCAGCACGACCCGTGCGGTCGCCGCGATCGCGCATCCGGTCTTCGCGACACCCGGCACGCCGGGCCGCGGCGTCACCGCCTCGGTCGCCGCGTCGATGCTCACGCCGTCGGGTGTGCCGCACGCGATCGCGATCGCGCCGCTACCCGGTAGCGCGACGACCGCCGCGCCGGCGCGCGCGCCGCCGGCGATCGCGGGCGCATCGTACGCGCCGGCGTGATAGCGCACGACGCCGGTCGCGTCGGCGAAGATCGCCGTCGCCGTGCCATCGGTATCGAGCACGCTCGCGCCGGCGCTCGGCAGCGACGGCACGTCGGTGACCGCCGTCGCGCTGCCGGTGGGGCCGACGAGATCGATCGCGGGCATGCCGGGCACGAGCTCCTCGTTGCTCGAGATCGGGACCGCCGGCTCGCCCGCGCGCGGCAGCGACGTCGTCGCGAGCTGCGAGTACGAGCCATTCGGCGCGACGGTCGTATCGAACGACCACAGCGTCTCGGTCGTCGCGCCCGTCGAGTCGTTGCCACCGTACAGAAACACCAGCCCGGTCGAACCGACCGCGACGATCTGCGCGCTGCGCGCGTCGGGCATCGCCAGGCCTTCGATCAGCGAGTGGTCGTACGCGTTGTAGATCTCGAGCTCGGTCGTCGCCGCGCCGCTCGCGTCGAGGCCGCCCGAGAACACCGCGCCGTACATCAGCACGCCCGAGCCGAGCGCCGAGCGCGCGGTCGCGAACTGCGCCGGCGCCGCGCCGATCGTGTTGGGTGCGGCCATGTAGACGACGATCGCGGCATCGGTGCCGCCGAGCGCGAACGCCGGCGACGAGCCGGTCGCGATGGTCGCGCCGGTGCCGTCGAGCGCGTCGACGATCAGCGAGGTCGTATCGCCGTTCGCGGGTACGTCGAGCGCGAGCGAGAACCCGCCGCTGCCGCGCGACGCGGTCGTGACCTGGTGCGGATTCGTCAGCACGAGGCGCAGCTCGGTCGCGGCGTCGAGCACGTGCGAGCCGGGCGCGGTCGTCAGCGTCAAGGTCAGCGTGCCGGTCGTCGTGCCGCACGCGGCGAGCCCCACCAGCGCGAGCGCCGCGCGGATCACTTGCCGCCGCGCCCGAGCTCTCGCGCGCGCTTGGTCGCGGTCTCGACCGCGTTGATGAGCGTCGTGCGCAGCCCGCCTTGTTCGAGCGTGTGCAGTCCCGCGATCGCCGTGCCGCCGGGCGACGTCACCATATCCTTGAGCTTGCCCGGATGCTCGTCGGTCTCGAGCAGCAGCTTCGCCGAGCCCATCACGGTCTGGGCGGCGAGCCGCTGCGCGGTGCGCCGCGACAGGCCGACCTTCACGCCGGCGTCGGCGAGCGCTTCGAGGATCAAGAAGATGTACGCCGGGCCGGAGCCCGAGAGCCCGGTCACCGCGTCGAGCGCGCTCTCTTCGAGCACGACCGTGATGCCGACCGCGTCGAACAGTGCGCGCGCGGTCGTCAGATCGGCTTCGCTCGCGAGCTTGCCGGCGGCGATCGCCGTCGCACCCGCGCCGACGAGCGCCGGCGTGTTCGGCATCGCGCGGATGACGCGCACGCCGGGCGCGACCGCTGCTTCGATCGCCTCGGTGTCGATGCCGGCGCAGATCGACACGACGAGCGTGCCGGCGTGTAACTCCTCGCCGATCTCGCGCAGCACCTTGTCCGCGATCTGCGGCTTGACCGCCAGCACGACGAGCCCGCACCGCCGCGCGAGGTCACGGTTGTCGGTCGTGACCGCGATGCCGTACTGCTTCGCGAGCTCGTCGAGCCGCTCGCGGCGCGGCCCCGACGCCGCGATCTTGTCGGCCGCGACATGGCCGCCGCGCACGAGCCCGCGGATCATCGCCTCCGCCATGTTGCCGGCGCCGACGAAGCCGATCGAGTGAGCCGCGAGGATCGACACTGCTACGTCTCTACCACGCCGCGCGTCAGCCGATGTTGAAGTCTTCTTGTTCGTGCGCCGCGGTCGCGCCGTTCGCGAAGCGCGCGAGGTTGTAGCGCTCGAAGATCTCGTGCGGCTCGCCGCCGGTGAGCCACTCGCCGTACAGCTTGCCGACGATGGGCGCCATCATGAAGCCGTGGCCGACGAAGCCGCACGCGAGGAAGAAGTCCGGGTGATCGGGCGTCGCGCCGACGATCGGATTGCCGTCGGCGGACTGATCGTACGGACCGGCCCACTGGCGCAGGATCTTGATGTCGCCGAGCACCGGCATGAGGCGCGCGAGCCGGCGCGCGTAGGTCGCGAGGAACGCGAGCGTCGAGCCCATCGCGTACGTCGAGCCGTGACCGGGCAGCGTGACGCCACCGACGAGCTCGCCGCGCATCGACTGCGAGCAGTACAGGCCGCTCGCGAGCTCGCTCACCATCGGGCGCAGGAACGGCTTCAGCGGCTCGCTCGAGCAGATCTCGTGGCGGATCGGCCACGTCGGGATCGTCACGCCGATCATCTCGGCGAGCTTCGGCGACCACGCGCCGCACGCGTCGATCACGCGGCGCGCGCGCAGCCGGCCGCGCGGCGTGTCGAGCACGTAGCCGCCGGCGGGCTCGCGCGCGAGCGCGGTAACCGGCGTCTGCGTGAAGATGCGCACGCCGTACGCGGCGGCCTGGCGCGCGTAGCCCCACAGAAACGGCCACGGGAACAGGATGCCGTCGGTCGGGTTGTACGACGCGCCGACGATGCCCGCGAGATCGAGCTCGGGCACGATCTCCTGCGCCGCGCTCGGCTCGAGCATGCGCGTCGGCACGCCGCAGCGGTTCTGCAGCGCGATGTTCTTCTCGAGCCGCGCGACCTCGTGCGCGGTGCGCGCGAGAAACAGATAGCCGCCTTGGCGGAACCACACGTTGACGCCGAGCTCGACCGCGAAGCGCCGGCACAGCTCGACCGACTGCTGCATGAGCCGGATCGACAGCTCGGTCGACCACTGCTGGCGCACGCCGCCGCCGTTGCGGCCGCTCGCGCCCTCGGCGAGATAGCCGCGCTCGAGCACCACGACGTCGGTCAGGCCGCGATGCGCGAGGTGATACGCGATCGACAGGCCCATCACGCCGCCGCCGACGATCGCGATCTCGGCGCGCTCGGGCACCGCGCCGCCGGCTTCGAGCGTCGCGGGCAGGCGGATCTCGCCGGAGACGTCGGCGCGCGCCTCGTCTTCTTCGCCGTCGACCGGATCGCCGCCGCCGCCGATCATTCCGGATCGTCCTCGAAGCGATGCGCTTCCGGCGCGCGCGCGAGCAGCTTGAGCGGCGTCGGCGCGAGCGGCGGCCGCGACGTGAACGGCCGGATCGACGCCGGCGGCTTCGCGGTGAGGCGCGCGAGCTGGGTCGCGACCGGCGCGAGGCACTCCTTGCCCTGACACGGCCCGGTGCCGAACCCGGTGTAGCGCTTCACTTCCTCGATGTCGAGGTAGCCGCGCGACACGCAGTGCTCGAGGTCGGCGAGCGTCACGTCCTCGCAGCGGCACAGCACGATCTTGCGCGCCATCGCTACAGCTCCCCCGCGGCGGCCGCGCCGACCCGCGCGCCGTCGCGCGCGGCCTCGTCGACGCCCATGAAGCCGATGACATCGCCGCACGCCCACACTCCGGGCGTGCTCGTGCGGCCGCGATCGTCGACGACAACGCGAAATCCGCCGGCCTCGGGATCGAGCTCGACCTTGCACTTGTGCTGGCGCGGCCCTTCCGATGCGGGCGACGGAATCGCGGCGACCGCGAGCAGATCGCACTCGTAGCGGCCCGCAATCGTGTCGAGCCCACTGACCCAGCTGCGACCGCGCGCGCCGATGACCTCCGCGAGCGGCACGCGCGCGACCTCCGCGCCGGCATCGGCAAGCGCCGCCTCCAGCGCCTCCGCTTCGCGCGCGACGCGCGGCACTTCGACGATGACGATCTTGTCGCCGGCGAGGATGCCGTGATCGACGAGCAGGCGGCCGACCGCGCGCGCGGCGATCACGCCCGGCCGATCGTTATCGGGAAACGGCAAGTTCACCGCGTAGCCGCCGGTCGCCCAGATCCACGCGCGCGCGTGCACGCGATACAGCCGATCGGGCGCCGCGATCGCGAGCTCGCCGCGGATTCGGGGCAGCCCCGACTCCGCGGAGGGTTGTACGCAAGGGGCGTCATCCTCGGGGAAAAATCCGATCGCGGTCGAGCGCGCGAGCACCTCGACGCCGGCGGCGGTCGCCGCGGCCCAGGTCGCTTCGGCGCGCTCGCGACCGGCGCGCGGATCCGTGCGCATGCTGCCGCCGGGCCGCAGCTGATCGTCGACGAGCAGCGTCGACTTGCCGCGCTCCGCGCACGCGATCGCGGCGGCGAGGCCGGCCGGTCCGCCGCCGATCACGCACGCGTCGATCGCGCGCGCGGCCGGCTCGGGCAGCTCGTGCGCCGGCTGCGACGGCAACCGTCCCAAGCCCGACAGCTGGCGCACGACCTTGTTCGCGAGCCGGTTCAACACCGACGAGCCGGTCATCAGCGTGTGGTGATCGAGCCCGCGCGCGAACAAGAAGTCGACCGCGCCGAGCAAATCGACTTCCGCCGACGGGAACGCGTTCTGCCCTTCGACCTCGGCGCCGTGCGTGCACGGCGCCTGACACGCGCGCAGGTTCGGCACGCCGTCGAGCCGCACGAGACAGCCGCTGCAATGGCCTTCGAGACAGAAGAACGTGCGCGGGCGGTGATACTTGAGCGAGCGCGACAACACGCGTGCGCCGCTCGCGAGCGCGGCCGCGGCGACGCTCTCGTCGGAATACGCGCGCACGGTCGCGTCCGCGATGCGGACCTCGACTGCGGGTCCGCGTGAGGCATCGAAAGCCGGCAGTCGGCGCGCCACGGGGCTCAGAAATAGCACGACGTTCCGGCGAGGATCGCGCCCCCAAAACGGCTCGTGTTCGTTTGCTTTCGCGGCGACGCACGGGTTACCGTTCTGTTCCGAAAGGATAGGGGAATCCGCAATGGCGACTCCAACTCGTCCGTGCCCGTACTGTGGCGCGGCGGTGCTCATGAACGCTCCGGCATGCGGGACGTGCGGTCGACCGATGCCTGCGATGCAGGCGGGCGCTCCGCCCCAAGGTCAGCCGGCGAAGACGATGTTCGGGTACGCCGCGCCTGCGCGTCCCGGCGCGCCTGCGCCGCAGCCGCCTCCCGCCGCGGGTCGCCCGGCGTCGCCGTCGCAAGCACCCGGCTATCCGCAGCAAGGATTCCAGCCGCCGCAGCAGCAGGGCTTCGCGCCGCCGCAGCCGCAAGGGTTCCCGCCGCAGCAACCGCCCCAGCAGCCGGCGTACGGGCAGCCGCCTCAGCCGCAACAACCGGCGTACGGACAGCCGCAGCAGCCGGCCTACGGACAGCCGCCGCAGCCGCAACAGCCGGCGTACGGACAGCCGCAACAACCGGCGTACGGACAGCCGCAGCAGCCGGCGTACGGACAGCCGGCACAGCAGTCCGGTTACGGACAGCCGCAGCAGCCGCAGCAGCCGGCGTACGGACAGCAGCCCGGATATCCGCAAGCACCGCAGCAGCCGCAACAGCCCGCTTACGGGCAGCAACCCGGCTACCCGCAAGCGCAGCCGCAACAGCCGCAGGGCTTCGGGCAGCAGCCCGGATATCCGCAGGCGCAGCCGGGCTTCGGACAGCAGCCCGGATATCCGCAGGCGCAGGCGCAGGCGCAGCAACCGGCATACCCGCAGGCGCAGCCGGGGTTCGGACAGCAGTCCGGCTTCGGACAGCAGCCCGGTTATCCGCAGGCGCAGAACCCGTATGGCCAGGATCCGTACGGCCAGCAGCAGGGCCACCACGGCATGCAGGACTTCGCGAATCGGCTGCCGCAGTCGGCGCCGGGCACGCTGTTCGGCTTCCCGGTGAGCAAGCTCCGCGAGCCGGGCGTGCAGCGCATGGTGCTGATGGTCGCCGCGGCCGGATTGTTCCTCGCGGTGTTCGTCCCGATCAGCTTTCACCCGTTCAAGTTCGCGTTCTCGATCTTGCCGAAGTGGGAGTTCCTGATCTGGCCGTGCATCGCGGCGCTGTCCTACCTGCTCGTGTCGATCGCGCCCGATGACATGCGCAAGAACATTCCACCGGCGGTGCTGCACTGGCTGCCCTTCACGGTCTCGTTCCTCGGCGTGGTCTTCCTCAACTCGCTGTTCGCCGGCATGGGTGAAGGCAGCGGTCACGCGATGAACTTCGTCGCGTACGCGATCATCGTGTTCGGCCTGCTGTCGCGAATCGCGAGGCCGCAGGACCAGCTCGCGCGCATCGTGATCGCGGTCGGAGCCGTGTGGATGTTCTTCACGTGGCTCCACATGCTCGACTACACGTTCCACTTCAGCCACAAGGGCATCCTCGACATCGTCGTCTCGCTGCTCGACTTCCTCGTCATCACGCTCGCGGTCGCGTGCGTGCTGTTCGTGGTGCCGCCGCAGAAGCTGCCACCCGCGCTGCAGGCGATCGACGCGCTCGGCCCGATCATCTGCGCCGTGCTGCTGGTGTGGCTGCCGCTCGGTCCGCTGATCGACATGATCGGCGCGATCATCCACGCGCCGAAGCACATCCTGGAGATCTTGCTGGGCTTCCTGCACCTCATCGTACCGGTGCTCGCATTCTTCGGCGTGCTGATGGTCGCGGCACCCGGCGCTTACGAGGAGCTGATCGGCATGGCGACGCCGCCCGAGAAGGGCTACACGCGCATGTCGGTCGGCACGCTCATCCTGATGTCGGTGCTCACGCTCGGCCTGTTCAGCATCCCGTGGTTCATCCGCACGCGCGGCGAGATGGTGAAGAACGCCGGCGCGACGATCCCGCCGTCGTGGCATCTCGTCGTACCGATCCTCAACATCATCTGGATCTGGCAGTGGGCTGGCGGCGTACAGAAGGCGTCGAACAGCAAGACCTCGCAGATCGTCGCGTTCCTGCTGTGCGGCTTCCTCGGCCTGATCGGCATGTGCATCGTGCAGGGCACGTTCAACGAGCTCGCCGGTGGCGGCCCGATGATGGCGCAGGGCGGCGGCTATCCGCCGCAAGGCGGAGGTTACCCGCCGCAAGGCGGAGGCTACCCGCCGCAAGGTGGTGGTTACCCGCCGCAAGGCGGAGGCTACCCGCCGCAAGGCGGAGGCTACCCGCCGCAACAGGGCGGCGGCTGGCAGTAGCGCGCTATCATCCGCGCCATGGCGCGCGAACGGACGCTCGAGCTGAAGGTCGGCTTGCTGATCCTCATCTCGACCGCGATCCTGCTCGGGTTCATCTTCGTGCTCGGCAACCTCTCGCTGCGCTCGGGATTCAACCTGTACGTCGACTACGACTACGTCGGCAGCCTGCAGCCGGGCGCACCGGTCAAGGTCTCGGGCATCAAGGTCGGCAAGGTCGAGAGCGTGGAGCTGTGGGGCGGGCGCGAGGATCCGGCGCTGCACAAGCGCGTGCAGGTGCGCGTCAAGGTGTGGGTCGAGGATCGCGCGCGCGACGGCATTCGCAGCGACGCCGAGTTCTTCATCAACACCGCCGGCGTGCTCGGCGAGCAGTACCTCGAGATCGTGCCCGGTCACGACTGGGACCACCCGCCGATCGCGGCGGACGCGGTGTTTCACGGCCAGCCGTGGGTGCACGATCCGCCGCGCACCGATCTCGTCGTCGCGAAGCTGTACGAGGTGCTCGACGGCGTCGGCTCGGTGCTGCACGACGACCGCGACAACATCAAAGACTTGCTGAAGAACAGCGCGAACGCGGTCGCCGAGCTGAACAAGCTGCTCGTCGACAACCGCGAGCACCTCGGCGAGCTGATCGCGAACGGCGCCGACCTCGCGAAGGAAGCGAAGACGACGCTGACGAAGGTGAACGCCGGGCTCGGCGATGGCCGCCCGGTCGCCGCGCTCGTCGCCGATGCGGACGGGACGCTGAAGACCGCGCAGACCACGATGACGTCGCTCACGCCGCCCGCGCAGGCGCTGATGACCGACGCGACGCGCGTGACCGGGCTCATCACCGAGCAACGCCTCGACACCGCGTTGCACGCGGCCGATCAGGCGGCGACCGCTGCGGGGAAGGCAGGCGGCTTGATCGACAACGTCAACGGCATGGTCACCGACCTGCGCGCGGGCAAGGGCACGGCGGGCGCGCTGCTCGCGCGCGACGAGCTGTACAGCGACCTGCGCGAGCTGATCCGCGACCTGAAACGCAATCCCTGGAAGTTTTTCTGGAAGGAATAGCGTGCTGCTCGCGCAAGATCCGCAGCTCGCGCGCAAGGTCGGCGTGGTGTCGCTCGCGGTGCTCGCGCTCGGCATCGCGTTCTTCGTGTTCGTCTACGATCGCATCGAGTGGGGGCATCACGTGCGCGTGCACGTGTACTTCGAGGCGACCGGCGGGCTCGGCGAAGGCGCGCCGTTTGTCGTCGGGGGCCGCAGCATCGGGCGCGTCGAATCGATCGCGCTCGCGCCGCGCGACGCGAACAACCCGCTCGCCGGCGCCGAAGGCACGGTCGTGACGCTCGCGATCGACGCGGCGGACGCGCGCGGCTTGCACCGCGGCGATCTGTTCGTCGCCTCGCGCGGCGCGCTGTCGGGCAAGTACGTCGAGCTCGGGCCAGCCGAGGAGGGCGCGCCGCTGCTCGCGGACGGCGACCAGCTGCGCGGCCGCGATCCGCCGAGCCTCGATCGCGTGCTGCAACGTACGTGGGACAACCTGACGACGCTCGGCAAGTTCCGCGATGACGTGCAGCCGGAGCTCGACGCGCTACGCGCTCGGCTCGACGAGCTGCGCGCGCACGTGACGGAGCTCGCACCCGACGTGGCGCTCCGCGACGACGTGTCGGCACTGCTCGACGAGGCGGATCGCACGTCGGTGGCGCTCGGCGGCCGCGCCGGGCTCGATCGCATCTCGCACGTGATGGACGACGGGCGTGCGACCGTCGCACAGGCGCGCCTCGCGTTCGCCAGGCTCGGCGCGCAGGCCGACGCGCTGTCGGCGAGCGTGGCCGCGCTGCGCGGCCGGCTCGACGCGAAGGGCAACGCGATCCTCGACCGCGTCGCGGACGCACTCGACCACACGCGCGCGGCGCTCGCGAAGCTCGATCCGCTGCTCGCGCAGATCGACGCGCTGAACGCGGCGCTCGCCCGCGGCGAAGGCTCGCTGATGAAGCTCGCGCGCGATCCCGAGTTCCCCGAGGACGCGAAGGAGCTCGGCAAGATCTTGAAGCGCCATCCGTGGCGCGTGCTCGATCATCCGCACGAAAACTAGCGCGACGATCAGTCGCGCTCGACGAACGTGACGTGGCCGCCGACGTCGGTGCAGGCCTCCTCGGTCGCCTTCGGATCGCGATCGGCCACCGCGCGCGAGACGCACGCGCACGTCGGCTCGTCGCGGCACGCAGGCGGCAGCGAGTAGCAGGTGCCGGTGTGCGGCGCGGTGCGGCACTCGGTCATCGTGTCGCCCGCATGATCGATGCACAGCTCGCCGAGCCGGCAATTGCGATCGTCGCACTCGAACCGCCGCGGGTCGTGCACGCGCTCGTTCGCGAGCACGCGGTCGCGCTCGGTCTCGGCGCGCTGCGTGTCGCCGCACGACGTCGGGTGCGCGGTGCTGGTACACGCGGCGAGCAAGGCGAGCAGGACTGCGCGCATCAGAAGCCCGGCGTCTCCATCGGGCCGGCCGACTTGCCGCCGATGAACTGCTGCACGATCGGATCGGCCGACGCGCGCAGCTCGGCCGGCGTCGCGACGACGTGCACGACGCCCTGATAGAGCAGCGCGACGCGATCCGCGATGCCGAGGATCGACGGCGGATCGTGCGACACGACGATCGCGGTCACGCCGAGCGTGGTCGCGAGCTCGCGGATGAGCCGATCGATGCGGCGAGCGCTCACCGGATCGAGGCCCGTCGTCGGCTCGTCGAACAGCACGACCTCGGGGCCCACCGCGAGCGTGCGCGCGATCGCGGCGCGCTTGCGCATGCCGTCCGACAGCTCGGCCGGGTAGCGCGCGGCGTGCTCGTGCATGTAGACCTGCGCGAGCCGCTTCTCGGCCTCGGCGAGCGCCGCGGCGTGGCTCATCCCGCCGTGCTTGCGCAGCGGCAGCGCGACGTTCTCGGCGAGCGTCATCGAGTCGAACAAGGTCGAGCTCTGGAACACCATGCCGATCCGGCGGCGCAGCGCTGCGAGCTTGCGCTCGGGGAGCTGGTCGACGCGCTCGCCGTCGAACCAGATCTCGCCGGCGTCGATGCGAAGCAGGCCGATCAGGTGCTTGATCGTGACCGACTTGCCGACGCCCGACGTGCCGATGATGAACAGCACCTCGCCCTTGTCGACGGCCAGGCTCATGCCGCGCAGCACCGGCTTGTCGGCGAATGCCTTGTGGACGTCGCGCCACTCGATGTAGGCGCCCATCCGCCGTTCCGGCATTCCCTCCTGCCGCGGTGAGCTCGCGCTTCGCACTCGCTTTGATCGATCGTCGTCGGTCAAAGATCGCCTCCTGTGATGAACAGTGCCGCCGCCGAGATCACGAAGTCGAGCACGATCACCGCGAACGAGCTGCCGATGACGGCGGCGGTCGTCGCCCAGCCGACGCCTTCGCTCGAGCCGCGCGCGCGCAGCCCGCAGAAGCCCGAGACGATCGGGATCGCGGCGCCGTACGACAGCGCCTTGACGATCATCATGACGACGTGGCGCGGCCGCACGAACTGAAAGTCGTAGAACGAGCTCGGGTTGACGCCGAACGAATACTGCGCGGTCAACCCGCCGGCGGTGTACATCACGACGCCGCCGACGGTCGCGAGCACGAGCGTCATGACCACGCTCGCGACGAAGCGCGGCACGATCAGATAGTCGATCGGCAACACGCCGCTCATGCGCAGCGCGTCGATCTGCTCGGTCACCTTCATCGACCCGATCTCGGCGGCGATGCCGGCGCCGACGCGCGTCGCGAGCATCAGGCCGGTCAGCGTCGGCGCGAAGTCCGACACGACGAGCCGCAGGTACTGCGGGCCGACCTGCGAGTAATCGCCGACGACGCGCGATAGCTGCAGGCACGCCTCGTAGGTCATCACCATGCCGATGAAGCCGAGCGTGACGATCACGAACACGAGCGAGCGGTTGCCGATCGCGTACAACTGGCGCGCGAGCTCGCCGCGGTTGCGCGAGCGCCGGCGCCGCACGAGCCCCGCGATCGTGCCGACATAGACCAGCCACAGCTCGCGCAGCGCACGCGAGGTGTCGACGGCAGTCTCGCCTATGGCCTCGATCGCGCGCATCATCCGGTGAGATAGGTGAGGAAGAAGTCGAGCAGCATGATCGAGACCGCGGCCGCGACGACCGCGGCGTTCACCGCGCGGCCGACGCCGACCGCGCCGCCGCGCACGGTCACGCCGAAGTAGCAGCTCGAGATCGCGATCGCGGCGCCGAACGCGATCGACTTGTAGACGCCGTGCAGGAAGTCGTAGGGGCGCAGGTTGTCGGCGAACGAGTGGTACATCGTCGACCACTCGATATCGAGCATCGCGTGACCGACGACGCTCGCGCCGATGAGCGCGACGAGATCGCCGATCACGGTGAGCGCGACCAGCATCACCATCATCGCGATGACGCGCGGCACGACGAGGAAGCGCACCGGATCGATCGCGAGCGCGCGCAGGCCGTCGAGCTGCTCGGTCACGGTCATCGTCGCGAGCTCGGCGGTGTTGTTCGCGCCGACGCGGCCCGAGAACATGAGCGCGATCAGGATCGGCCCGATCTCGCGCAGCACCGCATAGCCGGCGCCCCAGCCGGCGAGCGAGGTCGCGCCGAGCTTCTTCACGAACGGCCCGGTCTGCAGCGTCATCAGACCGCCCGCGAAGAACGCCGTCAGCACGATGATAGGCACCGAGCGGTTGCCCATCTTGTAGAGGTTCTTGAACAGCTCGCGCGAGTCGACGCGCGGCGGGACGAGCGCGCGCAGCGTCTGCCCGGTCAGGATGACGATGCCGCCGACTTCTTCGGCGACGCGCAGCGCGCCGGCGCCGACGTTCGTGACGGCGGCCTTCATGGCCGGGCCTCCGACAGCGGGCCTTCGAGCTCGCCGCGCACGAACTGGCGCACGAGCGGATCCTCGGCGTCGAAGATCGATGCCGCCGGGCCGCGGTGCACGATGTGGCCGCGGTACAGGAACGCGATCTCGTCGACGAAGCGCGCGAGCGCCACGACGTCGGACGATACCGCGAGCACGGTCGCGCCGGTGCGCGCCTGGTCGTCGGCGAGCAGGTCGTAGATCTTCTGCGTCGTCACCGGATCGAGCCCGGCCGACGGCTCGTCGTAGATGACGAGCTCGGGATCGGCGACGGTCGCGCGCGCGATGCCGACGCGCTTTTTCATGCCGCCGGAGAGCTCCGCGGTCAGCTTGTGCTCGCTGCCGGCGAGGCCGACCGCGCGCAATCGCGCCGCCACACGGTCGGCGAGCTCGCGCGCGTCGAGCCCCCCGCGGCGCTCGAGCGGGAACGCGACGTTCGCCTCGACCGGTAGAAAATCGAACAGCGCGTAGTTCTGGAACAGCATGCCGATGCGCTGGCGCAGCGGGCCGAGCTCGGGCTCGCGTTTGCCGAGCACCGACTCGCCGAGCACCTCGATCTCGCCGCGATCGGGCTGCTCGAGCCCGCAGACGAGCTTGAGGAGCACGCTCTTGCCGCACGCCGCCGGGCCGATCAAGCCGAGCTTCTCTCCGCGCGCGACGTCGAGCGAGATGCCGGCGAGCAGCTCGTGGTGCCCGTAGCGCTTGTGGACGTCGCGCAGGCGAATCGCCGGGGCTGCTAGCGACATCCGAGCTCCGCGGTGCGCGGCACGTACTTCGAGTCCGGCTCGAGCGTCTTCAAGTCGCGCACGGCCGCGCACGCGCCGGCGTGATCGTTCAGCTTCGCGAGCGTGACCGCGAGCTCGTACAGCGCGTCGTCGCGCAGGATCGACGCCGGATAATCCTTCGGCAGCCGGCGAAACGCGGCGACCGCACCGGGCAGGTCGCCGAGGTCGTCGCGCAGGATCTTGCCGAGCTCGAGCTGCGCGTCGTCGAGCCAGATCGAGAAGTACGATCCTGCACCGAGCGAGACTTCTCGCGTCGCGAGCAGCGCGCGCAGCCGCTGGGCCGCGCCTTTCGGATCGCCGAGCGTGCGCGAGATGCGCGCCGCGTTCCAGCGCGCGTCGTCGCGGAGGCCCGACTCGGGATAGTCCACCGGAATCCGATCGTAGAGCGCGCGCGCCGCCGCCGGATTCGCGAGCTCGTGTTCTTCGAGGTCGGCGAGCGACCACAAGATATTGTCGGCGACCTGGGTCTGCGCGAGCGGGGTCAGCAGCTTGCCCATCTGGTCGGCGAGCGCGCGGGCGTCGCGCGTGCGGCCGTCGTCGAGCAGATCCTTGAGCGCGTCGCCCGCGACCGGCTCGTCGGGCCAGTCGGTGACGGTCTTCCACAGCGCGGTCCACGCCGCGACGGTCTTGCCGGCCTGCAGCAGCAGCTTGCCGGCCCGGTACGTCGCGGTCGCCGCGGTCGTCGGATCATCCTCGGCGCGCGGCGGGATCGCGAGATACGCGTCGATCGCGGCCTGCGCGCGCCCGGCGTGCTCGAGCACCTCGCCTTCGCCGAGCAGCGCCTCGCCGCACGCGGCCCGCGCGCGCCGCTCGGGGCGCAAGCGGTGACACGTTGTCTGCGCCGCGCGATACGCAGCCAGCGCGCCATCCGTATCACCCGCATCGGCGCGATGCTCGGCCTGGACGAGCTCGGGCAGCGCCGCGGGGGCAGAGCAGGCGGCGATCGCGGCGAGCAACCACGCTCGCATTATGCGGCGGCCGCGACCTCGGCGAGGATGCGCGCCGCCGTCACGCACGCGTCACGGTCGACGTCGAGGTGCGTGACCGCGCGGATGCGCTTCGCACCGCCCGGCCCGACGAGCACACCGCGCGCCTTCGCGGCCGCGATCGCCGGCCCGACCGGGCGATCGAGATCGAGCATCACGATGTTGGTCTGCGGTGCCGACACGCGCAGGCCGGCGGCGATCAGCACCTCGGCGAGCGCGCGCGCGTTGCCGTGATCGTCGCCGAGCCGCGCGCGGTGATGATCGACCGCGTACAGGCAGCCGGCCGCGAGCATGCCCGCCTGGCGCATGCCGCCGCCGTACATCTTGCGCGCGCGGTGCGCTTCGGCGACGAGCGCGCGCGTGCCGCACACGGCGGAGCCGGCGGGCGCGCCGAGGCCTTTGGAGAAGCACACGCTCACCGAATCGAAGCCGGCCGCGAGCTCGCGCTCGGTCGCGCCGGCCGCGATCGCCGCGTTCCAGATGCGCGCGCCGTCGAGGTGCGCGCGCATCCCGAGCTCGTGCGCGGCCGCGATCACGCCGGCGAGCCGCGCGCGATCCCAGCACGTGCCGCCCGCCATGTTGTGCGTGTTCTCGACCGCGACGATGCGCGTCGCGGCTTGATACGGGTGCGCTTCCTTGAACGCGGCGCGCACCTCGTCGCCCGTGAACGTGCCGTCGCCGCCGATCGTCTGCGTCTGCAAGCCCGCGAGCGCGGCGAGCGCGCCCGACTCGTGGCGCCAGCAGTGCGCGCCCTGGCCGATGACCACCTCGTCGCCGGGCCGCGCCTGCACGCGCAACGCGATCTGGTTCGCCATCGTGCCGGTCGGTACGAACAGCGCCGCCTCGGTGCCGACCAGCTCGGCGACGCGCTCCTCGAGCCGTCGCACCGTCGGGTCCTCGCCGTAGACGTCGTCGCCGACCTCGGCCTTCGCGATCGCGTCGCGCATCGCGGCGGTCGGCCGGGTCACGGTGTCGCTGCGAAGATCGATCGGGGCGGCCATGGCCGGACCTTACTATGTCGTCGGGCTTCGGGGATCACTACGCGCTGCGCGGACACGCGTCGCGTTACGACTGGGACTTCGACGCGATCATCCCGGCGTGTTCGCGCTCAGAACGTCGCGACGACGGGGCAGTGATCCGAAACCTCATCCGCGTACAGCGGGCAGGCCGCCTGCCAGTCGCAGCCGTCGATCGCGCACGCACCGGCCGCGGCGATGTGCGCCGGCGGCTCCCACGCCAGCACGTGATCGAGCCGCGAGCGCGGGCAGCCGTCGTCGCGCGCCCAGAACGCGGTGCACGCGAGTGGCTCGCTCGCCCACACCAGGCCGGCCGCCGCCGCGAGCCGGGCGAGGTCGGCACGGTCGGCGTCCTCGGTCGCGTTGAAATCGCCGAGCACGATGACGCGCTCGCCGCTCGCACGCGCCTGCGCGGCGACGCGCACGAGCCCCTCGAACTGGCGCGCGCGGATCGGCCGGCCGGCCGTGCCCGACTTCAGGTGGACGACGAGCACGCGCAGGATCTCGCCGCCGCCCGCCGGCGCCAGTCGCACGTCGAGCACCGACTTCTGGCGGCCGTCGATGCGCGTGTCGTCGTGGAGCTGGCGCGAGCGCAGCGTCCAGCGCGCGCCGTCGTACAGCACGCCGAGCGACCACCGCGTCGTGCCGTCATCGACGAACTGCCAGCGCTCGCCGAGCCGCGCGCGCGCCGCGGCGAGCAAGATCCGCGCGCTGCTGATCTCCTGCACGCCGATCACCGATGCGCCGGTCGCGGCCATCTCGTCGAGCGCGCCGGCGACCTGGCGATCGTGTTTCGGGAAGTCCTCGATGTTGAACGTCGCGATTCGCAGCGCCTCGCGATGTCCGCAGCGCGCGCGGCTGGCCAGCACCACGACCGCGATCGCGAGCCACCAGCGCCGCACGCGCTGGTGATAGCACGCTACGGCGCGGGCGACATCGGCGGCGGATCGTCGGTCACGGACGGCGGCTTCGGCTGGTCCTTCTTCGGCGGCTCGTCCTGCTTCGGCGCGTCGGCGGGCGGCTTCTTCGTCGGCGGCGGCGCGGGCGAGCCGAGGTCGGCGCGCAGCTTGTCCTCCAGCTTGCCGAGCAGCTCGATCTCGAACCACGATGGCCGGTCGTCGATCGTCAGCACGAACCGCACCTGATGCTGGTCGTCCTGCACGACCTCGATGACCTCGAGCGCGCCGCGGTACGTCTTCTTGTCCTCGGTCATCTCGAACAGGATGTAGCCGGCGTCGGCGTCCTTCTCGATCACCTTGAAGCGCGCGTCGAGCCGGATGAATCGGATCGCGGTCGGCCACGCCTGGTCGCGCGTGTACGCGAGCGTCTTCTCGCTGCGCGCGTCGGCCACCACCGAGACGGCGAGGAGCGCGAGGACGAGCCACTTCATGACGCGGGATCGTCGCTGGTCACGGGCTGCGGGGCCACTTTTCGCGCCGTCCACAGGTCGTGGAAGCTGACCCACGGCGACGCGAGCCCGAGGCCGCCCATCGTCACGTACCAGGCGACCTGCAGCGCGTAGTGCACGTTCGCGAACAGAAACGCCGTCGGATAGAGCGCCGAGCTCTTGTCGGCGGCGCCCGGCAGATACAGCGACACCCCGAGCAGCGTGAACCACTGGAACTGGCCGACGAGGCCGGGCGAGTTCGGCAGCATGATGCCGACGCCGACGAGCCCCATCGTCGCGAACGCGCCGACGAGGCCGAGCTGCAAGCCGAACCCGCGGGCAAGCACGTACAGGCCGATGCCGTTCGCGGTCCAGTACACGAGGGTCCACAGCACGAACACGCCGAGGTTCTTCTGATCCTTCAGCACGTCGAAGCCGCGGATGATCTCGAGCAGCTTGACCTCGACCACGCCCGCGAGCCTCGGGAACAGCCGCGGCAGCAGCGAGATCGTGAGGCAGAACTTCACGGTCGACGCTGGCCACCGCATCGCGAACATAAGGAACGCGAGCGCGGCGCCGAACAGGCCGAGCGCGCCGTACGCGGTCGGCATCATCCACGACGGCGAATCGGGGCCGTGCAGCACGAAGAACGCGACGAACACGCCGACCGAGATCACGAGCCCGTCGACGATGCGCTCGACCGCGACGAGACCGATGCCGGCCGTGACCGAGATGCCGTACTTGCGCAGCAGGCCCGGCCGCACGAACTCGCCGAGGCGCGCCGGCAGCGCGAGGATCGCCATGTAGCCGACCGACGACAGCGCGAGCAGCGGACCGGTCGCGATCTGCTTGTCGAGCGGGGCGAGCAGGTTGTGCCAGCGCAGCGAGCGGCACAGGTGCACGACGAGCAGCAGCGCGAGGTAGCCGACGAGATACGGCGCGAACGTGCCGGGGTCGATCGCGTCGAGCGCGGCCGACAACTGGTCGCGCGTGCCGGGATCGGGCCACATGAGCCACAGGCACAGCCCGAGCATCGCGAACGACAGCGTGAGGTTGATGGCGAGCTTCACTCCGGCATCTCTCCCGCGAGGATCGTCCGCGGCGCGTGATCGAACAGGCGCACGAGCGCGGCGTGGCCGAGCTTCTTGTCGATCCAGCGCATGCCTTCGGCGGCCTGCTGGAGATCGCCGAGCTGATGCGCGTCGGTCGCGACTCCGCACGCGAGGCCATTGTCGAGCAGGTGACGCGCTTGCTTCATCTCGCGCCGGCCGTGATAGCCGCCGATCGCGCCCAGGTCGCAGACGAACGCGCAGTGCCGGCGCAGCTCGCCCGCCAGATGATCGTTGTCCCAGAGCGCGTGGTAGCGCTCGGGGTGGGCGAGCACCGGCAGCTTGCCTGCCATGCGGAACTTGAACAGCTGGTCGACCATGCCCGGTGGCATCAGCGGAGGCGGGATCTCGACGAGAAACGCGCACGTGCCGCGGTAGCCCGGGATCGAGTCGTCCTGCGCGCGGCGGTAGAATACATCGTCCCACATGTTCTCGGCGCCGAGCCGAAGCGTCGGATGTTGCGGGCGGCGCAACCGCTCGAGCTCGGCCAACGTCGCTTCGATGCGATCCCACGCGGGCATGTACTGCGAAGCTTTTTGATGCGGGGTCAGGCACTGCTCGGAAATTCCGAGCGCTGCGAGCCCATCGAGCATCGCGATCGCGGTCGGCTCGTCGGGAGCACCATCGTCGAGCCCGTACAGGACGTGGCTGTGCAGGTCGACGAAGCCCATGGGGGTGGTGGGTATAGCGCAATTGTTTCTCGCGTGTTAGAGATCGGAGAGTCCGGTGGGAACGCCGGGCAAAGGACTGTCGATGGCTCAAGGCGAGAAGCGCGAGAATTCAGTGTTGTTCTCCCTTCGCGAGCTCCGCGAGATCGAGGAGAACCGCGTCCAGGAAGAAGAGAGCGCGGTCCGCAAGGCCGACGAGGCGCGCGTCCGGGCTCAACAGGAAGACGAGCGCCGGCGGCGCGCGGAAGAAGAAGCGCGCATCCAGGCCGAGCGCGATCACCAGCGGTCGATCGAAGAGGCGCGGCTCGGCGCGGAGCGCGAAGCACGCCTGCGCGTCGAGTCGGCGGAGGCATCCGAGCGCGCGCGCCAGCAAGCGGCGCTCGAGCAGCAGCGCATGCATCAGGAGATGGAGATCCGCCGCGCCGAGGTCGCGAAGAAGCGCCCGACGTGGATGCTCGTCGTGACCGGGCTCGCGGTGCTCGGCATCGTGGTCGCGGGCGTGGTGACGGTGCAGAAGATGAACCAGTCGGCGGTCGACACCGAGGCGCGCAAGAAAGCCGAAGCAGAGGCCGACCAGGCGGTCAAGGATGCCAAGGCCGCGCAGGAACAGGTGAGCAAGGCGCAGAAGGACCTCGAGGATCTGCAGGGCCGCCTGGACAAGGCGATCAGCGATGTCGCGAGCGCGCAGGATGCGGTGGCCCTCAGGGAAGCGCAGGCCCGCCTGTCCGAGCTGAACAAGGAGAAGGCCGAGATGAACACGCGCCTGGCGGCGGCCAAGGCCGCGGCGGAAAAGGCCGAGCGAGTCAAGGGTGTGCACTTGTCTCAGGAGTGCTTGAACAACCCGCTCGCCAAGGGCTGTCAGTAGCTGCAATTGGCGGCTGATCGACGTGTCTGGCTTGCATGCAGACACGCATCGAAGCCTCGGTGATCGCATCGTTGTCGGAGCTGCGCGCGATCGCGCGCCAGCGTACCGACGACGAGCAGGCAGCGCGCGAACGCGCTCGCGCGGCGGTGCTCGACGAGGAGCGCGCGGCGGAGCAGGCACGGCGAGATGCGGAGGACGCGCGGGTGAAGGCCGAGCGCGAGGCGCGGGTGCGGATCGAGGAGGCGAGGGCAGCGGCGGAGCGCGAGGCACGGATGCGCGTCGAGGCGCACGACGAGGCGGAGCGGATTCGACTCGGCGCCGAGCTCGAGCAGCGCCGGATGGCGGAGGAGATGGAGCTGCGGCGGGCGGAGGTCGCGAAGCAGCGGCCGAAGTGGATGATCGCGGTCACGGCGTGTGCGGTGATGGTGACGGGCGTGCTCGCGGTGGTCGCGATCGACCGCGCGCGGGATGCGGCGGCATCGGAGCGGGCGGCGGATGTTGCGGATCATGCGCGTCTGCAGGCCCAGGCGGAGCTGAAGGATGCGCGGGAGAAGGTGGATGTCGCGCAGCGCGAGCTCGACGAGCTGTCGGGGAAGATCGACGCGGCGGCGAAGCAGGTTGCCGAGGCGCAGGGCGCGATCGCGGTGCGCGACGCGCAGGAGCATCTGGCGGCGGTGCGGCGCGAGAAGCTCGACGCGCAGCGGCGGCTGGCGGCGGCGAAGGCGGCGGCGGCGAAGCAGGAACGCGACGGCGGGATCGACCTTGGAAAGTGCGCGAATCAGGTGCTCTGCCGGTAGCAGGATCGGACTCGGAATCGGTATCGGTTTCGGAATCGGTTTCGGAGTCTGCCCAAAGCCCAAAGCCCCCCTCCCGCCGCCGCTACCAGCCGCACTGCGTCTTCGCCGCCGCATTCACCGACTCGATCGCCGCCTTGCACGTCGCCACCAGATTGCGACGGCTCTCCACCGGCAACCGCGCCCAGCTCGCGCTCGCCGCCTGATACGCCTGCGCCAGCGAGTCCTTCGCGTCGGGTGCGAGCTTCGGGCACGTCGAGAGCTTGTCGATCGCCGCCTTGTAGCCGTCGCATTCCACCGGCAACCCGTTCGAGCCCAGCGGTGCCGGCTGCGGTGCCGGCTGCGGCGGCACCGGCGGACCGGGCGGCGCCGGGGCCGGCGCCGGTGCGTTCGCCGCCGTGTCCGAACCGCTCGAGCTCTGGTCCGGCTTGCTCTTGCACGCGACGACGAGGGCTGCCGCGGCGATCCAGATCATGACGAGCTTCATCCTCGAACCCTACTTCGCCAGCACGTACGCGCCACCCACGCCCGCAGCCATCTCCTCCGGAGTGATCCGGCCGTCGCGATCGACGTCGATCGCGTCGAACACCGCGTCCGCGCCCGTCCACTCCTCGCGCGTGATGAACCCGTCGCCATCCAGGTCGAAGACATGAAAGAACTCGCGCGCCATCGCGCCCACCTTCGCCTTGTGCTGGCTCGCGCGGTAGCGCTCGGTCAGGAGCTTCTCGAGCGCGCCGATCGCCTTCGAGAAGCCGGCGATCCCTTCCGCCAGCTTGTCGTTCGCCATCCGATCCGCCTCGTGCGCCGCGCGGAACGTCGCCTCGTCCAGCTTTTGCGCCGGGATGTCCATCTGCCGCGCCTTGTCGGGATCCAGCTTCCTCACCAGCGCGCCCTGCGTCGCCGCCAGCTCGGCCAGATAATTGGGTGCGATCGTCAGCAGGTCGCAGCCCGCCAGCTCGACGATCTCGCCGACGTTCCGGAAGCTCGCTCCCATCACTTCCGTGCGATGACCGTGGCGCTTGAAGTAGTTATAGATGCGCGTCACCGACTGCACGCCCGGATCCTCGATCGGCGTGAAGTCGCGGTTCTCGGCCTTCTTGTGCCAGTCGAGGATCCGCCCCACGAATGGGCTGATCAGCGTCACGCGCGCCTCCGCGCACGCGATCGCCTGGTGCATCCCGAACAGCAGCGTCAGGTTGCAGTGGATCTTCTCCTTCTGGAGAACCTCGGCGGCGCGGATGCCTTCCCACGTCGACGCGATCTTGATGAGCACGCGCTCTCGCCCCGCGCCCGCCGCCTCGTATTGCTGGATCAGCCAGCGTCCCTTCGCGATCGTCGCCTGCGTATCGAACGACAGCCGGGCGTCGACCTCGGTCGACACGCGGCCGGGGACGATCTGCAGGATGCGCAGGCCGAACTCGATCGCGAGCCGGTCGAGCGCGAGCGCGATCAGCTTGTCCTCGCCGCCCGCGCCCTGCGCCTCGGCCCAGCGCAGCGCGCCGTCGACAACGTCGGCGTACTCGGGCATCTGTGCGGCGGCCGTGATCAGCGACGGATTCGTCGTCGCGTCGCGCGGCTTGAACTTCTTGATCGAATTGATATCGCCGGTGTCGCACACCGCGACCGTCATCGCCGTCAGCTGTTCGAGCAGGCTCGCCATGCCGGCGACGGTATCACTGGTTGAACGCGGAGGCGTCCTGCGCGATGCGGAACGGGTCGAGCGCGACGCCGAACGAGACGCGCCACGTGCCGTCGGAAGCGAGCTGCGTCTCGACGACGACGTCGAGCTGCGCGCTCAAGTGAAACGGCGAGGCCTCGGTGTTGCGGCGTTCGAACGCGAGGCCGGCGGAGAGCCGCGCGACCGCGAACGGCTGGCCGCTTTGCGTCGCGTTCCATGCCGCGCCGCCGCCGGCTTCGAGCCGCACGGTGCCCAGGATCGGCACCTCGTCGCAGTCGTGACACAGCTGATGCAGCGGCTCGATGCCGAGGGTGAGCGATGGCTCGAACGTGTCGAAATCGAGCGTCTCGGCGGCGATGCCCGCGGAGTAGGCGACGGACGGATCGCCGGCGGCGTAGCGCACGCGGAGCTGCGCGCCGACAAGCGGCTCGACGCGATCGTGCGCGACGTCGGCGAGGCCGCTGATCTCGGGCAACACCGACCAGGGATAGAACGCGGGAGGCGGATCGGCGTGCGCGCGATCGAGCACGAGCACGAGCACGAGCACGACGACGGAAGCGCGCATCACGCCGGCCGGACTTCGTTGCATTCGAACGCGGCGATCAGGGCCTCGAGCGCGGAGATTTCGGCGCGCAGCTCGTCGCCGCGCTCGGTGTCGGCGACCGCGCGCGGGCGATCGTAGACCGCGACGTCCGACACCGTCGGGATGATGTCGGCGCCCGGATCGAGGTGGTGATGCTGCGCGAGGTACATGCGCTCGGCGTCGAGCACGAGCGAGAAGCCCTTGTCGCCGTACGCGGCCGCGAACGCGCCGTCGATCGTGATCGCGCGGCCGCTCTTCTTCACCGGCGCCTCGCCCTGATCGAGCTTGACCGGCACGTGGCCGTTGACGATGAACCCGCGCGTCTCGTCGACGCCGAATTCGCGCAGCACGCGCGCGCAGAACGCGGGGTCGTGCAGCAGCTTGAAGTACGGGTTCTTGACCTCGTCGTGCGTGGCCTTGTCGGCGACGAAGTAGGTCTCGAACGTCGCCATGCGGTCCTTGCCGAAGCACGGCGAGCGCGGGCCCGTCCACAGCCAGAACACGAGGTCGACGTCATCGGGCGCGCGGCGGAGGATCGCGCGTTGCACGACGCGATCGAGCGCCTCGAGCAGCGCGCGGCCGGCGCGCGGCACGCCGTCGACGGGAAACGGCAGGAATTCCCCGCGCTCGTCGACCGGCACGCAGCCGTGGAAGATCGCGCAGCGATCGCGGCGCAGCCACATGCGTCCTCGCGACGCGAGGAACTGGACGTGATGCCAGAGCCGCTCCGAGTCGGTGAACGCGCGCGCGAGCTCGTCGACGCAGCGCTGCTCGTCGGCGGTGAGCGCGTACGGATCGCGCGCGTCGAGCGTGGGCAGGTGCTTGTCGAGCAGCTCGTGGCGCTTGCCGTCGAGCTCGATCGTGCCGGCCGCGAGGTCGATGCGATGGAGCAGCGCGCGGTGCTCGAGCTGCCACTCGGGCTTGCGCCGGAACAGCGCGCCCTCGAGCTTGAACTGCACGATCGCGATCGCCTTCTGCATGCGCGCGAGCAGCGCCGGATCGCGCACCGGCTCGCCCTTGACCGCGAACCGCGCGGCCGGATCGTCGCCGTACACCGCGCGTGCGAGCCGCTCGAGCGGCGCGAGCGAGATGCCGTAACCCTCCTCGAGCTGCTCGAGCCGCTGATAGCGCAGCGACAGCCGCACGACCGTCGCGACCGCGGCGGGCTGGCCGAGCGCGGCCGCGATCCAGTCGGCGTCGTGGTTGCCCCACGTGATCGCGACGTTCGGCTGCTGCATCAGCAGGTCGATCACGCGATCGATGCGCGGCCCGCGGTCGCCGAGGTCGCCCGCGACGACGAGCTCGTACACTGCGAGGTTGCGGATCACGTGCGCGATCATGCGCACGAGCTCGAGATCGCGGTCGTGGCGCAGCAGCGGCGCGAGCATCGCCTCGACGAACGCCGGCGCGCGGCCGACCTCCTTGCCGAACAGGAGCTCGCGGAACAGCGGATCGAACGGATCGGGGATGATCCGCTCGACATGTTTCAACGTGTAGCGGTGGGCGAGCTCGCGCATCACGACGGTCGCGCGCGTGGCGAAGTCGGCCAGCGTGAGGCCGGAGGCGCGCCACGTCTCGCGCGGCCGGTAGATGATCGGCAACAGCGCGCGGTCGCCGAGCAGCCGCTCGACGAGCGGGCGCAGCGAGCCCGAGGCGTTGTTGATGATCTGGTGGAGCTTCTCGTACTCGCCGTGGACGTCGCTGACCACGTGCACGGTCGGCGCGGGCAGCGTGAGGATCGCCCAGAGGTTCGAGAGCTCGGCCAGCGCCGCCGGGATGTTCGGGTAACGCTTCGCGAGTGCGCGCAGCAGCGTGAGGTCGGCCATGCGGGAGCGTCACGCTACACCATCTCTATTGTAGGCTGCGCCGCATGTCGATCTTGACCAGCTCCCCGGCGTGGAAGGCCCTCCTCGATCACAAGCAGGCGATGGCGAGCGTGCAGATGCGCGAGCTGTTCGCGGCGGACCCGCAGCGCTTCGCGAAGATGTCGCGCGAGGCGTGCGGCGTGTTCGTCGACTATTCCAAGCACCGCGCGACCGACGACACGCTGCGCTTGCTGCTCGCGCTCGCGAAGCAGGCCGACGTCGCCGGCTGGCGCGACAAGATGTTCGCCGGCGACAAGATCAACGGCACCGAGGGCCGCGCGGTGCTGCACGTCGCGCTGCGCAACCGCCGCAACATGCCGATCCTCGTCGACGGCGAGGACGTGATGCCCGAGGTCAACCACGTGCTCGCGAAGATGCGCGACTTCACCGAGCGGCTGCGCGACGGCCGCTGGAAGGGCCACACCGGCAAGACGATCACCGACGTCGTCAACATCGGCATCGGCGGCAGCGACCTCGGCCCGGTGATGGCGACCGAGGCGCTGCGCCCGTACTGGAAGGACGGGATGCGCGCGCACTTCGTGTCGAACGTCGACGGCACGCAGATCGTCGAGACCTGCAAGCACCTCGATGCCGAGCGCACGCTGTTCATCGTCGCGAGCAAGACGTTCACGACCCAGGAGACGCTGACGAACGCGCGCAGCGCACGTGCGTGGCTGCTCGACAAGCTGCACGCCGGCACCGAAGCGGTCGCGAAGCACTTCGTCGCGCTGTCGACGAACGCGAAGCAGGTCGCCGGGTTCGGCATCGACCCCGCGAACATGTTCGAGTTCTGGGACTGGGTCGGCGGCCGCTACTCGCTGTGGAGCGCGATCGGCCTGTCGATCGCGTGCGTCGCCGGCATGAACTGCTTCGAGGAGATGCTCGACGGCGGCCACGAGATGGACGAGCACTTCCGCACCGCGCCACTCGAGCACAATTTACCGGTCATCCTCGGCATGCTCGGTGTCTGGTACGCCAACTTCTTCGACGCGCAGACGCACGCGATCCTGCCGTACGACCAGTACATGCATCGCTTCGCCGCGTACTTCCAGCAGGGCGACATGGAGAGCAACGGCAAGGGCGTCGATCGCCACGGCCAGCGCATCACCGACTACACGACGGGCCCGATCATCTGGGGCGAGCCCGGCACGAACGGCCAGCACGCGTTCTACCAGCTCATCCACCAGGGCACGCGCGTCATCCCGTGCGACTTCATCGCGCCGATCGAGACGCACAACCCGATCGGCCAGCACCACCAGATCTTGCTGGCCAATTTCTTCGCGCAAACCGAAGCGTTGATGAAGGGCAAGACTCCCGACGAGGCGCGCGCGGAGCTCGAGGCGCAGAAGCTGCCGAAGGAAAGGCTCGACCAGCTCGTGCCGCACAAGACGTTCACCGGCAACCGGCCGACCACGTCGATCGTCGTGCAGAAGATCACGCCGAAGACGCTCGGCGCGCTGATCGCGCTCTACGAGCACAAGATCTTCACGCAGGGCATCGTCTGGGACATCTACAGCTTCGATCAGTGGGGCGTGGAGCTCGGCAAGCAGCTCGCGTCGAAGATCATGCCCGAGCTCGACGGCGACGCGAAGGTCACGTCGCACGACAGCTCGACGAACGGGCTCATCAACCTGTACAAGAGCCGGCGCCACGCTCGTTAGAGCGACGCGCGCAGCGCCGCACCGCCGTCGTCGATGACTCCCGCGCCGTGCGCGCGTGACCGCCGGTTCACCTGGCGTGGCGGGTCCGGAGTCACGCTCGAAACCCGCCGCGAACCGATGCAGAGACGTCGGCTCGGGTGCATCGTAGGCCTCCTTCGAGGGGGACGCGTGACGCAAGCCGAGCTCGACCAGCTGTGCATCAACACGATCCGCACGCTCGCGATGGACGCGGTGCAGGCCGCGGACTCGGGGCACCCGGGCACGCCGATGGCGCTCGCGCCGGTCGCGTATCAGCTGTGGAACCGGACGCTGCAGTTCGATCCGCAGGATCCGATCTGGCCGAACCGCGATCGCTTCGTGCTGTCGGCCGGGCACGCGTCGATGCTGCTGTACTCGCTGCTCCACCTCACGAAGACGCGCGCGGTGAACCCGACGTACGAGCGGCTCGGCACGCCGACCGTGTCGCTCGACGACATCAAGAAATTCCGCCAGCTCGATTCGAAGTGCCCGGGCCACCCCGAATACCACTGGACGAGCGGCGTCGAGACCACGACCGGCCCACTGGGCCAGGGTTATGCGACGAGCGTCGGCATGGCGATCGCGCGGCGCTGGCTCGGCGCGCACTTCAACAGGCCGGGCATGGCGCTGTTCGACTACGACATCTACGCGATCGGCGGCGACGGCTGCATGATGGAAGGCGTCGCGAGCGAGGCGGCGTCGCTCGCAGGCCACCTCGGCCTCGCCGAGCTGTGCTGGATCTACGACAACAATCGCATCACGATCGAAGGCGCGACGTCGCTCGCGTTCTCCGAGGACGTCGCGACGCGCTTCATCGGCTACGGCTGGAACGTCACGCGCGTCGGCGACGCGAACGACCTCGACATGCTCGCGCGCGCGTTCGCCGTGTTCCAGGGCGAGCCCCAGCGCCCGACCTTGATCATCGTCGACAGCCATATCGGCTACGGCTCGCGCAAGCAGGACAGTCATTCCGCGCATGGCTCGCCGCTCGGCGAGGACGAGATCCGCTACACGAAGAAGCAGTACGGCTGGCCAGAAGACGCGAAGTTCCTGGTGCCCGACGGCGTGTACGATCATTTCGCGACCGGCATCGGCGCGCGCGGGCACACCGCGCGCAAGGCCTGGGAGCAGCTGTTCGGCGCGTACGGCAAGGAGCACCCGCAGCTCGCCGACGAGGTCTCGCGCATGCAGCGCCGCGAGCTGCCCGGCGGCTGGGACGCCGAGCTTCCCGTGTTCGAGACGAGCGCCAAGGGCGTCGCGGGCCGGCAGGCGTCGGCGCAGGTCGTCAATTGCCTGGCGAAATGTCATCCGTGGCTGGTCGGCGGCTCGTCGGACCTCGCGCCGTCGACGCTGACGCGCCTCACGTTCGATGGCGCCGGCGACTTCGAGCGGGACACGTTCGGTCGCAACTTCCACTTCGGCATCCGCGAGCACGCGATGGCGGCGGCGCTCAACGGCATGGCGCTGAGCAAGTTGCGCGTGTTCGGCTCGGGCTTCTTCGTGTTCAGCGACTACGCGCGGCCGGCGATCCGGCTCGCCGCGATCATGGAGCTGCCGGTCATCCACATCTTCACGCACGACTCGATCGGCGTTGGCGAGGACGGCCCGACGCACCAGCCGATCGAGCACCTCGCGTCGCTGCGCGCGATTCCGGGCTTGATCGTGCTGCGGCCCGGCGACGCGAACGAGGTCGTCGAGGCGTGGCGGCTCGTGATGGCGCTCCAGCACGAGCCGGCGGTGCTCGTGCTGTCGCGCCAGGCCATGCCGACGCTCGATCGCACCAAGTACGCGGCGGCGAGCGGGCTCGCGCGCGGCGCGTACGTGCTCGCCGACTCGCCGGATCCCGAGTTGATCCTCATCGGCACCGGCACCGAGGTATCGCTGTGCGTCGCCGCGCACGAGCAGCTGATCGCGAGCGGCGTGCGCTCGCGCGTCGTCAGCATGCCGTCGTGGGAGCTGTTCGAGTCGCAGGATGCCGCGTATCGCGAGAACGTGCTGCCCGCCGCGATCACCGCGCGCGTCGCCGTCGAGTTCGCGGCGGCGTTCGGCTGGGAGCGCTACGTCGGCCGCTCGGGCCAGATCATCGCGATGCACACGTTCGGCGCGTCGGCGCCGCTCAAGGAACTGCAAACCAAGTTCGGGTTCGCGCCCGACAAGATCGTGGCCGCCGCGCGCGCTCAGCTCGCGCGCAAGTAGAAAGGGAACCAATGCAAATCGGAATGATCGGACTCGGCCGGATGGGCGCCAACATGGCGCGCCGGCTCATGCGCAACGGCCACACGGTGGTCGCCTACGATCGCAGCGCGGAAGCGGTGAAGCAGCTCGCCAGCGACGGCGCGAAGGGCGCGAGCTCGCTCGCCGACCTCGTGTCGCAGCTCCAGAAGCCGCGCGCGGTGTGGGTGATGGTGCCGGCCGGTGGCCCGACCGAATCGACCGTGCAGGAGCTCGGCGAGCGCCTCGAGGCCGGCGACACGGTCATCGACGGCGGCAACTCGTTCTTCAAGGACGACATCCGGCGCGCGAAGGCGCTGGCCGGCAAGAAGCTGCATTACGTCGACGCCGGCACGAGCGGCGGCGTGTACGGGCTCGAGCGCGGCTACTGCCTGATGGTCGGCGGCGAGCAGGACGTCGTCCGGCGCCTCGATCCGATCTTCAAGACGCTCGCGCCGGGCCGCGGCGATGTCGAGCGCACGCCGGGCCGCGACAAGCTGCCGGGCACCGCCGAAGAGGGCTACCTGCACTGCGGCTCGGTCGGCGCCGGCCACTTCGTCAAGATGGTCCACAACGGCATCGAGTACGGCATCATGCAGGCGATCGCGGAGGGCTTCGACATCCTGCGCGGCGCCGCGGGCGAGGGCGTCGCCGCGGATCATCGGCTGCAGCTGCCGGTGGCCGACGTCGCCGAGGTGTGGCGGCGCGGCAGCGTGCTGTCGTCGTGGCTGATCGATCTCACCGCGAAGGCGATGGTCGAGGATCCGAACCTCGGCAAGTTCACGGGCAGCGTGCAGGACTCGGGCGAGGGCAGGTGGACCGTGATGGCCGCGATCGAGGAGGGCGTGTCGGCCGACGTGATCGCGACGTCGCTGTTCACGCGCTTCCGGTCGCGCCAGGAGCATTCGTTCGCGGAGAAGGTGCTATCGGCGATGCGCTTTCAGTTCGGCGGTCACGTCGAACGGCCGACCGGCGGATGAGCGCGCCGGTTCGCACGTTCCCCGACCTCGACGCGGCGGCGCGCGCGGCGGCGGACGACTTCGCCGAGATCGCGCGCGTCGCGGTCGCGGCGCGCGGCGTCTGCCACGTCGCGCTCTCGGGCGGCTCGACGCCGAAGACGCAGTTCCAGGTGCTCGTCGCGCGCGGTCGCGACGCGCTGCCGTGGGATCGCATCGAGCTCTGGTGGGGCGACGAGCGCACGGTGCCGCCCGATCATCCCGACTCGAACTACGGCATGGCGAAGCAGTACCTGCTCGATCCGCTCGGCCTCACGCGCGTGCATCGCATGGAGGGCGAACGCCCGCCGGATGCGGCCGCCGCCGACTACGAGCGCACGCTCGTCAACGAGCTCGGCGCGCCGCCGGTGCTCGACCTCGTCTGGCTCGGCATGGGGCCCGATGGCCACACCGCGTCGCTGTTTCCGGGCAGCCCGGCCGTGACCGAGAAGCAGCGCTACGTGGTCGCGAACCCGGTCGACTCGCCGGTCGCGCACGGCAAGACGACGCGTATCACGCTGACCTTGCCGGCGCTCGATGCCGCGCGTCACGTGCGGTTCCTGATCGCGGGCGCCGACAAGGCGGGGCGGTTGAAAGAGGTGCTCGACGGTCCGCCGGGCAAGTACCCCGCGCAGATGGTCCGCGCGTCGGACGTCGAGTGGCTGGTCGCGGGCGACGCGGCGGCGCAACTCGGGGCGCGCGCGTGATCCTCGCCGGCGACGTCGGCGGCACCAAGACGCTCGTCACGCTGTGCGACGACCGCGGCGCGGTGCAACGCGAGTCGCTGTATCACTGCGCCGAGTTTGCCTCGCTCGAGGCGGTCGTCGACAAGTTCCTCGGCGGCGAGCGGCCGGCCCTGAGCGCGGCGTGCTTCGGCGTCGCCGGGCCGGTCGTCGCCGGCGTCGCGCGCATCACGAACTTGCCGTGGACGATCGCCGCGGACGCGCTGGGCAAGCGCCTCGGAGCGCCGGTCGCGCTGCTCAACGACCTCCAGGCGACCGCGCTCGGCATGCTCGTGCTCCCCGACGCCTCGTTCGCAGTGCTGCAGTCGGGGCCGCTGGCCCCGCACTCGACGATCGCGGTGATCGCACCGGGCACCGGCCTTGGCGAGTCGCTGCTCGTCAGCGACGGCACGCGCTACACGGCGCTGCCGTCGGAGGCCGGCCACGCCGACTTCGCGCCGACGACCGACGACGAGATCGATCTGCTGCGCTTCCTGCGCGGGCTGTACGGGCGCCACGTCAGCGTCGAGCGCGTGCTGTCGGGCGACGGCATCGGCGATCTGTACGCGTTCTGCCGTGCGCGCGACGGCCAGACCGAGCCGCTGTGGCTCGCCGATCAGATCGCGAAGGGCGATCGCAACGCGGTGATCGCGGAGGCCGGGCTGGCCGGCAAGGACACCGCGTGCATTCGCGCGCTCGCGATGTTCGTCGAGCTGCTGGCCGCGGAGGCGTCGAGCCAGGCGCTGCGCGGCCTCGCGATCGGCGGTGTCGTGCTCGGCGGCGGCATCCCGCCGAAGATCCTGGCCGCGCTGCAGACGCCCGAGTTCCTCGCGCGGTTTCACGACAAGGGCCGGTTCGCCGACTGGACGCGCGGGCTCGCCGTGCGCGTCTCGCTCGAACCGAAAGCCGCGCTGTACGGCGCGATCCACCACGCCGTACGGCAGTGATCACTGCAGGGCGATCGCGACCGGCGCGCCGATCGTCGTCGAGCTGTTGTTCGCCTCGCCGAACACCGCCGCGTTGACGTTCTCGCCCCAGCACTGCAGCGCGTCGCCCTTGCCCAGCGCGCAGCACGTGCCGTCGGCGCACGCGAGCGACGCCACGCCGGCGAGGCCCTTCACCGGCGCCGGCGCCGCGCGGAACTTCACCTTGCCGGCCGTATCATCGCCGAGCTGCCCGTACTCGTTGTCGCCCCAGCACCGCACGGTCGCGTCGGTCATCAGCGCGCAGTAGTGCGACTGGCCGCCGGCGAGCTGCTTGACGCCGGTGAGCCCCTTGACCGCGACGATGCCGTCGGTGCTGCGCACGTCCTCGCGGCCGAGCTGGCCGTAGTCGTTGTTGCTGCCCCAGCACGACACGCCGCCGTCCTTGCCGACGGCGCACAGCCCCTGCCAGCAACCCGCGAGGTAGGTCGCGCCGGCCAGGCTCGCGATCGTGTACGGCTTGGCGCAGTCGTTCTCCGCCTGCGACGCGCACTCGATGCCCCAGCACTTGACGCTACCGTCCTTGCCGAGCGCGCACGTCGTGTCGCCGCCTGCGGCGACCTGCGCGACGCCGGTGACGCCCGCGACCGGCGTCGGCTTGACGATCTTGTCGGCGGCGGTGCTCGCCTGGTTCATCGAGTTCGCGCCCCAGCACGTCACGGTCCCGTCGCCGAGCAGCGCGCAGACGTGGTTGTTGCCCGCGACGACGTCGACCGCACCGGCCACACCGTCGACCACGACCGGCTTGGGACTCTTGTCGGCCTTGCCCGTGCCGAGCTCGCCGGCTCCGCCGTCGCCCCAGCACTTCACCGTGCCGTCCTTCATCGCGGCGCACATCACCTTCGCGGTCGGCGAGACCGCGAGCCGTGCCGCACCGGCGAGGTCCGCCAGCGCGATCGGCTTGGCATGCGAGTCCTGCGTGCCGTCACCGCTGAGGCCGTCGTTCGTGCCCCACGTCTTGACCGCGCCATCGGCGGATTTGAAGTAGATGTTGCCTTCGGTGATGGCGATCTGGCTCGCCGGTGCGGCCTGCGCGGGCGGCGGCGCAGCCGCTGTCTTCGCGGACCGCGACGGCGCGGCGCCGTCGCTGGACTTCTTCTTGCCGCACGCGAACGCGAGCGCGGCGATTGCGAGTACGAGGACGAGGACGAATCTGGATGAATGCATGCGCCGCGCATCGAGCAAGCGATGGGCCACGATGCCGCGTTCGCAACCAGCTGATCGTCCTGGCCATGTCGATCGCGCAGGCGTCCCCGTGTCGACACGTGCCGACACGTGATAATCGGAAGCCATGGCCGAGTCACCGAACCCACTTCCCGCGTCGTCTGTCATCGGCGAGATTCTTGGCGAGATCACGACCAAGCGCCGGCGGCCCGAGCCGACGGCGGTCGTGATCTTCGGCGCGCTCGGCGATCTCTCGGGCCGCAAGCTCGCGCCCGCGTTTTACAACCTGCTGGTCGACGGCTCGCTCGCCGAGCCGACCGTCCTCATCGGCCTGTCGCGCGGCGACCAGACCGCGGCCCAGTTTGGCGCGCACCTCAAGCCGCGCGTCGCCGAGTTCTCGCGCCAGAAGGTCGAACCGGCGAAGTGGGACAAGTTCGCCGGCATGCTCGACTTCGTCGGCGGCGAGTTCGACAACGACGCCACGTACGTCGCGCTCAGGCAGAAGCTCGACGCCGCGAAGGCCAAGGGCACGCGTGGCAACCGGCTGTTCTACCTGTCGGTGCCGCCGTCGGTGTTTCCGCTCATCCTCGAGAAGCTCGAGAAGCACGCGTTGATCGAGCGCGCGCAGCAGAAGCCGGGCGTGCCGGCATGCCGCGTGATCGTCGAGAAGCCGTTCGGCCGCGATCTCGCGAGCGCCCGCGCGCTCAACGAGATGATCGGCAAGTATCTCGACGAGTCGCAGATCTATCGGATCGACCACTACCTCGGCAAAGAGACGGTTCAGAACATCTTGGTGCTGCGGTTCGGCAACTCGATCTTCGAGCCGCTGTGGAACCGAAACCACGTCGATTATGTCGAGATCACGGCGGCGGAGTCGATCGGCATCGAGGGCCGCGGCTCGTTCTACGAGCAGACCGGCGTCGTGCGCGACATCATCCAGAACCACCTGCTCCAGGTCATGTCGCTGGTGTCGATGGAGGTGCCGGCGTCGTTCTCCGCGGATGACATTCGCGACGAGAAATCGCAGGTGCTGCGCTCCGTGCGCAACATGGACCTGAACGACGTCGCGAACTGGTGCGTGCGCGGCCAGTACCGCGGCTACCGCGACGAGGATGGCGTCGCGCGCGACTCGCAGACCGCGACGTTCGCGGCGATGCGGTTCATGATCGATAGCTGGCGCTGGCACGGCGTGCCGTTCTATCTGCGCGCCGGCAAGAAGCTCGCCGAGCGCGTCACCGAGGTCGCGCTGCACTTCAAGAGCGTGCCGCTCGTGCTGTTCAAGGAAGAAGCGGCGGGCAGCGTGCTGCAGCCCGCGGTGCTGACGCTGCGCATCCAGCCGCACGAAGGTATCTCGCTGCGGTTCGTCGCGAAGGTGCCGGGCGAGAACATCCAGGTCGGCAACGTCGTGATGACGATGAACTACGCCGACGCGTTCAAGCGGCCGATCGCGGAGGCCTACGAGCGGTTGATCCTCGACTGCATGCGCGGCGACGCGACGCTGTTCAACCGCCGCGACTCGGTCGATCGCGCGTGGGAGCTCATCCAGCCGGTGCTGCAGGTCTGGGAAGCGACGCCCGGTGTTCACATCTACGAGGCAAGCAGCGGCGGCCCTCCGGCGGCCGACGAGATGATGGGCCGCGCCGGCCACTCGTGGCGCGAATTGACGCCGACGTAGACGGCCAGAATACCGCCAGGGCGCCATTCGGACGCCAAGGCTCGCCAAGCAGAAGCCGCGGCGAGAACTCAGATCTCGCGCGACACGCGGCGGAGCGAAGCGTCGAGCGGCAGCAGCAGCAGCGCGAGCAGCAGGCACCACGCGGTGAGCGGGGTGGTCGCGGTGGTCTCGCGGCCGGCGGCCGAGATCGACGGCGGGTTGACGTGGCCGCCCGTCGAGCCTGCGAGCGCGGCGAGCGCGGCGGTATCGGGGCCACGTACGCGCAGCTCGTTCGAGGCCGGGCGCACGATCGTGCGACGCGCCGTCACCTTGCCGGCTTCGTCGACGACCTCGACCGTCGGCTCGTGGCCGGCGGGGACGTCGACGCGCGCCTCGTACGTGCCCGGCGCGGTCACGCGCAGCGGGAGGTCGCGCGATTTGCCGTCGGTGACGACGCGCGCCTTGGGCACCGCGCCCGAGACTCCACGCTCGTCGCGGCGCACGACGCGCACCGTGGCAGTGCCACCGCTGACGTCGGCTTCGATCGCCTGCGCATCGCCTTCGCGGCGGCGCAGCGAGGCGCGCGCGAGCTGCGTCCAGAACTGCGAGTAGCCCGGCCACTTGAGCCAGTCCTGCGACCAGCGCGGGCCGGCGTCGCTCGTCCACACGGCGACCTCGCCGAGGCCGTACGGCCAGCGCACGAGCATCGGATCGTCGTGCTGGTTCGTCAGCACGACCTGCGCGGCGGGGCGCGGCTTCAGCTCCTGGTAGCCGTGCAGCGGCGGCGCGTGCTCCATGTCGAGGCCGTCGATCGCGGAGTAGTGCGCGCGCACGGTCAGCGAGATGTCTTCCTCGCGCGCCTTGTTGTCGAGCAAGCGCCGCGCGTCCTGCACGAACAGGCCGCGTAGCTGCTTCGCGTCGGTCGTGCGGTAGTAGCGGCCGCCGCCGACGCGTGCGAGCTCGCGCAGGAACGACGAGTCGTCGTCGACGTCCTGGTAGGTGGCGTAGTTGAACGCCGAGTCGCGGCCTTCGCCGACGCCGATCACCGAGATCGTGACGCCCTTGTCGTGCATCTCCTTCGCGAGCGACAGGCTGTTCGGCATGCCGCTCGGCCAGCCGACGAACTCGCCGTAGTCGATGCCCTTGACCTGCTCGGCGGCGTCGGTCGAGTCCGAGAACAGGATGACGTGCTTGAGCGGCGTCGGCGCCTTGTCCATCGCTTCCTTGGCGGCGACGAGGCTCGTGTAGATGAAGATGCCGTCACCGCCGACCTCGATGTCGCGGACCTGGCGTTCGAGCGTCGCGGAGTCGCCGCCGATCGTGCGCACGGGGACGGTCCAGTGCACGCGATCCTCGACGGCCTCGACGCCGACGTGATCGAACGAGCGCAGCACGCGAATGACAGCGCTCGCACCCTCGGCGGCGAGCGCCAGCTTCGTTTGACCTCCAACCATCGCGCCCATGCTGCCCGACATGTCGAGGATGACGATGACGGTCGCCGACGTGTCGAGCTCCGGGGTCATCGGCTCGATCTCGACCGGCAGCGCGTCGGCGAGGCGGTTCGCGGCATAGTTGCCGTCGAACGCCGACGGACCGCCCATCACGACGAGGCCGCCGCCGTTGTTGACCCACTTCACGAGCCGCTCTCCGAGCTCGTCGTCGACGACGCCCGCGTTGGTCGCACCGCGCACCGGCGCGTTCGCCATGATGACGAGGTCGGTCGACGCGAGATCGGGCGGCTGGCCATCGGTCGCCGAGGTCACGGTGACGTCCATCTGCTCGGCCTTGAGCGCGGCGGCGAGCGGCGCGGCGCCGCCGTCGTCGCCGTCGAGGATCACGACGTGCGGCGGGCGTTCGACGACGAGCCGCGACGCCGACGTGTCGTTCGACGGGTCCTTGTCGGGCGCGCCGGTCACCGCGAGCGACGCGTCGACCGAGATCACGCCGGGCGCCAGCTCGGGCGGCAGCGAGTACGTGAACGGAACCTGAGTGTGACCGCCGGCGAGCGCGACGTCTTGCGTCGCGACGACCTTGCCGGCGACCTTGATCTCGACCCTGCCGGAGCCGGTCACGCCGCCGGCATCGACGTCGATGTGGCCCGTGACCGTGGCGCCGGCTTTCACGCGCGGCTCGTCGAGCACGATCGCGGCGACCGCGGGATCGTCCTTGACCGTGCCGGTCGGGATGACCGAGATCGGGATGCCGCGCATCACCGCCGCGGCGAGCGCGGCCGGTAATTCGCCGGCGGTCGCGCGGCCGTCGCCGAGGAGCACGAGGTGGCCGCCGCTGCCCGGCGGGATCAGGCCGAGGCCGAGGCGGATCGCGGCGGAGATGTCGGTCGCGTCGGCGGCGAGCGCGTCGCCGCGCGGTCTTGCGGGAGGCGTCCATGGATCGCCGGGTGCGATCGCGACCTCGGCAGACGAATCGAACTCGACCGCGGCGGCGCGTTCGTCGTTGCCGAGCTCCGCGCGCAGGTCGCTCGCGCGGCTCCACGCGCGCGCGAGCTCGTCGTCGCTGATCGAGGCCGAGCGATCGACGAGGAACACCACGGTCGCGTCGCGGCGATGGCCGGCCCAGCGCGGCTCGGCCGCGGCGGCCGCGAGCAGCACGACGATCAGCACGCGGCCGATGATCGCGATCGCGCGGCGGCGCGTCAGCGTGCGCCGGCGGCGCACGAGCTCGGCGGCCGCGAGCACCGCGGATGCCGCGATGCCGAGCCACAGCCACTGCACGTGCTCGAAGCTCATACGGTCCCCTTGCGCAAATACAGCGCTTGTTCGACGAGCAAGAGCGCGATCGCGAGCAGCACGACGAGCCGGCCGAGCCACGACGCGTCCGTCCACGGCGCGGCGGTCGCGGCCTGGCCACCGGGCAGCGGCTTCGGATCGACGTGCGACTCCGCGGGCGAGAGCACGCCGCGCGCCGGCATGGCGAGGTTCGGGCTGGCCCACTCGACGAGGTTCGCGACGAGGTTCGGGAACGCCGCGCGCAACGCGAGATCGGTCGCGTCGAGCTGGAAGCCGGTGACGAGCAGGTCCCGGTCACCCCAGCGCGCGCTGGCCGCGAGCGCACCGGCGCCGCCGTCGACGACCGGCTTGCCGCCCGCGACGAGCTTCGCCTTGGTGACGATCACGTCCTTGAGATCGACGTAGCGGAACCACGGCGCGTCGAAGTCCCAGCGCGTGATCTTGCGCTCGCTCGCGTCGCTCGCGAGCTGGATCGGCGCGTCGTCGCCCGGGCTGACCGCGAACGCGACGACGTGACCGGACTCCGGCAGCGCCGCGCCCGGCGCGTCCTCGAGCACGATCAGATCGAACGGGTGCGCCGGCAGCTTGCCGGGCACGGCGACCTCGAGCTTGACGCGCGGGTGCAGCCCCAGCGCCGCGCCGACGAGGCTAGCCTTGCGCGTCGTGACGAGCAGCGCCGACACCGGGCCGCCTTCCTGCAGCTCGACCTCGGCGCGATCGTCGAGCGGATTCGCGTCGCCGCCGGGCAGCGCGGCCGTGAGGGTCTTGCCTCGGTCGATGGTCACGCGCATCGTGCGCTCGGCATCGGCGCCGGCCGGGACCTCGAGCGAGATCACGTCGATGATCTCGTCGCCCGCCGTGAGCGTGACCTCGACGTGCTGGTCGGTCTTCGCGCTCGACGCGACCGCGACATGCACGTCGTACATGCCGAGGCTGTCGAGCGGGCGCACCGACAGGCCGGTGATGCCGAGGTTGTCGGCAGGCTTGCCGACGCTCGTGCCGTGTACCGCGCAGCGCGTCGGCGGGACCGCGAGCCCGGCGCCGTCGGACACGACGGCGATCGAGCCGAGCTCGGGATCGCGGCACAGGCCGTCGGCCAGGCGGAACGCGAGCTCGTCGAAGCGGTTGTCGCCGCCGGCGCCGCGCTTCGCGAGCGCCTCGGCGGCCGCGAGCACGTCACCGTGCGCACGCGTCGGCGCGATGACGACCTCCGGATCGCCGCCCGCCGCCACGAGTGCGAGCTCGTCGCCGTCGCTAGCCCGATCGACGACGTCGCGCACGGCATCGACCGCACGCGCGAGCCGGTCCCCGGTTGCCATGCTGGCCGAGCGATCGAGCACGATGATGGTGCGGCGGGCGCGGCCCGAGCTGCCGCGCGGCCCGACGAGCGCGAACAGCGCCGCCGCGAGCGCTGCGAGCACCATCGCGAGCGACAGGCGATGGCGCAGCCGCGCGCGCGACCGCTTCGAAGCCGGCCGCTCGTCGCGCAGCGCGCGAGACAGGATCACGCTCGCGATCGTGCGGCGGTCGCGATGCAGCTTGTGCAGGTACGCGAGCACGACCGGCGCGGCAAGCGCGGCCAGGCCAAGCGCAAGAGGATGTGACAGGGTCATCGCGAGCTCTCCGGATCTCCGGAGGCCCGAGGCCCGAGGCCCGAGGCCGGTCTCACCGGCCACCTCCGCGTGCAGCTTCGGTGATGCGACGGCGGCGCAGCTCGTCGGCGACGAGCAGCTTGGCCGGCACGGTCGTGAACGCGGGCGCGTAGATGATGTCGAGCTCGCGGCATCGCGTCTCGATCTCGCCGCGCCAGCGCTCGAGCTCCTCGCGATACGTCGCCTCGGCGGCGCGGCCGCCGCGGATCGGCACTTCCTCGCCGGTCTCGCTGTCGATCAGCACGCCGTCCTCGAGCTTCGGCGCGAGCTCGGTGTTGCCCAGCACGTGCAGCAACACCGGCCGGCGCGATGCCGCGGCGAGCCGGCGCAAGGCCAGCTCGCGCGCCGCGGGCTCGACGAGCAGATCGCTGAGCAGCACGGCGTGGTCGGTGCGGCCGATCTCCGCCTCGCGCGCGAGCGCCTCGCCGAGATCCGCGACACCGCCCGCCTCGGTGCGATCGAGCAAGCGCATGATCGGTGCGAGCGCGCCGAGCTGGTCGCCTTTCGCGCGCATCGCGAGCGGCCCCGCGATGACGACGCGCACGCGTTCGCGCGCACGCAGCCCCAGATACGCGAGGCTCGCCGCGAGCTCGCCCGCATGATCGAGCTTCTTCGGCGCGCCGAACCCCATCGACGCGCTCGCATCGATGATGATCGCGAGCGACAGATCGCGGTCCTCGTGGAACAGCTTCAGCAGCACCTGGTCGAGCCGCGCGAACACGTTCCAGTCGACGAGCCGGAGGTCGTCGCCCGGCG
>DASXCY010000212.1:0-23606 GCA_036490935.1 Kofleriaceae bacterium | reverse complement strand
GCCGGTTCGCGGCGCCTCCTCGACAAGAACATGGATGCCGCGAAGGTGCGCATCCAGCTCGGCCCCACGCTCAACACGCTCGCGCCGCTCGCGGTCGCGATCCTGCTGCTCAACGGCGGCCGGCTCGACATCGGCGTGTTCACCGGGTTCTTGCTGCTCCTCGCGCGCCTGGTGTGGCCGACGCTGACGCTCGGCTTCATGCTCGCGCTCGTGCAGCGCGGCCGCGCGTCGTGGTCGCGGCTCGTGCAGCTGCAGGACACCAAGACCGACATTCCCGACGGCACGGGACCCGAGCTGCCGGCGAGCGACAAGCCGGCGCGCGTCGAGATCAAGGGCCTCACGATCAAGATCGGCGGGCGCGCGCTGCTCGACAACCTCACGTTCACGCTCGAGCCCGGCACGATCACCGCGATCGTCGGGCGCACCGGCGCCGGCAAGAGCACGCTCGTCGAGGCGCTGTGCCGGCTCGTCGACGTGCCGGCCAGCACGATCTTCTTCGATGGTCGCGACATCACGACCATCCCGCTCGCGTCGCTGCGCGCGCAGCTCGGTTACGCGCCGCAGGAGGCGTTTCTATTCTCGACGACGATCGCCGACAACATCGCGATGGGGTACGGCAGCGGCACCGCGATCCCGGCGGCGCGGCGCGCCGAGCTCGAGCGGGCCGGCGCCGCGGCATCGGCGCCCGATCTCAGCGGCGAGCCGCGCATCAAGGACGCGGCGACGTCGGCGGGGCTCGAGCGCGATCTCGCGGCGATGCCGGAGGGGCTCGCGACCGTCGTCGGCGAGCGCGGCATCACGCTGTCTGGTGGCCAGCGCCAGCGCGTGGCGCTCGCCCGCGCGCTGGCCGCGACGCCGCGCTTCCTCGTGCTCGACGATTCGCTGTCGTCGGTCGACGCCGACACCGAGAAGCTGATCCTCGGCCACCTGCGCGGCGTGATGTCGGGCCGCACCGCGGTCTTGATCAGTCATCGCGTCGCCGCGATCAAGGATGCCGACCAGATCCTCGTGCTCGATCAGGGCAAGCTCGTCGAGCGCGGCAAGCACGCACAGCTGATCGCCGCGGCCGGCGTGTACGCGGAGCTGTATCGCACGCAGCTCGACATCGAATTCGAAGTCAAGGACGCGGTCTGATGGCAGTCCAGGCCGAAGCCGTCCTCGGCAAAGCCTACGACCTGCGGCTCATCCGGCGGCTCATGAAGTACGTGCGGCCGCACTCGCTGCTGCTCGGCGCGTGGGTCGGGTGCATGCTGTCGACGATCGGCTTCGAGCTCGCGCAGCCGTATCTCGTGATGTACGCGCTCGAGCACCACATCAAGGGCGGCGCGACCGACATGCTGCCGCTCGACGCCGCGCTCTACGTCGGGCTCGTGATCTGCCAGAACACGTCGTCGTTCTTCGAGTCATGGTTCCTGCAGCTCGCCGGCCAGCGCACGATGCATGGCCTGCGCGTCGCGATCTTCGATCACGTGCTCGCACAGCGCGCGGCGTTCTTCGACCGCATCCCGGTCGGCCGGTTGATGACGCGCATGACGAACGACATCGAGAGCCTGAACGAGATGTTCGCGCAGGGTGCGATCACGCTGATCGCCGATGCGGTGCGCGCCGTCGTCATCGTGTTCATCATGCTGTCGATCGACGTCGAGCTGTCGCTGATGACCTTCTTGACGGTGCCGCTCGTCGTGGTCGTCGTCGAGATCGCGCGGCGCGCGATGCGCAAGTCGTTCCGCCAGATCCGCGTGCGCCTGGCCGCGATGAACGCGTTCGCGCAGGAGCACCTGTTCGGCATCCGCGTGCTGCAGCTGCTCGGCCGCGGCAAGATCGCGCGCCGCGAGTACGACGAGATCAACGCCGGCCACCGCGACGCGTATCTCCTGCAGATCCGCGCCGACGCCGCGATGTACGCGCTGATCGAGATGATCGGCACGATCGCGCTCGCCGGCATCCTGTGGTGGGCCGGTCACGGCGTGATGTCGGCCGTGCTGATCGCGCGCGTCATCGGCTTCTATCAGTACATCGAGAAGTTCTTCGTGCCGATCCGCGACCTGTCCGCGAAGTACGCGGTGATGCAAGGCGCGATGGCCGCGAGCGAGCGCATCTTCCAGCTGCTCGACACCGAGGAGTGGGACGGCACGACGCCGACGCTCGCCACCGCGGGCGATGCGCCGCGTGCGCAAACCGGTGCGCCCGCGGTCGAGCTCGCCGGCGTGCACTTCAGCTACGGCGCCGAGCCGGTGCTGCGCGGCGTCGATCTGCGCGTACCGAGCGGCGCGAAGATCGCGGTCGTCGGCGCGACCGGCTCGGGCAAATCGACGACGATCAAGCTGCTGACGCGCCTGTACGAGCGCGATCGCGGCGCGATCCGCATCCACGGCGTCGACGTGCGCGATCTACCGCTCGCCGATCTGCGGCGGCGCGTCACCGTCGTCTCGCAGGACGTGATCCTGTTCGCCGGCACGCTCGCGGACAACATCGCGCTCGGCAAGCTGTACGAGCGCGACAAGCTCGACGCGGCGATCGCGCGCGTCGGCCTCGATCGCGCGCTCGCGCGGCGCGGTGACGACATCACGTGCAAGGTCGCCGAGCGCGGCGCCAACTTCTCGGCGGGCGAGCGCCAGCTCGTCGCGTTCGCGCGCGCCCTGCTGCGCGACCCCGAGATCCTCGTGCTCGACGAGGCGACCGCGCACGTCGATCCGGAAGCCGAGGAGCTGATCGAGCGCGGCCTGCACGAGCTGATGAAGGGCCGCACGACGCTCGTCATCGCGCACCGGCTGTCGACGATCCGCAACGCCGACATGATCGTCGTGATGGACAAGGGCCAGGTCGTCGAGACCGGCACCCACGCCGAGCTCGTCGCGAAAGGCGGCCTGTACGCCGCGCTCGAGAAGACGTTCCGGCGGCAGACCTGACGTTCACAGCGCGGGCGGCGAGATGGTGGCGCCGGTCGTGTCGGCGGCCGACGACGCCATCGTGATGATGCCCGCACCACCGCCGCCACCGCCGCCGTCGCCGGCCGAGCCGGATCCCGCGCCGCCCGTGGCGCCGTCGAGCGTCGTGCCCGCCGCACCGGCACCGCCCGTCCCACCATTCGGGCAGCCGGTGCCGCCGGCGGCGGGCTGCGCGCTCGGCTGCCCGTCGCCGCCCGTGCCCGTCCCGGTGCACGTCGCACCGCCGTTGCCGACGCCGCCGCCGCCGCCGTTGGCAGCCAGCGTCCCGGCGATCGTCACCGTCGGCGCCGCGATCCGAATGCATCCACCCGAGCCGCCGCCGCCGCCCGCACCGTCGAGGCCGAGGCCTTGGAAGCCAGAGGCGCTGCCGCCGGCTCCTCCGGCGAGCACCTTGCCCGTCTGCGAGATCGTGATCTCGCCGGCGGCGACGAGCCAGGCCACCCCGCCGCCGTCGCCGGTACCGCGCTGGCTCGTGCCGGCGGCCGAGCCGCCGCCGTTGCCGGGACAGCCGCCACGCGGGTAGCTCGGCGGCCCGACCGGATCTCCCGCGATGCCGCCCGCGCCCGCGCCGACGGTGCCTCTGCCGCCGGTTCCGCCGACGCCGCCGAAGCTGCCGCCGGCGCCGCCGCCGCTGTCGCTGCCGCCCGCCTGGTGCTCGGCACACGCGCCGTAGTCCGCGCCCGCGCCCACGTGCACGTTGCCGTTGACGCCGGCGTAGCTGCCGACGTCGATGGTCCCCTCGACGTGGATCGATCCGGTGGCGGCGAGCACGAGCGGGCGCGCGCCGATCGCGGTCACGCTGAGGATGACGTCGATGTCGCTCGCATAGATGACGCAGATGCCGCCGCCCTGCGGATCGAACAGCACGACGTTGCAATCGAGCCCCGTGTCGATCGTCGCCGCGCTCGAGAACGTGATCGGCCCCGCGGGTTGTTGATGCGCGCACAGATCGTAGTCGCCGATCGGGCACGATAGCGGCTGGGCGTCGGCCGCCAGCTTCGGATTGCCGATATCGAATAGCGACGAGCAGCCCGTCGCCACGACGAGGGGCAACGCGCGCATGACTCGTCCCATCACCTGATCGTATCATCACGCCAGGTGCGGATCGTCGTGGTCGTTTGCCTGTGCGTCGCCGCGAGCGCCTCGGCGGAGACGCGCGCCGAGCGCGCGGCGAAGCTGTTCGAGGAAGGCCGCCAGCTGTCGCTCGTGGCGAGCTTCCGCGAAGCCTGCGATCGGTTCGCGCGCAGCTACGAGCTCGATCCCGCGGCCGGGACCGCGCTCAACTTCGCGGACTGCCAGGAGCACCTCGGGCATCTGAGCCGCGCGTGGCAGCTGTTCGATGCCGCCGCCACCGGCTCGGAGCGCACGTCGAATCCGCTCCGCGCCCAGTACGCGCGCGATCGCGCGAACGCGTTGCTGCCGCGGCTCGCGACGGTCGTCGTCCGGATCGCCGACCCGCGATTCGACCGACTCGTGCTGACGATCGGCGATCAAACGCTGCCTGCCGCCGCCGAGGTTCACGAGCATGTCGAGCCCGGCGACGTGGTCGTGACCGTCGCCGCGCCGGAGCGTCGCTTCACCAGCACCGTGCATACCTCGGCGGGCGCGACGACATCTATAGACGTGCCCGAGCTCGGCACGCCCGGGGTGGCAGCGCCGCCGCGCGATCGCCGCTGGGTGCTCGCGACGAAGCTCGGCGCCGGCACCGGCGCCGCCGCGATCGCGGTCGGCGCCATCTATGGCATCTCCGCGATCCGTTACTACAACCAGGCGTTCGCGAACGGCGAGTGCTTCTCGACGCCGACCGGCGCGCGATGCACGCCCGATGGCCTGCACGCCGTCGACGACGCGCACTCGCATGCCGATCTCGCGACCGCCTTCGTCGCAGCCGGCAGCGCGCTCGTGGCCGGCAGTGCGATCGCGTACTGGCTCGCGCCGCACGGGCACGCGATCGAGGTGAGCCCGACGGTGGCAGCGACAAGCGCGGGGATTGTCATCTCGGGCCGCTTCTAGTTTGGTATGATCCCGCACACATGCCGACCGCGCTGTACGAGCGGCTACGCGCCGCCGTCGAAGTCATGGCCGACGGCGCGATCGTCGCCGACACCACGACCGGCGAGGTCCTCGTCAACCTCGCCGCGCGCGAGATGCTCGGCATCCCGCCGGACGCGCGCGTCGACACCACGTATCTGAAAGATACGGTCGGGTTCTATCCGTTCGATCTCGCCGCCGGCGCGCCCGAGGGCCAGCCGGTGCGCGAAGAAGTGCGGATCGGCGAGCGCGTGCTGCACTCGGTCGTGACGCCCCTGCGCGAGCGCGGCGAGTCGATCGGCGCGATCGTCATCTTGCGCGATCTCGGCGACACCGCCGACGTCGCGCGCCGCCGCGCCGAATTCGCGCAGGTGATGTCGCACGAGCTGCGCACGCCGCTGACGTCGATCGCCGGCGCGCTCGACATCGTGCTGTCGGGCTACGCCGGCCCGCTCAGCGATCGCCAGCTGCGCTACGTCGACATGGCGCGCCAGGCCGCGACTCGCATGAACCAGCTCGTCGACCAGCTGCTCGACCTCGCGCGCGCGCAGGCCGGGTCGATCACCGTCGCCGCCGCGCCCGTGCAGCTCGATCGGCTCGCGCGCGAGGTGATCGATCGGTATCGCGCGGCCGCCGCGACCAAGCAGCTCACGATCGTGCTCGGCGCCTCGGCCGAGGACATCTCGATCGTCGGCGATCCCGAGCGTCTCGCGCAGGTGCTCGGCAACTTGCTGACGAACGCGATCCGATTCGCGCCGACCGGCGGGACGATCGACGTCCAGGTGTTCGGCCCGCCGCTGTCCGAAGATGCGGTCGGCGTCAGCGTGCACAACTCCGGCGAGCCGATCGCGCCCGAGGATCGCGAGCGCATCTTCGAGCCGTTCTCGGCGTCCAACCGGCGCGTCGGCGGCACCGCGCTCGGCCTGTCGATCTCGCGCACGATCATCGAGGCGCACGGCGGCAAGATCTGGGTCGAATCGGATCCCAGCGGCACGAAGTTCGTGTTCACGCTGCCGGTGTCGGCCAAGGAAGACAAGACGCAGCCGATCGCGATCCCGATCGACGGCAGCTCGCCGCGCCGCCGCGGGCTCGGCGAGAACCAGTGCGCGCTCGTCGCCGACGACGATCCGCGGCGCGCGCTGCTGCTGAAGGGCCTGCTGATGTCACTCACCGAGCGCGTGCTCGTCGCGAACGACGTCGACAGCGCGCTCGCGATCGCGCGCGCGGAGCACCCGGCGCTCGCGGTCGTCGCCGGCGCGATGACCGACGCGCTCGCGCTGCTCGCGATCCTCGAGCACGATCCCGATACCCACAAGACCGCCGTGATGGTCGTCGGCGAGGCCGAGCGGCGCGCCGATCTGCTGTCGGCCGGCGCCGACGACTTGCTCGAGTTCCCGATCCAGCCGGCGGTGTTCCGCGACGCGTGCATGCGCCTCGTCGAGAGCGGCCGGCGCGAGGCGCCGCGCGTGCTGATCGTCGACGACGACGTCTCGATTCGCATGATCTGTCGCGAAGTGCTCGAGCTCGGCGGGTATCAGGTGCGCGATGCCGGCTCGGCGAACGCGGCGCTCGTCGAGGCGCGCCGGTTCCGCCCCGACATGATCGTGCTCGACGTCCTCATGCCGGGCGCCGACGGTTATCGCTGCGCCGAGATGATCCGCTCCGATCCGGCGATCGCGATGGCGCCGATCATGTTCCTGTCGGCGCGCGGCGACACCGCCGACAAGGTGCGCGCGTTTCGCTCGGGCGCCGAGGACTACATGGTCAAGCCGTTCGACGCCGCCGAGCTGCTCGCGCGCGTCGCGAAGGCGCTCGATCGCCAGGCCCGCGAGCTCGGCGCCTCGCCGACGACACAGCTGCCCGGCGCCGACGCGATCCAGGGCGAGATCGAGCGCCGGATTGCGGCATCCGATGTGGGCGCGGTCGCCTGCTACCTCGATCTCGACAACCTGAAGGCGTTCAACGACTACTACGGCTACGCGAAAGCGAACGCGGTCATCCGCCAGACCGGCGACGTGATCCGCCACGTCGTGCAGCGCGCCGGCGGCACCGGCGATTTCATCGGCCACATCGCAGGCGATGACTTCGTGTTCGTGACCAGCGCCGATCGCGCAGACGTCGTGTGCCGCGGCATCTGCGACCGCTTCGATCACTTGATCCGGCTGTATTACGATCCGGCGGATCGCGAGCGCGGCTACATCGAGACCAAAGATCGGTTCGGCGTGCAGCGCAAGTTCCCGATCATGAGCGTGTCGATCGCGGCGATCGCGCTCGTACGTGCGAAGACGTACGCGGGCCTCGCCGAGCTCGCTGCCGTCGGAAAACGCACCGCGAAGGGCATCCCGGGATCGAGCTACGTGCGCGACGGCGAGACGATGGCCGCGACCGTGGCCACTGGCTGATCGGGCGGTTGATCCGGAGTCGGATCTCGCGCCATGGTCGCGCCTCACAGGAGGCCCAGATGATTCTCGTCACCGGTTCCACGGGTAACGTCGGCAGTGAAGTCGTGAAGCAACTCGCCGCGGGCGGCCACAAGGTGCGCGCGCTCGTCGTCGACACGGCGGAAGGCTCGAAGTTCCCGACGACGGTCGACACCGTCGCGGGCAACCTCGACAACATCGATTCGCTCGTCAACGCGATGAAGGGCGTCGATCACGTGTACCTGCTCGCGCCGCTGACGCCGGCGCTTCAGAAGCACGAGGCGAACGCGATCGAAGCCGCGAAGCGCGCGAAGGTGAAGCACGTCGTCAAGCACTCGGTGCTCGGCGCGAATTACGAAGCGGTCGCACTCGGCAAGTGGCATCGCGCGGGCGAGAAGGCGCTCGAAGCTTCGGGCGTCGGCTGGACGCACCTGCGGCCGAGCGCGTTCCACGCGAACTCGCTGTGGTGGGCGCAGACGATCAAGACGCAGGGCGCGGTCTATCAGCCGACCGGCGACGGCAAGATCGCCTCGATCGATCCGCGCGACATCGCAGGATGCGCGGTCGAGGTGCTGACCAAGCCCGGCCACGAGGGCAAGAGCTACGAGCTGACCGGCCCGGCCGCGCTGTCGGCGTCCGACCAGTGCGACATCATCGGCCGCGTCCTCGGCAAGCCGGTGAAGTTCGTCAACGTGCCCGATCAGGCCGCGCGCGACTCGATGCTCGCCATGGGCATGCCGGCGCAGATCGTCGATCTCATGATCGAGTTCATGGGCCTCGTGCGCTCGGGCCAGGCCGCGGCGGTGACCGACACGGTGCAGAAGCTCACGGGCAAGCCCTCGCGCTCGTTCGAAGCCTGGGTCAAGGACAACACGGCCGCGTTCAAGTGAGTCACGCCGCGCGAATCGGCGCGCGCAGCAGCTGACGTAGCGGCTCGGCGACTCGCGCGAGCTCCGCCGGATCGGGATCGACGATGAGCCCGCGGCAGCTCGGCGCGCCGCACGCGCACGGCTCGGCAACGTCGGCGACGAACGCGTAGTCGTACGTGATCTCGTCGCCCGGCGCGATGTCGCGCAACGCGACCCACCACGCGCGGACCGACTTCGCGTCGGCGTCCCAGCGCGACAGCACCTCGGTGTTCGGCTCGCAGCTGTGGTTGAGCCAGCGCGTCTGATCGACGAGGTCCCACAGCACGTCGTGGCCTTCGGGACCGTCGAGGATGAGCGCGTACGTGTCGTCGAAATCGTCATCGGGCTGGTACAGCACACCGTCACCGAGGCATAGCGTCTCGCCGGCGGCGAACGCGCGCGTCGCGACGACGCCGTAGCCATGGATCGCGGACGACACGACTCGCAGGCCATCGAGCAGCGGCATGGGCGCCGTTTGTACGTTATGTTTCGACGAAATGGCAACCAAGCTCAGAGTCGGCGTGCTCGGCGCCACCGGTATGGTGGGTCAACGCTTCGTGTCGCTGATGGCGGACCATCCGTGGTTCGAGGTCGCGGCCGTGGCGGCGAGCGCTCGCTCCGCGGGCAAGCCCTACGCCGATGCGGTTGCCGGGCGCTGGACCCTGCCGAGCGCGGTGCCGGCGCGTACCGCCGGGCTGCGCGTGATCGACGCCTCCGAGGTCGCGCGCATCGCGTCCGAGGTCGACTTCGTGTGCAGCGCGGTCGACATGCCGAAGGAAGCCACCGCGAAGCTCGAAGAGGACTACGCGCGCGCGGAGACGCCCGTGATCTCGAACTGCAGCGCGCATCGCTGGACGCACGACGTGCCGATGATGGTGCCCGAGCTCAACGCGGACCACGCGCGCGTGATCGACGCGCAGCGCGCGCGGCTCGGCACCAAGCGCGGGTTCGTCGCGGCCAAGCCGAACTGCTCGCTGCAGAGCTACGTGCCCGCGATCCACCCGCTGCTCGCGTTCGGGCCGACCAAGATCGCGGTGTGCACGTACCAGGCGCTGTCGGGCGCGGGCAAGACGCACGAGTCGTGGCCCGAGATGGCCGACAACGTCATCCCGTACATCGCGGGTGAAGAAGAGAAGTCCGAGCAGGAGCCGCTCAAGATCTGGGGCACCGTGCGCGACGGTCGCATCGTCGCCGCGAGCGCGCCGCAGATCACCGCGCAGTGCTTGCGCGTGCCGGTCAGCGACGGCCACATGGCCGCGGTGTTCGTCGCGTTCGAGCAGAAGCCGACTCGCGAGCAGATCCTCGCCGCGTGGCGCGAGTTCAGCGGCAAGCCGCAGGAGCTCGCGCTGCCGAGCGCACCCAAGCCGTTCCTCGTCTATCACGACGAGCCGTCGCGTCCGCAGACCAAGCTCGATCGCGATGCCGGCAACTGCATGGCGGTGACCATTGGCCGCCTGCGGCCAGATACGATCTTCGACTGGAGATTTGTCGCGCTCTCGCACAACACGGTGCGAGGTGCGGCAGGCGGCTCCGTTCTCACCGCGGAGCTCCTGCACCGCGAGGGGTATTTGGCCTCCAAGTGAGCGATTCTGCGGAGTAGTACGTAGCCTCCAACGTGGGTGGTTTCAGCTCCGTGCGCGGAGATCTCGGTGAGCGCGCGCGCACACATTTTCCGCCCGGGTCCTCGCTCGCTTTTGCTTGCGGGCCTACCCATAGTGGGCGACGTTAGTCTTTGATGTCCAAGAGCCTCGCAGGTAGACGCCGTGCTGGTGCGGCGAGCGCTGCGCCGCCGCAGTTCGCGCGCGGCACGCGCAACGGCCTGCCGCGCCTGGGGGACGCCGAGACCGCCGAGGCCGCCGAGGCGGACGACGTCCTGGACACCATCGTCGTCGACCCCGAAGAGGCGATCGCGGTCCACACGGCCGCGCACGACGACCACGAAGACGACCACGCGGAGCACGCCGAGCCTGGCGAGCAGAGCGACGCCGCCGAGATCGACGCGCGCATGCTCGAGCTCGCGAAGCGGCGGTTCGGCATCTCGTCGTTCCGTCCCGGCCAGGCGCTCGCGATCCGCAACGTGCTCGCCGGCATCGACACGCTCGCGATCATGCCGACCGGCGCGGGCAAGTCGCTGTGCTACCAGCTGCCCGCGCTCGAGCTGCCCGGCGTCACGCTCGTGGTGTCGCCGCTGATCGCGCTGATGAAGGACCAGCACGACAAGCTCGCCGAGCTCAATATCGAGGTGCTGCGACTCGATTCGACGCTGTCGCCGCGCGACGAGCACGCCGCGCTCACGCGCCTGTCCGAGAACCGCCCGTGCATCGCGTACGTCACGCCCGAGCGGCTCGGCGAACCGCGGTTCCGCGATCGCCTCGCGAGCGTGCACGTCGCGCTGTTCGTGGTCGACGAGGCGCACTGCATCTCGCAATGGGGGCACGACTTCCGGCCCGCGTACCTCGGCCTCGGCGAGGCGGTGCGCGCGCTCGGCAATCCGCCGGTGCTCGCGCTCACCGCGACCGCGCCGCCCAAGGTCAAGGACGACATCCTCGCGCAGCTCCAGATCCCCGAAGCGTCGGTGATCGACATCGGGCTCGATCGCCCGAACCTGCGCTACCACGTCATCAAAGCCTGCAGCGAACGCAAGAAGCAGGCGATGCTGCTGCGCCTGCTCGAGAAGACGCCCGGATGCGGCATCATCTACGCGGCGACGGTGAAGACGGTCGACGCGCTCGCCGACTTCTTGTGGTCGCAGGGCGTCGAGTGCGGGCGCTATCACGGCCGCATGCGCGCGAAGGATCGCGAGCGCGTGCAAAGCGCGTTCATGGAGCGCAGCGAGCCGCGCCTGATGGTCGCGACCAACGCGTTCGGCCTCGGCGTCGACAAGCAGGACCTGCGCTTCGTCATCCACTACAACTTCCCGGGCTCGCTCGAGAGCTACTACCAGGAAGCCGGGCGCGCCGGCCGCGACGGTGTCTCGGCCGATTGCGTGCTGCTCTACCAGCCCGAGGACAAGCGCATCCAGAGCTTCTTCCTCGGCGGGCGCTATCCGACACCCGAGCAGACGCGCGCGGTCGCCGAGGCGCTGGTCTCGGTCACCGGCGGGCGCGTCGCCGCCGGGGCGACCGAACCTTCGACCGACGAGCACGACGACGTGTTCGTGAGCGTGAAGGACATCGCGGAGCGCGCCGACGCGCCGGCGAAGAAGGCGCGCGTCGTGCTGTCGTTCCTCAAGGAAGTCGGGTTCGCGCTCGAGGCGCCGGGCGCGCGGTTCGCGCCGCTGGCGACCGAACCGCCGAGCCTCGACAACCTCGCGCGAGCCGCGAGCCGCTACGAGCAGAAGCGCGCGCAGGACCGTGCACGGCTCGCGGCGATGCTGCGCTACGCGCAATCGCATCTGTGCCGCACGCGCCTGCTCGTCACGTACTTCGGCTACCTCGACGCGCCGGCATGCGGGACCTGCGACAACTGCCTGCGCGCCGCGCGCAACTCGCCATCGGCGATGCGCGATGCCGAGGCGGTGGCGCACGCGCTGGCCGCGGCGCGCGGCACCGACCCGGCGACGCGCAAGGAGATGCTCGAGGAGGCGATGCGGCGCCGGCGCGCCGGCGGCCGCGGCCGCGCGCTCAAGATCGAGCGCGTCAAGCGCCCGGTGTTCGGCCCGCTCGAGAAGGGCGACCTGGTCCGCCACGCGCGCTGGGGCGAAGGCGAGGTCGTGCGTGTCGTCGGCGACTCGATCTACACGTTCTTCCCGGTCCACGGCGAGAAGCTGCTCAAGGCGAGCTTCCTCGAGAAGGTCGACGCGTAGGGGGCATCGGGCATCGGGCATTGGGCACTGGGCACTGGCCAGAAGGCCACGGCGATGTGTGCTCTTCCCAAAGCCCAAAGCCCAAAGCCCGTGCTCTAAGTCCATGCTCTAATGACGCCGTGGCGGCTCGCGATCTCCTGCGCTACTGGGCCTGGCTGGTCTCCGGCTTCCTGGTGATCGTCGGCGCGATCGGGCTGGTCACGGAGAAAGTCGGCCCGCTGCCGACCAACCGCGTACATGCACTCGGCACGAACCTCGCGGTCGGCCTGGTCGGGTTCGCGTTCGCCCGATTCTCGCGCGAGGACGTGTTCGTGCTGCTCGCGGGCCTCGGCATGCTCGTGCTCGCGCTGCTCGGCTTCGTGCCGGCAACCCACACGTGGCTGTACCAGACGCTCAACATGGACCGCGCCGAGACGTACTTCCAGCTCGCCGGCGGCGTGGTCTCGCTCGCACTGTGGGCGTCGGCGCGCAAGCGTGCGTGATACGCTGAGATCATGCGCGCGATCGCCGTGGTGGTGATGTTGCTGGTGTCGTCGTCGGCGTTCGGCCAGAAGCGTCCGCCGCCCAAGAAGCCGCCCGAGAAGACGATCAACATCGACCCGCTCACGCTCGGCGGCAAGGTCCGCGGGCTCTCGATGCTGTACTTCCTCGAGCGCGCGAACGAGGAGCTCGAGCGTAGCTCCCTCGAGAAACGATCGTTCGTGCCACGGCTGGTGAAGACCGTCGACGACGAGCAGCTGTGACGCCCGACGTGAACCGGCTCGCGGCCGCTCGAGGCTGATCAGCTCGCATCGCGCTGGCGGCGGATCTCGTAGAGCGCGAGCGCGGCGGCGACCGAGACGTTGAACGAGCCGACCGCGCCGCGCGCCATCGGGATGATCGCGTGGAAGTCGCATTGCTTGGCGACGAGCGGGCGCACGCCCGAGCCTTCGGCGCCGAGCACGAGCGCGAGCGCGAGCTTGCCGTCGATCTGACCGATCGGCTGCGCGCCCTCGGCGGCGTGCACCGCGACGCGCCACAGCCCGAGCTCGCGCAGCTCGCCGAGCGCGCGCACGAGGTTGCCGACCTGCGCGATCGGGACGAGCTCGCTCGCGCCGGCCGAGGCCTTCGCGACGACCGCCGTGACCTGCGCCGCGCGATGCTCGGGGATGATCACCCCGTGTGCGCCGAGCAGGTACGCCGAGCGCAGGATCGCGCCGAGGTTGCGCGGATCCTCGACACCGTCGAGCACGACGAGCAGCGCCCGGCCTTCCGCGGTCGCGACGAGCTCGTCGACGTCGGCGTAGACGAACGCGCCGAGCCAGGCGACGACGCCCTGATGACGCGCGCCCTCGCCGGCCGCGCGCTCGAGCTGCACGCGATCGCGATCCTCGACGCGCACGCCGGCCGCACGCGCGGCCGTGACGATCTGCGCGACCGGATCACCGGATGACTTGCCCGCGCGCTGCGGATCGACCCACACGACGCGCACCGAGCTGGCGCGGCGCGCGATGATCTCGCGCACCGGGCCGACGCCGTAGACGCAACGCTCGCCGGGCGCGTTCACGACAGCTCGGCCACGATCGCGCGCGCCGCGGCCGCCGGATCGGGCGCGTCGCGCAACGGCCGACCGACGACGACGAGATCCGCGCCCGCCGCGCGCGCCGACGCCGGCGTGGCGACCCGCTTCTGATCGCCGTGCGCGGCGCCGGCCGGCCGCACGCCCGGCGTGACGATCCAGAAGTCCGCGGGCACGCTCGCGCGCAGCGCCGCCGCCTCGTGCGGCGACGCGACGAGGCCGCCGCAACCCGCGGCGACCGCGAGCTCCGCGCGCCGGCGGACGAGGTCGCCGACCGGGCCGTGCGCGCCGATCTGCGCGAGGTCTGCGTCATCGAGCGAGGTCAGCACGGTCACCGCGAGCACGCGCGCGTCGCCCGCGGCACGCACCGCGGCTTCGAGCATCGCGCGCCCGCCCGCTGCATGCACCGTCACGAGCCCGGCGCCGAGCGAGGCGGCCTGCGCGGTCGCGCGCGCGACCGTCTCGGGGATATCGTGCAGCTTCAGATCGAGCATGACCTGGCGGCCGGCGCGCGCGTAGTCGCGCACGACGCCGGGGCCTTCGGCGCAGAACAGCTCGAGGCCGATCTTGACCCAGCTCGGCACGCCGTCGAGCCGCGCGACCAGCGCGTCGGCTTCGGCGCGGTTCGCGACGTCGAGCGCCGCGATCAGCCGGTTGCCGACGGTAGCGGTCACGTCCGCGTGGATATCACGTCTCGCTCGAGTCCGCGTCGGTGCCCGCGCGGAGATCGTGCCGCAGCACCTCGATCGCGAGGTCGTCGAGCGACGGCGGTGGCGGCACGCGGTGGCGAAGCCAAGCCACGATCTCGGCGCGCACCAGCGGATCGGGGTGCGTCTTCGCGGCCATGCGCGCGATGCGCAGCGCGCGCCGCCGATCGGCATGCGGGTTCCACAGCACCCGCGCGAGCAGGAACTGCGCCTCGGCCAGCAGGCTCAACGCGTCACGCCTCATGCGAGGTAGAGCCGCGAGCCCCCCGCTCGGTCGCACAGAAAATTCGAGAATCTTCTAGTGAACGAGCCGGATCGCGAACGTGCCGCCGGTCTCCTCGACGACCGTGTAGACCAGCCCCGGGTCGGCGCGCCGGTGGTCGGCGTCGAACTGGATCGTGCCGGTGACGCCCGGGAGCTGGGCCTTCGCGAGCTGCGCGGCGAGCGCGGCGCGCCCGCCGGTACCGGCCGCGGCGGCGAGCTGGGCCGCGTCGTAGGCATAGGCCTCGGTCGCGCCGGGCGCGCGACCGTACGCCGCGGTGAAGCGATCGATGAACGGCTTCGCGTCGGGGTCGGCGTCGTCGGGATAGAACCCGGGTGCGAGCAGCGCGCCCTCGGAATGCCGGCCCGCATCGGCGATGTACTTGCCGGCGAGGCCCTCCGCGGTCGACAGCACCAGCACGGGCCGGCCGCCCAGCGTCTTCTTGCTGCCCTTCGTGCCGACCGGCTTCGCGATATGGCCGGCCGCCGCGAGCGCCTCGATCACGACCGCGAGCTTGTCGGCCTCGTCGGGCACGAACACGGCCTGCCAGTCGGTGCCGAGGCCCTTCACGACCTTGACGATCGCGGTCGTGTCGCCGCGATACGTGACGGTCGCGGTGACCGTTCCGCCGCCCTGCTGTACCGCGGTCGCGAACGCCGCACCGACGCCGCGGCCGTAGCCGCTGTCGGGCGCGAGCACCAGGAAGCGACGCACGCCGGCGGCCAGCGCGCGTTGTGCGAGCGTGCGCGCGCGCGCGTCGGGCGAGTGCCGGATGTGAAATACGAACCGGCCGCCCGCGGTGTGGCCGGCCGACGTCGCGAGCGAGAGCAGCGGCACGCCGAGCGCCTCGGCGCGCTTGCCGGCCTCGTCGACGTCATCGGCCTCGATCGGCCCGACGATCGCGACGACCCGGCCGCGCGCGAGCTCGTCGACCGCCTCCGCCGACGTCGTCGGATCGATCGCGATGCGCGTCTCGACCGCGGCGACGCCCTTGCCGTCGGGCGCACCGGCGACGAGCGCCATCCCGGCGACGGCGGCCTCGCCGAGCCGGTTCGCCTTGCCGCCGAGCGGCACGACCGCACCGAGCAGGCCCGGATCGCCGACCCCGCCGGCGCCGCCCGCATCGGCGGGCGGCAGCGCGCGCGGCAGGCCGAGCTTGGCGCGCGCGTCGGACAGATCGCGATCCGGCGCGCCGCCGCCGAGCGCGGCAAGCCGGCTGCGCACGATCACCGCGCTCGGCGAGTCGCCGCCGGCGAGCGTCGCCAGCGCGCGCGGATCCGCCGCCGCGACGAGATCGACGACGCGCGCGACGATCGCGGCGCGCTCGGCGTTGTCGACGCGGCGGTACAGATCGTCGAACCACGGCAGCGCGGCGAGCGGCTGATCGCCGGCGGCCGTCGCGTACGCGACCGCGGCGACGTACTCCGCGCGCTCGCCGTCGTTCTCGGTCGCGGCGTCGGGGATGTGAGCCAGCAGCTTGCGCGCGCCGGCCACGTCGCCTTCGTAGTTCTTCGCGACGCCGAGGAACATGCGCGCGCGCGTCGCGAGCCCTTCGGGCGCGGGGCCGGCGAGGATCTTCGCGAGCTGCGCGTCGGCGTCGCTGAAGTGGCGGGTCTGGATCGCCGCGATGCCCGCGGCCAGCTCGGCCCACGGCGCGATCGGGTCCTCCGGGTAGTCCTGGACGATCTTCGCGAACTCGTCGCCGCTGCCGCCGCCGCGAAACCGCGCCTGCGCGTCGAGGTAGCGCTGGCGTGCGTCCGCGTTGCCGTTCTGCGGCACCTCGGGCACGAGCGTCTTGCGGGTGTTGTGGCACGCCACCAAGTCGACGACTACGACGAGCGCGAGCAGGATCCGATGCACAAATCGAACGATAGCGATGCAGGCGAAAGCACGCAAATGCGGTAGTTATTCCACCATGTCTCGTCAGGAACGCCTCGAAACCGACCTCGATCGCGGCTTTGCCGCGCTGGAAGAAGGCCGCATCGACGATGCCGCGGCCTGCGTCGAGCGCTGCCAGCGCATCGACCGCGCGCATGCCGACGTCGTGCTGCTGTCCGCGGCGGTGGCCGACGCGCGCGGCGACGCCGACGAGGCACTCGAGATGTACGCCAAGCTCGTCGAGCTGCGCCCCGACGACCCGATGCCGCGCATCTGCGCCGCGCGCATCCAGCTGCGCGACCTCGGCGCGGCCGAGGCGGCCCTCGCGACGATCGCGACCGCGTTCGAGTTCATCGACGAGGAAGCCGACTTGATCGAGGCGGTGATCGTGCGCACCGAGGCGCAGATCGCGACCGGCGAGCTCGCCGACGCGCGCGAGTCGCTCGCGGAGCTCGCGAGCTCCGTCATCGACGACCCCGAGCTCGGCCTCGATCTCGCGGAGCTGGCGCTCGCGGCCGAGGACGCCGCGGCGGCCGAGCGCTGGATCGAGCTCGCGCGCAAGGAGCCCACGCTCACCGCAGACGCGCTGCACCTGCTCGGGCGCGTGCACGAGGCGACCGGGCAGCGCGCGCAGATGATCGCGGCGTGGCAACAGGTGCGCGAGCTCGACGCGAAGGCCGGCCCGGGCCCGGTGTCGATCTCCGAGGACGAGCTCGAGCGGATCGCCTCCGAAGCGCTCGCCGAGCTGCCCGCCGAGGTTCGCGCCCGCTTCGAGCACGTTCCGATCTTGATCGACGAGCTACCGTCGCAGGAGCTCGTCGGCGACGGGACCGATCCGCGCTCGCTCGGCCTGTTCCAGGGCACGCCGCTCTCCGCGGGCAGCGAGGTCACGCCGTCGGTGACGACCATCCACCTGTTCCGCAAGAACCTCGAGCGCACGTCCACCGACCTCGACCAACTCGCCGAGGAAGTCCGCATCACGGTGCTGCACGAGACCGCGCATTACTTCGGCCTGGATGAGGATGATCTGGAGAGGATCGGGCTGGACTGAGGAGGGCTTTGGGCTTTGGGCTTTGGCCAGAATCCAGATCCACGCGCTGGGCAACGCCCAAACTCCGAAGTCCGAAGTCCGAAGTCCGAAGTCCGAAGTCCGAAGTCCCTACCCCGGTCTCCGCGCGACGCACGGCTCGAGCCGGATGTAGTCGGCATCATGGAACGTCATACCGCCGTGCGTGTTCATGGCGACGCCGCACATCATGTAGAGCAGCGAGCCTTCGGGCAGATCGACGACCGAGGCCTCGCCGATCAGCGCGACGTTGCCGGAGAACGTGCCCGAGATGGTCGGCTGCACGATCGGGTGGACGTCGCCGAAGCTGCCGTCGGGCTGGCGCGTCGCCGTGAAGATCGCGTACGCGGTCTGCGTCACGCCGCTCCAGTACAGCGTCTGCTGGTCGAGCGTCGCGAACGGCTGCGAGTTGTCGGTGTTCACGGTCGGGATCCCGGGGACCGCCGAGACCGGCGAGAACACGCCGTTCGCGTACGTCGCGGTGTAGAGCTGGCGCGCGCCGCACGTCGTGCTCGTGCCCGCGACGTCGGTGCGCGACGATTCGAAGTACACCGCGAACCCGGTCGCGAGATCGCCGACGAGCTTCGCGTTGTCGTCGTTGCACGCGACGCTGTCGATCGGCATCTCGACCGGCGCCGACCACGCCTGGCTCGGGCGCTGCGCCCAGTACAGCTTGGCGCGGCCGCTCGGCAGCGCGAACTTCGTGAACACGATCAGGTCGCCCGCCGCGTTCGCCGCCGGCGACGCCTGCACCGCGCTCGGGTCGAACGCGTCGATCGCGTGCTCGCTGACCTGCCAGTCGGTCTGCTCGAGATCGGCCTCGAAGATCTGGAACGTCGCCGGCGACACGCCGGCGAGCGGCGGCCCCGTCACCTCGGAGTCCGAGCCGTTCGAGATGTAGAAGTCGAAGAAATCGGTCTGCTCGTAGGCGAACAGCAACTGGCGGCCGCCCGGCAGCGCGAACAGCGAGTCGGTCCAGCCGCCGGCGACCTCGAGCGGTGGCGACAGCTCGCGCAGGTCGGTCCAGCCATCGCTCAGCGTCGCGCCCGAGAGCGCCGCGCCGGTCGGGGCGTTCCATGCGGAGACCCACGCCGCGTCGGGCGGCGCATCGGCGGGACTGTCGGAAATCGCATCCGGCGCGGCGCCATGACCGCCGCCGCACGCGACACACGTGGTGATCACCCACAGCGCGGACCGCATGCCGCGGGGTTCAGCAATCGCCGTACCAACGGCGCGGCGGCTCGCGTATCCTGGGCTCGTGGGCGAAGCGCCGTTCAAGCCGCAGATCGAGCGCCCGAAGCCGCGCCTGCGCATCGAGTTCGTGGCGGTGCTGCTGCTCGTGATGGCCGCGGCGAGCGTCCTGCTGCTCGTCCGCATGGGCGACGACATCACGCGCCAGCCGATCGAATCGCACCTCCACCTCGAGCACTGCACGCCGCTCGATGTCGAGGTCTACCTCGCGCAGTCCAAGCTCGATCCGCCCGACGAGGTGGCCTGCTACGCCGTCGCCGGTAAGATCGATCGCGTGCGCGCCCTGCTCGACCAGATGCCGGCCGAGGGCCGTATGGTCACCGTGCGCGCGATCTTCGCGATCGCCCATCCGATCGCCGACGCCGGCGACGATGCCTCGGCCGGACCGATCATGCTGCTCGTCGTCGACTACGATCCGAGCAACTACATGGCCGTGTTCCACGCCGGGATGGCCGAGTTCGCGCTCGGGCACGACGACATCGCGCGCGCCCAGCTCGCCCGCTTCCTCACGATGTACACGCCCAAGGACGTCTGGCGCGAGCGCGCCGAGAACGCGCTGGCGGCGATCGCCGCGCACGCGCCGGTCTCGGGCCGGCAGGCGCACTTCCGCGAGTAGCGCGCTACCCGAGCGTCGCGACGCGGTCGCCGAACAGCCGCTCGAGCCGCGCGAGTAGCTCGTCGGTCGGCGACACCGCCCACGCGTCGGGCAGCGCGATCACCGTCTCGCTGCGCTGCGAGATCCGCAGGCGCAGCACCGGCTGGCACACGCCGCGCGCCGCGCCGGCAAGGATCGTCTTCAGCTCGTCGATCTGATCCTGCGTGAGCGCGTCGGCGTTCAGGTGGATGTCGACGCGCGAGGTCTTCTGCTGGCGCAGCTCCGACAGCGGCGCCGAGGTCTCGAGCAACATCTTCCACTCCGCCGCCTCCGCCGTGCCTTCGTTCTTGACCTGACCCGTGCACAGGATCGGCTCGTCGCTCACCAGCACGTGGCGCACTTTCTCGAACGTCTTGGGGAACGCGATCACCTCGAGCGAGCCTTCGGCGTCCTCGAGCTGGAAGCGCGCCATCTTGTCGCCCTTCTTCGTGATCATCTCGCGATACTGGCTGACCACGCCGGCGACCGCATGATCGCCGGGCGTCTTGTTGCCGGCCGCGAAGTCGCTCGTGGTCGCGGTCGAGTAGCGCGCGACATCGCCGCGATAGCGATCGAGTGGATGGCCCGAGATGTAAAAGCCGAGCGCCTCCTTCTCGAACGCGAGCAATTGCTTGGAGGTCCAAGGTTCGAGATCGGGGTACGTCTCACCCGCCGCCGGCGAGCCGGTCACCGGCGCCGGCGACAGCGCCTCCATCAACCCGAACAGCGACGTCTGGCCGCTGCGCCGATCGCGCTGCTCCGATGCGCCGCGCTCGAGCGCCGCGTCGAGCGCCGCGAGCAGCTGCGCGCGGTGTCGGTCGCCCTGCAGCCCGTCGAGCGCGCCGCTCTTGACGAGCTGCTCGATCACGCGGCGGTTGCACTTCTGCGAATCGACGCGCCGGCACAGCTCGAACAGCGAGTCGAACCGGCCCTCGGCCGCGCGCGCCTCGAGGATCGCCTCGACCGCGGAGGTACCGACGCCCTTGACCGCGCCGAGGCCGAACCGGATCACCTTCGGTGCGGCCGTCACCGTGAAGTCGAGCGCCGACTCGTTGATGTCGGGCCGCTCGACGACGAGCCCCATCGCGCGCGCCTCGGCGATGAACTTGACGATGTTGTCGACGTTGTCGGCGTCGGACGACATCAAGCCGGCCATGAACTCGTGCGGGTAGTGAAATTTTAGCCAGCCGGTCTGGTACGTGATCCAGCCGTAGGCTGCCGAGTGCGAGCGGTTGAATCCGTAGCCGGCGAACTTCTCCATCAGATCGAAGACGTCGGTCGCGATCTTCGGCGCGATCTGCTTGTCGCGCGCGCCGGTCAAGAACTTCTCCTTCTGCTTCGCCATCTCCTCGGGCTTCTTCTTGCCCATCGCGCGGCGCAGCAGGTCGGCGCCGCCGAGCGAGTAGCCCGCGAGCACCTGCGCGATCTGCATCACCTGTTCCTGATAGACGATGACGCCGTACGTGTCCTTCAGCACCGGCTCGAGCGACGGGTGCGGGTACTCGACCCTCGCGCGCCCGTGCTTGCGATCGATGAAGTCGTCGACCATGCCGCCCTCGAGCGGGCCCGGGCGATACAGCGCGCCGGCGGCGACGATGTCCTCGAGGCAGTCCGGCTTGAGCTTCTTCAGCATCTCGCGAAAGCCGCTCGACTCGAGCTGGAACACGCCGGTCGTGTCGCCGCGCGAGATCATCTTGAAGACCTCGGCGTCGTCCTTCGGAATGAACGCGAGGTCGATCAAGCCGACTCCGCCGGCCTGCTGTCGATCGTCCGTTCCGCGCTCCGCGCCGGGCGCCGGTTGTCTCTGCTGGTTGACGAGCTTCACCGCCGCCGCCAGCACGGTCAGCGTCTTCAAGCCGAGGAAGTCGAACTTGACGAGGCCGGCCTTCTCGACCTCCTTCATCGCGAACTGGGTGACGATCTCGCCGTTCTGGCCGCGGAAGCACGGCACGTACTCCCACAGCGGCTGCTCGGCGATCACGATGCCGGCGGCGTGCATGCCGGCGTGCCGGTTCAGGCCCTCGAGCGACGCCGCGATGTCGAGCAGCTCGCGGTGCAGCGGCGATTCGTTGTAGAGCTGCTTCAATTCGGGCGTCTGCTCGATCGCCTCGCGCACCGGCGGCGACTTGCCCTGGACCGGCTCGGGCACGAGCTTCGCGAGCCGGTCCGCCTCGGCGAACGGGATCTCCATCGCGCGCGCGATGTCGCGGATCACGCCGCGCGCCTTCAATTGATGGAACGTCGCGATCTGACCGACGCGATCCTCGCCGTACTTGCCCTGGACGTACTTGATGACCTCGTCGCGCCGGTTCATGCAGAAGTCGACGTCGAAGTCGGGCATCGACACGCGCTCGGGGTTCAGGAACCGCTCGAACAGCAGCTTGAACTCGAGCGGATCGATGTCGGTGATGCGCAGCGCGAAGGCCACGCAGCTGCCCGCGCCCGAGCCGCGGCCCGGGCCGACCGGGATGCCGTGCTCCTTGGCCCAGTTGATGAAGTCCCAGACGATCAGGAAGTAGCCCGAGAACCCCATCTGCTGGATCACCGCGAGCTCGGTCTTGCAGCGCTCGCGATACTGATCCGGATCGAACGCCACGCCGCGCTCGGCGAGCTCGCGGAACCGGCGCTCGAGGCCTTGGGCGACCAGCTTCGCGATGTAGCTGTCGAGCGACTCGCCGTCGGGCACCTTGTAGTTGGGTAGGAACGTGCGGTCGAGATCGAGCGTGACGTTGCAGCGCTTCGCGATCGCCTCGGTGTTCTCGATCGCCTCGCCGCAGTCCTTGAACGCGGCGTCCATCTCGCCGGGCGACTTCATGTAGTAGCTGTCGACGACGTGCTTGAGCCGCTTCTCGTCCTTGAGGCTCTTGCCGGTCTGGATCGCCATCAGCACGTCGTGCGCGGCGGCATCGGCGCGGTTGACGTAGTGGCAGTCGTTGGTCGCGACGAGCGGGATCTCGAGCTTCTTGCTCATCCGGCGTAATTCGCCGTTGAGCGTCTCCTGCTCGGCCATCGGCGTCGGCATCAGCTCGAGGAAGAAGTCGCCGGGCGCGAACATGCTCGCGTACTCCTTCGCGACCTCCTCCGCCTGCGCGACGCCGTGCTTCTCGAGCGTCTGCGCGATCTCGCCGCCGAGGCACGCGGACAGGCCGATCAGACCCTCGCTGTGATCGCGCAGGATCTGCTTGTCGATGCGCGGGTTGTAATAGAAGCCCTCGAGGTACCCCATCGAGTTGAGGTAGGTGAGGTTCTTGTAGCCGACGTCGTTCTGCGCGAGCAGGATCAGGTGGTAGTTGCGCCGGTTGGTGCGGTCGGTGCGATCGGTCGCGGCGACGTAGGTCTCGCAACCGAAGATCAGCTTGGTACCGGTGGTCTTGGCCTCGGTGTAGAGGTCGATCGCGCCGAACATGTTGCCGTGGTCGGTGACCGCGACGGTGTCCATGCCGAGCTCGGCGACCTTCGGGAACAGGTCCTTCACGCGGATCGCGCCGTCGAGCAGGCTGTACTGCGTGTGCAGATGGAGATGCGTGAAGGCGGACATGGTAGGACCCTCCAGGATCTAGCGCATGCCCCCGACACTCCCGAGCGCGATCGCGCGGATTCTGATCGCGTACGGGCTGTGCGCGGTGTGGGCCTGCGGAAAGCCCGCAGCGCCGATCCCGCCGGGCCGGCCGATCACGGTGCAGGCCGTGGTCACGGTCGGCGGCATGCACGACGAGTGCGCGGCGCTGCTCGTGGCGCTCGACGCCTGGAAGGAGTGCCCGAACCTCGCCGACCGCGACCTCGACGAGGTCGACGCCTGGCGCGAGGCCGCCGAGGAGGACTTCGCCGCGGGCGACAAGGCCCACGCCGACGCGCCGTCGCAGCACGCGATCGCCGTGTCGTGTCATCGCGCCACCGGCAGCGTGCACGCGGCGAACGAGCGCTGCCTCGCGGGCAAGCCGCCCAAGCGCGATTGAGCCGGGCTCGCGCGGCCATGCTACGAGGGTCGGCATGAACCTTCGCGGCTGGTGGATCGGGCTGTTCGCGGTGGCCGCGTGCTCGCACAAGACGGCGCCGCACGTGGTCGTGCTCAACGGCCTCGACATCCCGGTATCGGTGGCGATCGCCGCGGACGGCAGGACCCAGAAGCTCGACGTGC
>DASXCY010000211.1:0-53385 GCA_036490935.1 Kofleriaceae bacterium | reverse complement strand
CACGTGGTGGGCGGCACTCCACCCCGCATTGACCTCCAGCACGTAGAGCGACGGCGCCTTGACCCCGAGCAGGCTATCGTCGAGCGGCTTGGCGTCCGCGGCGACGCCGGCCACGGCCATCCCCTTGGTGATGAAGATGATATCGAGCGGGATCAGCGTGTTTCGCATCCAGAAGTTCCAGTCCCACTCCTTGCCCATGAGGAACAGCATGCCGGCGTCGGGCGGCAGGTTCTCGCGGTACATGAGGCCCCGCTCGATCTTGGCCTCGGTCGCCACGATCTCGACGGTGACCGTGGCGTCGCCGACCGTCACCTTGGAGGGGGGCGCGGCGGGCGCGGCGGGCGCGGCGGGCTTGGGTGTGGAGTCGCTCACGGGCGTCGGGAGGGTGGCGCTGGCGCTGTCGTCGTGTTTCGTGCTGCTTCCGGTCGAGCAAGCCAGAACGATCGCGAGGCAGCAGATTCGATGCACGGCCGCACGGTAGCATGAGCGGCATGGCCGGGCCGGCATACGCGGTGCTGACGCGCGATCCGGCGTCGGCCGCGGCCTATGCGTCGGCGCTCGCGCCGCTCGGCCTCGAGACGGTCGCGATGCCGGTGACGCAGCACGCGCCGGCGGCCGATCCGCAGGCGCTCGCCCGCGCGCTCGACGGGGCCGACTACGCCGCGATCGTCGTCGCGAGCCCGCGCGCCGCGCACGAGCTCGCGCGCGCCGCAGCCGGGCGTGCGCTTCCCGAGGTGTGGGCGGTCGGCCCGGCGACGCGGCGCGCGCTCGAGATCGCGCGGATCGCGGCGCACCACCCCGAAGGCGTGCGCGATGGCACCGAGCTGGCGCGCCGGCTGGTCGGCGAGCGCGCGCTGCGCGGGCTACGCGTGCTCGTGCCGCGCGCCGAGGAGGGCCGCACCGAGGGGCTCGCGGTGTTGCGCGCGGCCGGCGCCGAGGTGGTCGACGTGATCGCGTATCGCACGGTGGCCGCCGGGGCCGGCGAGCCCGGCGTCGCGCGCGGCGCGGCGCTCTTGCGCGCCGGCGACGCCGCGGTGTGCGCGGTGTTCGCGCCGTCGCAGGTCGCGGCGCTCGTCGCGATCGTCGGCGAGCTCGGCGCGCTCGCGACGCGGTGGTGCGCGATCGGCGAGACCACCGCCGAGGCCGCGCGGGCCGCCGGCGCCGCCGCGGTCGCGGTCGCGGTCGAGCCCACCCCCGCAGGCATGGCGCGCGCGGTCCGCTCGGTGTATCCCGGTAAGGAATGAACTACCCGGATTACCGTCCGCGCCGGATGCGCCGCACCGAGGGACTGCGCCGCATGATGCGCGAGACGCGGCTCGCACCCGACGACTTCATCTATCCGCTGTTCGTCGTGCCTGGATCCGGCGTGCAGAAACCGATCAGCTCGCTGCCCGGCCAGAACCATTACTCCGTCGACAAGGTCGTCGATGCGGCGGCCGCGGTCGCCGATCTCGGCATCCCGGCCGTGATCCTGTTCGGCATCCCCGAGCACAAGGACGCGGTCGGCTCCGAGGCGTGGAAGGACTCCGGCATCGTGCAGAAGGCGATCCGCGCGATCAAGAAGGCGCGGCCCGAGCTGGTCGTGATGGCCGACGCGTGCTTCTGCGAATACACCGACCACGGCCATTGCGGCGTGCTCGCGGAGGGCGAGCTCGACAACGACGCCTCGCTCGAGAACCTGGCGCGCGCGGTCGTCAGCTACGCGAAGGCCGGCGTCGACGTCGTGGCGCCGAGCGGCATGCTCGACGGCTTCGTCACCGCGTGCCGCGAGAGCCTCGACGAGGACGGCTTCGAGCAGGTCGCGATCATGGCGTACTCGGCGAAGTACGCGTCGGCGTATTACGGGCCGTTTCGCGAGGCGGTCGAGTCCGCGCCGCAGGAGGGCGATCGCCGCGGCCACCAGATGGATCCGGCGAACGTCGCCGAGGCGGTGCGCGAGGTCGCGATGGACGTCGCCGAAGGCGCCGACATCGTGATGGTGAAGCCCGCGCTCGCGTACCTCGACGTGATCCGCGCGGTGTCGGACGAGGTCAACATGCCGATCGCGGCGTACAACGTGTCGGGCGAGTACGCGATGATCGAAGCGGCGGCGGAGAAGGGTTGGATCGACAGGGACCGCATCGTGCTCGAGACGCTGCTCTCGATCCGCCGCGCCGGCGCCGACACCATCATCAGCTACCACGCGCCGCACGCGTGCAAGCTGCTCGCGAAACAGCGCTAGTGGCGCTCGTCTACAAGTTCGTCGAGCTGTCGATCGTCACCGACGAGACGCTCGAAGAGGCGGTCAACGCCTGGGTCGGGCGCGGCTGGCAGCTCGACGGTATTCGGTTCGTTACCGGCGATGCGTCGCGACGCCCGCAGATGGCATTCATCTCGTTCACGCGCGACGGCGAGCCACCGCCTCCGCACGGCTCGGGCCCGCGGCTCGTCGAGTAGATCACTAGCCGGCGGCGACCGAGCGGAAGGCGGCGAGGACGGCGCGCGCGCGGGCATCGACCTGCTGGCGGACCGCGGCGAAGCCGTCGCGCGCGGCGATCGGCGCGAACAGCGGGCAGCGATCGAGCCAGACGATGTCGATGAGCCCGCACTGCGCCGCGATCGCCAGCGTCTCGAGCGAGGCCTCGACCTCGCCGGTCGCGGCCGCGGTCTCGGCCAGAAACTGCAGGCCGACCAGCTGCGTGCGCAGCGGGATGTCGGGCGAGGCGATCTCGCCGACGAGCTCGCGCCAGCGCACGCGATCGAAGGTGCCGGTCGCGTCGGCGTGGAATACGAACTCGAGCACGTGCAGCGCGCGGTCGCCGAGCCGCGGCGCGAATTTCGGACCCTCGATGCGCAGACCCGCGGGATCGCCGCGCCACGCGCCGAGCCGGGTGCGAAACAGCGAGCCGAGCTGGGACAGCGACGGATCCGGATCGGCCAGGAGCGCGGCGACGCGCGCGATCGCCGACTCCCACTTGCCCTCGAGCGCTTCGAGCCGTGCGAGCTCGGCGCCGATGATCGGGCCGCGGCTCGGATCGAGCCCGAGCGCGGTCTCGAAGTGGTAGCGCGCCTCGACCGCGCCGATGACCTCGACGAGGATCTTGCCGGCGAGCTCGTGCACCTGTGCCGACATCGGCGTGCGGACCAACGCGGTCGCGAGCTCGCGCGCGCCGCGTTCGGGCTCGCCGCGGTTGAACGCGTACTGCGCCGCCGCGAGGTGCGCCTCGCCGTGGCCGGTCGCGAGCCCGCGCTCGAGCGCGCGCTCGGCCTGCGCGCGCAGCTCGGGGATGCCGCGCAGGATCCACGTCTGCACCGAAGCCCACGCGAGCGCTCCGAGGATCGGCGCCGACGACGGCGCGTACTCCGCCGCGCGCTCGAGCAGCTCGGTCGCGGCCTGCGCGTGGTTCGCCCAGAACCGGCGCAGCTCGGCGCGCGCGCGCAGATAGAGATCGACCGCGCGCGGATCGATCTGACGCGTCACGGCGGTCGCGTGCGTCGACAGCGCGGTGGCGATGCCGCGCGCGAGCTCGGCGCTGGCCTGCAACACCTCGGACTCGACGCACTCGACCTTGTGCGCCCAGATCTGGAAGCCATCGGCCACGCCGATCAGGCGCGCCGCGACGCGCAGGTTGCCGCCGGACCGCCGCAGCGATCCGACGACGACCTGATCGACCGCGAGCTGGCGGCCGAGCTCGCGCGGATCCTGCGCTTGCGCGCGCGCGACCCCGGAGGGCCGTACGCGCAGGCCCTTCGTCGTCGACAGCAGGTCGGTCAGCTCCTCTTGCACGCCGTCGGCGAGGTAGTCGTCGCCCGGCGCGCACGCGATCGGCAGCACCGCGAGCGCGGTCGAGCCGATCGGCAAGGTCGGCGCGTGCAGCTCGGTCGCGCGGGAGCTCGCCGACACCGACGAGCTCGCCGGCGCGGGCGCGACCGAAGGCCGGTTCGCGCGCTCGGCGCGGGTCATGACTTGCAGCGCCTCCGCGTCGCCGGTCGCGATCGCCTGCGCCACGAGCTCGGCGCGCGCGGGCCGGCGCTCGGGCTCGATGTCGAGGCACGCGCCGACGATCGTCGCGAACACCACCGGGATGTCGGTCGTCGCCGTGACGAGCGCACGCCGCGGGATCGTCGCCTGCGCGACCGCGATCGCGATCGCGGTGTCGCCGGCCCACGGCCGCGTCCCGGTCGCGAGCTCGAACAGCATCACGCCGAGCGAGAACAGATCGGCGCGCGCGTCGACCTCGCGGCCGGCGAGCTGCTCGGGCGCCATGTAGCGCGGCGTACCGACGACCGCGCCGGCCTGCGTGACGCCCGGATCGTCCCCGCCGCGGGCGATGCCGAAATCGGTGATGACGATGCGCCCGCTGCCGCGCTCGACGAGCACGTTGTCGGGCTTGAGATCGCGATGCACGATGCCCGTCGCGTGCGCGGCGGCGAGCCCGGCGCACAGCTGTTCGGTGATCGCGCGCAAATTCGGCCACGGCACCGGTGGTCGCACCGTGCGCGACAGCGGCTCGCCGTCGACGAGCTCCATCGTCAGGAACCGCTCGCCGCCGTGCTCGCCGATGTCGAACATGCGCGCGACGTTGCGATGGACGATCCGCCGCGTCAGCTTGACCTCGCGGCGGAAGCGCTCGATCGCCTCCTCGGCGAGCCCGCTCGACAGCACCTTGAGTGCGACGCGCTCGTCGAGCTCGGTGTCGAGCGCCTCGTACACGCGGCCCATGCCGCCGCCGCCGAGCCAGCGGACGATCTGGTAGCGGCCCGCGATCAGCTCGTCGCCTTCGCCGAGCGGCGGCGGGCTCGTGCTCGGTCCGATATCAGACGTGCCTGGCCCGGTATCAGACGTGCCTGGCCCGGAGCCGGCTACCGTGTCGTCGTCTCCTCGGACGGACATCTAGAGCGATCCTACTCGATTTCGACGAGGATCCGCAGCTCGGGGCTTCGGACTTCGGACTTCGGTCAGAGGTCCGAAGTCCGAAGTCCGAAGTCCGGATCATCCCTCGCGCGCGTACAGCCTGCCGACGGGGCGATTCGTCAGCCAGCGCGGATCGTCATCGGCGATCCGCCCCGCCAGCGCGTCGGCACGCAGCTCGCGCTCGCGCGCCGCCAGCTTGCCGATCTCCGCCATGAACCGATCAGCGGTCTTCTTGTACAGCGTGGGCCGCGGTGTTTCGGCGAGCAGGTCGGCGTAGTCGATCGGCCGCCCGAACACCGTGATCACGGCGTGCTCGCGGCGCGCGCCACGCCCGAAGTTGAGCTGGATGTCGCGCGCGATGTTGTTGCCGAGCCCGAGGATGAACGCCGGGATCACGATCGGCCGCCCGATCAGCGCCACCTTGCCCACGCCGGGCTGCGCGGGCAGGAACGTGTACGGATCGTCACCCTTGCCGCGCGTGCCCTCGGGGTGCATGCCGAGGATGTTGCCCGGCTGGCGCAGGATCTCGACCATCTTGGCGAGCGCGTCATCGTTGAGCGCGCGGCGCTCGGTCTGGCGATAGATCGGCGGGTACATCGCGCCGGCCGCGATCGCCGCGTTGATCACGATGCCGAGCGGTCTGTCGTAGAAGAAGTTCGAGCGCACCGGAAACGACAGCCGCTTCGCCCACGGCACGCGGCCCATGTAGCAGGCGAGCAGCATGCAGTACTGATCGAAGAAGCTGCGGTGGTTGGCGACCAACATGACGCCCGTTTCGGGGCGCAGCTCGATCAGGTCGTCGAGTCCTTCGACGAGCATGCGATTCGCGATCGCCGCGCGCACCCAGACGTACGAGACGCCGCGCAGGAACCGCGTCTGCAACCACTTGCCACGTGGATCATCGTTCGCGAGCTCGGCGAAGCGCAGCGCCAGCCGCTCGGTGCGCGTCAGCGTTGGGTCGGGCGGCATGACGGGTGGAGGAGATAACACGGGCTTTGGGCTTTGGGCTTTGGGCTTTGGGCTTTGGGTCCGAGAACGAGCGGCAAGAGATCTCTGTTCTGTCGTCTGGCCAAAGCCCAAAGCCCAAAGCCCAAAGCCTTTTCTCTGTCCCCCTCGGTTGACGCCCCCGCACGTGCCCACTATCTTCCGCAACGTTCTGATGTCACTCGAATTCTCCGCGGAGGCACAGAAGAAGATCGCGGCGCTGTGCGGGAGGTACCCCACGAAGCAGCCTGTCGTGATCGCCGCGCTTCACCTCGCGCAGAAAGACCACGGCTATCTCTCCGACGACGCGATGCGCCTGGTCGCGCGCACGCTCGATGTGCCGTACGCCCACGTCTACGGTGTCGCGACGTTCTATACGATGTTCCGCCTGAAGCCGGGCGCGACCGCGACGACCAACACGATCCGCATGTGCACCAACATCTCGTGCATGCTGCGCGGCGGCTACGAGGTGCTCGCCGAGCTCGAGAAGCGGCTCGGCCTGAAGCGCGGCGACAGCAACGGCAAGTTCCAGCTCGTCGAGGAAGAGTGCATCGCGGCTTGCGAGTTCGCGCCGTGCGCGGTCGTCGGCACGAAGTACTTCCATGACCTCACGCCCGACAAGGTCGCCGACATGATCGCCGAGCTCGAGCGCGAGCCGCACCCCGAAGCGGAGGTGGTGTGATGCCAGCGCCGGTCGGCACGAAGCTGGTCACCAAGCGGTTCGGCGACGAGCGCGCGAAGACGATCGCCGGCTACGAGGCGACCGGCGGCTACCAGGCGTTGCGCAAGGCGCTCGCGATGAAGCCCGAGGACGTGACCGCTGCGGTCAAGGCGTCGAACCTGCGCGGCCGCGGCGGCGCGGGCTTCGCGACCGGCGTGAAGTGGGGCTTCGTCCCCAAGGACGCCAAGCAAGTCCACCTGGTCTGCAACGCCGACGAGAGCGAGCCGGGCACGTGCAAGGACCGCCTGCTCGTGTACTGGGATCCGCACCTCCTGATCGAAGGCATGATCATCGCAGCGCACGCGCTCGGCGCCGTGCACAACTACATCTACATCCGCGGCGAGATGATGCGCGAGTACGTCGTGCTGCAGAAGGCCGTCGACGAGGCGTACGCGAAGGGGTACCTCGGCAACGACTGCCACATCACGGTGCATCGCGGTGCCGGCGCGTACATCTGCGGCGAGGAGACGGCGCTGCTCAACTCGCTCGAAGGCCTGCGCGGCCAGCCGCGCCTCAAGCCGCCGTTCCCGGCGGTGAAGGGCCTGTTCGGCAACCCGACGATCGTCAACAACGTCGAGACCCTGATGAACGTGCCGTTCATCATCGAGCAGGGCGGCGCGTGGTTCAACGAGCTCGGCATGGGCCGATCGGGCGGCACGCGCATCGTGTGCGTGTCGGGCCACGTCGCCAAGCCGGGCGTGTTCGAGCTGCCGATGGGCATCACGTTCCGCCAGATCATCGATGACGTGTGCGGCGGCGTGCCGAAGGGCCGCCATGCGAAGGCGGTGATTCCGGGCGGCGTGTCGATGCCGCCGCTCGACGAGTCCGAGCTCGACGTGCCGTGCGAGTTCGACGCGCTCATGACCGACGAGCGCATCAAGCCGGTGATGGTCTCGCCGACCCAGCAGTTCGATCTCGGCGGCGGCCGCGTGCTGCGGTCGATGGCGGGCTCGGGCGGCATCGTCGTGATGGACGAGCAGACCGACATCCCGATGGCGACGTGGCGGATCATGAAGTTCTTCGCGCACGAGTCGTGCGGGCAGTGCACGCCGTGCCGCGAGGGCTGCGGCTGGATGGAGAAGGTGTCGCGGCGCGTCGCTGAAGGGCAGGGCAAGGAGGGCGACCTCGAGCTGCTCGCGTCGATCGCGCACGGCATCGCCGGCAACACGATCTGCGCGCTCGGCGATGCGGCGGCCTGGCCGATGCTGGGGTTCTTGACGAAGTTCCGCGCCGACTTCGAGGCGAAGATCCGGAGAAAAGCGGCGTGATTCGCGTCCTCGTCATCGCGACGCTCATCGCGGCGTTCGCCGGCTCGGGTGGCGTCGCGCTCGCGCAGCCGGCGCCGCCGCGGCCGATGCCGCGCCAGCCGAACATGCCGGTGCCGGCGCAGGTGCAACCGAAGCGCGTGCCGGCGCCGCCGTTCGCGCAGCCCGGCCCCGCGCGGGCCGGCGTCACCGAGCATCCGGCCGGCGTCTCCGACCCGCACTACGACAAGCTCGAGTCGGACGGGCAGGGCATGGCGCTCGTGTTCTGGCTGTTCGCGCTGATCACCGTCGGCGGCGCGCTGTTCGTGATCACGCGCCGCAACCTGATCGCCGCGGTGATGGGCATGGTCGGCGCGTTCGTCGGCATCGCGGCCGTCTACATGATGCTGTACGCGAGCTTCCTCGCCGTGCTGCAGATGCTCGTCTATGCCGGCGCGATCATGGTGCTGTTCGTGTTCGTCATCATGATCCTGAACCGTCCGGAAGACGAACCGGTCGCGCCTTCGGGGCGTGCGGGCGGCGTGCTCGGCGGGATCGCGATCATCTACCTCGTCGCGCGCCTCGGCATGGTCCTCGTCCACGTGACGCCGCCCGACGAGCACCTCGCGAACCAGGCGCCGGCGCAGGTCCAGCTCGCGCCGACCTCGGCCGACGAGCCCGGCGAGCTCGTGGCATGGGGCTCGGTGAAGGCCGTCGGCAACGACCTGTTCGGCCCGGGCCTGTTCCCGTTCGAGGCGATCTCGATCCTGCTGCTCGTCGCCGTGGTCGGCGCGATCGCGATCGCGCGCCCGCTCAAGGAAGTCGACGCCGAGACCGGCGGTGACGGCCCGTGAGCCTCGTGTTCCACATCGGCTACGGCCACTTCCTCGTGCTCGCCGCCGTGCTGTTCCTGATCGGCGTCGGCGGCGTGCTGCTGCGGCGCAACGCGCTCATCATCCTGATGAGCGTCGAGCTCATGCTCAACGCCGCGAACATGACGCTCGTGACGTTCTCGCGCATGTGGGGCAACACGAGCGCCCTCTCGGCTCACACGTTCGCGCTGATCGTCATCGGCGTCGCCGCGGCCGAGGCCGCGGTGGGCCTCGCGATCGTCGTCGCGGTGTTTCGCGGCCGGCGCAGCGTCGAGGTCGACAAGCTCACCACGTTGAGGCACTGATGGAGACGGAGCTTCCCACGCTGCTCGGCCTGCCGCTGCTCGCGTGGATCCCGCTGTTCCCGCTGCTCGGCGCGCTGATCAACCTCACGCTCGGCAGCCGGCTGTCGAAGACGTCGATCCACACGATCGCGGTCGCCTCGGTCGTCGCCGCGTGCGGCATCTCCGGCTACCTCGTGTTCGGCCCGCTGTGGGAGCAGTTCCGCGCGGGCTCCGGCGGCACCGGCCTCGAGGCGAACGTCTACACGTGGCTGCAGGTCGGCAGCTTCAAGGCCGAGCTCGCGTTCCGCCTCGACACGCTGTCGGCCGTGATGATCCTGATCGTCACGTTCGTCGGCTCGTGGATCCACATCTACTCGACGGGCTACATGCACGACGAGGACAACAAGGGCTACGCGCGGTACTTCGGCTATCTGAACCTGTTCATGGGCGCGATGCTGATCCTCGTGCTCGCCGCGAACCTGCCGGTGATGTTCATCGGCTGGGAAGGCGTCGGCCTGTGCTCGTTCCTGCTGATCGGCTTCTGGTACGAGAACGACACGTACGCGTACGCCGGCCGCAAGGCGTTCGTCGTCAATCGCATCGGCGACTTCTGCTTCTTGCTCGGCATGTTCCTGCTGTTCTGGGCGACCAAGACGCTCGACTTCGCCGACCTCAAGACGCACGGCGCCGACTTCGCCGCGCCGTTCTGGGGCGGCGAGCGGCTCGCCGCGGCAGCCGGAATCCTGCTGTTCATCGGCGCGTGCGGCAAGAGCGCGCAGCTGCCGCTGTTCGTGTGGCTCCCCGACGCGATGGCCGGCCCGACGCCGGTCTCCGCGTTGATCCACGCCGCGACGATGGTGACCGCCGGCGTGTACATGGTGTGCCGGCTGTCGTTCCTGTATGCGGCGTCGACGACCGCGCTGATCGTCGTCGCGACCGTCGGCGCGCTCACCGCGCTGCTCGCCGCATTCATGGCGATAGCGCAGAACGATTTGAAGAAGGTGCTCGCCTATTCGACGGTGAGCCAGCTCGGCTTCATGTTCGTCGCCGCGGGCACCGGCAACTGGGTCGCCGCGATCTTCCACCTCGGCGCGCACGCGTTCTTCAAGGCGTGCTTGTTCCTCGGCGCCGGCTCGGTCATGCACGGCATGCACCACGGCGGCGCGCACGACACCGTCACGCAGGGCGACATCACCAAGATGGGCGGCCTGCGCAAGCTGATGCCGTACACGCACCTCACGTTCGCGATCTCGTGCCTCGCGATCGCGGGCATCTTCCCGTTCAGCGGGTTCTTCTCGAAGGACGAGATCCTGAGTGGCGCATTCAACGTCGCGCCGCCCGGCTGGCCTCCGCTCTACGGCAAGTTGCTGTGGGGCGTGCTGCTGATCGCCGCGTTCGGCACCGCGTTCTACATGTGGCGCCTGTACTTCATGGTGTTCGGCAGCACCGCGCGGTCGGACTACGCGAAGAAGGCGCACGAGTCGCCCGCTTCGATGACGGTGCCGCTGTTCGTGCTCGCGTTCTTCGCCACGTTCGTCGGCTTCCTCGGCCTGCCGCACCTCGCGGGCGTCCACCTGCCGGGCGCGTTCCACGCGCTCGCGTCGTGGCTCGAGCCGAGCGTCGCGCCCGACTTCTTCATGGGCCAGGGCACGCCCGGCCTGCCGATCCACGGCGAGGTCCACGACGTGGCCACGCTGCTGCTGATGGGCGGCGCGCTGATGATCGGCGGCATCGGCATCGCGATCGCGTGGATGTTCTACGGCCGCGGGCCGTCGCCGTCGCTGCCGCGCATCGCCAACGAGCTCGGCGTCGTCTACGAGGCGTCGAAGCACAAGCTGTGGTTCGACGAGATCTACGATGCCCTGATCGTGCGGCCGTTCAAGGTCGTCGCGCGCGGGCTCTACGAGATCGCCGACCGGTTCATCATCGACACGGTCGCGGTCAACGGCGCGGCATTCGTCGTCGGGTTGTTCGGGCGGCTGTCGCGCTGGATCCAGAACGGCCAGGTCCAGCGCTACCTGGTCGGGCTCGTGATCGGCGCGGCGGCGGTGTTCCTCGTCACCGATTGCCGCCACAAGGCCGACTTCGACTACCACCAGGTCGGCGACATGATCGAGTTCGATGCCAAGCCCGGCGCCGGCCTCGCCGGCAATCGCGCGAAGCTCGAGTGGGACTTCGACGGCGACGGCAAGCCCGACATCGGGCCCAACGGCCAGCCCGAGAGCGCGCCGGTAGTCAAGAAGCGGCTCGGCGACGTCGGCGCGACCGTCACGCTGTGGGTCGAGGACCCGATCTCGCACGACCGCACCCGGATCACGAAGGACATCGTGCTCGGGGAGGGCCAGCCATGATGCCGGGCTCGTTCCTGCTGCCGCTGATCATCGGCTTGCCGCTCGTCGGCGCGATCTTCGTGATGTGCACGCCGAAGGCCGAGACCTCGCTGCACCGCGGTCTGGGGCTGACGTTCACGTTCGCGACGTTCTTCGTCTCGCTCGCGATCTTCCGGTTCTACAACCCGCACGAGGCGGGCATGCAGCTCGTGTTCGACGTCGAGTGGATCCCGGGCCTCGGCGCGCACTTCAAGACCGGCGTCGACGGCATCAGCGTGTTCCTCGTCATCCTGACCACGCTGCTCGTGCCGCTCACGCTGCTCGGCACGCGCACGTCGATCGAGAAGCACCCGCGCGAGTTCATGGCCGCGATGCTCGTCCTCGAGACCGGCATGCTCGGCGCGTTCCTCTCGCTCGATCTGTTCGCGTTCTACACGTTCTGGGAAGTGATGCTGATCCCGATGTACCTCTTGATCGGCATCTGGGGCGGGCAGCGCCGGCTCTACGCGTCGATCAAGTTCGTCATCTACACGATGCTCGGCTCGCTCGTGATGCTCGTCGCGATCTTGTACGTGTACGTGCAAGGCGCCGCGGTGCTCGGCCACTACACGACGGATCTCGAGGAGCTGCTCAAGGTCGCGCTGCCGTATTCGGCGCAGGTGTGGTGCTTCGGCGCGTTCGCGCTCGCGTTCGCGATCAAGGTGCCGCTGTTCCCGCTGCACACGTGGCTGCCCGACGCGCACGTCGAGGCGCCGACCGCCGGCTCGGTGATCCTGGCCGGCGTCCTGCTGAAGTTCGGGATCTACGGGTTCTTGCGGTTCGCGATGCCGCTGTTCCCGCACGGCGCGCAAGTGTGGGCGCCGGCGCTCGCGGTGCTCGCGGTGATCGGCATCATCTACGGCGCGTTCGTCGCGTTCGCCCAGGACGACGTCAAGAAGTTGATCGCGTACTCGTCGGTGAGCCACCTCGGGTTCTGCATGCTCGGCATCGTGTCGCTGACCGTGATGGGCGTGTCGGGATCGATCTACGCGATGCTGTCGCATGGCCTGACCACGGGCGGCTTGTTCCTCGGCATCGGCGTCCTGTACGAGCGCCGCCACACGCGCCGGCTCGCGGAGTACGGCGGCGTCTGGAAGCGGATGCCGGTGTTCGCGGGCCTGTTCCTGATCATCACGATGGGCTCGGCGGGCCTGCCGGCGCTGTCCGGTTTCATCGGCGAGTTCTTCACCATCTTCGGCACGTTCAACGCGCAGGACACGTTCCCCCAGGTCGCGCCGCACTTCCTGCCGATGCCGCGCCTGTTCGGCGCGCTCGCCGCGACCGGCGTGATCCTCGGCGCGGTCTATCTGCTGTTCATGTTCCAGAAGGTGTTCTTCGGCAAGCTGGACAAGGCGCGCAACGGCAAGCTGCGCGACCTGCGCGGTCACGAGCTCGGTACGTTCATCCCGCTGGTGATCCTGATCTTCGTGCTCGGGTTGTTCCCGCGCCCGCTGCTGCAGATCATGGAGCCGTCGGTCGACAAGTTCCTGCTCGACTTCGACGGCCGTCTCGGCGAGCCCGATGGCCCGGCGCACCTCTATGGACAATCGGCGCCGGGAGGCGAGGCACCGCCGGCCGCGAAGCCGGCGGTCCAGCCAGCCGCCGCGCGGAAGGGAGTGCGATGAGCTTCGACGCCGCAGACCTCGGCTGGCTCGCGCCGTACTTGATCCTCGCGATCACCGGCATGTTGCTCGTGCTCGCGGAGGCGTTCTACCGCGGCCGCGATCGCACCGCGCTCGTCGGCCTCGCGGTCGCGGGCTCGCTCGCGTCGGCGATCGCATCGATCGTGCTGTACCGCCAGCTCGGCCCGGGCGAGAGCCACGCGCTGTTCGCCGACCGCGACGCGACCGGCGCCGTGAAGTCGGCGATGCTCGTCGCCGATCACACCGGCTACGTGCTCGGCGCGCTGTTCGCGGTCACGACCGCGCTGACCGCGCTGATGTCGCCCGGCCACCAGCGCGAGCACGGCTGGCAGACCGGCGAGTACTACGGCGTGATGCTGCTGTCGGCGTCGGGCATGGTGATGCTCGCGCACGCCGCGAACCTCGTGACCGTGTTCCTCGGCATCGAGACGATGTCGATCGCGGTGTACGTGATGGTCGCGATGCGCCGGCACTCGCGCCGCGGCAACGAAGCCGCGATGAAGTACTTCCTGATCGGCGCGTTCGCGACCGGCTTCCTCGTCTACGGTATGGCGCTCCTGTACGGCGCGGCGGGCACGATGTATCTGCCGAGCCTGCGCACCGCGCTGCCCTCGAGCGCGAACCCCGGCCTCGTCGTCGCCGGCGCGTTCCTGCTCGTCGTCGCGTTCGGGTTCAAGATCGCGGCGGTGCCGTTTCACATGTGGGCGCCCGACGCGTACGAAGGCGCGCCGACTCCGGTGACCGGCTTCATGGCCGCGGCCGTGAAGTCGGCGGCGATCGCGGCGATGATCCGCGTGTTCGGCCTCGCGCTCGGCGGCGACGATCTCGCGTTCGGCGCGCTCGGTTGGGCGAGCCCGATCGTCGTGATCGCGGCGATCACGATCACGATCGGCAATATCACCGCGGTGCGCCAGGACAACATCAAGCGCATGCTGGCGTACTCGTCGATCTCGCACGCCGGCGTGCTGCTCGTCGGGATCGCGGCGCTCGGCATGGGCTCGAACAGCGCCGAGAGCGGGCTGGTCTACTATCTGATCGCGTACAGCGTCACGACGATGGGCGCGTTCGCGGTCGTCGGCTACATCGGCTCGAAGGGGCGCGAGCGACTACTCGTCGACGACTGGGCCGGGTTGGCCGACAAGCACCCTGCCGCGGCACTCGCGATGACGATCTGCCTGCTCTCGCTCGGCGGCGTCCCGCCGACCGGCGGCTTCTTCGGCAAGTTCTACGTGTTCAAGAGCGCGATGGAGGTCTACAACGGCCAGCTGCTCTGGCTCGTCATCATCGGCATCGTGAACTCGGCGATCAGCATCTACTACTACTTGCGGATCGTCACCGCGATGTACTTCCGCGAGGCCAACCAGCCGTTCCAGCCGACCCGCTCGGCCGGCACGCTCTTCGTCATCGCGATCGCGCCGCTGATCGTCCTCGAGCTGGGCATCATGCCCGGCTGGTGGCTGCACCTGATCGGCTGAGCAAGGCACGCCAGACAGAGACCAGCTCTGGACGAAGTCTCTGCCGGGCGAACCTTGGCGTCTATGCCGACTTGGCGGTAATTCTTCTTCCGTGCTTCGAGAGCTCGCGCGGGCGGCGGGGATCGACCCCGAGTACACGAGCTGGCGAGGCGAGCCCGCGACGGCGAGCGACGAGGCGCTGCTGCAGGCGCTGCGCGCGCTCGCGCCCGATCTCGGGATCGCGATCACGAACGCCGACGATGCGCCGGCCGCGCTACGCGAGCTCGAGCAGCGGCGCTGGCTCGAGATCGTGCCGCCGGTGGTGCTCGCGTGGGACGGGCTGCTCGTCGTGCCGTTCTCGGTCGCGGCCGAGCTCGACGGCGAGTGGGAGATCGAGGTCGAGACCGAGACCGGCGCGGTGCATCGCGCGCACGGTCGGTTGTTCGAGCTGCCGGCGGATTCGCACGCGTGGCCCGGCGATGTCGTGCATTGCGTGCGGCGCGCGTCGCTCGCGCTGGGGGGCGCGCTCGGCTATCACCGCCTGCGCTGGCGCACGACGGACGGCGAGGGCGAGGCGCTCGCGATCGCCGCGCCGATGAAGGCGTACGGCGCACCGGGCCTGGGCCGGCGGCGCTGGGGCGTGTTCGCGCCGGTCTACGGGCTCGCGTCGGGCAAGACCGGGCATGCCGGCGACCTCGGCTCGTTGCGCGAGCTGTGCTCGCAGATCGCGCGGCGCGGCGGCAGCTACGCGTCGGTGCTGCCGCTGCTCGCCGCGAACTACGACGTGTCGTGCTCGCCGTATTCGCCGGTGAGCCGGCTGTTCTGGAACGAGCTGTACGCGGATCTCGGCGCGCTCGCGCGCGAGGCCGAGGCGCCGGCGCCCGCGGCGCCCCAGCCCGCGCCGGGGCTCATCGACTACCGCGCGCAGGCGCGGTGGCGGCGCACCGCGTTCGACGCGCTCGCCGCGCGCTGGCTCGCCGATCCTACGCGCGCGGCCGCGCTCGACGCCTGGGCTGTCGCGCACGACGTCTACGACTACGCCGCGTTCCGCGCGCTCGGCGAGGTGCACGGCGCGAGCTGGCGCGCGTGGCCGGCCGAGCTGCGCGACGGCACGAGCCACGCCGCGAGCCGCGAAGCCGCGCGCGCCCTCGGTGCCGCACCGGCACGGCTCGCGACGCACGCGCTCGCGCAGTACACGATGCAACACCAGCTCGAGACGCTGCGCGAGTCGCCGGCGTGCGCGGCGCTGTATCTCGATCTGCCCGTCGGCGTCAGCTGCGACGCGTACGAGGTGTGGCGCTGGCGCGATCTGTTCCTGCTCGATCTCGCCGCCGGCGCACCGCCCGACGCGCTGTTCCTCGGCGGCCAGGATTGGGGCCTGCCGCCGCTCTCGCCGGTCGCGCTGCGGCGCGATCGCTACCGCTACTTCATCCGCTGCGTGCGTCATCACGCGCGTGTCGCCGGGATGCTGCGCATCGATCACGTGATGGGCTTGTTCCGGCTGTATTGCGTGCCGCACGGGCGGCCCGCGACCGACGGCGTTTACCTCCGCTATCACGCCGACGAGTTGCTCGCGATCGTCACGCTCGAGTCGGCGCGCGCGCGCTGCGCGGTGGCCGGCGAGGATCTCGGCACCGTGCCGCCGCAGGTGCGCCCGGCGATGACGGCGCACGGGCTGTATCGCCTGCACGTCGGGCAGTGGCACTTCCCCGGCCACCCCGGCGCCGCCCCGCTGGCCGCGCCGGCCGAATCGGTCGCGAGCCTCAACACGCACGACACCGCGACCTTCGCGGGCTGGTGGCGCGGCGCCGACATCGACGACAAGCGCGACCTCGGCCTCATCGACGCCGCGCAGGATGATGCCGAGCGCCAGGAGCGCGCGCGCCAGAAGGAGGCGCTGCTCGTGTTCGCCGGGGCGAGCACGGGCGATCACCTGACGGAGGTCGAGCGCGCGATGGTCGCGGCGACGACCGATCTCGCGGTCGGGCCCGCCGAGGTCGTGCTCGTCGCGCTCGACGATCTCGCGCTCGATCCGATGCCGCACAACGTGCCGGGAACGGTGACCGAGCGTCCGAACTGGCAGCGTCGCGTGCAGGGCTGGGCGGTCGCGCTCGACGAGACGCGCGCGGCTCCGCCGGCCTCCGCCACGATCTCCGCGATCGTGGCCGCACGCGGCCGCGGGGCGTAAGCTTTCGGTATGAGGTGCATCGCCGCGCTCGTGCTCGTGCTCGGTTCCGGCGTCGCGCTGGCCGACGGCGAGATTCGCCTCGACGTCGAGCTCGGCAAGACGATCGAGAAGGACGTCGGCTATGCGCGCGGCTGGAGGTGCGACGACCCCTCGCTCGTCAACGCGGACCTCGTCACGCGCGACGACCGCAACATCTGGATCGTGACCGGCGCGAAGCTCGGGCACACGATGTGTCGCGTGGGGACGGATCCCACGGTGCCGCGGTACTACGTATTCGATCTGTACGTCGTCGAGCCGAAGGCGCCGCCGGTGCCGGCGCCGAAGCGGTGACGGCGATCTTCCTCAACGGCGGAGGCGATAGCCCGGAGACGGCGCGCATCGATCGCGCGTTCGTCGCCGCGCTCGCAGACGGCCCGGTGCTGTACTGGCCGCACGCGCGGCCGACCGAGACCTACGCGGCATGCCGGGCGTGGTTCGGCGAGCTGATGGCGGGGTATGGGGTGACGCGGATCGAGATGGACGCGCGTCCTCGCTCGCTCGCGGGGTATGGCGGCGTGTATCTCGGCGGCGGGGATACGTATCGGTTGCTCGCGGCGGTGCGTACGAGCGGCCTCGATCACCTGCTCGTCGATGCCGTGCGCGGTGGATTGCCGGTGTTCGGCGGCAGCGCGGGCGCGATCGTGCTGGGCGCTGACATCTCGACATGGGTTCCGGCCGGCGAGTCGGGTGATGCGGTGCGCGGGCTCGATTTACTCGGCGAATATTCGGTGTGGGCGGAATACGAGGCGAGGAATGCGGAAGCCGCGCGGGACTGGTGCGCGAAGCGAGGTTCGCCGGTGATCGCGCTGGGATGTGCGGCGGGTGTGATCGTGAGGGGCGACGCGATGTACGCGTGCGGAACGGAGCCGGTCCTGCGGATCGACGCGGGTGGGGCTGTCGCGTTTGCTGACGGAGAGCGGATCGCGTAGCGGAGGCACGCGGACGGCGGAGAGCGCAACCGGAGTCGAAACGGAATCGGAGTCCCGTCCCCCGTCTACGCGTCCACTTCCGCCGGCTTCTTCTCGAACCGCTTCCTCACATTGTGATCCAGGATCAGCTTCCTCAGCCGGATCGACTGCGGCGTCACTTCCACCAGCTCGTCGTCGTTGATGAACTCCAGCGCATACTCCAGCGTCAGCTGCCGCGGCGGAGCCAGCACCAGCTTCTCGTCGGCCGCCGTCGTTCGAATATTCGTCAGCTTCTTGACCTTGTTCGGGTTCACGACCAAATCGTTATCCCGCGCGTGGATCCCGACGATCATCCCGCTGTAGTTCTTCACGTTCGGGCCGATGAATAGCTGCCCGCGCTCCTGCAGATAGAACAATCCGTAGGCGTTCGACACGCCCTCTTCGCTCGACACCAGCACGCCGTTCTGCCGCGTGCGGATGTCGGGTCCCTGCGGGCCGTACTCCGCGAACTGCGTGTACAGCACGCCGGTGCCGCGCGTGTCGGTCATGAACTGCGAGCGGTAGCCGATCAGCCCGCGCGCGGGGATCCGATATTCCAGCCGCGTTCGCCCCGGCGCCGACGGCCGCATCTCGCGCATCACGCCGAGCCGGCGGTTCAGCTCGGCCACCACGGCACCCACGTAGTTCTCGTCGAGATCGATCACCGCGTCTTCGTACGGCTCGGTGACGCCGCCACGCTCGTCGCGCTGCAAGATCACCTGCGGCTGCGAGACGCACAGCTCGTAGCCCTCGCGGCGCATGATCTCGATCAGCACGGTCAGGTGCAGCTCGCCGCGGCCCGACACCTTGAACACGCCCGCGGTCTCGGTCTCCTCGACGCGCAGCGCGACGTTGCTCTTGATCTCGCGCTCGAGCCGCTGGCTCAGGTTGCGCGACGTCACGTACTTGCCCTCGCGCCCCGCGAACGGACCGTCGTTGACGCGGAAGTTCATCGTGATCGTCGGCGCATCCACTTTGAGCAGCGGCAGCACCGTCGGCTCCTGGATCGACGTGATCGTCTCGCCGACGTTGAGCTCGGCCATGCCCGTGAACGCCACGATGTCGCCGGCGCGCGCCTCGGCGAGCTCGAACCGCTTGAGGCCCTGGAAGCCGAGCACCTTCTGGACGCGGAATTCCTCGCGCTTGCCGTCGCGGTGGACGATCAGCACGCGGTCGCCGACCTTGCTGCGCCCGGCGCGCATGCGGCCGATCGCGAGGTAGCCGAGGTAATCGTCGTAATCGAGCGTGGCGACCTGCATCAGCAGCGGCGCGTCGAGGTTGCCGCCAGCCGGCGGCACTTTCTCGATGATCAGATCGAGCAGCGGCGCGAGATCGACGGGCTCGTCCTCGAGATCGCGGATCGCGTAGCCCTGGCGGCCGGACGCGTAGATCACCGGGAAATCGAGCTGCGCGTCGGTCGCGCCGAGCGAGATGAACAGCTCGAACACCTGATCCATCACGTGGTGCGGATCGACGCCGGGCCGATCGATCTTGTTGACCACGACGATCGGGCTCAGGCCCATCTCGAACGCCTTTTGCGTCACGAACCGCGTCTGCGGCATCGGGCCTTCGTACGCGTCGACGAGCAGCAGCACCGAGTCGACCATGCCGAGCACGCGCTCGACCTCGCCGCCGAAATCGGCGTGGCCGGGCGTATCGACGATGTTGATGCGCACGCCCTTCCACGTGACCGCGGTGCACTTGCTGAGGATCGTGATGCCGCGCTCGCGCTCGAGGTCGTTGGAGTCCATCGCGCGCTCGGCGACGACTTCGCCCGTGCGAAACGTGCCGGCGCGCTTGAGCAGGCCGTCGACGAGCGTCGTCTTGCCGTGATCGACGTGGGCGATGATCGCGACGTTGCGGATCTGCTGGTCCATCACGAGGTCCGATCGCATGTGGCGAGCGCGCGCACCTGGGCGGTCAGCTCGGGCGACGCGAGCAGCGCCGCGAGCTCGACGTCGCGCGTGCCGGTGACGGTCGCGGGCGGATTGTCGACGACGATGACCTCGCCGCTCATGACGGCGCGGCGTAGCAGCTTGCGGCCGCCGTCGGCGACGTCGACCGCGCCTTGGTGCGCGTCGAGCCGCAGCAGCGGCACGCCGTGCGCATCGAACACCGAGAGCGTCGCGTCGTGGCCGTAGACGCGCGCGACGGTCGCGCCGGCGTGCGCGATCAGCGTGCCGTTCGGGCGCCGGTCGGCGGTCCAGCCCGACAGGTCGACCGCGGCGCCCGCGATGGTCGCGCTGCACGGCGTGCCGGGCACGATCGAGGCCAGCACCGCACCGCTCGCGTCGCGCACCTCGATCGCCTGCGGCGCGCCGGGCGCTTCGCCCTTGGCCTGGCACGAGGCAAGCGCGAACAGGACAACAACGCGAATGAGCACGGGGGGCGCGGGTTCATAACAGGCTCGCCGCGGGGCAGCAAGCCGTGCTACCTCCGCATTCCATGGCAGCGCGAATGGCCGCCATCTGCGCGCTCCTCGCAGCGTGCGGGCACGGTGGGTCGAGCCCGCCGCCGCCCTCGCGCGACGGCGGTGCGGCCGCGGCGCGCGATGCCGCGGGGCTCGAGCTGCCCGCGCAGCCGCTAGGTCTCGCCACACTGGACGCGTTCGCCTGGCGCAAGCGCGCGGGCCAACCGGCGTTCCGCGAGGCGCGCGCGGCCGAATCGCGTGGCGACTGGGCCGCCGTGGGCGCGGCGTGCGCGCGCGCGCTCGCTGCCGATCCCGGCCACCTCGATGCGCGCTGGCTCGACGCGATCGCGCTCGCACATGCGGGCCGGCTCGGCGACGTGCTCGCGCCGCTCACCGCCGCCGCCGCCGGCGATTATGGCAAGTGGGCGCCGGCTTCGCTCGACCACCCTGCACTGCAGGCGTTCCTCGCGACACCGACCGGGGAGGCGTGGCGCCGCCGCGTCGCGCGCGATCGCGCCGATTACGTCGCGGCGCTCGCGCGCGCGCTGGTGGTCACGGCTGCCGGCGATCTGTTCGCGTTCGATCCGCAGGCCGCGCGCTGGCACCGCCTCACACGCACGAACGGCGCGGTCGTCGCCGCGCTCGCCGCGCCGCAAGCGCACCGCATCGCGTACGTCACGCGCGAGCGCGGCGGCAAGCTCGGGGCCGGCGTCGTCGATCTCGCGACCGGGCACACGTCGCACGCGATCGATCTCGGCATCGCGGCGACCGCGGCCGCGCCACTCGCGATCGCCTACGGCGACAAGCCCGCCGGGTTCTGGATCGGCACGGGCGGCGGCGCGCAGGCGTGGCGCGTGCTCGATGGCAATGGCGCGCTGCAACCGGTGCCCGGCAAGCACGCGCGGCCGACCGGCGCGTGGCTCGAGATGCACGCGCATACCGCGCGGCTGCATCGCTTGCCCGCGAACGTCGCGGCCGACTGGGACGATCACGAGCTCGCGAGCGCGCTGCGCGTCGGGTCGTCCAATCGCGTCGTCAGCGTGCCCAACGCGGGCCTCATCGATGGCAGCACGATCGCGTGGGCGCCCGATCGCGGCCACCTCGCGTTCGTCGCGCTCGACGAGCAGTGCACGCAAGGCAAGCAGGCGAGCGCGCTCTTCATCGCCGACACCGCGACCGGCACGACGCGCGAGCTCGGTCAGCGCGGCGACGGCGGCTACGCGCTCGAGTGGCTCGCCGACGGTCGCCTCGCGGTCGCCGCGGATCGAGGTCTGACGATCACCGATCTCGCCGGCACCACGCCACCGCTGGCGGTCGACGGTGCCGGCTTGTTAACGCCGCGCAGCCGCTCGCGGTGTACGGCCGAGCCCGAGCCGGAGCCCGAGCCCGAGCCCGATCAGCCGTCCGATAACTGACACCTACACATCACCTGCGAGCTGGCAATCGCGGACTTGCCGCGTGGCACGTCGGCTGCTCTTCGTCGGGCTATGACCCTTCGCCGCGTGATCGCTTCGGGAACGAGTGGCATCGCCGCCACCGCGTTCGACGTCGGGACGCTGGTCCTCCTGGTCCATCGTCACGTGCCGATCGCGCCCGCAGCGTTTCTCGCGTGCGCGGTGGGTGCCGTGGTGTGCTTCACGTTGAACAAGTACATCGCGTTCGGCGACCGCTCGGCGGTCTCGATGCAGCAGCTCGGGCGTTTCGGTTTCGTCGCCGTGACGACCGCGCTGCTGATGGCGCTCGCGATGCAGCTGTGTGTCGACGGGCTCGGCGTTCCGTACCTCGCCGCGAAGCTCGTCTGCTCCGTGCTCGTGTTCGTGGCGTGGGGATTTCCCGCGCAGCGCCGGTTCGTCTTCACAACTCCGCCACGCGCGGCGTCGCTGCGCGCGCCGGCGGAGCCGGGACTTTCGAACGCAAGGAGCTCGTCATGACCTCGCCCGCATTCATCGACCTCTCGATCGTCGTCCCGGCGTACAACGAAGAGCATCGGATCCTGCCGACTCTCGAGGCGCTGTCGCGATTCTTGCTCGCGCATCCGTCGCGCCACGAGATCGTCGTCGTCGACGACGGCTCGACCGACAACACGACCGGCGTGGTCGCGCTCGCGATGTCGCGCATCCCGAACCTCCGGCTCGTGCGCCAGACGCCCAACCGCGGCAAGGGCGCGGCGGTGCGGCGCGGCATGCTCGAGGCGCGCGGCCAGCTGCGCGTGATGTGCGACGCCGACGGCTCGATGCCGCCCGAGCAGTTGCCGCGCCTGCTCGCGCCGATCGTCGGCTGCCGCGCGCAGATCTCGATCGGCTCGCGTTACGCGGAAGGCGCGAAGACCGACGCGCGCCAGCCCTGGTATCGCGTCCTGTGGAGCCGGCTCGCGAACCGCGTGATCCAGCGCTCGCTCGTGCCCGGCGTGCGCGACACGCAGTGCGGCTTCAAGGCGTTCACCGCGGAGACCGCGCGAGATTTATTTTCGCTCGGGCGGATCGACGGCTGGGCGTTCGATCTGGAGATCCTCGCGCTCGCGCGCCGCCGCGGCTACTCGATCGCGGAGGTCGGCGTGGAGTGGCGCGACGACCGCCGCTCGCGCGTGAACCCGCTCAAGGACATGTGGAAGGTCGTGCGCGAGGCGCTGACCATCCGCAAGAACCTGCGCCGCGGCGTCTACGCGCTCCCGGCGACGGCTTGACAAGTGTTTAGTCGCGGTTCGCCGTATGCTCGATCGTGATGCGAGCGCTCGCGGCGATCTCGCTGGTCATGCTGGCCGGCTGCTTCGGCGAGCGGCCCGCCATGTTCTCGGCGGGAACGTCGTGGACGTTCCCGCTCGTCGATCCGCTCGCCGACACCGAGCTGATCGTGCCGGTGTACGTCGGGCATCGCGGTCCGTTCTTGTTCGCGCTCGACCCGGCGCGCCCGTCGCGCATCGACCGGGTCGTGGTCGCGGAATCGGGCGGTGGACCGGACCTCACGATCCGAGACGTGCGGATCGGCGATCTCGCGGTGAGCGCGCTGTTCTGCCGTACGATCGCACCGCACGCGCTGGACGCCGCGGGCCGCCGCGTGGTCGGTACGATCGGGCGCGAGGTGTTTGGCGACGACGTGGTGTTCGGCTTCGATCGGGCGCGCGGAATCGCGTGGGTAAGCACGCGATCGGCATTCCACCGACCGGACCAAGCGCGCGTGGTCGCGTTCGAGCCGTGGCAGCGCGTCCGGGTAGACATCGACGGCAAGACCCGGGACATGGTCGTCGATCTCGGCGCCGTCGCGAACAGTCTGCAGCCCGCGCTGTGGCCCGGCGGTACGAGCTGGACCGCGCGCGAGGTGCACGTCGCGGACTTCGAACAGCCGGACGTCGCGTTCGAGCCCAGTGTCGTGCCGGTGAGAGCGTCGCGGAGCGACGGCACGCTCGGCCTCGGGTTCTTCCGGCTCGTCAACGTGAGCATCGATGCCGGCAAGAAGCGCATGTACCTGGTCCCGCGCACGAGCGAGCGCGACGTGCGTGGGGAACGCCTGGCGCGCTGGGGCGCGGCGATCGCGTCGTGCAAGTCGGCGGGGTGCGCGCAGCTCGAGCTCGTCGGGCGCATGCTGCACGTCAAGCCCGAGACCCCGGAGCGCGCCGTCGAGCTGGTCGTGCGCGCGCGCGGGCGCGACGGCGTCCTTCCCGACCTCGAGATCAACCTCGCGCGCGGCGTCGCGCCGTTCGAGGTGAAGCTGGACGAGCGGTACGCCGACGCGGAGCTCGAAGTGATCGACGCCAGCCCGTTTCCACGCACCTGTGTCGACGGCCCGGCATGCGTCGTAGCGATGGACGCGGGCCGTTAGAGCGCGGCGAGGGCGGCGACGAGCGCGGGGTCGGGATCGAGGAGGTGGAGGCCGTAGCCGCCGTCGCCGCGGCGCGCGATGGTGGCGCGCGCGGAGTATTCGTCTTCGGTGAACGCTTCCTTGCCGGGCAGGAGCAAGTCGACGCGGAGGGTGGCGCCGATCGTGAGGACGGCATCGGTGACGACGAACAGGCCGCTCGTGCTCAGATCGCGGCTGTGCGCGTCGATGCGCGCGCGGCCCTCGGGGTGGAGGCGGAGATCGATCGCGATCGGGACGCGTTTCGCGCGGACCTTGGCGTCGGGCGGATCGGCGGGTTTGGGCGGGACCGCGGGGCGATCGGGCGTGCGGAGCGCGGCGAGGACGGGCTCGGCGCGCTTGAGGGACGGAATCGCGGGGAGGCCGCCGCCGGGCTGCGTCGCGGCACGTTTGACGGTCGCGATCTTCGCGATCGGCGCGGTCTTGACGGGAGGTTTGATGACCCGGACGGGCGCGGCAGCGGCAGCGGCAGCGGGTACGGCAGCGGCAGCGGGTGCGGCAGCGGCAGCGGGTGCGGCAGCGGCAGCGGGTGCGGCAGCGGCAGCGGGTGCGGCAGCGGCAGCGGGTGCGGCAGCGGAAGCGGCAGCGGGTGCGGGTGCGGGTGCGGCGGCGGCGATGTTCGCAGCGGCGATGGCGCCGGCGATGTCGTCGTCGATGAGCGCGACATCTTCGGGATCGAGGAGCGCGGTCGAGGCGGCCTCGGCGTACGTGCTGTCGAGATCGAGATCGATGTCGAAGGAGGCCTCTTGCGCGGCGGCGACGGCCTCGGCGGGTATCGACGTCGACGGGCGCGCGGAGGCGACCTCGGAGATCAGCTCGCGCACGATGGGGTGGTCGGGCGCGTGCTCGGCGACGATCTCGGCATAGGCGCCGGCGACCACGGGGCTCTTGCCGTCGAACAGGCTGACGTGGGCGGCGAGCGCGCCGATCCACACGCGATCGACCGGGCTGCGCGCGGCCTCGAGCGCGGTGACCGCGAGCGGCAGGAGCTCGCGGCGCGCACCGTCGGCCGCCGCGCGTGCGGCGAGCGCGCTCCACATGGCGAGGTGGCCGGGCACGAATGCCGCGTCGAGCTGGTACGCGCGCTCGAGCGTGTAGCGGAGCAGGCGCGAGCCGAAGCCGCGGTGGTGATCGCTGGCGGTCAGCGCGATCGCGCACGCGCGCATCGCGTCGATCCACTCCTCGGCGTCGAGGCCGTCGAGGCGCACGCGCAAGAAGCGATGCACGGGATCCGGATCGGGCGCGCCGACCGCGAGCGCGAGCAGGTGACCGGCCGCGACCAGATGGCCGGGCTGCGCCGCGAGCGCGGCTTCGAGGTGATCGCGGGCGTCGGCGTCGCGGCCCTGCGCGCGCGCGAACCGCGCCGCCATGACGAGCGAGTCGGCATCGCCGCGCGCCGCGCACGCCGATGCGAGATCGCGGCCCGCGAGCAACTCGGCGAGGTCGCGGCCGCGGTCGGCGCGATCGGCTTCGCGCACGCCGGCGAGCGCGAGCGCCGCGAGCTCGCGCTGACCGGCATCGAGCCAGGCCTCGGCCTCACCGAGCGCGTCGCCCGAGGCGGCGGCCAGTCGCGCCGCGCCCGCCCACCAGCCGAGCTCGATGGCGAGCACGCGCGCGCGCGCGGCGCGCTTCGGGCCGGGCACGCCAGATTCGGGGCCGGGCACGCTAGATTCGGGGCCGGCCAGCGCGTACGCGGCGATCGCGCGCCGGCGATCGGGCTCGATGTACTCGTACGCCTCGCCGAGCTCGATGGCGGCGCGCGCCGACGGCGATCCGGCGCGCAGCTGCACACCGAGCCGCTCGAGCGCGACGCTCCAGTCCTGTTCGCGCGCGAGCACCGGCCACATCCACGTCGCGATCGTCATGGGCGGGGCCTACAATAGCTGGTAATCTGACTGCGCTCGATCGTCGGAGAGGGCGAGGCGGCCGCCGGCGGGAGTCGAAAGACTTGCGCGGGAGGAAAGTCCGAGCTTCACAGGGCAGGGTGCTGGTTAACGGCCAGTCGAGGTGACTCGCAGGACAGTGCAACAGAAAGCAAACCGCCGCCGCAAGGCGGTAAGGGTGAAACGGTGCGGTAAGAGCGCACCGCCTCGTCGGTGACGGCGAGGGCAGGCAAACCCCACCCGAAGCAAGACCAGACAGGAGTCGCGTGGCCCGCGCGATGACTCCGGGTTGGTCGCTCGAGCCCGCCGGCAACGTCGGGCCTAGAGGAATGGTCGCTCACGACAGAACTCGGCTTATTGCCCTCTCCGGCGGCCGAGCCTTGCTGGGCTTTGGGCTTTGGCAAGAAGGTCCGAGGTCCGAAGTCCGAAGTCCGAAGCCCATCTCTGATACCCTGGACCTCCACGGCCATGGATCAGCGCTCTCCCGTCCACGAGCTCGTGAACGCGCTGTGGCGGGCTCTTCATGCGCTCGACTCGAAAGCGGATGTCGCGGATGTCGAGCGCTGGGGATTCTCGCTGCACGCCGCGCTGTCGGCGCCGGGACGCGATTTTCACAACCACGATCACGTCATCGATCTTGCGAGCACGGGCGATCCGCTCGAGGTGATCGCCGCGCTCTATCACGACGCGGTGTACATCCAGGTCGATCAGGGCCCGCCGCGCTCGATGCGCGTCGAGATGGATCGCGTGCTCGCGCAGACCGATGGCGGCTGGACCGTGTTACCGCGCGCTGCGGCCGAGCAGGTTTCGACCGACGTGCTCGCGGTGTTCGGGCGCAAGGCCGGCGATCTCGTCACGAACACGAGCGGGCTCAACGAGCTCGCGTCGGCACTCGTCGCGTCGGCGCAGCTCGCAGACGCGCTCGATCGCGATCAGCGCATCGCGGTCGCCGCGTGCATCGAGCAGACGATCCCGTTTCGCGTCGATCCCGTCACCGAGCTGCACGATCGGCTCGTCGCGCTGGGCCTCGCCGGCGCGCGGCTCGACGATACGTTGCGCCGCGCGGTCCGCGTCGGCAACCGCGACGTCGAAAACTTCGCCGAGAACGACGCCGCGCGCTTCCTCGACAACACGTGGAAGCTCCTGCCCGAGAACAACCCCGCGCTGCACGCGCCGCTGGTCTACACGGTGCGCGACTACCGCATCGCGCTGCAGAAGATGGAGGCGTTCCTCGCGTGGTTGCCCGCCGACCGCGTGTTCCACGCCTACGCCGACGAGCCCAAGCCCGAAGTCCACGCGCGCCGCGTCGCGCGCACGACCGGCAATCTCGAGCTCGCGGTGCGTTACTTGCGCGCGAAGCTGTACTCGATCGCGCTCGTCGAGGCGATCGCGGAGCAGACCGGCGGCGACGTGCCGCTCGACTACTTCATGGGCGGCCTCAAGACCGCGACCGGCCCCGACATGAAGCGCATCGAGCAGTTCTTGCCGCAGCTCGCCTCGGCCGCGGATCTCGATCCGCCGCTGCAGCGCCTGCTCGCCGAGGGCCGCGCGTCGGAGTCGAATTTCGATACGCGGCCGTCACCGGTCGGAGCGTTCGTGCACTCGTCGCTCGGCGAGGCGGCCGTGATGAAGGGCGTCGATCACGCCAAGCGCTGGTGGGCCGGCGCGAGCACCCCCGCAGAGTTCCTCGCGAATCAGCCCGCGAAACCAGTCGCGGCGGTCGTGCGCGCCGCCGCGAACATCATCGATGCCCGGCGCGATCGGCTGTTCGCGTTGGCGGAGAGGCTCGAACGATGAAGCTCGCCTGGCTGCTCGTGATCGCGGCTGCGTGCGGCAGCGACGACGTCGATCTCACCGGCACGTACATGGTGACGAGCGACGTCGGCTCGTCGCCGTGTGGTACCGACGCGCCGATCACCGGCGCGCCCGCGTACCTCGTGTTCCAGAAGATGAACCTGCTGGGCCACGACTACTACGTGTTCGAAGGGTGTCCCGATGCGACCGGCGCGAACTGCGCCGAGGGCGACGCGTTCGCCGCGTTCTTCGAGCCGGTGTCGAGCGGCTGGTCGAACACCGAGACCGAGTCGTCGAACGCCGGCACGCAGTGCTTCCTCGGCTACATCGCGTCGAGCGCGCTGCTGCACGGCACGGACCTGGAGATCGACGGCACCGAGTACCAGGACATGGTGTGCATACCCGAAGCTCAGTGCACGACCGACGAGGCGGGCAAGCGCGGCAAGACGATGCCGTGCTTCCAGCACGAGCACATCGCGGCTACGAAGCAGTAGACGGCTCGTCTGCCTTGTCGGCCGGAGCCTTGTCGGCCGGAGGATCGAGCAGCTCCTTGCGGTACACGAGCCGGCCGCAGCGCGGGCACGTCTCGATCGACTCCATGCGCGCGAGGATGTTGTTGAGCTGCGGCGGCAGCGCCATGTGGCAGCCCTGGCAGACGCCCTTCACCACCGGTGCGACCGCGTAGCCGCGCTTCGCGGCGAGCGAGTCGTACGTCTTCACCCATTGTTTCTCGACGTGCGCGCGCGCCGCGTCGCGCGCGGCCTTGGCCTCGCCGAGCTGCGACGCGAGCGACGCGAGTTGATCGGCCATGCCGGCCTCGCTCGACGACAGCTCGTCGCGGAGCTTTTGCACGTCCGCATCGCGCGCGGTGAGCTGCGCGGTCGACTGCGCGACCGTCTCGGTCACCTTCTTGATCTCGACATCGCGATCGTTGATCGCCTTGCGCTTGTTCTCGACCTCGCGGCTGGCCGCCCCGAACTCCTTGCTGTTCTTCGACTGCTGCAGCTTGCTCTGTGCGGCTCGCAGCGCCTCGCGGTCGCGATCGATCTGATCTTGCTGGGTCTTGCGCCACGCCTCGGTCTCGGCGAGCTTCGCGCGTTCGGCGGCGAGCATCGCCTCGAGCTTGGCAAGGTCGCGCCGGAGGGGATCGAGCTTTGCGGGCAGCTGCTTGGAGGCGGAGTCGAGCTCGCGAACCTTGACGTCGCAGGTCTGTAGCTCGAGAAGAAACTGAAGCTGTTCGCGCACTCGGACAACCTTTCGCTAGTTTTCAGCGGTGGGCCCACCTGGGCTCGAACCAGGGACCCACCGGTTATGAGCCGGCCGCTCTAACCAACTGAGCTATGGGCCCACGTCGTGGGATGCCACTCTCTGTGGTCAGCCGCACGAAACGCGAGGGGGACACTATCAGGTTAATGAAAAACAACAACCTCTGCCATGTTGATCGCCTCTGCCGCGATCGACGAACCCGCTATACTCGCGCTCATGAACCTCGGCCATCTCGCTCGGATCGCCGCCGTCGGAGCCGCGTGCGTGCTCGCGGGCGCCTCCGCGGCATCGAACACCACGGCACCTGCGGCGCAGCCGCAGTACGGCTCGAACAGCCCGCCACCTGCGCAGCCGATGGATCCGAGTCGCGCGCTCGGCCTGTGGCGCTCGACGTTCGGCGCGGTGAAGATCGAAGCCGACAACAGCAAGGGCGGAGTGCAGACTGGCTCGCTGCAAGGCGTGTGGCGCTACGACCGTCAAGGTCAGGAAGTGATCGGTTACTTCTCCGGTCAGCTGCAGGGTAACGTGATGCAGTTCCACTGGCAGGAGCCGCCGGTCGCCGCGGGCGGCCCGCCGCTGCAGGGCGAGGGTTACATCACGTTCGATCTCGAAGGTCGCCAGTACACGGGTCGGTGGTGGAGCGATCAGCACGATCGGGTCGGCGACTGGAACGGCTGGCGTCAGGGCGGCGCGCAGCAGGCGTATCAAGGCCAGCAGCCGTACGGCCAGCAGCCACAACCGTACGGCCAGCAGCCGCAACCGTACGGCCAGCAGCCGCAGCCGTATGGCCAGCAACCGCAACCGTATGGCCAGCAGCCGCAGCCGTACGGCCAGCAGCCGTCGCCGTACGCGCAGCCGTATCCGCAGCAGCAGCAGCCGCAGCAGCCGGCGTATCCGCCGCCGCCGCAGCAGTATCCGCCGGCGCAGCAACAGCCGTATCCGCCGCCGTCGCAGCAGCCGGCCTATCCGCCGCCGGCCGCGCAGCCGCAGCCGTACCGGCCGCAGCAATATCCGCCTCCGCCGCCCGCGCCGGCTCAGCCGTCGCAGCCGCCGCCGGCTCAGCAACCGTACTATTGATGCGCTAAGCTGCGCGGGTGATGCGCTTCGCGAAGTATCACGGCCTCGGCAATGACTTCCTTGTCGTCGACCTGCGCGACGCGCGGCCCGATGACGCGGCCGCGGTGCAGGAGCCAGGCGTCGTGCGCGCGCTGTGCGATCGCCAGTTCGGCGTCGGCGGCGACGGCGTGCTCGCGATCTTGCCGTCCGAGTATGCGGACGCTCGCATGCGCGTGCTCAACTCCGACGGCAGCGAGGCCGAGATGTGCGGCAACGGCATCCGCTGCGTCGCGACCGAGCTGCACGAGCGCGGCGGGCTCGCAAAGCGCGAGATCGCGATCGCGACCGGCGCGGGTCGCCTCGTATGCGAGCTGCGCGACGGCGGCGTGACCGTGTCGATGGGTGCACCGCGGTTCTCGCGCGGCGAGATCCCGATGGCGGGCCCCGCGGACGAGCGCTGCATCGAGCACCCCATCCCCGGCATCGGCGCGGTCACGTGCGTGTCGATGGGGAATCCGCACGCGGTGATGTTCGTCGATTCTTCCGACGAGCTGCGCGCGCGCGCCGAGTCGATCGGACCGGTCGTCGAGCGTCACGCGTGGTTTCCGCAGCGCACGAACGTCGAGATCGCGCACGTCCGCGCGCCCCAGCACATCGACCTCGTGGTGTGGGAGCGCGGCTGCGGCATCACGCTCGCGTGCGGCACCGGCGCGTGCGCGACCGTCGTCGCGGCGGCGCTGACCGGTCGCTGCGAGCTCGGCCCATCGATCCAGGTGCGCTTGCCCGGCGGCGAGCTGTCGATCCAGGTGCTCCCCGACTTCGGCAACGTGCGCATGTTCGGACCCGTCGCGCACGTGTTCGACGGCGAGCTCGATCCGCGCGCGATCGCGCCGCGGCCTACTTAGCCGAGCCGCTGCCAGCCGAGCCGCTGCCAGCCGGCACCGGCGCAGGCGCAGGCTGCGCGCCGAGCTGGCGTTGCATCTCGTCCTGCAGCTGTTTCTGCATTGCCGGTGTGAGCACGATCGCACCACTTCCCGCCGATCCGGATCCCGCTGCCGGTGCCGAACCCGATCCCGCTGCCGATCCCGCCGCCGATCCCGAGCCCGACGCCGGTCCCGGAACCTTGAACATCACCGATCCCGCGCTGCCCGATCCCGAGCCCGAGCCCAGCGCGCTCTGCCTCGCCTGTTCCTTCTTCGTCGCCAGCTCCGACTGCTGCTCGCCCCACTTCTCGAGCGCGTCGCTGCCGGCGTGGCTCGCGATGTACGCGAGCACCATCGACGTCGCCATGAAGATCACGGCCGCGATGGCCGTCAGCCGCTTCAAGAACGACGACGCGCCCGAGCCGCCGAACACGGTCGCGGCGTTGCCGCCGCCGAACGCCGCGCCCATGCCTCCGCCGTTTCCCGACTGCAACAACACCGTGAGCATGAGGAACCCGCACATGATCACGTGCAGGATCGTGAGGAGCGTCGTCATGCGAAGCCTAGCTTCTAGCCCAAGGCCACCGCGTGCGCAAGCGCTACGACCCGCGGGCTGCCTTCACGATCGCAACAAAATCCGCAGCTTCCAGCGACGCGCCGCCGACCAAGGCGCCGTCGATGTCGGGCTCGGCCATCAGCGCCTCGGCATTGCCGGGCTTGACCGAGCCGCCGTACTGGATGCGGATGCCGTCGGCGGCGCCGCTGCCGAGCCGCTCGCCCAGCCGTTTGCGGATGTGGGCGTGGACCTCCTGCGCCTGCGCCGGCGTCGCCGTGCGGCCGGTGCCGATCGCCCACACCGGTTCGTACGCGATCACGAGGCGCGCCGGATCGAGCCCGGCGGCGAGCGCACCCCCGAGCTGCGCGTCGACCACCTCGAGCGTGCGGCCGCCGTCGCGCTCGGCGAGCGACTCGCCGACGCACACGATCGCGCCGAGCCCGGCCGCGATCGCGGCGCGCGCCTTCTTGCCGACGCCTTCATCGGTGTCGCCGAAATGCTGGCGGCGCTCGCTGTGACCGACGATCGCCCACGTCGCGCCGGCATCGCCGAGTAATCCGGCCGAGACCTCGCCGGTCCACGCGCCGCTCGCTTCCCAGAAGCAGTCCTGCGCGCACGTCGCGATCGGCGTGCCCTCGAGGCGCTTGGCCACCTGCGCGATCGCGGTGAACACCGGCGCGACGCCGACCGCGACGCCCTTGACCGCGGCGAGCTGGTTCTTGAGCTCGGTGACGAGTGCGAGCGCATCGCCGATGGTCTTGTGCAGCTTCCAGTTGCCGACGACGAATGGTGTGCGCATGGAGAATGGGTATCAGGGCTTTGGGCTTTGGGCGTTGGGCTTTGGCCAGAAAAATTCTTCCCCTCTGGCCAAAGCCCAAAGCCCAAAGCCCAAAGCCCAAAGCCCAATGTCCGACGCCCGAGCTCACCGCGTCCACGTCACGCGGAACTCGCAGCGGGCGCCGCCGTGATAACGGCAGGACGGATGCGCGGCGGCGACGGTCGCGGTGCCGGTCAGCTCGACGACGCGCTCGAGCTCGGCGGCGACCAGCGTGCACACGTTTGCCGAGCCGGAGGTGCCGTCGAGCGTGACGCCGGCGACGCCGGCATCAACCTCGACCGCGATACCGCCCCAGTCGTGGTAGCGCGCCCAGAACGTGGGCAGCGCGGCGAGCACGGTCTCGGGGCCGAGCGAGCCGGGATCCGCGCCGAACAGGCGTGCGAACGTCGCGCTCATCGTGCCGCGGCCGACCTTGCGGGCGAGTGCCGCGCTCGCGAGCAGCTCGCCGCCGCAATCGAGCGCCGCGGCCAGCTCGTGCAGCTCGACCCAGGCGAGCGGTGCGAGCGTGGGCGCGAGCACGCTCGCGAGCTCGGGACGCTGCGCGCGCAGCCGGGCCATGCCCGATTCGCCGGCGTGGTGTTGTAAGATTCGCGACAGCACGCGCAGGTGCGCGGCGCGCACGCGGCCCGCGAGCTTGCCCGGCCGCGCCGACGTCATCGCGTCGAGGCCGTCGCCGACCCCGAGCCCGGCGGTCGGCCGCATCACCGCCTCGGCGGCGGCGAGCGCGACGTTCTCCTCGACGGGCGGTAGCCGGATCTCGGCAGCACTGCCGCGCTCGAGCGCGCGACCGAGTGCGATCGCGAACGTCGACGCCGATGCCCATCGCTTCTTCGGAGTGGGCGCGAGCGCCTTGCCGAGCACGGCGTCGACCGCGCCGGAGATGCCGGGCCGCAACGTCGACGGCGGCACGAGCACGTCGTTGAGCTGGCGCTGCACGACCTGCGGCGCCGGGCCCGAGCCGAACGGCGGGCGGCCGGTGATCGCGCAGTACATCGTCGCGGCGAGCCCGTAGACGTCGGTCTGCGGGCTCCCCTCCTGCTCGAGGAACGACTCGGGCGCGGCAAAGCCGGGCGTGCCGGCCGCGTCGCTCTGGTTGCCCGCCTTGACCGCGACGCCGACGTCGACGAGCACCGCGCGATCGCGCTCGCGGTCGAGCAGGATGTTCGCCGGTTTGACGTCGCGATGGATCAAGCCGAGCGCGTGCATCGAGTCGAGCGCGTCGCCGATCTCGAGCGTGATCTGGATGATCGCCTCGAGTGGAAACCATTCGCGGCGCTCGAGCGTCGCGCGCAGCACCTCGGATAGCGGCTGGCCCTCGACGAGCTCCATCACGAAGTAGACCTCGCCGGCGTGCTCGCCGAGCGCGTACACCTGCACGAGGTTCTTGTGGTGCAGCGACGCGAGGATCGCGGCCTCGGCACGGAACCGATCGACGAGATCGCGATCGCTCGCGAGGTCGGAGCGCAGCACCTTGATCGCGACGGGCCGGCCCAGGCCGAGATCCTCGCCGCGATACACGACGCCCATCGCGCCGCGCGACAGCTCGTGGACCACGCGATACGTGCCGCCGACGATCGTACCCGCCGACAGCGCGCCGGTGTCGGCGCCTTGCTCGGCGTCGTTCGCGTTGCGATCCGCGGTCGACACGACGCGCACGTCGCCGATCGGCGCGGTGCGCAGCCCGCCGTAACAGCGCGACAGCGCGGCCTCGCCGCTGCGCTCGCCGGGCGCGATCTCGGTCATCACGCTGCGCAGCTGCACCGCGAGCTCGATGTCGTCGCTCTTGATGTTCTCGTTCTGGATGCGAAAGATGATCTTGCGGCCGACCAGCACCGCCTGCTCGGCGTTCGCGCCGACGAGCAGCACCGCGAGCTCGTCGCCGCCGAGCCGGCCCATCGGATCGTTGCCGCGCACGGTCGCGCGCAGCCGTGCCGCCACCTGCGCGAGCACCTCGTCGCCGGCGCGATGGCCGTGCGCGAGGTTGATGCGGCGGAGCCCGACGACGTCGAACACGGCGAGCGTGAGCGTCTCCTTGCGCCGGCTGGCCGCCGCGACCTCGTGCGTGATCGTCTGCTCGAACGCGCCGCGCGTCATCGCGCCGCTCAGCGGATCGTGCATGCTCGCGGCGAGCAGGCGCTCGCCTTCGGCGACGAGGCGGCGATGGCTGGTCAGCCACGACAGCTCGCGCGTGAGCCGCGCCGCGATCGCCTTCACGTCCGTGCGCTCGGCGGCGGAGAACCGCCGGCCCGAATCCGAGACGATCGCGACCAGGCCCGCGATCTCGGTCGGCGCCGAGCGCAGCGCGTCGGCGATGATCGAGCGCGGCTCGTCGCCGCCGACGATCACCGTGCCGCCGCTGGCCGCGGCGATGCGCGCGGCGGCGGCGACCTGCGTGCGGTACGCGTCGCTCGGCGCGGGCCGCGCCGCGGTCGGCACCATCTGCGCACCGTCCTTCCACCACACGATGCAGTCGTGTGCGGTGAACCCCTCCGCCACCGCGCGCAGCGTCTCGGCGGCGGCGCCGGTGAGATCGATGAGCGAGGTCGCGATCAGCCCGCGCGCGCGGGCGAGCTCGAACTCGACCGACGTCGGCTCGCCCTGCGTGATCGCGTCGAGGCACTGCGCGACGACCGGCGCGAGGAGCACGCCGGCCGCACCGGCACTCGCGGCCGCGCCGGCGATGCGCGCGGCGTTCGCGGCCTCGCCGACGATCCAGCGCGGCGCCGAGCCGTCGGCGGGCGGGCCCAGATCGGCCGCCGCGGCCGGGGCGAGCAACACACCGGTGATGCCGGTGCTCGGGGCCGCGGGATCGTAGACCTCGAGCTCGGCGTGCGCGTGATCCGCGGCCGGCGCGAGGTCGTCGATCAGCCGACCGGTCGGGTCGTAGACCCCCAGGCGCTTGCCCACGCGCACATCATACTGTGAGAAGCTGGAGGGTGGGGATGACCGAGCGCGATGAGGCGACGGAGGCCACCCGGCGCGAGGGCCACGCGCGCGCCAATCTTGCGCCTTCGGGTACGAAGTACTTCGAGCGCGGCGCGCTGGTCGGCCGCTACGTCATCATCGACAAGCTCGGCGAGGGCGGCATGGGCGTCGTGTACAGCGCGTTCGATCCCGAGCTCGATCGCAAGGTCGCGATCAAGCTGCTGACCGCGCGCAGCGGCGAGGGGTCGACCAGCGGCGGCGATCAGGCGTGGCTGCTGCGCGAGGCGCAGGCGCTCGCGCGGCTCCAGCACCCGAACGTGGTCGCGGTGCACGACGTCGGCACGCTCGCCAGCGATCAGGTGTTCGTCGCGATGGAGCTGGTCGATGGCGCGACGCTGCGCGGCTGGCTCAGGGCGGCGTCGCGCACGTGGCGCGAAGTGCTGCCGGTGATGCGGGCCGCCGGCGCCGGCCTGGCCGCCGCGCATGCCGCGGGTCTCGTCCATCGCGACTTCAAGCCCGAGAACGTGCTCGTCGGCAAGGACGGCCGCGTGCGGGTGATGGACTTCGGGCTGGCGCGGCTCGCAAACGGGCCTCGCGCCTCGGGCCTCGGGCCTCGGGAAGATCGATCCGATGCTCCGGAGGCCCGAAGCCCGATGTCGGACGCCCTCACCATGGCCGGTCAGGTCGTCGGCACGCCGGCCTACATGGCGCCCGAGATCTACGACGGCGTCGCGGCCGACGCGCGCACCGATCAGTTCGCGTTCGCCGTGACGCTGGCCGAGGCGCTCTATCACGGCCGTCCGTTCGAGCGGAAAGACCTCGTCCCGCCGCGCGCGGCGGCGCCGAAGCCGAAGCTGCCGGCCGAGGCGCGCGTGCCGGCGGCGCTCGAGCGCGTCGTGGTGCGCGCGCTCGCGATCGATCCGGCGCAGCGGTTCGCGGCGATGGAGGAGCTGCTCGCCGCACTCGCGATCGATCCGGCCGCGACCCGGCGGCGCGCGGGGGTCGCGGGCGGCGCGGTGATGGCGATCGCCGCCGTCGCGGTGGTCGCGAGGCTGGCGTCGCGCGGCAGCCCGCCGCTGTGCAAGGGCATCGACAAGCGCCTCGCCGGCGTGTGGGACCCGACGACGAGCAAGAAGGTGCACGACGCGTTCGTCGCGACCAAGCTGCCGTTCGCCGAGCGCTCGTACGGCGAGCTCGCGAAGGCGCTCGACGGCTACGCGAAGGATTGGGTCGGCACCGCGGTCGGCAGCTGCGAGGCGACGCGCGTGCGCGGCGAGCAGACCGAGAAGATCCAGTCGCTGCGGCAGGGCTGCCTCGACCAGCGGCTCGAGGAGCTCGCCGCCGTCACGCGCGCGCTCTCCGATCCGACGAAGTCGGTCGTCGAGAAGTCGGGCAAGGTGATCGAGGAGCTCGAGCCGCTCGGCGATTGCTCGAACGTGCTCGCGCTCGCGGAGCCGACCGCACCGCCGCCCGAGCTGATACCGCGGCTCCGCGAGCTCGACGCCAAGCTCGCCGAAGCAAAGGCGCAGGTGATCGTCGGCAACTACATCAGCGCAGGCGGTACCGCGGTCGCGATCTCGAAGCTGGCGCGCGACATCCACTACGCGCCGGCCGAGGCGGTGGCCGAGCAGATCCGCGGCATGACGCTGATGGTCGCGCTGAGCTACCAGGATGCCGAGCACGCGTTCGTCGGCGCCGCGCTGTCGGGGCTCGCGAGCAAGCACGACGACATCGCCGCGCACGCCGCGCTGTCGGTGGCGATGGTCGACGTCGAAGGCCTCGGCAAGCCGGGCGAGGCCAAGGTGTGGCTCGAGGTCGCGCAGGCGGCGGCGAAGCGCTACGGCGCCGATCCGTTGACCGAGATGCGCATCGACGAGCTCGCCGGCGTGGTCGCCGCGCACAACGGCGACGTGTCCGCCGCGATGGCGTCGCACGAGAAGGCGCTCGCCGAGGGCACGAGCTACTTCGGTCACGACAATCCGCTGCTGTGGGAGCACGAGCAGATCTACGCGACGTCGCTCACCAACGCGCTCGAGTACGCGGCGGCGGTGCCGCACTTCGAGCGCGCGCGCGAGCTGCGCGAGCGCGTCGTCGGCAAGGAGCACCTCGACATCGCGGTGATCCTCAGCAACCTCGGCATCTGCTACATGCACCTGCGCGATCCGCGGGCGAAGGACACGCTCGAGCGCTCGCTCGCGATGCGCGAGAAGCTGTTCGGCAAGGCCAGCCCGATCCTCGTCGCGCCGCTCGATAACCTCGGCTCGTACCAGCTGCAGGCCGGCGACCTCGCGGGCGCGATCGCGACGCTCGAGCGCGCGCTGAAGCTGTCGGCGATGATGCCGGGCAAGGATCATCCCGCGTACCACCAGGTCGCGACCGACTACGCGCTCGCGCTGTCCGGCGCCGGGCGGTTCGCCGACGCGCGCAAGCTGCTCGACGACGCGCTCGCGATCGAGGATCGCACGCACTCGCCGATCAAGCCGACGACGGAGACCGCGCGTGCCGAGCTCGCGCTCGCCGAGGCAGCGTGGGCCGACGCGGTCGCGCACGGCCAGGCCGCGATCGACGGCTTCGAGGCCGCCGGCGGCAAGGACAACCCCGAGCTGTGGCGCCCGCTGTCCGACGTCGCGCGCGCCGACGTCGAGCTCGGCCAGCGCGCCGCCGCCCAGCCGCTCTACGCACGTGCGCTCGCGATCGGCGAGAAGCTGCACCTGAACGCAGCCGAGCTCGCGGCCACCCGCGACGGCCTCGCCGCGCTTCAGCGCTCGACCGGGCCGTAGCTGATGATCGCGTCCTGCTGCGACGCGAGGTCGTACGCGACCCACGCCGCGTCGCGCGCGACGTTCTCGATCCGGATCTCGTCGAGCATGCCGTCGATGTAGTTGGCGTCGGCCAGATCGGGCGGCGACGTGCCGCTGTCGTTGTTGCGATCCGCGCCGATGTAGACCAGGCCGACGCTGTCGTCGAGCGTACCGGTGGCCGGCTGCGGGCCGGTCGCGGTGGCGCCGAGGTAGCTGCTCATCTGCGAGCCGTCCCACGTGAACGCGAGATGGAGCCAGGTGTCGAGCGTCGTCGCCGAGCCGTTCAACATGTTGGGTCCGCTGTCCGTGTAGACGTCACCGTAGACGCGCTGCAGCGCCGTGCCGAGGAAGAAATCGTCCATGCCGGAATCATCCTGCTCGCGCGTCACGATCGAGAAGTACTCGTCGATACCCTCCGGGCTGCGCAGGTAGATCCAGGCCGACAGCGTCATCGCGGCCGGCTCGATCGACGCGCCGTCGGCGATCGCGATCCAATCCTTCGCGGCCGCGTCGAACGAGCGCGCGGTCGCGATCTGGCCGACGGCCTCGGTCGTGCCGGTCGCGACGCCGTCGCGGTGATGCGCGGTCGAGTCGATCAGCGCCGCGGTGCCGGTCATGTGCCAGACCGCCTCGTACGCGTCGCTCCACACCGCGCCGGTGGCCTGCGCCGCGGAGTCGTCGCCATAGCTCGCGGTGATCGTCACGCTCGCGTCGGGGATCGACGGCACGCGCACCCACGCGACGAGCGGCGCGCCGCCGGCCGCGCCGACCTGCTCGAGCTCGAACGCCAGCGGCATGCCGTTCGCCGCGGTGAAGCGCAGGTCCGAAGCATCGGGCGCCAGGACGCTGCGATCGGCGCGCGTGTCGTCGAGCACGACGAGCAGCGGGAAGTCGGCCACCGGCTCGCCGGGCGCGACGCGATCGAGCGCGAGCGTCGAGTGCGCCGGCCGCGCCGGCGTGCCGCCGGTGAAGCCGACCCGCCCGCAGGCCGCCACGAGCGCGAGGACCGCGACGGCGCGCATGCGCGGATCGTACTCCAGGCCTACGGCCGGAGCGCCGCGATGCCCGGCAGGTCGAGCCCCTGCACGAACTCGAGCGACGCGCCGCCGCCCGTCGAGACGTGCGAGACCTTGTCGGCCAGGCCGGCCTGCGCGATCGCGGCGGCCGAATCGCCGCCGCCGACGACCGTGAGCGCGAGCTTGTTGTCGGCCAGCGCCTTCGCGACGGCGATCGTGCCGGCGGCCCACTGCGGCTTCTCGAACACGCCCATCGGGCCGTTCCAGAACACCGTGCGCGCCTCGGTGAGCACGCGCCGGAACAGCTCGACCGTCCCGGGCCCGATGTCGAGCGCCATGCGATCCGCGGGGATGTGATCGACCCGCGCGACCACGACGTTGGGGTCGTCGAGGCCTTCGCCGGTCGCGACGTCGGTCGGCAGGTGGATCGCGATCTGCTTCTCGCTCGCCTTGCGCAGGAAGTTGCGCGCGACCGGCAGCTTGTCCTTTTCGACCTTGCTCTTGCCGACGTGCTTGCCCTGCGCCTCGAGAAACGTGTTCGCCATCGCGCCGCCGATCGCGATCGAGTCGACGCGTTCGAGCAGCGCGTCGAGCACCTCGATCTTGTCGCTCACCTTCGCGCCGCCGAGCACGGCGACGTACGGCCGATCGACCTCGCCGAGCAGGCGCGACAGGAACTCGATCTCCTTCGCCATCACGTAGCCGGCGCCCTTGTCGCCGACGAACTTGACCATGCCCGCGGTCGACGCGTGCGCGCGGTGCGCGGTGCCGAACGCGTCGTTGACGTAGACGTCGCAGTACGACGCGAGCGTGCGCGCGAACGTCTCGTCGTTCGCCTCTTCGCCCGGATCGAAACGCAGGTTCTCGAGCATCGCGAGCTGGCCGTCGCGCAGATCGCTCACGACCTTGCGCGCGCCGTCGCCGACCGGCTCGTCGGCGAGCGCGATGTCGGCGTCGAGCAGCTCGGCGAGCCGCGCGGCGACCGGCTCGAGCGAGAGCTCCGGCTTGACGTGGCCGTCGGGCCGGCCGAGGTGCGAGCCGAGCACGATGCGCGCGCCGCGGCCGATCAGGTGGCGCAGCGTCGGCAACGTCGCGCGGATCCGCGCGTCGTCGCTGATCTTGCCCCCCTTCAGCGGCACGTTGTAATCGACGCGCACGAACACGCGCTTGCCCTCGACGGGCAGCTCCTCGACGCTCTTGATCCCGCCGGGCAGCGTCATGGCCTACAGGCGCTCCGCCACGAATTTCGCGAGGTCGAACGTGCGCTGGCTGTAGCCGAGCTCGTTGTCGTACCAGGCAAACACCTTGACCTGATCTTCGATGACGGTGGTCAGCTGCGAATCGAGCGACGCCGAGTATTTGTTGCCGACGAAGTCGCACGAGACGAGCGGCTCGTCGACCACTTCGAGGATGCCCTCGAGCGGGCCGGCTGCCGCGGCGCGCATCGCGTCGTTGACCTGCAGCGCCGTCGCGCGTTTCTCGAGGCGCGCGGTGAGGTCGATGATCGAGACGTCGGGCGTCGGAACCCGGATCGACCAGCCGTCGAGCTTGCCGGCGAGCGCCGGCAGCACTTCCTTGAGTGCCTTCGCGGCGCCGGTGGTCGTCGGGATCATCGACAGTGCGGCGGCACGCGCGCGCCGCAGATCCTTGTGCGGCAGATCCAGGATCTGCTGATCGTTCGTGTACGAGTGGATCGTCGTCATCAGGCCCGAGATGATGCCGAACTGCTCGTGCAGCACCTTCGCGACCGGCGCCAGGCAGTTCGTCGTGCACGATGCGTTGGAAATGATGTGGTGCTGGGCCGGCTTGTAGGCCTCGGTGTTGATGCCCATGCACAAGGTGACGTCGGGCGACTTCGCGGGCGCCGAGATGATGACCTTCTTCGCTCCGCCGGCGAGGTGCTTGCTGGCGCTCTCCTTGTCGACGAACCGGCCCGTCGACTCGATCACCACCTGCACGCCGTGATCGGCCCACTTGATCGCCGCCGGATCCTTGTCCGCGGAGATCTTGACGTGCTGTCCCTTGATCGAGAGCCCACCGTCCGCGACGTCGACGGCGCCCGGAAACCGCCCGTGCACCGAATCGTGGCGAAGCAGGTGGGCGAGCGTCTTGGTATCGGTCAGATCGTTGACGAGCACCAGCTCGAGATCGCCGCCGGCCTCCGCCATGCAGCGCACGAAACCGCGGCCGATGCGGCCGAAGCCGTTGATTCCGATGCGAACCTTTGCCATGGCGTTCGTGTACCACTGTTACAACCGAGCATCCACGCACCCCGCGAGCCGCGATACAACTTGCCGCACTGCGGATCGTGGTCGTCCTCGCGGTGCTCGGTGCGAGCGCCGGCGCGCACGCGGACCCGCCCCGTGACCCCGCGCGAGTCGGCACCGCCGAAGGACTGTGGGCGCTCGGCGCCGCCGGGATCGTGACCGGCGTGACCCTCGGCCTGGTCGCGCGCGCCGACTATCACCACGCGTTCGATCAGGGCAGCTGCGCCGAGATGCAGGACGTCAAGGTCTGCGACCAGGTCGGCTACGACGAGACCCATCGTGCGGTCACGCTCGGTGACGTCGGCACCGCGTTCGCGGTCGGGGGCTCGCTGCTCGCGGTCGCCGGCGCGGTCGTGTACCTCACGGCGCCGCGGGGGCACGCGGTGACGCCGGTCGTGACCCGGGACAGCGCGGGGCTCGCGCTGTCCGGCCGCTTCTAGGCGACGTGGGTCTTGATGTGCTCGCGCGAGTCGCGGGAGATCTTGTTCGTGACTTCGCTGATGAGCTCGGTCGCGAGTGCCACGATCTGCTTCTCGTCGAAGCCCTGGGCTTCCAGGTCGCGATAGATCGACTTCGCTAGGATCTTCACCGCGCGGGATTTCGCTTCGCGATCGCTCATGGCCAGCTGCGCGGTTCAGCACGCTTCGTGCCACCGTGGCGGCGGATCCAAGTGCTCGGAATCGCAAATACGGTGATGCACGCTGCGAAAGACTCCACCGTGTAATCAGTCGCCTAGCGCGTAGCTCGCTACGCACACGGTCGGACCAGTTCATGCGATGGTCTCGCGATGATCCGCATCCATCGTGGCTGCGAGCTGACCGCGCACGCCGTGCTCGTGCTCGCGAGCCTCGCCGTCCTGGCTCCGTCGCTCCGCGCCGATCCGCCGGCGCCGGACAGGTTGCCGAGCTACTTCGCGTGGCTGACCGCCGGGACCGGCGAGCTCGGCGCGCCGCTCGACGGTACGCCGCCGCGCTTCGCGTTCAAGTCGAGCGTGGCGGTGATCTCGCCGAAGCACCTGTCCGAGGCGGCCGAGCCGCTGTCGGACTTCGGCTCGGCCGTCGGACCGGCGGTCGTCGGCAAGTCGGGCGATGGCAAGGCGACGTGGGTCGCGACCGACGTCAGCTACGGCTTCGCGTGCGGCATGGCAGGCTGCGATCAGATGACACCGCCGCGGGTGCATGGCCTCGCGCTGTTCGACGCGAGCCTGCACGCGGTCGCCTGGAGCACGGGCCTGGTGGTCGCCGGCAGCTTCGTGCCGAACAAACCGCCGCCACCGATCAAGCCGATGACGCCGCCCGCGCTCGCGAACGCGATCGACGCCGGCGCCGAGCCGGCGGCCGCGGTGTTCAAGGCCTCGCTCGCCGACCCCGAGGCGCTCGCGAACACGGTCGCCGATCGCAAGGACGCCGTGCTGTACGGCAGCGAGCTCGCCGAGCGCTACGTCGGCGCACCGGCCGTGCGCGCGACGCTGCGCAAGTGGCAGCTCGGCTTCACCGTGCGCGACGGCATCCAGGCCGGCGTGACGGGCTCCAGGACGAGCGCGTGGGTCGCGGCCAACGTCGACGCCGGCAAGCATGGCGACCAGAAGACGACGCCGTATCGCGTGTTCGCGATCTACGACCAGCACGGCGCCGACTGGCAGCTCGTCGCGCTGCAGTTCTCGGCGCCGACCATGACGGCGGCGCCTAAGCCCTGACGCGCGGGAAGCCCGACGCGAACACGCCGCCGTGCTCGGGCCGATGCCGGCCGTGAAGCCGCCGGCCACCGCGCGCGAGCCTAGTTCTCGACAAACGCCTTGAGGCGCTTGCTGCGGCTCGGGTGGCGCAGCTTGCGCAGTGCCTTCGCCTCGATCTGGCGGATGCGCTCGCGCGTGACCTCGAAGTCCTGACCGACTTCCTCGAGCGTGTGATCGCTCTTCTCGCCGATGCCGAAGCGCATGCGCAGGACCTTCTCCTCGCGCGGCGTCAGCGTCGCGAGCACCTTGCGCGTCTGGTCGGCGAGGTTCACCGAGATCACGCTCTCGCTCGGCGAGATGATCGACTTGTCCTCGATGAAGTCGCCCAGGTGCGAGTCTTCCTCTTCGCCGATCGGCGTCTCGAGCGAGATCGGCTCCTTCGCGATCTTCAGGACCTTGCGGACCTTGTCGAGCGGCAGCTCCATGCGCTCGGCGATCTCCTCGGGCGTCGGCTCGCGGCCGAGCTCCTGCACCAGGTAGCGCGTCGTGCGCACGAGCTTGTTGATCGTCTCGATCATGTGCACGGGGATGCGGATCGTGCGCGCCTGGTCGGCGATCGCGCGCGTGATGGCCTGACGGATCCACCACGTCGCGTACGTCGAGAACTTGTAGCCGCGCTTGTACTCGAACTTGTCGACCGCCTTCATGAGGCCGATGTTGCCCTCCTGGATCAAGTCCAGGAACTGCAGGCCGCGGTTCGTGTACTTCTTCGCGATCGACACCACGAGGCGCAGGTTCGCCTCGACGAGCTCGCTCTTGGCGCGATCCGCCATGCGCTCGCCTTCGTGCAGATCGCGGAACGTCGAGCGCAGCTCGGGCGCGGTCGAGCGCGCCTCCTGCTCGATCCCGACGATCTTGCGCATCGCCGTCTTGATCTGCTCCTCCATCTCCTCGAAGTCGGCGATGGTCATCTGCGTCTTCTTGCCGACCGCGCGGGCGCGAGCCGGGTTCGCGCGCATCTCGCGCAACGTCTTGCGGATCTCGCTCGCGTTGATACCGACGCGGCGCTCGCAGTCGCGCGTCTCGGCCTCGGCCTTGTCGAGCTTGACGATGATGTTCTTGAGCTGCGCGACGATGCGGTCGACGGTCGGCTTGTTGAGCCGCAGGTCCGAGAGCTCCTCGAACATCTGCGCCCGGTTCTCCTTCATCGCCTCCTTGACCTTCTTCTGACGGCCAACGGAGGCGCCCTTCTCGTCGAGCTTCTCCTCGAGCTTCTCGGTATCGCGCTGCAGCTTCTTGACCTTCTCGATGATCTTGCAGACGCGGTCGACGTAGAACTGCTCGTTGAACTCGGCCTCGTCCTCGTCGATGTCCTTGACGACGTCCTTGACCTTGATCTTGCCGTGGCGCAGCCGCTCGCCGATCGCGATCAGCTCCTCGACCGCGACCGAGCTGTTGAGCACGGCCTGGAGCATCTTGCGCTCGCCGTCCTCGATGCGCTTCGCGATCTCGACCTCGCCCTCGCGGGTGAGCAGCGAGACCGAGCCCATCTTGCGCAGGTACATGCGGACGGGGTCCGAGGTGCGCGAGTACGCGTACTCCTCGTCCTCGTCGACCTCGCCCTCTTCTTTTTCCTTCTCGATGTCGAGGCCCTTGGGCTGATCGACGATGTCGGGGCGCCGCGTGCCCGCGCCGTCGACGACCTCGATGCCGTGATCGCCGAGCGCCGACAGCCAGCTGTCGATCTGATCGGTCGACACCACGTCCTCGGGCATCGCGTCGTTGACCTCGTCGTACGTGACGAAGCCCTTCTGCTTGCCGAGCTCGATCAACTTGTCCTTCGCGGACGTCGCCGCGGCGGAGTTCGACGAAGCGGGGCGCTTCTTGCCGCCGCCGCCGCGCTGCTCGGCCTCGATCGCGGCCGCATCGGCCTCGGTCGCCGAGCTGCGGCGCGGGCCGCGGTCGCCCGCTTCTTCGTCGTCTTCCTCGCCCGGGGCGGCGGCGACGAACTCGCCCTCGGGGGCGTCGTCGTCGACCAGATCCTCGGGCCGCGGGCCCTTGGTCGCAGCACCCTTCGCGACCTTCTTGCCCGGCGCCTTCGACGCCGCGGGTACGAAGTCCTCGTCGTCGAGGTCGTCGAATCCGTCGTCGTCCTCGTCGCGCGGCGGCTTGACCGGCTTGGGCGCGGTGCGCAGCGGCTTGGCGGCTGCAGGAGCGGCGGCGGCGGGGGCGACGGCGGCCTTCGCAGGCTTGGTCGGAGCGGCGGCCTTCTTGGCCTCCTTCTCCTTGTCCTTCTCGACCTTGTCTTGCTTCTCCGGTTTGACGACCGCCTTGATCGGGGCCTTCGGTTTTTCGCGAGCCACGGTCTTGGCCGGCCGAACCTTCGCTTGCTGCTTCGTCTTGGTCGAGGTACGCGCCATCTTCAGTCTGCCTGCTTTCGGTTGACGTTCTCGGTCGCGATCTGTCGAGCGAGCTCGCGATCGCCGCGCCGCTGCGCTTCGTGCATGCGCTTGGTGCGTTCCGCCCGCTCGATCCGTTCCTTGCGCAGCTGGAGGTTTTGCACCAGCTGTGCGAGCTCCGCCCGCGGATTCTTCAGGTCGGCATAGCGCCGCTTCCGCATCACGAGGTCATATGCGGATCTGGGAAGTGCCATGACAAGCTCGTGCACGGGCTGCCCGGCCCGGGCCGCGGTATAGATGGCTTGAAGCCTAGGTGCCGTCAAGAGCGAAAAAGCGCTGTCTGCTTCGGCGCTTGTGGCGACCTCGGGGTGCTCGGCGAGCAGCGCGATCAGCTGCAGCTCGTCAGGGTCGAGGTGCTCGGGCGCGGCCGGGCCCGCCGGCGCAGCTTGTTTTGCCCCACCGGACCGCGCGATCTCGCCGCGCACGACGCCCGAATCGATGCCCAGTGCCTCGGCGAGGTTGTTGACGAGCATCTCGCGCTGCGCCGGGACGGCGATCTTCGCGAGCAGCGGAGCCGCATCGCCGAGCGCCCGCGCCCGGGCCGCCGCGTTGCCGCGCGCCTTGCTCCATACCTCGAAGCAGAAGAACTCGATCCCGCCCTGCGCACGATCGATCGCCTGGCGCAGCTGCTCGGCGCCGCCGCCGGCGACCAGGCTGTCGGGATCGACGCCGCCGGCCAGCGGCCCGGCGCCGCCCGACTTCGCGTTGCCCGGCCGCGATGCCACCGCGACCTCGACCTCGGCCTCGACGCAGGTCTGCAGCGCGTGCATCGTCGCCTTGTAGCCCGCGCGATCGCCGTCGTAGACCAGCACGATCCGCCCGGCCAGACGCTTGAGCGTCAGCACCTGATCGAGCGTGAGCGCCGTGCCGAGCGGCGCGACCACGTCGGTGAAACCTGCCTGATGGAGCGTGATGACGTCGAAGTTTCCCTCGACCAGCACCGCGCGGCCATTTTGCTGCATGCCTTCTCGCGCCTGGGCGAGCCCGAACAGCAGCTTGCTCTTCTTGTAGACCGCGCTCTCGGGGCTATTGATGTACTTCGGCGGCTCGCTGCCGTCGGGCGCCTTTTGCGCCGACACCACGCGCGCCGAGAACCCGACGATCTCGCCGCCCGGCACGACGACCGGGCACACCAGGCGATCGCGATAGCGATCGTAATAGCCGCCGGCGCGCGGCTGCTTGGCGACCAGGCCGAGCTTGGCGGCGAGCTCGAGGTCGGCGCGCTTGGACTTGAGATGATCGGCGAGCGCGTGCCAGTCGGCCGGCCCGTAGCCGAGCTGGAACTTCTCGGTCGTCGCCGCGTCGACGCCGCGCTTGGTGAGGTACGCGCGGCCGGCCTCGCCGCGGTTCTTGTCGGCGAGCACCTCGCGGAAGAACTGCGAGGCGAGCCGGTTGACGTCGAGCATCTGGACGCGCTCGCCGCGCGCGCGCTTGAGCTCGGGCGACTCCTCGATCTTGGGCACCTCGACGCCGAACCGCGCGCCGAGCTGCTCGGCCGCCTCGACGAAGCTCTTGCCCTCGAGCAGCATGATGAACTTGAAGACGTCGCCGCTCTGCTGGCAGCCGAAGCAGTGATAGAAGCCCTTGTCGGGCATCACGTTGAACGACGGCGTCTTCTCGCCGTGAAACGGGCAGAGCCCCTTCCAGCTGCGGCCGGCTTTCTTGAGCTGGACGTGCTGGCCGATCACCGCGACGATGTCCGCGCGGCTGCGAATCTCTGAGATGATCTCGTCAGCGATCATGGACACCGCGTCTCCCCAGAGCGCGGCCTGGACCTAGACGTCGGACCATGACCGATCCCTCCCCGATTGACCAGGCCAAGAAGTCTTTTACGGTGCGGATGTGGCGGACGGCACGGCCGGTGTCGATCTCCCGCTGTCGACGAGGACGTACACGACGAGGCCGAGGGTCAGCGCGATCCACAGCCCGAGTAGCGTCTGGATCGCGCGCGTGGTGCCGGCGGCGAGCTTCGAGCCATGGTCTTCCTGGCCGAGATCGTGTCGGTGTTTCCTGCGCGTGCCCTCGGGGCCCGGGTGCTCTTCGGCCATCGTGCGCGCAGGTTACCCTAGAAGCGGCCGCTCAGCGCGATGCTCACGCGATCGCTGCCGACGCTCGCCGAGATGTGCGGCGCGCCGACCAGCCACATCGCGGCGCCGGCGGCGACCGCCGCGCCGGCCACGCCGAGCACGATGTCGCCGACCTGCGCGTCGTGGCGGGCGCTGCTGTTCAGCGAGAGCGCGCGCCGGTCATCGCACATCGTCGCCGGGCAGATCGCGTCGGCCTGGCGCTGCAGGTCCTTCGCGTCGAGCTCGAGCTTCACGCCGACGGTGATGCCGGCGAGCCCGACCGCGGCGCTGGCGAGCGCGGCATCGCGCAGCGGCGACAACAGCCGATGGCGCGGCGGCGGCGGCGACGCGGCGGCGGCGGGCTCGGGCTGCGCGTCGAGCGGCGCGGCCGGTGCGACCGCGGCGGTCATCGCGCGGATCTGTTTGAACCGCGGCACCTCGACGCTGACCTTCTGGCCGTTCTGCACCTCGACCCGCGTGCTCCACGGCTCGTGACCGGGTGCGCGACCGCGAATCTCGTAGGCGCCGGCGTCGATCGGCACGCCCTGATTCCACAGCGCGGGATCGACCGCGGCGCCGTCGCGCTCGATCGCGAGGCCGTCGACCTCGCTCTGCCGCGGCACCGAGATCGTGAGGTACGACAGACGGGGCTCGAGCGCGTGCGCGCGGGTCCGGGCCTCGGTCTCGCGGGTCGCGTCGCCACCGGCTCGCGCGGCGGTCGCGGCGCGCAGGAACATCGCCCACGCGGTCGCGAGCTGGCCGGTCTTCTCCCGGCAGTCGCCGAGGTTGAGCAGCGTGCCGACCGAGTCGGCCATGCGCTCCGAGGCCTCGAGCTTGTCGCAGCCCTCGGCGAGCTTGCCGTCCTTGACGAGGCGGCGGCCCTCCCGAAACAGCGATTCGGCGGCGACGTCGCGGTCGCTGGGCTGCGCGTGCGCGGTGGTGCCGGCGAACGCGAGCGCGATCACGAGCAAGCGGCTAGCGGCTGTCATACGGATCCTCGGCTTTCGGTGCGATGGGACCGGGCGCGCTGCGAACGATCCGGCGCGGTCTCGGCGGAGGCGGTAGTGGTCCGGGCGCGGCATCGGGGAGGGCGGCATCGGCGAGCGCGGCGTCGGGGATCGCGGCGTCGGGTGGTGGTCGTGGCGGCGCGACGCTCGCCGCGGCATGCACGGCGGCGGGCGGCGCGGGCTCGGCGGGAACCGGCGCGTCGCCGCCGCGTGGCGCGAGCGCGAGCGCGAGCGCGACGGCCGCTGCCGCGACCACCGCGACCGCGGCGGCGATCCAGCCGAGCCGGCGAGCCGGGCGGGGCTCGCCGACCTGACCCGCCGATGCGCCGAGGGTGGTCGGCCCGACGCGCGTCGGGCCGCCGGGCAGCGCGAGCGTCGGCGCGCCGGTGCCGGAGATGCGCGCCAGCACGCCTTCGCAGGCCGACTGCAGCTCGGTCATCGTCTGGAACCGCTCGCCGGGATCCTTCGCGAGGCAGCGCGCGACCAGCTCGTCGATCGCGCGCGGCAGCCCCGGGAGGCTGGCGCTCGGTAGCCTCGGCGGCTCGCGCAGGTGCGCCGAGATGATCTCGCCGACACCCTCGTAGTCGAACGGCGGCCGGCCGACGAGCAGGTGGTAGAGGACGCAGCCGAGCGAGTAGATGTCGGAGCGATGATCGACGTCGCCCGAACCGCGGCACTGCTCGGGCGACATGTACACGGGCGTGCCGAGCAGCATGCCGGTGCGCGTGCGCGTGCGATCGCCGCCGAATTCGCCGGTCAGCTTCGCGATGCCGAAGTCGAGGATCTTGGGCCGCTCGCCGCCCTGCGCCTCGGGATCGCGCACGATGAACAAGTTGTCGGGCTTGAGATCGCGATGCACGATGCCGCGCGCGTGCGCGGCGGCGAGCGAGCCCGCAGCCTGGCGGGTGATGCGCAGCGCGTCGACGACCGCGACCGTGCCGCGCGCGATCCGCGCGTCGAGCGATTCGCCGTCGAGTAGCTCCATCACGATGTACGCACTGCCGTCGGCGTGAAATCCGAAGTCGAACACCTGGACGATGCCCGGATCGGTGATCGACGTCGTCGCGCGCGCCTCGTTGAAGAACCGGTCGACGATCTCGCGCTGCTGCGACAGCGCCGGCAGCAGCACCTTGATCGCGGCGGCGCGGCCGAGCAGCGCGTGCTCGGCGCGAAACACCGCGCCCATGCCGCCCTCGCCGATCTTGCGGACGATCCGGTACGGGCCGATCGAAGCGCCTTCCATCACGGGCAGGCCAACTCGTTGACCTTGGCCGTCTTGAGCGGCGAGGTGTTGCCGAGGTTGTCGGTGCAGCTGATCGAGAACGTGTCGAACCCGCTCGCCGGGATCGTGCTGGTCAGGCTCGTCGCGGCGGTGCAGTCGTACGTGCCGGTGAACGGATAGCTGCACGTGCACTTGTTGATGCCGGTGCCCGGATCGTTGCGCGTCCAGGAGATCGAGAACGTGCTCGGGCACCCGCTGTAGTCGACCGCGCCGAGCGAGACCACGGGCGGCGTGGTGTCGACCAGCCACATCGTCGAGGCCGAGCCGACGTTGCTCGCGGCATCGGTCGCCGACACGGCGACGGTGTGGACGCCATCGCCGGTCACGACGACCGCGTACGGGCTCGAGCACGCGACCGGCGAGCCGCCGTCGAGCGAGCAGGTGGTCACGCCGTCGCTCACCGAGAACCCGATCGACGCGCTCTTCGTCGCGATCGGCCCGGTCGGCGCGCTCGTGATCGTCACGGTCGGCGCCTGCGTGTCGACCGTCCACGTGTACATCGCCTGCGCGGTGTTGCCCGCGGCGTCGGTGCCGACCACGGTGAACGTGTGCGACCCGTCGGCGATGCCGGAGTACGCTTTCGTGCTCGCGCACGGGGCCGGCCCGATGCCGTCGAGCTGACACGTCACGGTCGTCGCGTCGCCCGTGTTGAACTGGAACGTCGCCGAGGTCACCTTGGTCGGACTCGGCGGCTCGGACGACGCGACGATCGAGACGTCCGGCGGCGTGGTGTCGATCGTCCACGAGTACGTCTTGGTCGCGGTGTTGCCGGCCGAGTCGGTGCCGCGCAGCGTGAACACGTGCGAGCCGTCGGCCACGCCCATGTACGTCTGCGGGCTCGTGCACGCCGCCGGTGTGCCGGCGTCGAGCTGGCACGTCACGGTGACCGCGTCGCCGGTCGTGAACATGAACGGCGCGGTCTGCGAATTCGCAAGGCTCGGCGGGTACGCGGTGATCGACAGAGCCGGCGGCGTGGTGTCGATCGTCCACGTGTACGTCTTGGTCGTGGCGTTGCCGGCGTCGTCCTTCGCGGTCAGCGTGAACGTGTGCGAGCCGTCGGCCAGGCTCGAATACCCGTGCGGCGAGGTGCACGCGGCCGCCGTGCCGGCGTCGAGCTGGCACGTCACCGAGGTCGCGCCGCCGTCGGTGAACGTGAACTGCGCGGTCGCCACGATCGACACGCTCGCCGGCTCCATCACGATCGACAGCGTCGGCGGCACGGTGTCGATGATCCACGAGGCGGTCTTGGTCGCGATGTTGCCGGCCGTGTCGACGCCCTGCAGCGTGAACGTGTGCGAGCCGTCCGCGAGGCCGGGATACGCCTGCGGGCTCGTGCACGCTGCTGCGGCCTGCGCGTCGAGCTGACAGGTCACGGTCGCGGCGTCGCCGGTGGTGAACATGAACTGGGCGGTCGCGCTGTTGGTATCGGCCGCCGGCTGCGCGGTGAACACGAGTGCGGGCGCGACGGTGTCGACCGTGAACGCGTACGTCGGGATCACGCCGGTCTTGCCGTCGGCGGTCGCCCGCAGATCGAACGCATGCGCGCCGTCCGGCACGCCGGTGAACGTCTTGCTCGGCAGCGGGCAGGCCGCGTACGGCTGAGCGTCGAGCCGGCACTCGAGCGACGCCGTCGCATCGCTGCACGTGTACGTGAACGTCGCGGTCGTCTGGTTCCCGTCGGGATCGGGCATCCCGGTCAGCACGACCATCGGCGCACCCGGCACCGCATCCACCATCGCGTCGATCGGGGTCGCGGAGCCGTCGGACGAGCCGGCGCTGCCGTCGCCGTCGCTCGCGTCGCCCGTGTGGCCGGCCTGCTTGGCCGGAATCGAACAGGCGGCGAGCACGCCGCAGGACAGCCACACCCGGATGGTCGACATCGGCTGCGCGCACTTGCAGTCGAAGTGCCACGCGTAACCTCGTGCAACGCGTCTCGATCGGCGTGCTGGACGCGCCGCGTGTCGACACGCGTGTCGACACTAGCGGCTGGCTTCGCGCATCAGCCGGCCGAACGCGTGGGCCGCGGCGGCCGCGATCGACTCGACGACGCCGACCGCCGCGTCGGCCTTGATCGCGGCCGCGATCACGCACATGACGCGGCCCGCGATCGCGACCGGCACGACCGCGAGCTCGCCTTCGGGCAGGCCGAGCGCGCCGAGCAGCAGGCGATCGATCGATCCGAGCTCGCCCGCGGCGCCGCGCAGCGTCGCGTTGCCGCCGACGACGTCCGGCACCATGCCCGGCTGATCGAGCGGCACGACCAGCTCGGCCGCCTCGTGGCCGTCGCGGCTGAACATCTTCCAGCCGATCACGACGTCGCCGCGCACGACCAGCAGCATCGCCGCGTCGCACACCGGCGCGAACCGGACGAGCGCATCGATCGCGAGCTCGGCGACGCGGTCGCGGTTGCTGCCGCGGCGCACCGCGCGCAGCGCATCGGACAGGCTCGCCGTGCTGCGCGGCGCCTCGACGACCGGGATCGCGCCGCTCGTCGCCCTGCGGATCGCGATGCGCCCGAGTGCCTTGACCTCGCCCGGCTTGGGCTCGTCGAGATCGCCGAGCGTCTTGACGTAGGTGCGGCGCTCGCGGCCCTCGGGCTCGTCGTCGGGCGATGGGGCCTGAGCGGCGGCCTCGTCGATCAACGCGGCGAGCGCTTCGGGCGGCGAGGCGGCGCGGTCGGGTGTCCGCCGCGCTTCGATGATCGGCTCGGTGACGTCGATCGGGATCGCGAGATCCATCTCGCTGTCGCTCTCGACCTCGAGCTCGCCGACCACCGGGAACGGCGTGATGCTCTGGCCCTTCTTGCGCAGGAACCGCGCGCTGCGCGCGATGCCGTACACGCGCTCGAGCTGGTAGCGCATGCGCTGCTCGGCGGCGATCGACGCGACGAGCTGGCGCGGCTCGACCTCGAACGCCGCCGCGATCGCCACGCGCTGGTCGGCGGTGAGCGGATCCATGCCCGCGACCGCGACGCGGCCGTCGCCGAGCTTGAACAGCGGCACGAGCGACCACTTGTCGGCGAGGTCCGCGTCGAAGCGCTGCTGGAGCTCTCGATCGGCATGCTCGAAGTGGTGCGCGAGCGCCGCCGGCAGCCCGTGCTGGCCCGCCAGTGTGCGCGACAGCGTGTCGAGATCGATGAGCCCGAGCTCGACCAGGTTCGTGCCGAACCGGCCGCCCCACACGACCTGCGCGCGCAGCGCCTGCTCGACCTGCTCGGGCGAGAGCAGCCTCTGGGCGACGAGCAGCTCCCCCACACGCGGCATCGCCCCAGCCTAACAGGGCTTCGGGCTTCGCCCGAAGCCCGAAGCCCGATGTCCGATCACGCGACGGTCACTTCCTTCGTGAGATAGACGTCCTGGATCGCGTGCAAGAGGTCGACGCCGTCCTTGAACGGGCGCTGGAACGCCTTGCGGCCGGCGATGAGGCCCATGCCGCCGGCGCGCTTGTTGATGACCGCGGTGGTGACCGCCTCGCGCAGGTCGTTGTCGCCCGACGACGCGCCGCCCGAGTTGATGAGGCCGATGCGGCCCATGTAGCAGTTCGCGACCTGGTAGCGCGTCAGATCGATCGGATGGTCGCTCGTGAGATCCGTGTAGACCTTCTTGTGCGTCTTGCCGAAGCCCTTGAGCGCGGGGTCGGTGTAGCCGCCGTTTCCCTCGGGCAGCTTCTG
>DASXCY010000210.1:0-28184 GCA_036490935.1 Kofleriaceae bacterium | reverse complement strand
CCGTCGCCGCAGCCGACGCCGTCGCCGTTGCCGACGCCGCAGCTGCAGCTGACGCCGTCGCCGTAGCTGACGCCGTCGCCGTAGCTGACGCCGTCGCCGTAGCTGACGCTGACGCCGCTGCCGCTGCCGCTGCCGTCGCTGCCGCCGTCGCTGCCGCCGCTGCCGCCGCTAGCGCGATCGCCACACGCCGGCGCGCACGAGCGCCGCGCCGCGCTCGCGCACCGGCAGCGGCAAGCCCGGCCCGAACGCCGCCGCCAACGCCGTCGCGAATTCCCCTGCCGACTGGAAGCGCAGATCCGGATCCTTCGCCAACCCGATCGCGAGCACGAGGTCCACCTCGGTCGGCAGCTGCGGCGCGAGGTCGGTCGGGCGATGCGGCAGCGTGTGGACGACGCGATACAGCGTCTCGGCGACCTCGCCCGCCGCGTACGGCGGCTGCCCGGTCAAGGCGCGATACGCGATCGCCGCGAGCGCATAAAGATCGGCGCGGTGATCGACGAAGCCGCCGGCCGCCTGCTCGGGTGCCATGTACGACGGCGTGCCGACGATGTGGCCCTGCGTGAGCGTGTCGCCCGAGTCGATCGCGCGCGCGATGCCGAAGTCGAGGATCTTCCACGTGCCGTGATCGCGGAACACGTTCTGCGGCTTCAGGTCGCGATGCACGACGTTCGCCGCGGCCGCCGCGGTCACGCCTTCGCCGACCTGGCGGATCATCTCGACGACCTCGTGCGTGGTCAGCCCGCGCTTGCTGCGCAACACATCCGAGAGCGTGCTACCGACGAGCCGCTCCATCACGAGGTACGGCACCGGCACCTCGCCGACCTCGAGCACCTTCACGACGTGCGGTGACTCGATCGCGGCCGCCGTGCGCAGCTCGCGCAGGAAGCGCAGCACGTGGGTCGGGTTGCCGAGCGAGGCCTGCGACAGCATCTTCACCGCGACGACGCCCTGCGCGCCGGTCGCCTCGTAGACCTCGCCCATCGCGCCGCGGCCGAGCAGCTTGCCGAGGTTGTAGGTCGCGATCTTCTGCTCGGAGAACCGGCCGCGGCCGCTGCGCAGCGCGCGCTCGAGCTCCTCGTGCGCCTCGAGCAGCAGCGCCTCGCGACGCGCCGCGATCCGCACCGCGCGCTCGAGCTCGCCGACCGCGAGCAGCGCCGTGCGCCGCGACATGCGCGCGGTCACGAACGTCGCGGCGAGCACGAGCTGCACGAGCAGCTGGATGATGATCTCGTCGCGGCGCGCCAGCCCTTCCACGTGCACGAGGCCGGTGTCGTGCGCGCCGGCGATCACGAGCGCGGCGACGAGCCCTTGCATGCCGGCGCACGTCGCATACACCGCGGTCGCGATCCCCGCGCTGCGCCCGAGACCGACGAAGTAGACGCCGAGCACGAGCACGAGCGGCGCGGGCGAGAACGCGCCGAAATACGGGATCGCGGTCGTCACGCATGCGGCCGGAATGAACCAGCCCAGCGCGGTCGACGGCCGGCGGAACGTCTCGGGATTGCGCGTGCGCGACAGCAGGAACAGGATCGCGAACACCGCGACCGCGACCGACGAGATCAGGAGGATCGTCGCGGTCGTGTCGCCGGGCAAGAGCGGCGCCGACAGCCCGCCGAGCATCGCGATCGGCAGGGCGATGAAGCAAAACCGGCGCGTGCGCTGCAGCTCGTCGAGCTCGAGCGCTTCGATCGGCGAGGTGATCGTGGTCTGCGTGCTGACCGGCAGCCGCGACGACGACGTCTTGGTGTCCTCGTCGTCGAGCATCGCTACTTCAGCGCGCCTCGCACGAGCGGGCGCAGCGCGTCGACGAGCTCGGGCGCGCACACCAGCCGGATCACCGCGGTCGGCTGGCCGAGCGGCATGTCCTCGAGCAAGCGCGACAGCGTGACCGTGCCGTAGCGCGGGTGATCGATCACGTGCAGCTCCTCGTCGGTCGCGGCGAGGTACGCGGCGTGCTGCGCGCTGTCGAGATGGACGTAGAACTTGCCGGCCTCGCCGAGCCGCTGCTCCGCGATCTCGAGCGCCGCCGGCCACACGCGCTCGGCGGCGGCGCGGTCATCGCCGAGATCGAGCGTCTTGAACAGCCGGCGCGCGACCAGCCGGCCCGCGAGATCGCGCAGCACGGGATCGACGGTGGCGTCCGCGGCCCAGCGATCGAGCGCGGTCGTGACCGAGATGTCGTGCAGCGCGAGATAATCGTCGACCGAGACCGGCTCGCCGCGCGCCATCGCGGCGGCGGCGGGTAACCCGGGTGGCTCGGCGCGCTGCTTCGCGAGCTGCGCGAACCGCTCGAGCGTCTTGATGAACATCCACTCGGCCGCGCGCACCGTCTTGTGGTGATAGACCTGCGCGTACATGTACGAGCGCGCGAACAGGTATTGCTCGACCGCGTACATGCCGCGGCGGTAGTCGACGACGAGATCCTCGCGATCCGGGCCGACGTGCGCGACCTGGATCGCGTGGATGATCCAGTCGAGGTCGTAGGTCGCGTAGCCGGCGCCCGAGTAGTGGCCGTCGCGCAGCAGATAATCGAGGCGATCGACGTCGAGCTGCGACGACACCAGCTTGCGCGCGTAGTGCGGTGCGTAACCCTTGCCCCAGAACGCGCGCAGCGTCGCGGGCAGCCCGGGCTCGAGCTGCTCGAGCGCCGCGGCGAGCTCGGCGTGCTCGGTCGCGATGCGCGCGCCCCACTTCTCGTGATCGGCGCCGCCGAACACGTGCTCCCACGCATGCGAGAACGGGCCGTGGCCGACGTCGTGGAGCAACGCCGCGACCTTGACGTGGCGTGCGACGTCATGCGGCAGCTCGAGGCGGCGCGTCACGCGCTGCGCGATGTGAAACGCGCCGAGCGCGTGGCCGAACCGCGAGTGCTCGGCGCCGGGATAGACGAGCCACGCGAAGCCCATCTGCTTGATGCGGCGCAGCCGCTGCATCGCGGCGGTGTCGAGCAGCTCGGCGATCGGCCGATCCGCGCCCTTGAACTCGACGAGCCCGTGCACCGGGTCGCGAAAGACGCGGTCCTTCACCGGGGCATCCTAACACCTCGTTTGACGGTACTTTGGTAACTTGGTACCAAGGAGCGATGCTGACCCATCGCAGACATCTGGAGCTCGGATTCGACGTGCTCGTCCGCGAGCCGGACTTCGCAGCGGCGGCCGCGACGTTCCGAGCCGAGCTGCGCCGGTTCGCCGGTGCGAAGTATCACGAGACGATCACGTGGGCGTATCTCGCGTTGATCGCCGAGCGCATGCACGGTCGGGGCTACGCGTCGGCAGCCGAGCTGCTCGCCGAACATCCCGACTTGCTCGATCACCGCACCGGCGCGCTCGCGCGCAGCTACGACGTCGCCGAGATCACCGCTTCGCCGCTCGCACGGGCCGTGTTCGTGCTACCGCGTAGACCATGACGGCGAAGCGGCGCAGGATCGTCGAGCGCGTGCAGACCGGCGTGCGCATGGAAAAGCGCGTGCTCCAGCTACTCAAGGCGCTCGCGAGCATGCTCGACCTCACGCTCGGCGACCTGCTCGAGGGCATCGTGCTGCACGCGATCGAGGGCAAGGCGCCGTTCGGTCCCGACACGCTCGCGAAGATCGACGCGCTGCGCGGTGTGCTGCACCTCGAGCTCACCGCCGCCGATTCGCACCTGCTCGTCGAGAGGAAGCGGCGGTGATCCGCGAGGTCGCGATCGAGCGCGTCGAGGGCGACGTCCGCAAACCGGACGTCGATCGCGTCGTCGTCGAGGCGCCGCTGCAGCTGCGCGCGCGCGGCACGCCGGTCGCGACGATCATGCGTACGCCGGGCCACGACCTCGAGCTCGTGCGCGGCCTCCTGCACGCCGAGTCGATCATCACTCCGCAAGGCTCGGCCGGCGGGCTCGTGCAGGTCGACGAGGACGCGGTCGATGCCGACGTCGAGTCGTCGGCGTTCGCCGCGCGCGGGCTTCTCGCGTCCGCGGCGTGCGGCGTGTGCGGGCGCGTCGCGATCGCCGATCTCGAGCAACGCGCGCGAGAAATTACGGCCGACACCTCGCTCGCGGGCGCCGTGCTCGCCCAGCTGCCGGCCCGGTTGCGCGCCCAGCAGGCCGTGTTCGCCGCGACCGGCGGCCTGCACGGGGCGGCGCTCGCGTCGGCCGTAACCGGCGAGATCGTCTGCACGCGCGAGGACGTCGGCCGCCACAACGCGGTCGACAAGCTCGTCGGCTGGGCGCTCGCGAACCAGCTCGCCCCGGCCGCGCACGTGCTCGTGCTGTCGGGGCGCGCCGGCTACGAGCTCGTACAAAAAGCTGTGATGTTCGGGGTCCCGATCGTCGCGTCGGTGTCGGCGCCGAGCTCGCTGGCCGTCGAATTGGCCGAACGTTTCGGAGTCGCGCTGGCCGGTTTCGTGCGCGACGGCCGCTTCAACCTGTATTCGCACGCGTGGCGCATCCGCTGACGCTGTTGTGATAGGTTGCCGACGATGTGTCGCTACATCCTCGTCGGAGCCGGGCTCGTCATCGCCGCCGCCGCGTGCGGCAAGCCGAGCCCCGCGGCCGAGCCGAAAGCAGTCGAGGCCGCGCCGCTCTCGCCCACCAAAGTCGATCCCACGCCGGCCGCACCGCCATCGAGCCCGACCGTGCACGCCACGCCGCGCGGACCCGAACACGCGGTGTATTCGCTGGTCGACAACCGGCTGTCGGCGCACCTCGTGCGCGACGGCGGGCTGCTCGTGCCGGCCGGCTCGGCCGGCTTCGCGAAGTACACGCGCATCGGCAACATCATCAAGGGCTACAAGCGGCCGTGGGAGCTGCGCCAGACCGAAGGCGACGTCAAGGTCGCGCGCATCGTCGGCAAGTCCGGGTCGATGTTCGTGCCGTTGACCGCGGCGCAGGCGTCGCGCAACTCGCTCCGGCTGCGCGTGTTCGCCGCCGACCACGGCACGCTCAGCGTGCGCGTCAACGAGCACAAGGACATCAACGGCAAGTACGACAGCGGCTGGTCGACGGTCGAGCTGTCGGTTCCGGCGGGCGAGCTGGTCGAGGGCGAGAACCAGCTCGCGCTGTTCGCGAAGCAGTCGGGGCTCGAGGTCGCGTGGCTCGAAGCCGGCGCGGACTCCAGCGTGCGGGGCCCGGAATCCAGCGTGCCCGGCGCTCGCGCGACCGTGTTTTACGATCCCGACACCAAGGCGCTGCAGCTGCCGAAGGCCGGCGGCATGAGCTGGTTCGTCGCGATCCCCGACAAGACGAAGCTCACCGCGGATCTCGCCGATCCGACCTGCGAGGTCGGCGTGCTCGCGACCAGCGAGGACGGTACGACGGCCGAGGGCAAGCTCACCGGCGCCGGTTCGGCCGTCGATCTGTCGGCGCTCGCGGGCAAGGCCGCGCGGCTCGATCTGATGGCGAATGGCTGTGCGAACGCGGCCGTGACGAACGCCGCGCTCGTCGTGCCGGGCGACGAGCCCGCGGTGAAGCACGGCGAGCCGCCGAAGTTCGTCGTGTTCATCGTGATGGACGCGCTGCGCGCCGACAAGATCCGCGCGATCAACCCCAAGGCGCGGCCGGAGACGCCGAACTGGGACAAGCTCGCCGAATCGTCGACGCTGTTCGTCAACGCGTACCAGCAGGGCAACGAATCGCAGGTGTCGCACGCGTCGATCTGGTCGTCGACGTATCTCGCGAAGCACAAGGCGATCGAGATGCACGACAAGCTCGCCGACAAGTGGGTGACGATCGACGAGGTCGCGAAGAAGGCCGGCAAGTTCGTCGCCGGCGCGTCGGGCAACGGCTACATCCGGCCGTCGCGCGGCTTCGGCTCGGGCTGGGATCAATTCGTCAACCACATCGAGAAGGGCCTCGGCCTGCGCGGCGCCGACATCGTCGACAAGGGCCTGTCGTTCGTGCAGCCGAAGAAGGATCGGCCGTGGTTCCTCTACCTCGGCCTCATCGACACGCACGTGACGTGGCGCGCGAAAGAGCCGTGGATGAGCAAGTACGACGGTGGCTACAAGGGCCGATTCGCGACCGAATACGGCGATGACGGCCCGCACGGCTCCGACGGCAAGGACCTGACCGATCGCGAGAAGGACCACGTGCGGGCGCTGTACGACTCCAACGTCAGCTACCAGGACGACCTGCTCGGCCAGCTCGTCGAGAAACTGAAGAGCTGGGGAATCTACGACCAGACGATGATCATCGTGACCGCCGATCACGGCGACGAGCTGTGGGAAGACGGCCGCGTCGGTCACGGTGGCAGCGAGCGCGAGACGCTGCTCCACGTGCCGCTGCTCATTCACTATCCGCCGCAGTTTCCAGCCGGCCGCGTGACCGAGGGCGTCGAGGGCATCGACATCGTGCCGACGCTCGCCGACGCGCTCGGCGTCGCGAACGATCCCGAGTGGCAGGGCATGTCGCTCGTGCCGGTCGCCGAGGGCGCGGCGGGCGGCTATCCGTGGATGTCGTTCTCGTCGCAGTACGAGAACGGCCACGGCGGCCGGATCGGGCACTGGAAGATGAAGCTGTTCGGGCCGGGCACGCCGCGCTTGTTCGATCTCGCGAAGGATCCGGACGAGCGCAAGGACCTGTTCGGCACGCGCGACGCCGAGATCGGCGCGCGGTTGATGCTCGATCCGATGTGGATGCTGCGCCAGTGGAACGCGGAGTGGAAGAAGTCGCAGTGGGGCAACGCAGCGGATGTGTCGAACCGCTTCGCCTCGGATCTCGGTGAATAGAGCGCTCACACCGACGGGCGGTGCGCGCCTCCTGCTCGAGCGTGCGGGCGAGGCCGGCGCCGGTGAATACCGCGCCGCGATCTACACGCCGGGCGCGACGTACGAGGGCCACGCGGCGCTGCGCGAGGACGGCAGCGCCGATGTCGACATCGCCGGCGCGCCTGCCGAGCTTGCCGACGCGCTGCGCATGCTCGCGAAGCTGACGGCGCGCGCGGCGCCGTCGCGGCGCGCCGAGGGTTTGCCGGTGTGGCCGGCGCGCGTGCTGCGCTGGCGCGGCCCGGGGCGGGGCGGATGACCGCGCGCGAGCAGCTGCTCGATCGCCTGCGCCTGCTCGAGCGAGCGGTGGCACGCGCCGCATTCGCCGAGCGCGCGGCCGAGCTCATCCGCAGCCGCACGCACGAGCTCGGCAATCACCTGCAGGTCGTGAAGCTGTCGTCGCTCGTGCTCGAGAATCGCTGCACGGCGCCCGGCAGCGCCGACGTCGCGCGCGAGCTGCGCGCATCGGCCGAACGCGCCGCCGAGCTGCTCAACGAGCTGCTCGCCGCGGCCCGGCCCGAGGAGCGCGCGGCCGGCCCGGCCGCGCTTCCGCTGATCCGCCACGCGCTCGAGCTCGCGCGCCCGCTGTTCGGCGACGGCGTCGACTTCGTCGCCGATCTGCCCGACGACGCGTGCACGCGCGCCGCCCGCGACGAGCTCGAGGGCATCGTGCTCGCGGCCGCGCTCGGCTCGCTCGAGCCCCGCCTGCACGTCGAGCTGCGCCAGCGCTCGGTCGCGCGCGCGCCGTGGCTCCAGCTCCTCGTTCACGGCGCGCGCCGCACCGACTACGACGATCTGCTCGACGGCCTCACAGAGCTCGCCGGCGGCGAGCTCTCGATCTCGCCTGGCCGCTCCGGCACCGAGCTCGCCCTCGAGCTGCCGCTGGCGTGAATTCTCAATCTTCGTCTTCGTCGTACTCGACGGGCTCGTAGCGCAGCTCGCGGCTCGCCGGGCAGATCGCGCGGTAGCTGCAGCGATCGCACCAGGGGCCCGGATTGGGGCGCGGGCCGTCATCGATGGCGAGCGCGGCGGCCTCGATGTTGTCGAGCAGATCGGGCATGAGCGTTTCGACGACCGTCTCGGGCGGCAGCGGCGCGCTCCATTCGACTGCGCGTTCGGCGACCCAGTGCACGCCGAGCCAGAACTGACGGACGTGGCGAAACGCGGCCGCCGCGAGCACGACGTAGCCCTCGAGCTGGTCCGCGATCGACGTGCCCGGAATGCGCACGCCGGTCTTGTGATCGACGAGCGCGAGCGAGTCGTCCTCGAACAGGTAGCCGAGATCGATCACGCCGCGGTAGTACGCGTCGCCCGAGTAGAACTGCGTGACGGTCAGGTCCTCGCGCACCGCCAGCGAATACTCGACGAGCTGGCGCGCGACGCGCCGCCGCCGGCGAAATTGCTGGATGCGCGAGGCGAACGGCGCGATGCCGTGCGCGAGCGCGTCGAACCGCAGCTGCTCGTGCTCGCCCGGCAGCTCGGCGCGCACGTCGCGCGCGGCGTCGCCGATCGGCGTGCCTTGCATCACGAGCTCGAGCGCCTTGTGAATCGCCTTGCCGATGCGCGCCTCGGGCATGACCTCTTGCTCGGGCAACTTCTGGACGTACTTGAAGTGAAACAGGCGCGGGCAGCGCAGCGCCGTCGAGACCTTCGACGCCGACCACGGAGCGTGGATGAGCGCGCGGGTCGAGGCCATCGGGCAAGCCTAGCCCAGATCGCCGAAAACTTGCCGCCGCGACGCCGGCGCTCGACAACCGTCGGGTGGACACGTGTGAAGTCTGCGACGCGAACGTGCACGAGCTGCGGCGCGGCCGCTGCTGGGGCTGCTACTCGCGCTGGGTCGACGCCCGCCCGGTAGGCCTCGGCGCGCGCTGCGTGACCTGCCCCGAGAAGCGCCGCCGGTTTCTCAAGACCGTGGAGCTCTACGGTGCGTGGACGCCGATGTGCTTCAACTGCGCGGGCCAGCTCGGCGCGCTGCAGCCGATGCCGAAAACGATCGCGGAATTGCGCGACGCGGTGTCGCGCGAGCGCCGCAAGCGCGATCGCCGGTTCGGCAAACCCGATACGCGCGTGTTCCGCTACGAGCGCCGCGTCGGCGAGCGCCGGATGGGCCGCGAGGACGTCCCGCTCGTCGACGACGACATGATCATCGAGGTCACGATCGACGCGCCCGGCGACGGCGATTTCGAGGACCTGACGCAGATCCGCGAGCTCGTCGCCGAGCTGCGGCCGACCGAGCTCGCCGGTTAGCGCCTGCACGAAAATCGCGCGCGGGTCGAGCACGACTCCGAAAATTTTCAACCGAGTTTCACGCTGCCTCACGGTGTTGCGGCGTTCTCGAAAAAAAACTGATGTCAAGACTGGTGAATGAAACGAGCGGCGCTAGGATGGCCAACGTCTCGACGGTCCCGACGAGAAATTTTGGAGGAACGTGGCCATGAGTACGCTTGCTGTGGTGGAAGAGATCCTTCGCGAGACCGCGGTTCCCATGTCGGTTCGCGAGATCGTGGAACGGGCGGGGACACGGTTGCCGAGCAAGTCGAAGACACCAGATACGGTCGTGGCCCGCGACCTCTCGATGGATATCAAGAAGAAGGCCGAGGGCTCGCTGTTCCTGCGCACCTCGCCCGGCCGCTACACGCTACGTGCGCTGGTGTCACAACCTCTGCCGAGCGAGGCGACACCGCTCGCGCCCGCAGCGCTGCGTGCGACCGGCTCGGGAAATGTAGCGGCGCAACCCATGAGCGCGATGCCGGCGCGTAAGCCCGCAGCTGCAGCATCGCCCGCTCGCCCGGTCGGCCGTGACTCCGCCGAGGGCGGCGGATACGTCGGCTAAGGCGCGCTACAATATTCCACTATGATCCGCCGTGCCGAGGTCCAGGACTATCCCTGGATCGTCGCGACGGGGGCCGAGGCGTATCGCGACCTCGGCGATTACACGCGCATTCTGCCGTCGTGGCTCGAGCAGCCCGGCGTGCTCGCGTGGATCGATCAAGATTCGCAGAGCCACGGCCGCGGCTTCGCGATGCTCGGCTTTTACATGGAGGAGCCACCAGCGGGCCGTCCAACCGAGCGCCAGGTCATCGCGGATCTGCTCGCGCTCGCGGTGCTGCCGGCGTACCAGCGCCACGGTATCGGCACCCAGCTGCTCGATCACGTGATCGAGGTCGCCGAGCGCGTCGCCCCGTCGAGTCACATCCAGCAACTGCGCCTCACCGTCGCCGAGCACAACACCTCCGCGCAGCGCCTCTACGCGCGCGCCGGCTTCCACATCATCGACGGCGGCGCCACCTACGACCGCGGCCAGCGCGCCCTCCGCATGTCGCGCGCGCTGGCCCGCCGCGCTACTGGATGATCCTCAGGGCGGCGCTTCGTCGGCGCCGATGTCGTAGCGAGCACCTTGCGGGCGCGGATCGCCCTCGAAGTCGTTGGCTGGACCGGTATCGACCTGATCCTTGGCCGGGCTCGAAGCGCTGATGTGATAGTTACGGTGCGCTTCGTCGACGAACATCGGATCCTGGTTGGTTGTACCGAGCACGGGTGTCGGGCCCGCGATGTCCGAGTTCAGCGAGCAGCCGCCGCCGATCGGCGGCCCAAGCGGGGTCCAGATGATCGACGACGTGACGGAGAGACCGGCCGAGCAGTCGAATGCTCTCGGTGTGGATCCGCCCAGCCCGGTATCCGCTACCGTCGTAAACGCGACGCTTCCAGTCGCTGCAGCGAGGTCGATGCCGGGTCCGATCGTCCCGAATACCAGGAGGTTCGTGATCGCCACGACACCACCATTGGTTGCGACGAGGCCACCGTTCTGACCGGCGTTGATGACGCCGCGATCGAGCGAGAGATGACTTCCCAATCCAACGTCGATCGCATCTCCGACATTGGTGTTCGTGATCGTCACGTCCTCGATCGTCATGTTCGCGCCGGCACCGATTCCGCCCGTGTCTTCGATCGTTACCCGATAGACGTTGCACGGTGCAGTAAGGCTCACGATAGAGGTGGCGAACATTGCATCGCCGCCGGGGAAGTCGAGATCCTCGAGCGTTGCGGCCACATCGTCCACGGTGATCGCATTGTTGTCGCTTCCCGCTGCCGACTCGATGCTCGCCCCGTGTCCGTGGACCGTGACCACCGGTGCCTGGGTGACCATCGAGTTGATCTGCGTGCTTCCGACATATAGCCCGGGCGCCATCACAATGTGGCTGCGGGTTGGTAGTGCGCTCGAGACGGCGAACTGGAGGCTCTTGCAGGGGGCCGACTGCGTGCACCGACCGGCATCGAGCCCCTGCGCGGCGTCGATATAGATGACCGCTGACGTGTCCACGCAACTGCCGTCGTCGGCGCATGCGCCACTCGCGCACTCGGAGTCCATGGCGCACGCGCGGCATGAGTTGTTGTCGCATACTGGCTGCTGAGTCGGGCAGTCGCTCGCGGCGACGCACTGGAGGCAGGTCCTGTTCGAGCAGATCTTGTCGCTCGCATCTTGGCCGAAGCCCGGGCATTGCGAGTTGTCGTCGCAGGTCGAACTGCATAGGCCGCCGGACGCGCAATACGGTGCTGCGGGGTCGCACTCCGCGGTGGTCGTGCAAACCTCCGCGATGCACTGGTTGCCGCGACACACGAGACCGTCGCTGCACGTGCTGCCTTGCGGGATGTCGTTCGCGGTGCAGTCGGCCTCGTCGACGCAGCATCGGTTCGGGTTCGCTTTTGAACACGCGGCGCCGGCTGACAGAACCAGCATGAACATTACAAGACGCATACGTTCCCTCCGACGCCGTTTATCGGACGTTCGTAGAATACGTTGCGTGTCGCGAGATCTGGGAGGGAAATCGCGCTACTGGATGATCACGTCGCCGCACGGGAAGCTGGCATCGACCTGCGGGTTCGTCGAGGCCTCGAGCATCGAGCACGCGCTGCCGAGCAGCTCGAGCGTCGTGCCGCCGCCGGTAACGGTCCAGTCGGTGCCGTAGGTGAGCATCATGCCGTTGAGGGTGACGGTGCCCTGAGAGGCCTGGGTCGGGTCGACCTGGCCGCTCAACGTCAGGTCGCACGACAGCACGCCGCTGATGATCGCGTTGACACCGTTGACCAGGTCGGTCGGGTTGTTCGCCGTGTAGTACGGCGCGCAACCCGCGCACATCGGCGCTTGGCCGGTCGGCATACCGGTGCCAGCGTTCGCCATGTCCTGAAGGAACTGGATGGCGGTCTGGTCGTTCAGCTGAAGGCCGATGATGAACAGGCGGACGCCGGCGGCATATGCGGCCTGGGCGGCTGCGACGGCGGCGCCGTTGTCGTTGCCGTTACCGCACGCATTCGGCTCGCCGTCGGTCGCGAGCAGGATGAGCGGTGGCGAACCCATGGGGGGCGGGTTGGCACCGAAGTCGGCGGTGACCGCAGTCACCCAGTCCGCCGTTGGCGTCGAGCCGCTCGGGGTGTTCGAGGCGATGAGGGCGTCGATCGCGTTCGCGTTGTTCAACGCACGAGCGACCGAGGTGTTCTGCGTCGCGCTTTGGTCGAGCTGGGCGTTCGGCGGACATGGATTGAAATCCCCCGAGAACAGCGCCGCGCCAAAGTACACGTCGGCCTGCGTCTGCGTGATCGCGCCCGTCGCACTCGTGAGTGCCGTATGCAGCGCCTTGTAGCGCGTCGGCGAGATGTCGTTCATGGCCATCGAGCCCGAGCGGTCGAGCAGGAGCTCGATCGATGGCGTCGTCTTCATCGCCATGAAGTGGACGTCCGGGCAGTTCGCGTCGGCGCCGCTGCCGTTGGCCACGCACATGCCGTCGGGCGAGCAGCTCATGCCGGCGCCGCATTCGTCGCCGCCTTGCGTGCACTGCGCGTCGCACGTGCCGGAAGGCGAGCAGAAGAAGCCGGCGGGGCAGGTGTCGGCGCCGCCCGGCGTGCATGTCGTCGAGCATGCAGCGGGCGCTGGAACTTCTTTACACACGTCCGGCGAATTCTTGCTGCCGCATGCGGCCAGCAACAGGACCAGGACGGCTCCCGTGCGCATCATCGTGACCTCCTACAAGCCATGGTACAGGACCAAAACGGCGGGCGAACTGTTAGTCGCTCACCGAACTGCGGCCTCACTAACAGCAAGGCTCGCGCCTAAAGCTGTGTGCTCCCTGACCAACAGAATCCGGGTGATTAGCTGGTGGTGACAGCTGACCCTGGGAGCCGACTCTCCCCCGATTCACTTATTGAATCGTCCCCACACACATGTCTGTGTGGCGTTCAGCGCTTGGTAGATTTCGGCGTCGTGAAGGCGAGCTTGTAGAGCAGCGCCAGCGAGATCAGGACCAAGATCACACTCGGCACCCAGAAGCTCGTGAATCGCGGCGCGCCTTTGTCGTCGAGGAACAGCGCGAGCGGCTGCTTCGTGCCGGTGATCGCGACCGGCACCGCGAGCCCGATGCCCGTGAGCGCCTCGCCGGTGATGAACCCGGCCGCGGCGAGCAGGCCCATGCGCTCGACCTGGGAGCGGCGCTCGGCCGTCGCGTTCATGCGGCGGAGCGTGCGCGCGACCAGCCACGCCACGACGCCGCCCATGAAGATCGACGAGTTCAGCTCGAACGGCAGGTACACGCCGATCGCGAACGCCATCACCGGCACGCGCACCTTGCTGCCGCGTTTTTCGAGCAGGTGGTCGATCACGATCACGACGACCGCGAGCGCCGCACCGATCGCGATGAGCATGGTCGGCAACCCGCCGTCGAAGATGCCGAACGCGATCGTGCCCATCAGGTCGGCCTGCGGCGCCTGCAGCTGCGGGCTGCCGATGCCGTACGAGTTGTTCAGGAGATTCAACACGGGCGCCATCACGAACGCGGCGACGACGACGCCGAGGATCTGCATCACTTGCTGCTTCCACGGCGTCGAGCCGACGAGCTGGCCGCACTTGAGATCCTGCAGGTTGTCGCCGCCGATCGCGGCCGCGCAGCACACGACGCCGCCGATCAAGATCGCCGAGATCGGGCCGATCGGGCTCTTGAGGCCGAGCCCGAGCAGCAGCAGCGCGGCGACGAGAATCGTCGAGATCGTGATGCCGGAGACCGGATTGTTCGACGAGCCGACGAGGCCGGCCATGTACGCCGCGACCGCCGAGAACAGGAAGCCGGCGACGATCATCACGATCGCCATCACCGCGCTGATCCACGCCGAGCCGGTGAAGTGCCAGAAGATCCAGAACAGCGGCACGACCGACACGCCGATCAGGATCAAGACGATGTTCATCGGCATGTCGTGCTCGGTGCGCAGGGTCTCGCCTTCGCCCGAGCGGCGCTTGCGGTACGCCTCGAGCCCGGCCCTGACGCCGCCGAGCAGCGACTTGCGCAGCTTGACCAGCGACCACAGGCCGCCGACGAGCATGCCGCCGACGCCGAGGAAGCGGGTCGCGAAGTGGTAGGTGTCGGCGGCGTCGAGCGCGTTCGAGTCGACCAGCGCCTTCGCGAGCGTCGTGCCGTGCAGCTTGTCGACGATGATCGCCGACGGATCTCCGAAATGCGCGAACAGCGGCACCGCGATCCAGCGGTCGAGCACCGCCCCCGCGAAGATCACGGCCGCGACGTTGAGCCCGACGATGTAGCCGACCGCGAGCAGCGCGGGCGACGCGTTGAGCCCGAAGTAGAACGGCGTGCCCGACTTCGTGGCCGCGCCGGCCGCGGTCTTGGTCGCGGCGCCGCCGGTGATCCAGAACCCGAACTGCACGACCTCGGCCCAGATCTTGAGCCCCGTCGCGCCCACCTTGATGACCGCACCGATCACCGCCGCCAGCACGAGCACGCCGACCCCGCCTCCGCCTTCGGCGCCGACCTTGAGCACCTCGGCGGTCGCGATGCCCTCGGGGAACTGCAGCGGCTGGTCGATGATGAGCGCGCGCCGCAGCGGGATCGTGAACAGCACGCCGAGGATGCCGCCGAACGCCGCGATCAGCGTGCACTCGAGGTACGGAAACGCGCCGGTGATGCCCGACGCGCCCTCCGGCTTGATCCACACGCCGAGCAGCACCATCGCGGGCAACGTGAAGATCGCGCCGGCCGCGAGGCCTTCGCCCGACGCCGCGGCCGTTTGCACGGCGTTGTTCTGGAGGATGTTGCCGGTCTTCAGCAGCTTCAGGATGCCCATCGACATCACGGCCGCCGGCACCGACGCCGACACCGTCATGCCCGCGAACATGCCGAGATACGCGTTGGCGCCGCCGAGGATGACCGACAGCAGCGCGCCCAGGATCATGACGCCGATCGTCAGCTCCGGGAGCTTCTGCGAAGCGGGAATGTACGGCTCGACCTTGCCGTCAGGCATGGCGGCACTACACCACATCTGCGCCCGACCTTGGGGGTACCCTGACGGCAACGCGAAACGCGAGGTGGTGCGTTTCTTACCCGGTCACGTCTGGAGCCCAAGATGAAGAAACTCGCCCTGGTCGCGCTCGCGCTCGCGACCGCCTGCGGTAGCAAATCCTCCACGCCCAGCGGCGGCTCGCCGCTCGCCGACAAGGTCAAACGCGACGCGAAGGACGCGCCCGACGGCCTCGACCTGCGGCTGTCCAACGGCAAGCAGCTCGCGCCGCCGTACGACCGCGCGAACCTCGCGCCGGCGACGAAGCTCGCCGACGCGGCCGCCCAGGCGCTGCTCGCGCGCGGCAAGCCGATCACGGTCGATCCGGCGGATCTGCAGACGTTCGCGCTGCGGCCGGCGTCGCTGCCGCCGCCGCGCACGGGCGACACCGTCGCGTCGAGCTTCCCGCCGCCGGCGAGCTCGGTGCTGCCGCCGCCGAGGGCGAGCGATGCCGGCAAGGGCCTCGAGGTGCTGCGCTGGATGCCCGAAGGCAAGGTGCCGCTCGCGCCCGAGCTGAGCGTGACGTTTTCCCAGCCGATGGTCGCCGTGACCTCGCAGGAGGACGCGTCGGCGACGACGCCGATCAAGCTCACGCCGCAGCCCAAGGGCCGCTGGCGCTGGATCGGCACGCGCACGATCCTGTTTGACCCGGACGTCCGGTTCCCGCAGGCGACGACGTACACGGTCGAGATTCCCGCGGGCACGAGGAGCGCATCGGGCGCGACGCTCGCGAAGACCAAGACGTTCACGTTCGAGACGCCGCCGCCGACCCTGGTCGCGAGCTATCCGAACGACCCGAGCGCGCCGCAGCACCTCGACGTGCCGATCTTCATCAAGTTCGACCAGAAGGTCGACGTGCAGGCGGTCCTGTCGGCGATCCAGGTCAAGGTCGCGGCTGGTTGGGACGGTCGGCCGGTGAAGATCCGCGCGCTCGATGCCAAGGAGATCGAGCACACCAAGGATCAGATGCTCGGCGCGCTCGTCGCCGGGTCGAAGGAAGAAGCCGGTCGCTGGCTCGCGTTTCGCACCGTCGATCCGCTGCCACCCGACGCGACCGTCGACGTGACCATCCCGGCCGGTACGCCGTCGCAGGAGGGCCCGAACAAGACGACGACCGCGCAAGCCTTCCAGTTCCACACGTATCCGCCGTTCAAGCTCGTGCAGGCGACGTGCGGCTGGGGCGCCGAGTGCCGGCCCGGCGTGCCGTTCGTGTTCCAGTTCAACAACCCGATCGACGTCGACAAGTTCGACGACCAGCTCGTGTCGCTGGCTCCCGGCTTCGCCGGCGCGAAGATCGTCGGGCAAGGCAACTACGTGATGGTGCAGGGCCTGCAGCAGGCGCGCACCACGTACAAGATGACGGTGTCGGGCAAGCTCGTCGACGAGTTCGGCCAGGCGCTCGGCAAGGACGAGCAGCACTCGTTCGCGGTCGGCGACGCGTATCCGCAGTTCTTCGGCGCGCAGGGCCTGGTCGTGCTCGATCCGTCGGCGAAGCACCCGACGCTCGACGTGTTCACGACCAACTACGACCAGCTGAAGGTCAAGCTGTACTCGGTCACGCCCGCGGACTTCGACGCGTACAACCACTTCATCGCGAATCGCTGGAACCACGATCATCCGCCGGCCGCGCCGGGCACGAAGGTGTTCGACGCGACCGTGAAGACGACGGGCGGCAAGAACGAGCTCGCCGAGACGCACGTCGCGCTCGACAGGGCGCTGCCGAAGTCGGGCCTCGGCCACGTGTTCGCGATCGTGACGCCCTATCCCTGGACCGAGAGCTATCCGGCGCCCGAGCTCGTCGCGTGGATCGAGTCGACGCACCTCGCGGTCGACGCGCACGTCGACGGCGACAGCCTGGTCGCGATGGCGACCGAGCTCGCGACCGGTAAGCCCGCGGGTAACGTCGCGCTCGAGATCCGCCCGTACGGCGTGACCGGCGAGACCGATGCGACGGGCATGGCCACGCTCGCGCTCGCCGCCGCGGGCACCAAGGGCGCGAACTATCTGGTCGCGAAGCGCGGCGATGACGTCGCGTTCGTCGCCGAGTATCCCGGCTCGGGCGCCGAGTACGGCACGTGGGCGAAGACCTCGCGCGGCACGCAGCTCGCCTGGTACGTGATCGACGATCGCAAGCTCTACAAGCCGGGCGAGGACGTCACGCTCAAGGGCTGGCTGCGCGCGGTCGACTACGGCAAGACCGGCGATGTCGGCTGGACGAACGGCCAGTCGACGGGCGTGACGTACAAGGTCTACGACAGCCTCAATAACCAGATCGCCACCGGCACCGCGCCGGTCGACGCGATCGGCGGCTTCGACACCAAGTTCACGCTGCCCAAGACGCCGAACCTCGGCTCCGCGCGCGTCGAATTCATCGCGGCCGGCAACCTCGCCGGCACGTACTCGCACGCGTTCCAGATCGAGGAATTCCGCCGGCCCGAGTTCGAGGTCAACGCGCACGCGAGCCAGGGCCCGTTCCTCGTCGGCGGCGGCGGCGACATCACGGTCGACGCGAAGTACTACAGCGGCGGCCCGCTGCCGGGCGCGCCGGTCGCGTGGAACGTGACCGCGACGCAGACCAGCTTCACGCCGCCCAACCGCGACGACTATACGTTCGGCAACTGGACGCCGTGGTGGGGCTGGCGCGGCTGGTACGACGACTTCGGCTCGGCCGACGGTTACAAGCCGCCGAAGATGTGGAACCTGGCCGACAAGACCGACGCGACCGGCTCGCACGTGCTGCACCTCGACTTCCTGTCGGTGAAGCCCGCGATGCCGATGACGGTGACCGCGAACGCGTCGGTGACCGACGTCAACCGCCAGACGTGGACGGCGGCGGCCACGATGATCGTGCATCCGTCGAAGCTGTACGTCGGGGTCAAGGCGAAGCGGCCGTTCGTCGATCAGGGCACGCCGTTCGATCTCGACGTGATCGGCGTCGACCTCGACGGCAAGGCCGTGCCGGGCACGAAGATCGAGGTCGACGCGGTGCGGCTCGACTACGAGTACAAGAAAGGCCGCTACGCGCAGAAGGAGGTCGATCCGCAGACGTGCCCGCTGGTCGCCGCGGCCGACGCGCAGCAGTGCCACTTCGCGACGAAGGTCGGCGGCACGTATCAGGTGACCGCGACGATCGTCGACGACCAGGGCCGCGCCAACCAGACGAAGATGGAGTTCTGGGTGTCGGGCGGCGACGTGCCGCCGGCGCGCGAGGTCGCGCAGGAGCGCGTGCAGATCATCCCCGACAAGAAGGACTACGCGCCGGGCCAGACGGCCGAGCTGCTCGTGCAGGCGCCGTTCTATCCGGCCGAGGCGCTCGTCACGTGGCGGCGCAGCGGCATCGTCAAGACCGAGCGCGTGACGTTCGACAGCGCGACGAAGGTGCTGAACGTGCCGATCACCGACGCGATGACGCCGAATCTGTACGTGCAGGTCGATCTCGTCGGCGCCGCGGCGCGCACCGACGATCACGGCAAACCGGATCCGAGCCTGCCGAAGCGGCCGGCCTACGCGGCAGGCTCGATCGATCTGCCGATCCCACCGCGCCAGCGCACGCTCGACGTCAAGGTGTCGCCCGCGGTGCCAAAGCTCGGTCCGGGCGAGGCGACGAAGATCGCGGTCCTGGTCACCGATGCCGCCGGCAAGCCGGTCGCGAACGCGACGACGTCGCTGATCGTCGTCGACGAATCGGTGCTGGCGCTCGCGGCGTACACGTTCCCGAACCCGATCGACACGTTCTACGTGCAGCGCGACGCCGGCACGCGCGATTCATACGAGCGCGCGTACGTGAAGCTCGCGCGGCCCGACGTCGCGGCGCTCGCACCCGCCGACCCGTCGACTGGCGTCAACCTGCCGGGCGGCGGCGGTGGGCGGTATCGCCGCGGCGATGCCACCGGCGAGGGGATGATCGTCGACGGCGCGTTCGCGCAGGGGGCGCCCGCGATGCCCGAAGCTACCGCGGCGACGCCGCCGATGCGGATGCACGTGGTGATGAAGAGCGCCGACAAGGCCGAGAACGACGAGGACCAGACCAAGGGCAATCTCGAGTCGCCGCCGCCGCCTCCGCCGGGCCCGGCGATCGCGATCCGCTCGAACTTCAACCCGCTCGCCGCGTTCGCCGCGGCGGTGAAGACCGGCGCGGACGGCCGCGCGGTGATCGACATCAAGATGCCCGACAACCTCACGCGCTATCGCGTGGTCGCGATCGCGGTCGCGGGCGACAAGCAATTCGGCAAGGGCGAGAGCGCGTTGACCGCGCGGTTGCCGCTGATGGTGCGGCCGAGCCCGCCGCGGTTCCTGAACTTCGGCGACACGTTCCAGCTGCCGGTCGTCGTGCAGAACCAGACCGATTCGGCGATGACCGTGCAGGTGGCGGTGCGCGCGACCAACGCGACGCTCACCGACGGCGCGGGCCGCCAGGTCAGCGTGCCCGCGAACGATCGCGTCGAGGTGCTGTTCCCGGCCGCTGCCGAGATGGCCGGCACCGCGCGCATCCAGGTGATCGGCTCGGCCGGCGCCGCGACCGATGCCGCCGAGCTCGCGCTGCCGGTGTGGACGCCGGCGACGACCGAAGCGTTCGCGACGTACGGCGTGATCGATGCCGGCGCGATGAAGCAGCCGATCGCGCTGCCCGGCAAGGTCGTCACCCAGTTCGGCGGCCTCGACGTCACGACCTCGTCGACGAACTTGCAGTCGCTGACCGACGCGCTGCTCTACCTCGTGCATTACCCGTTCGAGTGCGCCGAGCAGCGCTCGAGCCGCATCCTCGCGATCGCGGCGCTGCGCGACGTGCTGACCGCGTTCCACACCAAGGACATGCCGAGCGCGGCACAGATGGAGCACTCGGTCGACGAGGACATCGAGCACCTGACGCAGATGCAGAACTACGACGGCGGGTTCGCGTGGTGGGATCGCGGCTATCCGAGCGACCCGTACCTGAGCGTGTTCGTCGTCAACGCGCTCGCGCACGCGAAGGCGAAAGGCTTCACGGTGCCGGACGCGATGTTCGCGCTCGCGAAGCCGTACTTGCAGCGCATCGAGGATCACATCCCCTGGTACTACTCCGACGACGAACGCCACGCGATCGAGGCGTACGCGCTGTACACGCGCAAGCAGCTGGGCGACCTCGACGTCGCGAAGGGCAAGCGGCTCTACGCGGCGTGGGGCGCGCCCGACAAGGTGACGATGGAGACCGACGGCTGGCTGCTCGGCACGTTCGCGGGCCAGGCCGCGGCGTCGACGGAGCGCGCCGCGCTCGTGCGTTACGCGGAGAACCACGTCAGCGAGACCGCGGGCGCGGCGAACTTCACGACCAGCTACGGCGACGGCAACTATCTACTGCTGTCGAGCGACCGCCGCGTCGACGGCGTGATGCTCGAGTCGCTCATCGAAGAGCAGCCCGGCAACGATCTGATCCCGAAGCTCGTCACCGGCTTGCTCGCGCATCGCAAAGGCGGCCGCTGGGAGAATACGCAGGAGAACGCGTTCGTGCTGCTCGCCCTCGATCTGTACTTCCACACGTACGAGAAGGTCACGCCGGACTTCGTCGCGCGCGTGTGGCTCGGCAACGATTACGCCGGCGATCACACCTTCAAGGGCCGCACGACCGAGTACGCCGACGTGCAGATCTCTATGAAGGACGTCGCGTCGCACGACAGGCAGGATCTGACGATCCAGAAGGACGGCGCGGGCCGGCTCTACTACCGCATCGGCATGACGTACGCGCCGGCGAGCCTGCACCTCGATGCCGCGGACTACGGGTTCGTCGTCGAGCGCCGCTACGAAGGCGCCGATGATCCGAAGGACGTCACGCGCGCCGCAGACGGCACGTGGCACGTCAAGGCGGGCGCGCGCGTGCGCGTGCGCGTGACGATGGTCAACGAGAACCGGCGCTACCAGGTCGCGCTCGTCGATCCGATTCCGGCCGGCTTCGAGCCGATGAACCCGGCGCTCGCGACGACCGGACCGATCCCGCTCGATCCGAACGTCCAGAAGTCGCGCGGTGCCTACTGGTGGTGGTACGGCCCGTGGTGGGAGCACCAGAACATGCGTGACGAGCGCGTCGAGGCGTTCGCGTCGCTGCTGTGGGAAGGCGTGCACGAGTACACCTACGTCGCGCGCGCGACCACGCCGGGTAACTTCGTCGTGCCGCCGCCGAAAGCCGAGGAGATGTACATGCCCGAGACGTTCGGGCGCGGCGCGAGCGACCGGGTGATCGTCGAATGACGACGCGCGAGCTGATGGCGTTCGCGTTCCTCGGGCTCGGGTTCGCGCTGCAGCTGAGCGGGGGCTGGCGCATGCTGTCGTCGCGGGTCTCGTTCGGCGTCGCGAACGACATGCTCGTGAAGCTCCTGCGCGCCGGCGATCTGGACCGCGCGCGAACGGTGTGCCGGGCGGCGCCGGGCACGTACCTGATCGCGGTCGAGTGCGCGCTGGCCTCACCCGCGGCCGGTCGGCTCGACGCGTTCGAGATGGCTACCGCCGTGATGGTGAGGGATTGGCGGCGAACCGCCGAGCGCGGCATCGCGGGAACGATCTTCGCGATCATCGGCATCGCGATGGAGTGGTCGCACATCTCGGTGTTCGTCCAGGTCGTACCGATCGCGCTCGGCGTGTGGCTGTTCGCGATGCGAACGTACATGGCGCGCGCGTGCGCGGCGGCGCGACGCGACGTGCTGCCCGCGATATGCTCGCCGCCGTGACCGTGGTCTTCATCGACGGCAACGACCTGCGCGCGGCGGAGATCCGTCGCATCGCGCCGGCGCTCGAGCTCGTGGTCGAGGCGCTGCAGACCGGGTTCGCGACGGCCGCGCCCGAGCCGGAGGCCAAGGCGCGCGACAAGGTGCTCGCGCTGCCCGACGCGGGCGTCGCGTGCTTCGCCGAGGCGGTCGATCTGACGACGCTGGACGGCAAGAGCCTGCGCCTCGAGCTCGACTCCGAAAACGAGAACCGGTTCTGCAAGTGGTGGCGCGAGACACCGGCGAACATGGAGCTGCGCATCGCGGTCCGGCGGGCCGGTGCGCCCGACATCGCGGTGATCGCGGTGACGTGCCGCGGCCGCATCGCCGACAAACCGGCGGGGCCGCACGTGCTCGGCTGGGACCGCCTGTTCGTGGCCGACGGCCACGACGACACGCTCGCCGAGCTCGTCGCGGAGGAGGTCGTGATCGACGCGCGCCGCGACGCGTACGCACGGGTCGCCGCCGCGCTCGGGCTGGCGTGACCGCGCGGTTCGACGATCGCGCGACGCGGCCCGGGCGCGGCCCGCGCGACATGTTGCGCTGGAAGCTCGGCCGCAAGGAGCCGCGCGACTCCGACTTCGACGCGCTCGACGCGATCCGCCCGGGCGTACGCGACGGCGGCGCCGCCGCGCTCGCGAGCGGCGCCCCGTGCGCGGTGTGGATCGGCCACGCGACGTGGGCGCTTCGCCTCGGCGGCGCGCTCGTCGTGATCGATCCGATCTGGGCTCGCGCGATCGGCGGGGTCGTGCGCCGGCTCGTGCCGCCCGGCGTCGCGCTCGCCGAGCTGCCCGCGCCCGACGTCGTGCTCGTCACCCACGACCACCGCGATCACATGGACCTGCCCACGCTCGCCCAGCTGCCCGACTCGGCGACGTACGTCGTGCCGCTCGGCAACGGCGCGCGGCTGCGCAAGCCCGACGTCGTCGAGCTCGACTGGTGGCAGACGCACGAGCTCGGCAAGCTCGCGATCACGCTCGTGCCGGCGCGCCACTGGTCGATGCGCATGCCATGGAATCGTAACGACACGCTGTGGGGCGGCTACCTCGTGCGCGCGCCGGAAGGCACCGCGTATCACTCCGGCGACACCGCGTGGGGCGAGCACTTCGCCGAGATCGGCGCGCGCGCGCAGATCGACTGGGCGATGCTGCCGATCGGCGGTTACGCGCCGCGCTGGTTCATGGAGCCGCAGCACGTCGATCCGATCGAGGCCGCACGCGCGTGCGAGGCGCTCGGCGCGCGCGAGCTGTTCGCGATGCACTGGGGGACGTTCCGGCTCACCGACGAGCCGATCGGCGAGCCGCCGGCGCGGCTGCGCGCGTACTGGCGGGAGCGAGGCTGGGACGACGCGCGGCTGTGGATCGCCGACGTCGGCGAGTCGCGCGCTCTGTGAAGATCGCACTAACCACGAAACCTTCACGTCGCGCGGGCATCGGGCGGCGTACGACGAAGCATGGCCGCATCGTCCGTCACGCTCGCGCTCGCGCTGGCCTCGCCCGCGTACGCCGGGCAACACGCCGAAACCGACGACGAGAAGTCCGACGATGTCGTCGTGCGGCAGGTCGATCGCGACATGCAGGCCGAGTACGGGATCGGGGTGCGCGTCGGCACGTTCCACACCGGGCCGGTCTACAACATCGGGTTGGGGTTCGCGGCGGAAGGCGGCGTGCGCTTCGATCGGCTCGCGCTGCTCGGCGAGTATCAGTTCCTCGGCCTGCTCGACCCGTCGTCCACGGCGCCGCAGATGCCGATGCAGGCCTACGACGCCGCGATGATGCGGCCCGCGACGCCGACCGGCAGCGCGCACCGGCTCGGCGCGAACGCGCGCTACAGCGTCGCGCGGTTCCTCGTGGCGCAGAACGGGATCGGCGTGCGCGGCGACGTGTTCGTCGAGGGCGGCCTCGGCGAGGAGCTGATCGAATGGAGCGGCGGCGGCTACCTGCACCGCGCGGATGTCTCGCTCGGCGCGGGCCTCGGCGTTCGGTTCCGCGGCACGCATCATCACGGCGGCTACCAGATCGGCGTACGCGCGACATTCGCCGATCCGCCTGCCGGTTACGCGAAGTCCGGCCCGCCGACGTGCGCCGGCCCGTGCGACGGGCCGACGCGCCCCAGCTCGCTCGATCACAGCGTGCTGGGCACGTTCACCGTCGTGTTCGGCGGGTAACGCAGGTGTTGCTTGAGGCGCGCGGCGCCGCCGGCTATCGAAGGGCATGCGCATCTGGGGTCTCGCCTTGCTCGCCGCCTGCCACGCGGCGGCGCCCGGCGTGGCCGGCGATGCGCCGGTCCGCGATGCGCCGCTGCGGCCGGATGCCGCGCCGATCGACGCGGATCTGAACGCGCCGACCGACACGCCCGCGGTGCCGTGCACCGACACGATCGATCAGGTGTACGCGACGGCCGCGCAGGCCGATGCGCCGCTCGGCACGATCCTCGCGTGCGCGGTCGATTCCGCGCTCGATCAGGCGACCGCCGGGACACAGGCGGGCATGACCGCGACGAGCGCGGTGAAGATCTATCGCATCGCGTACCAGACGCGCGACGGCAGCGGCGCGCCTGCGGTCTCGACCGCGCGCGCGTACTTGCCGACGACGCCGATCGCGCGGCCGGTGCCGCTCGCGATCACCGGCCACGGCTCGGTCGGGCTCGCCGACTCGTGCGCGCCGTCACTGACCGACGAGAACGACCTGCCGCTGCCGTACGCGGCGACGGGCATCGCGGCGATCGATCCGGATCTGTCGGGCCTCGGCAACGCGGGCTGGCAGGATTACTTGAACAACCGCGGGCAGGGCTGGCAGATGCTCGACGCGGCGCGCGCGCTGCGCCACTTGCTCGCGCCGGGCATCACCGCGCCCGACATCATCTTGAGCGGCTACTCGCAGGGCGGCGGCGCCGCGCTGTCGGCGCGCGCACTCTTGCCGAGCGACGGCAGCGACGCCGGCACGCTGGTCGCGACCGCGGTGTACGCGCCGGAGTGGCCGATCCGGCTCAACTCGTTCCGCTACGTCGACATGCTGAGCGATCCGACGCAGCTGACGATCGCGTACGGGCTGTCGTTCAGCTCGGTCGCGGTGATGCGCCAGTTCGCGTACTTCGAGAATCACGTCGGCGCGGGCATGGGCGATCACGCCGAGCCCGCGGCGATGCGGAGCGGGCTGGATGGCGCGATCGGGTCACAGTGCCTGGTCGGGCTCGGCGCGTGGATCCAGCTCGACATGCTGCACACCGGCGACCTGATCGACGACACGCTGCGCACGGGGCTGCTCGCGTGCATCGCGGCGGAAGGGCCCGATGCGGGCTGTAGCGGCGATGCGGCGGCGTACTACCAGGCGCTGCTCGCCGATCAGCTCGACATGCCGGGCGCCGGCGGCCCGATCTTGCTCGTGCAAGGCGCGCTCGATCAGATCATGCCGCCGGCGGGCGAGGCCGCGTGCATCGATCAGAAGCTGGTCTCGTCGGGTGTGACCGTGACGCCGTGCGTGTTCTCGACGTCGGACCACACGACGATCATGCAGCAGCACCCGTCGGGCGTCGCGTGGGCCGAGGCCGTGCTGGCCGGCACCACGCCCGGTTCGTGCGGCGACGCCGGCGCGACGCTGCCGGCCTGCACGCAGTAGCGGCAGTGGTCAGTTCGCCGCGGCGCGCACGTCGGGATCCGGATCCGCCGCGATCGCCGAGGTGTCGAAGCCCGCCGCGCTGCGATCGACCGAGTGCGCGAGCTCGGTCGCGGTCGCGAGCGCCGCCAGCCGCACCTCGACGAAGCGATCGCGGTCGCGGCCGAGTCGCTCGAACATCGTGCGCCAGTCCTCCACGTCGGCCGGCGCGAGGTCGTCGGGTAGCGCGTCGCGCGCCGCCAGCTCGTGGGCGATCGCGCGCGCGGCCTGGGCCGCCGGGATCGCGGTGCGCCGATCCGGCCCCCCCGCGACTCGCGCCAGCGCCGGCAGCAGCTCGGCGCGATCCTCGACCTGGGGCGCCGCCGCGATGCCCGCCAGCCGGGTCGCCCGGACCTGGGAATCGAGCGCGTGCTCGACGACGGCGGGGCCGGCCAGGACGCCCTGCCTGGCGGCCTCGTCCACGTCGCCGCGGTCGATCGCGGCGGTCATGGACGCGATCCCGGCCACCAAGACCCCCAACAATCCTAGAGAAAAAATTGACATGGTGATGATGCGTTCAGTACCGTCATTCCGTTCAGTAGGAGAACTTCATGGCCGATGCCCTCACCCAACGTCAGCGCGAGATCCTCGAGTTCATCTCCTCATCGATCGCGGACCGCGGGTTCCCGCCCACGCTACGCGAGATCGGCGAGTTCTTCCATATCCGCTCGACGAACGGGGTCAACGATCACCTGAAGGCGCTCGAGAAAAAGGGCCACCTGCGCCGCGAAGATCTGAAATCGCGCGCGATGCGGCCGATCTTGCCCGATGGCTCGGGCGAGCTGGTGGCGATGCGGCCGCGGCTGGCGAACGGCACGAACGCGCATGCGCTCGCCGATTCCGACGAGCTGGCCGACGTCCCGATCCTCGGCAAGGTCGCGGCCGGCGAGCCGATCCTCGCGGTCGAGAACGCCACCGACTCGGTCAAGATCGACCGCGTGCTGCTCGGCGGGCACCGCGAGGTGTTTGGCCTCAAGATCGTCGGCGAGTCGATGATCGAGGACGGCATCTTCGACGGCGACTACGTGTTCGTGAAGAAGACACCGGCCGCGCGCACCGGCGAAATCGTCGTCGCGATGATCGAAGGCGAGGCGACGGTGAAGCGTTATTACCCGGAAGGCGACAAGATTCGCTTCCAGCCGGCGAACTCGACGATGCAGCCGATCATCGTCAGCAAGGCCGACTTCAAGTCGGTCGACATCATCGGCATCGTGGTCGGCATCTACCGCAAGTTGTGATGCAGGTTCCCGGGAACTTAAGAATTTCCTCGTGATTTCGAGCAACGGCATTCGGTTTGGCGTATGTCAAACTGGGGGCCCGTGGCACGAGCGCGCGCATATCGCAGCCGATGGCTGTGGCTCCCCGCGGTCGCCATGTCGGCCAGCGCGCAGGGCACGGCGCTCGTCGCCTACGAGGTCACGCGGCCTGTTCCCAAGCCGCTGCTGACGATCCGGCTCGACGACGCCGCCGCGAGCTGGGACTACGACGTCCAGCGCCAGACCGCGGCCCAGCGCGCGATCGTGGTCGCGATCCCGAAGGATTTTCAGCTCGCGATCGACGAGCGGCCGACACGCAACGGCGAGACCGTCGCGCTGCCGGCGGGCGGTACCGGAGTCCACGTCAAGGTCACCGCTCCCGACGGTACGAGCTGGACCAAGCGCGTCGAGATCGCCGCCAACGAGGCCGCCCAGGTCGAGGTCGTGTACACGCCGAGCCGCGGCTCGGTGCTGGTCACGCGCGTCGGCGAGTCGACGCCGCTGGTGCGTTGCACGAAGCAGCGCTGCTCGGTCGAGGTCGAGCCCGGCGCCAAGCTCCAGCTGTCGGCGCTGGTCGGCGAGGACGCGACGTTCGGCGGCTATCACCAGTACCCGATGCGCACGCCGCCCGCGCTGGTCTCGATCCTCGGCGATCCGCTCGCGGCCTGCATCGTCAGCGATGCCGACGTCACCTCGGGCCGCGACGTCCGCGACTGCTCGATCGAGGTCAAGGCCGACACCGACGTCGCCGTCGAGTTCGGGCTGCAGCCCAAGCGCGTCGACGTCGCGTTCACCGATCCGCAGCAGCTCGCGAAGATCGTCAGGCCGCTCACGCCGCCGGTCCCCGCGATCGAAGCCGAGAAGCTGCAGGAACCGGTCGTGCTCGCGATCAAGCCGCCGCCGCCCCCGAAGCTGCTGCAACCGCCGCCACCGCCGCCGCAGCAGCAACCGCCGAAGCAGCCGCCGAAGCAGCAGCCCGAGACCATGGTGATGGTCGAGGTCAAGGACGACAAGCACGTCGTCAAGACGCCGCCGAAGGACGCCGACAAGCTCTCCGATAAGGATCGCGACGTCGCCGAGGAGACGCGCGCACAGAAGACCAACCTCGACAAGGAATCCGAGGGCAAGGCCGACGCCTCGCGCAAGAACGACGACACGATCTCCGCCGAGATCGGCGGCCCCGACGATCGCATCCGCCAGCTCGAAGAGACCAAGCCGACCACCGACCAGCACATCCAGGAGACCGATCACTCCGGCCAGAAAGAAGTCGCGACCGGCGCGATCAAGGGCGAGGGCGGCGATAACGGCGAGAACGGCACGGGCGGTGTGCTGTCGATGCGCGGCATCGGCGGCCGCGGCTCGATCACCGAGCAGGGCGACGGCCGCAAGGCAGGCAAGAAGGGCCTGCCCGGCATCAACACGCCGATGGCGCAGAACGACTACGAGCGCATCGTCGGCAAGCAGAAG
>DASXCY010000209.1:0-41879 GCA_036490935.1 Kofleriaceae bacterium | reverse complement strand
TGCGGGTCGTTGCGCTGCGGGTCGTTGCGCTGCGGGTCGTTGCGCTGCGGGTCGTTGCGCTGCTGCTGATCGCCGCGCGGACCTTGCTGCTGCTGGCGCGGCGGGCGATCGCGACGCGGCTGCTGACCTTGCTGCGGCGGTCCACCGCGATCGCCGCGGTCGCCTCGATCACCGCGATCGCCGCGCGGCGGCCGCGGGCCGCGATCGCCGCGGTCGCCCTGCGGCTGTTGCTGGCGATCGGCGGGCTTCCGCGCCGACAGCGCGATGCGCTTGCGCTGGTGATCGACCTCGAGGACCCGCACCGTCAGCTTCTGGCCGACCTTGACGACCTCGCCCGGGTCCTTGACGAACTGCTCCGCGAGCTGGCTGACGTGGACGAGGCCGTCGTTGTGCACGCCGATGTCGACGAACGCGCCGAACGCGGTCACGTTCGTCACGATGCCCTCGAGCACCATGCCCTGCTTCAGGTCCTCCATGGTCGTGACGTCGTCGCGGAATTTCGGCGGCGCGAACTCGGCGCGTGGATCGCGCCCGGGCCGGCCGAGCTCGGCCACGATGTCGCGCAGCGTCGGCTCACCGACGTCGCCCGAGACATAGCGCGCGAGGTCGAGCTTGCCGGCGAGCTCGGCGTTGCCGACCAGCTCGCCGACCGATACGCCGAGGTCCGCCGCCATGCGCTCGACGAGCGCGTAGCGCTCCGGGTGCACCGCGCTCGCGTCCAGCGGATTCGCGGCGCCGCGGATGCGCAAGAATCCCGCGGCCTGCTCGAACGCCTTCGGGCCGAGGCCCGACACCTCCATCAGCTGCGCGCGCGACGTGAACGCGCCGTGCTGGTCGCGATACGCGACGATCTTCTTCGCGAGCGACTTGCCGATGCCGGCGATGTAGCCGAGCAGCTGCGCGCTCGCCGTGCCGAGCTCGACGCCGACGAAGTTGACGCAGCTCTCGATGACATCGCCCAGCTTCTTCGCGAGCAGCGGCTGGTGCACGTCGTGCTGATACTGGCCGACGCCGATCGACTTCGGCTCGATCTTGACGAGCTCCGCCAGCGGATCCTGCAGCCGCCGTGCGATCGAGATCGCGCCGCGGATCGTGAGGTCCAGTTCGGGAAATTCCTCACGCGCGACGTCGCTCGCGCTGTACACGCTCGCGCCGGCCTCGTTGACCTGCACCACGAACGTGCCGTCGCGCAGCCCGGCATCCGCCAGCGCGCGCTTGACGAACGCCTCGGCCTCGCGCCCGCCCGTGCCGTTGCCGACCGCGATCGCGCGCGGCGTGTGCTGCTTCACGAACGCGACGAAGTCTTCCTTCGCCTTCGCGGCCTGCGCCTCGCCTTGCGCGACGTAGACCGTGACCGTTCCGAGAAACTTGCCGGTCACGTCGATCGCCGCGCACTTGCAGCCGGTGCGCAGCCCCGGATCGACGCCGATCACGCTCGCGGCGCCGAGCGGCGACGCCAGCAACAAGTTGCGCAGGTTCGCCGCGAAGATCTCGACCGCGGCCTGATCGCTCTTTTGCTTGAGCTCGCCGCGCACGTCGTTCTCGACGCTCGGCGCGAGTAGCCGCTTGTGCGCGTCGGTGACGGCGAGCCGGAGCTGCTCCGCCCACGGCGACGAATCGTCGACCTTCGCGAGCCGCAGGATCCCGGCCTCCACCTTGTGCGTGTCGATCGCGACGTGCGCGCGCAGCACGCCCTCGGCCTCGCCGCGCCGGATCGCGAGGAACCGATGCGACGGGATGGTCTTCACCGCCTCGGCGAACTGGTAGTACTGCTCGAACTTGGTCGGCTCGTCGGCCTTGCCCGGCACGACCTCGCTCGCGAGCTTGCCGTGCTCGGCGAGCTCGCGGCGCACGAACGCGCGCACCTCGGCGGTGTCCGCGATCGTCTCGGCGACGATGTCGCGCCCGCCGGCGAGCGCCTCTTCGGTTTCCCCCGCGGGATTGCCGTCGGCCACCTGCGCGAGGATCTTGTGCGCGAGCGGCTCGTAGCCCTTCTCGCGTGCCATCTGCGCGCGGGTCTTGCGGCGCGGGCGGTACGGCGCGTACAGGTCCTCGAGCTCGGCCTTGGTCGTCGCCGCGCGCAGCTTGGCCTCGAGCTCGGGCGCGAGCTTGTCCTGCTCGGCGACCGACGCGAGGATCGCGGTGCGGCGGTCCTCGAGCTCGACGAGGTAGGCGCGGCGCTCCTCGATCGCACGGATCTGGACCTCGTCGAGGCCGTTCGTGCGCTCCTTGCGATAGCGCGCGATGAACGGCACCGTGTTGCCCTCGTCGAGCAGCGCGATCACCGCGGCGACGCCGCTCGCCGGCAGCGCGAGCGCGAACGCGAGCGCGGGAACCGGGTCAAACGTCGAGGGAACGGGAGCGGCAGCGTCGGTCATGACGGGCGGCGACCGTATCCGCGGCGGCTGCGTGCGGCAAGCGGTAACGTGAACGGATGCTCGACCCCGCGCGCGACCGCCTGATCCGCCTGTTGCCGAAGGTCGAGCTTCACCTCCACATCGAGGGCACGCTCGAGCCCGACCTGGCGTTCGCGCTGGCCGCGCGCCATGGCATCGCGATGCCGTTCGCGACCGCCGCCGACCTGCGCGCCGCCTACGCGTTTTCCGACCTGCAGTCGTTTCTCGACCTCTACTACGCCGGCTGCGCCGTGCTGCGCGACCGCGCCGATTTCTACGCGCTCGCGATGGCGTACTTCGCGCGCGCGCACGCCGATCGGGTCGCCCACGCCGAGCTGTTCTTCGACCCGCAGTCGCACACCTCGCGCGGCGTCGCGCTCGGCGACGTGATCGGGGGCCTCGCCGACGCGCGCGCCGACGCCGCCACGCGCTACGGCATCACCTCCGAGCTGATCCTGTGCTTCCTGCGCCATCTGTCCGAGGACGACGCGCTCGCCACGCTCGACGCCGCGCTGCCGTTTCGCGACGCGTTCGTCGCGGTCGGCCTCGACTCCGGCGAGCGCGGCAATCCGCCCGCGAAGTTTGCCCGCGTGTTCGCGGCGGCGCGCGCGCACGGCCTGCACGCGGTCGCGCACGCCGGCGAGGAGGGCCCGGCTGCATATATCCGCGAGGCACTCGAGGTGCTGCAGGTCGAGCGCGTCGATCACGGCGTGCGCTGCGACGAGGATCCGGCGCTGGTCGCCGACCTCGCGCGCCGCGCCATCCCGCTGACGGTGTGCCCGCTGTCGAACCTGAAGTTGTGCGTCGTGCCCGACCTCGCGGCGCACAACTTCGCGCGCCTGCTGCGCGCCGGCGTACACGTCACCGTGAACAGCGACGACCCCGCGTACTTCGGCGGCTATCTCGCGGACAACTACCGGCGCACCGCCGAGGCGCTCGCGCTCACCGAGGCCGAGCTCGTGCTCGCCGCGCGCCACGCGATCGACGCCGCGTTCGCGCCCGATGCGCGCAAGGCCGAGCTCCGCCGCGCGCTCGACGCGGTCGCGTAGCCCGCTCAGGCCGGCACGACCCCGCCGGCGATCGCGATCGCGCGCACCGCGTCGATCGTGTCGGACTCGGCGACCGTCTTGTCGTCGCGATAGCGCACGAGCCGCGCGAGCCGCAGCGCGAGCCCGCCCGGATAGCGGGGCGAGCGCTGCACGTCGTTGAACGCGATCTCGACGACGAGCTCGGGCCGCACGTGCACGACGTGGCCGTCGCGCTGCGTCTCGCGCGCGAGCAGCGCCGCGGTCTGCCACGCGAGCGTCGCGTCGGTCATGCCCTTGAACGTCTTGCCGAGCATCACGAACCCCGCGCCCGCGTCGCGCGCGCCGAGCCACAGGTTCGAGAGCCAGCCCTTGCGCCGGCCGCTCCCCCACTCCGCCGCGAGCACGACGAGATCGAGCCGGTGCACCTTCTTGATCTTCAGCCATGCGGCACCGCGGGTGCCGGCGTCGTATGGCGCGTCGAGCGCCTTCGCCATCACGCCTTCGTGGCCGCTCGCGAGCGCCGCCGCGTAGAACGCGCGCGCTTCCTCGCGATCGCCCGCGATCATGTGCGGTACCACGAGCTTCGGCGCGAGCGCGGTCAGCGCGGCCACGCGCGTACGCGTGGGTTCGGAGAGCAGCGTCTGATCGTCGACGAGCAGCGCGTCGAACAGCGCGAGCGACATCGCGCCGCGGCCGCTCATCGTGTCTTGAAACGGCAGCGGCCGGCCATCGGGGCCATACGCGATCGCCTCGCCGTCGAGCACGAGCCTCCGCGCCGGCAGCGCCGCGATCTGCGCGATCAACCCCGGCACCTCGGCGGTGACGTCGTTCAAGCCCCGCGAGTACGCGCGCACGTCGCCGCCGTCCTTGTGCAGCTGCAGGCGAAAGCCGTCGAGCTTGTGCTCGAGCGCGGCCGGGCCGGCCAGCTCGGCGAGCGCCTCGTCGATCGAGTCCGCGGTCTGCGCGAGCATCGGCAGCACGGGGCGAAACACCGTCAGGCCGAACCGGCCGATCTCGGCGGCGCCGCCGGCCAGCGCCGCCGCCGCGACCTGGCCCAGATCGCCGGCCAGCATGTACGCGCGCCGCACGGCATCGGCGGGCAGCTCGGCCGCCTTCGCGATCGCGTCGACCACGATGCCGTCGAGCGCGCCCTGGCGGACGCCGCCGGTCGCGAGCCCGGCCAGGAACTCCTGCTCGACCGGGGTCGCGAGCCGGAACAGCTCGCCCAGCTGGTCGCGGCGCGCCCGCGTCGAGCCTTCGCCGCGCAGCGCCGCGATCGCCGCGAGCCGGCGGTCGACCTCGCCGAGTGTGAGCCAGGCCGCAGCGCCGGGAGCCGCGCCGGCCAGCACGTCTTGAACGATCGCGTGACCGGCGCCGAGCTTGTGCCCGAGCTCGCCCGCGAGGTAGCGCGCACCGATCTCTCGCTCTTCCCCGTCCATGCGGCGCAGGCAGAGGGCGAGCCGGTGGGTCTTCTCGAGCCGGGCCCGGGTCGCGGCAACGGCCGCGCTGGTGTCGACGAGCTCGGCCAGCAGCACGCCGAGAAGCTACCCCGAAAAAAAGAGCGGCGGCCCAGGAGGGTAGCCGCCGCTCGACGAGGTGCCCGAACAGGCGGGGGCCTCGCGGTCGGAGGGACGCTGGTGCGTGATCCATGCCACCCCAAGCGCGCGATTCATTTAACCCTCGGCTGGCTGCGATAGCGGCCACCGGCTAGTCAAATGGCCGTCCTCGACGTGGCATGATCGGACCGGGTGCTGACCCAGCTCGGGCGCTACCCGGTCGATGAACTGCTCGCGCGCGGCGGGATGGGCGAGGTCTATATGGGCCGCATCCTGGGCGCGCACGGATTCCAGCGCCCGATCGTCATCAAAGTGATCCGCACCGAGCTGCTCGCCGACGAGCGTGTCGCGCTGATGTTCGTCGACGAGGCGCGCATGGCGGCGAGCCTGCACCATCGCAACATCGTCCAGATCATCGACTTCGATCTGTTCGAGGGCGGCGCGTTCCTCGTGTGCGAGCACGTCGATGGCTGCGATCTGCGCACGATGCTGCGCCTGCTCCGCGCGCCGCCGCGCTTCGACATCGCGGCCGCGATCATCGCGGAGCTCGCGACCGGGCTCGACGCCGCACACGAAGCGACCGACGACCACGGCGTCGTGCTCGGGCTCGTGCATCGCGACGTGTCGCCGAGCAACGTGCTGCTCGGCGTGCACGGCGAGGTCAAGATCGCCGACTTCGGCGTCGCCAAGGCTCGCTCGCGCAGCTATCACACGGTGTCGGGCTCGATCAAAGGCAAGGCGCCGTACATGGCGCCCGAGCAGATCCTCGGCGAGCCGATCGATCGCCGCGCCGACATCTTCAGCCTCGGCGTGCTGCTGTTCGAGATCACGACGCGCACGCGCCTGTACTCGGCGCAGCCGAACAACGTCGCGATGGTGCAGATCCTCGACGGCGTCGTGCCCGATCCGGCGGAGCGCCGGCCCGGCTATCCGCCCGAGCTCGCGCAGATCGTGCGCCGCGCGCTCGCCCGCGATCCCGGCCAGCGCTATCCCACCGCGCGCGCGATGGTCGAGGACCTCGACCGGCTCGCGCACGCGCGCAAGTGGAGCTTCTCGCGGCAGGCGATCGGCGAGCTCGTGCGCGTGATCCGGGCGCGCGCCGCGATCGAGCCGGTCACGCCGCCTTCAGGAGTCGCGAAGTCGTGAGCGCCGCGGCACCCGAGCCACGCGAGCGCGTCGGTCCGTACCAGCTGATCCGCGCGATCGGCGCCGGCGGCTCGGCGCGCATCGATCTCGCGCGCATCGACCGCGCCTACAACTTCCAGCGTCACGTCGTCGTGAAGCGGCCGCTCGAGCACCTGCGCGGCTCGCCGCAGGTCGCGCAGTCGCTGCGGCGCGAGGCGCGCCTCGGCGGCCGGTTGCGCCACCCGAACCTCGTCGCGGTGCTCGATGCCGGCGAGCATGGCGGCTACGATTACCTCGTCCTCGAGTACGTGCACGGCGCGTCGCTGCGCACGCTCATGCAGACCGATCAGCCGGGCCGCGTGCGCGAGATCCCGCTCGCGGTCGCGCTCGGCATCGCGATCGACATCGCGCGCGGCCTGCACGAGGCACACGAGCTCACCGACGAGAAAGGCTCGCCGCTCGGTCTCGTGCACCGCGACGTCACGCCCGGCAACGTGCTGCTCGGCCTCGACGGCTCGGTCAAGGTCGCCGACTTCGGCATCGCGAAGGAGACGCGCGTCGCGACGCTGTCGGGCTCGATGCACGGCACGGTCACGTACATGGCGCCCGAGCAGTGCCGCGGTCATGCGTTCGATCGCCGCGCCGACGTGTTCTCGCTGGGCGTCATCGTCTACGAGCTGCTCGCGCACGCGCGGTTGTTCTGGGCCGACAACGACGTCGCATCGCTGCATCGCGTGCTGTCGGGCGACGTCGTGCCGCCGCGCCAGCTCGAGCCCGCCCTGTCGCCGGCGCTCGAGCAAGTGGTGATGACCGCGATCGCGGGCGATCCCAACAAGCGGTTCGCGACGGCGCGCGCGTTCGCCGACTCGCTCGAAGGCCTCGCCGCCACCGAAGGCCACATCCTCGGCGCGCGGCTCGTCGCGCGCACGCTCGAGGAGGCGGTCGGGCCGAAGTACGCGCCGTGGATCGGCTCGACGACCGTCGTCGATCCACCGCGCAAGCCGGAGGCCTCGCTCGTCGCGGTGATCGAAGCGAGCGCGCCCGACATCGAGCCGATCTTTTCGACGTTCGGTCCCGCCGATCGCCGCGATGCCGAGGAAGGCGAGGTCCCGTCGGCGCCGTCGGTTGCAGTCGTGGGCGCGGTGCGGTTCCCGCCCAAGCGGCGCACCGGGCTCGTCGTCGGCGCGCTCGCCGCCTGCATCGCGGCGGGTGTGGTCGTCGCGTTCCTGCTCTCGAGTCACAAGCCCGCGCCGCCGCCATCGACGGTCCACGTGATGGCTCCCCCCTCCCGCGCCCCTGTCCTTGCCCCTGCTGTCGATCCGGTCCCCGTTCCCGTCGCCGTTCCCGATCCCGTCCCCGTCGCCGTTCCCGGTCCTGGCTCCGGTTCCGTCCATCACCACCATCACGCCGCCACGCCACCGCCGCCCGCCGGATCCGCCTCCGAGACCGGCTCCGCGACACCGCCGGCACCGCAGCCCGTGCCGACCCCGACGCCCAAACCCGGCGACGTCGAATGGAACCCGACGCTGTTCTTCCCCGGTTCCGGCTCTGGATCTTCGAAGTGACGCGCCCGCTGCTCGTCGCCCTCGCGCTCGCCGCGCTCGCCGCGCCGCTACGCGCACAGCCCGCACACCACATCATCATCGAGCCACCGCCGGGCGCCGATCCGCTGGCCGCCGCGCGGGACGCGTATCGCCGCGGCGACTTCGTCAAGGCGCGCGAGCTCCTGCTCGAGGCCTATCAGCTCGTGCCGCAGCGCGAGGTGCTGTTCGCGCTCGGCCAGACCGAGTTCAACCTCGGCCACTACAAGGAAGCGATCGACTACTACCAGCGCTTCATGGCCACCGATCCGGCTGCCGATCAGTCCGCGCTCGCCGAGCAGGCGATCGGCGCCGCGCGCATGAAGCTCGCCGCGCCGCCACCGCCACCACCGGCGCGTGTGGTGCCGCCGCCGCCGCCGCATGTCGAGTGGGACGGCTTCGACACCGGCCTGACGATCGCCGGCGGCGTCGCGGCGCTCGGCGGCGGCGCCATGTTCTACGAGAGCGCGCACCTCGCCGGCGATCGCTCGGGCAACCTGCACAACTACGACACGCGCGTGCACGACGCTCATCTCGCGCGCACGTTCGGCATCGCGAGCACCGCGGCCGGCGCGCTCGCGATCGGCGGCGCGCTGCTGCGCTGGCGGCTGCACCTCGTCGAGACCACCGTGTCGATCGATGCCGGTCCGACGCGCGTCGGCATCTCGGTGGAGCACCGGCTGTGATCCGCGCCGTGCTCGCGGTGGCCGCGCTCGCCGGCTGCATCGACGATCACTATGCGTGCAAGCAGGACTCGGACTGCAACCTCGGCGAGGCCGGACGCTGCGAGGCCGATCACCTGTGCACGCAGTACGACACCGCGTGCCCGCTCGCGCGCAGCTACTCCGACCACTCCGGCGCGCTCGCCGGCAAGTGCTTCGTCGAGCCGTCGACGCTCGTCGATCCGTGCGCGGCCGGCCAGCCGCCGATCACCGCCGACAGCAGCTACGGCGGCGTGTGCGCGAAGCTACCGACGTGTTGCACGACCGGCTGGATCGAGGCGTGCGTGCAGCTCGCGCAGCTCGAGTACAAGCCGAGCTGCGACACCCGCCTCGCGCTCACCGCCTGGAAGAACACCGCGCAGGCTCCGATGGCGATCGCGCTGTACGACCTGCGCTACAGCGGCTCGACCTGGCAGGTGATGCCGACCACGTCGCGCGGCACGTTCCTCGACTGGATCGCGCCGTCGCCCGCGGATCCGACCGGCGCGCCGCGGCTGGCCAGCACCGATGCGAGTGCGACCAACCTGCTCGTCGGCGAGGATCCGGTCACGCAGTCGTTTCCGCTGCTGGCCGGGCGCACGTTCGACACGCTCACGTCGGTCGACTTCGAGCGCTCGGGCCGCGACACCGCGATGCTGTCGTCCAACAGCATCGCCGAACCCGTGTCCGATCACGTCGCGCACGTGCTGCTCGATCTCGGCACCGGCGGGCAACGCTCGATCGTCACGAGCCAGGTCGCGCCGCTCGAGACGTGGGGCGACTTCGACGGCGATCCGTTCCCCGACGCGGTGGCCGAGACCAACGCTTCCCCGTCCTATCACTTCGTGGTCAACACCGATGACCCGTCCGATCACAGCCGCCAGCTCGACGACAATTCGGGGACGACCGGTGGCGGCGGCAACCAGCCCAACATCGGCGCGTTCGAATGGACCGACCTCGACGGGAACGGCCAGCTCGATCTGGTCGAGATCGGGAGCCAGATCGCGATCCATCTCTCGCCGCCGGGCGGCGGCCCGCTGTCGTACATCGCGGGCACCAAGATCGACTGCGATACGCCCGTCGTGAACATGGGCTGCAAAGGTTCGCAGACCGCGGCCGACGTCGGCTTCGTCGGGACGGCCGTCGCACAGACCAACGGCGTCGTGCTCGTCGTCGGCGCCGACAGCGAGCAAACGGACTCGGAGACCCCGCCCAAGGCGACGTTTCGATCCCTCGTGCTGTACGTCATCGCCGGCGCGGGCACGGCCACGCCCATGGTCGAGACGCCCGCCATGTACAACCCGTGCACCGGATCCGGAATGGCCGGCTCGGATTGTGCGGTGTTCCGCGCGGTCGTCGCGCGCGACCTCAACCACGACGGCATCCTCGACGTCGTCGCGATCGACAACGCGCTCACGATCTACACGTTTCTCGGCGAGGCCAACGGCATGTTCGGAGCGGTGACGAAGCAGGCGCTCCAGGGCCCGTCGCCGCCGACGTACACGTTCGTGCGCGCGTCGCTGACGGGCGCGCTCAGCCCTTGAGGCCGTGGCGGTGCAGCAGATCGATCAGGTGCGATCGATCCATCCGCGCCGCCCGCGCCGCGCGCGACACGTTGCCGGCGGTCTCGGCCATGAGGCGCGTCAGGTACTGGCGCTCGAAGTCGCCGACCACGTGGGCGCGCGCGTCCTTGTAAGGCGGCAACGGGCCGCTGGCACCGTCTTGGATCGCCTGCAGCTCGCCGGTCCCGTTGCCCGGCGCGACGCCGATCACGATCGCCGCCTCCACCGCGTTGCGCAGCTCGCGCACGTTGCCCGGCCACGAGTGACGCTGCCAGCGCGCGAGCAGGTCGTCGCCGAAGATCGTCTCGATCGTGCCTTCGGCGCCGAGCTCGCGCGCGAAGTGCTCGACGAGGAGCGGGATGTCCTCGCGGCGCTCGCGCAGCGGCGGTAGACGCATCACGACGACCGCGAGCCGGTGATACAGGTCCGCGCGGAACCGGCCGTTGTTGACCTCGGCGCGCAGGTCGCGGTTGGTCGCGGCGATCACGCGCGCGCCGAGCTCGAGCTCCTGCGTTCCGCCGACGCGCCGGAACCGGCGGCGCTCGAGCACACCGAGCAGCGCGACCTGGTCCGGCGGCGGCATCTCGCCGATCTCGTCGAGAAACAGCGTGCCCGACTCGGCGCGCTCGAACGCGCCCTGATGCACGCGATCGGCGCCGGTGAACGCGCCGCGCTCGTGGCCGAACAGCTCGCTCGCGAGCAACGTCGACGCGAGCGCGCCGCAATCGATCGTGACGAACGGATCGCGCGCGCGCGGCGAGCGAGCGTGTAGGGCTTCGGCGACGCGCTCCTTGCCGGTGCCGGACTCGCCGACGACGAGCACCGAGGTCGGCGTCGCGGCCACGCGCTCGACGTCCTCGAACAGCTTCAGCATCTGCGGCGAGCACGCGAGCATGCCCGCGAGCTCGTGCGAGCGGCCGTCGAGCTTGACCGTGCGCTTCTCGGCATCCGACACGCGCACCGTCGTGCCGCCGAGCTTGACGAGTGTGCCGAGCGGCACGATCGCGCGTTCCACCCGCACCGCGCCGATATACGTGCCGTTCGTCGAGCCGAGGTCGGCGACCTCGATGCCGGCGGCGCGCACCTTGATCTCGACGTGGTAGCGCGACACCGTGAAGTCGGACGCGACGAGGTCGTTGTCCTTCGCGGTGCCCAGGGCGAGCGTGTCGGTGCTGGTCGCGTTCTTGCCGCGATCCGGACCGTCGACGACCTCGACCCGCAGCGTGGTGACGACCTGCTCGAGCTGTCGTTGCTGGAGCTGGGTCGCCTGGATGTCGTCCATCTCACTCGCGATTAGAACACGAACGGGTACGAGAACGATCCGCCGCTCTGCGTCTTCGGGAAGCTCGCGCGCTTCACGGCCGCCGACACGCACGCGCCGAGCGCGGGATCCGGCGACTGCGAGACCGAGACATCGGCCACGCCGCCGTTGCCCGACACCTTGACGTGCACCTTGACCACGCCCTTGGCCGACGACTTGTCGCCGCACGAGCTGACGCGGCCCTTCACGCCCGCGATCGCATTCGAGATCATGCTCTTGTCGAGCGCGTCGGGCAGGTTGCTGTTGCCGCCGCCGGCGGGTGGAGCGCTACCGCCACCACCGTGGCCGCCCTTCTTGAACTTCGTGCAGCACGCGCCTTCGTAGTTGTTGAGCACGCACGACACCTCGTCGCAGCCACCACCGCCGCCGGTGTCGGGCTTCTCGGTCGCCTTGGGCGCTTCGGTATGGTGCGCGGGCGTCGGGGTCGCCGCGGCCACGACGTGGCTCGGCGAGTGCGTCTCGTGATGAACCGGAGCCGGCGCCTCGTGATGCGCGGGTGCGGGCGTCGGGGTCGGAGCCGGCGGCGGCGTGGCCTGCGCCACCTGCGTCGCCGAGCCGGAGCCCGCCGCGGGCGCGACCGCTTCCGCCGAGCCAGCGGCCGCCGCCGACCCACTGCCGGTTTCGGGCTTGGCCTCGACGGGCTTGGTCTCGCTGCCCTTCTCGCCCTCGGTCGGGCTGGCCGCCGCGACCTGCGTGGGCTTGTTGCTCTTCAGGAGCATGACGACCATGATCACCGCGGTGATCGCGAGCAGGCCGACCGCGCCGATCATGATGTAGAGGACCTTGTTGTTGCTCGCGCGCGTCGCGCTCGGCACGAGCACGGCCGGCTCCGAGAAGCCGCCGCCGCCGAATACCGGCAGGTCGTCGATCGAGCCGATGCCCGATCCGCCCGCGGGCTTCGCGACTGCCGCGCCGGAACCGCCGAGGTAAGCGCTCGCCATCGAGCGGATGTCGATGAGGCCCGAGCCTTCGCCGCCGGCCGCGCCGGTCGCGTGACCGGCGGGCGCGGCCGGTGCGGGCTTGTCGCTCGCGAGCTGCGCGAGGTTGTTCAGCGAGAACAGCACCGAGTTCTCGTTGCGCTCGCCGCGCATCTTCTGCTGCGCCGCGGATGCCGTGGCCCCACCGCCGCCCTTCGCGCGCTGGCTGCCGCCGAACAGATCGCCGCCGTCGTCTTCGGCGCTGTGATGATGCGACGACGCGCTCGCCGCGGCGAACAGATCGCCCGAGTCGCTGCGCGCGGTGCCACCGATATCGTCGCCGGAGCCGAACATCGCCGCGACTGCCTGATGGCCGCCGCCGCCGCTCGGCTGCGCCGCGGTGGTCGAGCCCGACGCGACGAGCCCCGCGAACACGTCGACCTGCGCGAGCGGCAGCCAGTCGGCAAAGCCTTCGCGCCACGCGAACGTCTCGCCGTCGACCTCGCCGGCGGCGAACCGCTGCTGGACCTCGGCGGCCGTCATCGGACCGATCTGATCCTGGTTGATCACCAGGTGCCAGACCGCGTCGTCGGCCGGCGCCGCTGCGCCGCCGGGGCCGTCGTAGCCGTAGTCGTAGACGCGCGTGTCTTTTTCCTGCGGCGCGGGCGCCGGCTCGGACGCCTGCGCGCCGCCGCGAACGACGATGATGTTGCTGCACTTCTTGCAGCGGATCTTGAAGACCTTGCCTTGAACCTTGTCGTCAGAGATCGAGTACTTGGCCTGGCAAGCATCACAAACGATCTTCATAGCGAATTCCTATCCTCGTCAGCACAGACCCCCAAGTCCGTCACTGCCTTGGCGAAAAGAACTCTATCACGACCGCGCGGTTAGCCGGCAAGCGGGCGCGCGCGAAGCGTGCCCCGCCCGTCAGCCGGCAAATGGGTCGCGCAATCGGATCGTCTCGTTGCGGTCGGCGCCCACGGAGACCAGGCAGAACGGCACGCCGGCGAGCCGCTCGATCGTCTCGACGTAGGCACGCGCCGGCGCCGGCAAGTCCGTGACATGCCGTGCGTCGCTCGGCAGCTTTCCCCAGCCTGCGAGGTTCACGTAGACGGGCCGGGCGCGTGCGAGATCGTCTGGATCGATCGGCGGCTCGTCGAGGTCCTTGCCGTCGAGCTGGTACGCCACGCACACCGCCACCTCGGGCAGCCCGGCGAGCACGTCGAGCTTGGTCAGCGCGAGCGACTGCATGCCCGAGAGCCGCGCGCCCATCCGCAGCGCGGGCAGGTCGAGCCAGCCGCACCGGCGCGGCCGTCCGGTCGTCGCGCCGTACTCGCCCCCGGCATCGCGCAGGCGCTGGCCGGCGTCGCCGTGCAGCTCGGTCGGAAACGGGCCCTCGCCGACGCGCGTGGCATAGGCCTTCGTGATGCCGACGACCGAATCGATCTGCGTCGGGCCGATGCCCGCGCTCTGGCACGCGCCGGCCGCGATCGTCGAGCTCGACGTCACGTAGGGATACGTGCCGTGATCGAGATCGAGCAGGCAACCCTGCGCGCCCTCGAACAGGACGTGGCGGCCCTCCTGGATCGCGCGCGCGACGTGACGGCCGGCATCGCCGCAGTACGGGCGCAGCCGCTGGCCCGCGTCGAGCGCCTGCTCGAGCCACGCGGTGACATCGGCGGCGATCGGCGCCGTGCCGCCGAGGTGCGTGATCAGCGGCCCGAGCTCGTCGAGGTTGGCCGCGAACAGCCGGGCGAGCCGGTCGGGCTGGAGCAGATCGCGGATGCGGATGCCGTGACGCGCGGCCTTCGCCTCGTACGCCGGCCCGATCCCGCGACGCGTGGTGCCGATCGCGCGGCCCTGCTTGGCGCCGCGATCCTCGCGCAGCCCGTCGATGAGCTTGTGATACGGCAGGATGACGTGCGCGCCGAGCCCGACGAGCAGCTCGCCGTGCGCGAGCAGCCCGCGCGCCTGCAGCGCCGCGATCTCGTCGAGCAGCGTGTGCGGATCGATGACCATGCCGTCGCCGAGCACGCAGCTCTTGCGCGGGTGACAGACGCCGGAGGGCACGAGGTGAGTGACGAGCTTGTTGCCGTCGATCACGAGCGTGTGGCCGGCATTCGCGCCGCCGCCGTAGCGCACGACGACGTCGGCGCGCTCCGTGAACAGGTCGACGACCTTGCCCTTACCTTCATCACCCCATTGGGCGCCGACGACGATGACGACTGACATTACTCTCCGTTTAATAGCGCGATCAGCGCGGCGATGTCGTCGGCTGGTGCCGCGATCCCGGCGGGCTCGAGCCGGCCGGCGACGATCGCGGCATCGAGGCCCGCCGCGGCGAGCCAGCGCGGCCAATCGGCGGGAGCGGCGCGCTGCACGACCGCGCGGACGCCGGCGGCGCGGAACGCGCGCGCGAGCTCCGGATCGTCGGTCGCGACGCCGATCGCGCGCTCGGGCTCGCTGCCACACGCGAGGGCGACCGCCTCGAGATCGATCGCGAAGCCGGTCGCTCGGCGCGCGCGCCCGTAGCGGCCGAGCAATTCATCGTAGCGGCCGCCGCGCGCGACCGCATCGCCGGCGCCGGCCGCGTACGCCGCGAACCTCACGCCGGTGTAGTACTCGAAGCCGCGCACGTCGCCTAGATCGACCGCGAGCGGCGGCACCGGAGGCTCGGCGAGCACGCCGAACGCGGCGATCACCGCGCGCAGCTCGGCGAGCGCGGCGCGCACGTGCGCCGGCCACGGTAACGCGTCGGCGCGATCGAGCGTGACCGCCGCGGGCCCCCAGAGGTGAGCGAGCGCCTCGGCCAGCGGCGCGATCGCCAGCCCGTGCGTGGCGGCGCGCACGCCGGCGCGATCCTTGCGCGCGAGTGCCGCGGCCAGTGCGTCGCGGGCGCCGCCCGCCGGAGTCTCGGCGAGCACGAACGCCGCCGGCGCGACATGGCCGAGATCGAGGCGCCACTCGTGCAACTCGACGCGCGCGCCAGCCTCGCCGGCACCCGAGGCGATCGAGCGCTCGGGCGCGGCCAGGACGCGCGCGAGCGCCGCGGCGGCGACCGCGAGCACCTCGGCATCGCCATCGGGCGGTGGCCCGTCGCACAGCTCGATCCCGGCCTGCACGATCTCGCGCTGGCCGGGCTCGCCGTCGCGGCGGCCGAGCCGGTAAGACGCGCCCTCGTAGCACAGCCGGATCGGACCGGGCGCGTCCGCCATGCGCGTCGCGACGAGCCGCGCGATCTGCGGCGTGATGTCGGGGCGGAGCGCGACGACCTCACCGGTGCCGGGCTCGACGAACCGGATCGCGGCCGCGCGGGCCCCCGCACCCAACCCCCGCTCCAGCACCTCGGCGTGCTCGAACACCGGCGTCACGACGCGCGCGTAGCCCCACGCCTCGAACACGCCCGCGACGCGAGCCGCGAGCTCGCGCCGCACCGCCGCCGCGCGCGGCAGAAAATCGCGCACGCCGGAAGGCAGCCGGATCGGCGGTGACGACATGCGGCTACTCTAGCTCACGCGCGCGACGCCAACGTGCAACGCCGTCGAGCTCCTCTGCCCACCGATCGACATACGCTCGATCGATCCCAGCTCGCGCGCGATCTCCGAGAGCTCGGCGACAAGCTCGCCACGCGGTCCGGGCGCCGTCCGGCGGTACACGCTCAGCCGCACCACGTCGCGACTATAGCGCCGGCCTGATATCGTGTGCAGGTGGACCCGACCGACCACGAGCTGCGCGTCATCCTCGACGCCATCCCGGCACCGGTCTTCTATAAGGATGCGGCCGGCGTCTATCGCGGCGGCAACCGCGCGTTCCTCGCATATCTCGGCAAGACGCGCGACGAGGTCGTCGGGCTCGACGTGTACGGCCTGTCGCCGAAGGAGCTCGCCGACGTCTACAAGAAAGCCGACGACGATCTGTTCGCCGCGCGCGGCGTCCAGATGTACGAGGCGCGCGTGCGCTACGCCGACGGCACGTACCACGACGTGATCTTCCACAAGGCGACGTTCGAAGATGCGTCCGGCAAGCTCGCCGGCCTCGTCGGCACGATCCTCGACATCACGACGCGCAAGCAGGCCGAGGCCAAGCTCGCCGAGAGCGAGCAGCGCTATCGCGCCGTGGTGTCGGCGCTCGCCGAGGGCGTCGTGCTCGTCGATCGCGAGCGCCGCGTGCTCGCGTGGAACCGCGCGGCGGAATCGATCTTGCGGCTGTCGCACGACCAGCTGACCGCGGGCGCGCCGTGGCCGCTCGTCGATGTCGACGGCGCGCCGCTGGCGTTCGAGCACACGCCGATCGGCGAGACGCTCGCGACCGGCGTCGAGCGCACCGCGGTGCTGATGTCGCTCGGCTATCCCGACGGCGCCCGCGCCTGGATCGCGATGACGACCCGCGCGCTCGGCGAGCCGGGCGCGCCGCCGGCCTCGGTCGTCGCCTCGTTCGCCGACGTGACCGAGCGCCGCATGTTCCAGGCGCAGCTCGAGCACGCCGCGTTTCACGACGCGCTCACCGGCTTGCCGAACCGCAAGCTGTTCATGGACCGGCTCGAGCACGCGCTCGAGCTCGCGCGGCGGCGTGGCGAGCGCGTCGCGGTCGCGTTCATCGATCTCGATCGCTTCAAGCTCGTCAACGACACGCGCGGCCACGAGGCCGGCGACAAGCTGCTCGCCGAGATCGGCCGGCGCTTGTCGGACGCGCTGCGCGGCTCCGATCTGGTCGCCCGGCTCGGCGGCGACGAGTTCTGCGCGATCCTGACCGGCGTGTCGGACGCGGCGAGCGCACGCGCGATCGCGCAGCGCCTGCTCGACGCGATCTCGCACCAGGTCACGGCGTCGATCGGCATCGCGCTGTTTCCCGATCACGCGACCGAGCCCGCGGTGCTGCTGCGCCACGCCGACTCCGCGATGTACCGCGTGAAGTCGGCCGGCAAGAATGCGGTCGGGCTGTTCGCGTGAGCGCACGCGACGCGATCCTCGTCACCGGCGGTGCGGGCTTCGTCGGCGCGTGCTTCGCGCGCGCCGCGCACGAGGCGGGCAGTCGCGTCGTCGTGCTCGACGATCTCAGCGCCGGGCCGTACCCGGCGTTGCCGCGCGACATCGCGTTCGTGCGTGGCGATATCGCCGATCGCGCGCTCGTCGCGCGCACGCTGCGCGACCATCGCATCACCGCGATCGCGCACTTCGCGGGCAAGATCTGCGTCGGCGAATCGGTCGAGCAGCCCGCGCTGTATTTCGAGCGCAACCTGGTGCGCACGCTCGCGCTGCTCGACGTCGTGCTCGCCGAAGGCCCGCCGGCGTTCCTGTTCTCGTCGACCGCCGCGGTCTATGGCATGCCCGAGGTCACGCCGATCACCGAGGCGATGCCGCTCGCGCCGATCAACCCGTACGGCTCGAGCAAGCTCGCGATCGAGCACGCGCTGGCCGCGTACGGCGTCGCACACGGCCTGCGCTGGGCGGCGCTGCGCTACTTCAACGCCGCCGGTGCGCACCCCGACGGCACGCTGCGCGAGGCGCACGATCCGGAGACGCACCTCGTGCCGCTCGCGATCGACGCCGCGCTCGGTGCGCGCGGTCCGCTCACGATCTTCGGCGCCGACTACGCGACGCGCGACGGCACGTGCGTGCGCGACTACGTCCACGTCGTCGACCTCGCGCGCGCGCACCTCGCCGCGCTCGACGCGCTCGATCGCGGCGTCGCGGTCGGCGCGACCAACCTCGCGAGCGCCACCGGCTTCACCGTGCGCGAGGTGATCGACACGACCGCCCGCGTGCTCGGGCGGCCCGTGCCGCACTCGGTCGGCGCGCGCCGCGCCGGCGATCCGGCGGTGTTGCTCGCCAGCTGTACGCGGGCCGGCGAGCTGCTCGGCTGGCGCGCCGAGCGCAGCGAGCTCGCGACGATCATCGAGGACGCCGCGCGGTCGCGGCATTAGCGTAGGATGCGCGCCATGCGCCTAAGGTTAGCCCTCGTCGCTCTCGTGCTGTCGTTTGCCGTTCCCGCCCGCGCCGATTCCACCGGCGACAAGCTCACCGCGGCGCTCGGCAAGCTCGCGACCGCCGCGAGCTGCAGCAACAAGGCCTCGCCGTGGCGGCCGTGGTGCATCGCCGCGACCGGCTGGGCCGGCGGCAAGGTGGGCGAGCTTCCGAAAGGCAAGGTGCTGCTCGGCATCACGATCGAGCTCGAGGACGGAAAGGACACCGCGAAGCAGCTCGGCGATGCGGTCGGCCTCAGCGCGTGGGCGATCGATGGCGACGGCAAGCTCAAGGTCACGTACGTCACGCCGTCGAACGAGGACGAGAAGAAGCCGATCGCGGAGGCGCTGTTCGACCTGTCGAGCCAGATGAAGGGCAAGACCGCGAGCGCGGCGATTCCCAAAGACCTCGCCGGCTACGTCGGCGGGCTGAAAGGCGCGTACGCCGCGACCAAGGGCAAGACCGAGTGGACGTGGCAGGGCAAGAGCGCCGCGCGCGCGCGCCAGGTCGGCGCGTACTGGGTTGTCGTCGAGACGCCCGATGCGGGCAACGGGTTTTTCGTGACGGTGTTCACGCCCGCTTGGGCGTCGGAATAGCCGCACTCGCGTGCTAGGGTGCCCCGTCGTGACGACGTACCGGCGCTCGCACCTGCGCACCCTCGAGGACGAGGCCGTGCACGTGATGCGCGAGCTCGCCGCCGAGCGCGAGCGACCGTGCCTGCTGTTCTCGGGCGGCAAGGATTCGATCGTGCTGCTGCGGCTCGCCGAGAAGGCGTTTCGGCCGGCGCGGTTTCCGTTTCCGTTGATGCACGTCGACACCGGGCACAATTTTGCCGAGGCGATCGAGTTTCGCGATCGCCGCGTCGCCGAGCTCGGCGAGCGACTGATCGTCGCCAGCGTGCAGGACTCGATCGATCGCGGGCGCGTCACCGAGGAGACCGGGCCGCGCGCGTCGCGCAACCGGTTGCAAACGACCACGCTGCTCGACGCGATCGAAGCGCACCAGTTCGACGCCGCGATCGGCGGCGCGCGCCGCGACGAGGAACGCGCGCGCGCCAAGGAGCGCATCTTCAGTCACCGCGACGAGTTCGGGCAGTGGGATCCGAAGAATCAACGGCCCGAGCTGTGGTCGCTCTACAACGGGCGCGTGCGGCGCGGCGAGCACCTGCGCGTGTTCCCGCTGTCGAACTGGACCGAGCTCGACGTCTGGGAATACATCCGGCTCGAGGAGATTCCGCTGCCGTCGCTGTACTTCGCGCACGAGCGCGACGTGTTCGAGCGCGACGGCATGCTGTACGCGGCGAACCCGTTCGTGAAGCTGCTGCCGGCCGAACAGATCCGGAGGGACACGGTCCGGTTCCGCACGATCGGCGACATGACGTGTACCGGCGCGGTGAAGTCCGGCGCACGGACACTCGACGACGTGATCGCCGAGGTCGCGGCGGCGCGAGTCACCGAGCGCGGCGCGACCCGCGCCGACGATCGCTTCACCGAGGCGGCGATGGAAGATCGCAAGCGCGAGGGTTACTTCTGATGTCCGCCGGGCTCGTCGAAGGCAGCGAGCTGCTTCGATTCTCGACCGCCGGCTCGGTCGACGACGGCAAATCGACGCTGATCGGCCGGCTCCTGTACGACACGAAGACCGCGTTCGAGGACCAGCTGCAGCATGTCGAGGACGTGTCGCGGCGGCGCGGCGACGAGCGCACGAACCTCGCCTTGTTGACGGACGGGCTGCGCGCCGAGCGCGAGCAGGGCATCACGATCGACGTCGCGTACCGCTACTTCGCGACGAAGCGGCGCAAGTTCATCATCGCGGACACGCCCGGCCACATCCAGTACACGCGCAACATGGTGACCGGAGCGTCGACCGCGCAGCTCGCGATCATCCTCGTCGACGCGCGCCAGGGCATCCTCGAGCAGTCGCGGCGCCACGCCTATATCTCGTCGCTGCTGCGGATCCCGCACCTCGTGTTCGCGGTGAACAAGATGGATCTCGTCAACTGGGACGAGGCGACGTTCCAGCGCATCGAGGCCGAGTTCCGCAACTTCGCCGCGCGCCTCGACGTGCAGGACATCGCGTTCATTCCGATCAGCGCGCTGACCGGCGCGAATGTGGTCGATCGCAGCGCCGAGATGCCCTGGTATCACGGCCCGACGCTGCTCTATCACCTCGAGACCGTGCACATCACGAGCGATCGCAACCTGATCGACGTGCGGTTCCCGGTGCAGTGGGTGATCCGCCCCCAGTCGGACGAGTTTCACGACTATCGCGGCTACGCCGGTCAGGTCGCGGGCGGCGTGCTGCGTGCCGGGGACGACGTCGTCGTGCTGCCGAGCGGCATGACGACGACGATCGCGAAGATCGAGGAGGGCGGGCGTGCGATCGAGCACGCGTTTCCGCCGATGAGCGTCACGGTCCATCTGGCCGATGACGTCGATGTCTCGCGCGGCGACATGATCTGCCGGCCGAACAACCAGCCCGCGGTCGGCCAGGACCTCGACGCGATGGTGTGCTGGATGAGCGACAAGCCGCTGGCCGCGCGCGGCCGCTACGCGCTCAAGCACACGACGCGGTGGACGCGCGCGATCGTGACGGATCTGATGTATCGGCTCGACATCAACACGGGTCACCGCGAAGAAGGCGTCGCCGCGCTCGAGCTCAACGCGCTCGGGCGGATCCGGCTGCGCACGACGACCCCGCTGATCTACGACCCGTACCGGCGCAACCGCGCGACCGGGTCGTTCATCCTGGTCGACGAAGCGACGAACGCGACGGTCGCCGCGGGCATGCTGCTCGGCGAACAGCCGTAGTCGGGCTTCGGGCTTCGGCCAGATCAGCGGAAGCGGTCCCAGGCAATGCCGAGCTTGGTCATGCGCGAGCGCAGCGTGTTCGCGTGCAGTGCGAGGAGCCGCGCAGCGCCGTGATCGCCTTCGATGCGGCCCTTGCACCGCGCGAGCGCGGCCTCGATGTGGCGGCGCATCGCGTCGTCGAGCGTCGGGAACGCGTCGCCGGATTCGGGGCGAGCCGTGTCGTCGCGCGGCCGCACGCCGAGCGCACGCTCGACATCGAGCCGCTTGCCCTCGCCGAGGATCGCGGCGCGCTCGATCACCGCCGATAGCTCGCGCACGTTGCCCGGCCAGTCGTAGGCCTCGAGCAGCGCGACCTCGGCCGGCGCGAGCTGGAGCGGGCCCGCGCCGAACCGCCGGCCCGCGCGGTCCGCGAAGTGCGCGGCGAGCGCGGCGATGTCGTGGCGGCGCTCGCGGAGCGGCGGCAGCCGGATCGTGAACACGTGGATGCGATACCAGAGGTCCTCGCGAAACTGCCGCGCGCGCACCATGGCGGCGAGGTCGCGATGCGTCGCCGCGATCACGCGTACGTCGACCGCGAGCGCGCGTGCGCCACCGACGCGCTCGAACACGCCGTCCTGCAAGACGCGCAGCATGCGGACCTGCGCGGCGGCCGGCAGCTCGCCGATCTCGTCGAGAAACAGCGTGCCGCCGTCCGCGCGCTCGAACCAGCCGCGGCGCTGCGCCGACGCGCCGGTGAAGCTGCCGCGCTCGTGCCCGAACAGCTCCGAATCGACGAGCTCGGGCGCGATCGCGCCGCAGTTCACGCGCAGGATCGGCCCGCGCGCGCGGTCCGATCGCTCGTGGATCGCGCGGGCGACCACTTCCTTGCCCGAGCCGGTCTCGCCGAAGATCAGCACGGGCGCACCGGTCGGCGCGACCTGCTCGACCTGGCGCATGACGTCGCGCAGCCCCGTGTCGGCGCCGACGACCGCGATGCCGATGTCGCGCACCTGCATGCGCGCGAGCGCCGCATCTTTCGCGGCCTCGGCCGCCTCGCGCAGCTGCTGCAGCTCGCGGCGCGCCTGCTCGGTCGCGAGCACCGCGGATAGCGGCTCGCTGATCTCCGCGACGCGCCGCGCGTCGAGCCCGCGCTGCGCGGACACGAGCAGCACGCCGCACGCGCCGCTCGGCGCGGCGAGCGGCACGAGCCACCACGTGCCGTCGGTCGGATCGCCGACGCCTCGCAGCAGATCCTTCGCGACCGCCGAGCCACCGCGCGGGCTCGGCTTCTCGACCTCGCCCGCTTCGATCCACGCCGCGACGCGCGCGGCCGCCGCGAGTGACAGCTCGGTGCGGGGCTTGGTCGGCCGCGCCACGCCGAGCGCGCCGCGCCGGATCGCCGCGACCGTGTCGAGATGGTGATGCTCGCGCTCGAGCCACCGCACCGTCACCGCCGTCGCGTCGAGCGCGTCGAGCACGCTGCCGCCGGCGCGCGCGAGGAAGCCGTCGACGTCCGAGGCGATCGAGGCCTCGCGCCAGAGCAGGGTCTCGAGCGACATCCATCCACGATATATCATGGCCACCATGAAATTGCGTGGAGTTCCCGATATATCGTGGGCAACCATCATAACGGATGCCACGATATCAAGTGGTTAGATCTGGTCCGCGTGCTGCAGTGCGCCGCCTGGTCCGTGCTCACCGCCGCGTTCGTCACGCTCGCCGTCACCAGCTTTGTCGCCGCCACCGTGAACGGCGCGCTCGGCTACGGCTACTCGTCGATCTCGGTGCCGATCGCCTTGCTCGTGACGGTCGGCCGCGTGCTCAACCCCGCGCTCGTGATCGTCGAGGTCGCGATCAACCTGTACTCGCTGTTCTGGAACCGGCGCGCCGCGCGCCGGGTGATCCGGCGCGTGATCCCGCTCGCCGCCGGCCTCGTGCCCGGCGTGATCGTCGGCTCGCTGCTGCTCGGCGTGGTCGCGCCCGGCCACACCAAGCTGATCGTGTTCGCCGTGCTGCTGCCGCTGATCTTGCTGCAAGCGTCGGGCAAACGGTGGCCGATCCGCAACGAGCGCGTCGCGTCGGTGCCGCTCGGCGGCGGTGTCGGCCTGCTGTACGGCCTCACCACGATCTCGGGCCCGCCGCTGGCGCTGTTCTGGAACAACCAGGGCGTCGCGAAGGAGGACTTCAAGGTCGCGCTCGCGATCGTGCGCTCGATCGAGAGCGTGTTCGCGCTGCTCGCGTACGCGTACCTCGGCCTGCTCACGATGGAGAGCGCGGCGATCCTGCCGTGGATCGTGCCCGGCGTGCTGCTCGGCTTCCCGCTCGGCCACTATCTGATCAGCCGTATCAGCGCCGAGACGTTCCGCCGGATCTGCATGAGCTTCGACGCCTACATCATCGCGTTCGGGCTCGCGCGCACGCTCGTCGGTGCCGGTGTGATGCCGAGCGCCGCCTACCTGGTGCTGGTCGCGACAGCGGCGATCGATGCCGTGCTGCTGTGGACGTTCTTCCACCAGCCCAAGCGCGCGCCGGCGCCGATCCTCGAAGCGAGTCCATGATTCGCGCCCTCGCCCTCGCGGTCGTCCTCGCACCCGCTCCTGCCGCCGCCGACGACACGTCGCCGCCGCCGCCGCCGCCCCCCGACATCCCGACGGTCCGCGCGACGTCCGGCCACGACGACCTCGGCTTCTACATTCGCAGCGCGGATGGCGCATCGACGCTGCGCCTCGGCGGCTACATGCAGCTCGACGGCCGCTACTTCTTCGGCGACGACGCGAACATGCTGACGAACCAGCTCGTGTTCCGCAGCATCCGTCCCGAGCTGCGCGGCACGCTCTACAACCACTACGACTTCCGTCTGCTCCCCGACTTCGCGGGCGGCAAGCTCGTGATCCAGGAGGCGTACGTCGATCTGCACTACAGCGACGCGATCGAGGTGCGCTTCGGCAAGTACAAGGTCCCAGTCGGGCTCGAGCGGCTGCAACCCGAGGTCGCGACGACGTTCGTCGAACGCGGCCTGCCGAGCTTGCTCACGCCCAACCGCGACCTCGGCGTCGAGCTGTTCGGTGTGCTCGCCGGCGGCCTCGTCGCGTATCAAGTCGGCGTGTTCGACGGCATCGCCGACAACGCGAGCGTCGACACCGACGTGTCCGATCACAAGGACCTCGCGGCGCGCCTCTTCATCCGCCCCGGCCTGGGCTTCGGCTTCGGCGGCGCCACGACGGTCGGCTACGATCACGGCACGACCTCGCAGCCCGACGTCGGCGCGTGGCTCACGCAAGGCCAGACCACGTTCTTCCAGTACACGACCACCGCCCTCGCCGACGGCCGCCACGTGCGCGCGAGCGCGCAGGCCGACTGGTACTCCGGCCCGGTCGGCGTGCTCGCCGAATACATCCGTTCCGACCAGCACGTCGACGCCGGCGACGCCGCGCCGACGTTGATCGACATGGACGCCTGGCAGGTCCTCGGCCAGTACGTGATCCACGGCGGCACGTCGACGTTCGAGGGCGTGGCGCCGACCGATCCGCGCCTCGGCGCCTTCTCGGTCGCCGCCCGCATCGGCGAGCTCCGCCTGCTCGATGACCATGCTTTCACCGGCAAGCTCTCCGATCCGACGAAGGCTGCCCACCGAGCCGTCTCCGCGGGCGCCGGCTTCGACTGGCTCGCCGACCGCAGCCTCCGCTTCATGCTCGACCTCGAACGCACGGAGATGTCCGGCGGTGCGAAACCGACCGAGACGTCGTTGATCGGCCGCGTGCAGACCGCGTTCTGAGCCCACCGCTCCGGCCAACCGGTGCGATGCAGCGACGGCACGCGAACCGACTACCGCGTCCGCGGTTCGGCCGAGCCGTCGCGATGCCGACTTACGGATGCCCGCGGAACAGCTGTTCGCTGCTCGCAAACGAGGTGAACCAGATGCTCGTGCGGTCGGTGCTCAGCACGGGCGACGCGAGCGAGCTCAGCTGCGCCGCGATCTGGACGGGCGCGCCGAACACGCCGGTCGCGTCGCGAAATGCGGCGTAGATGTTGAACTGGAACTGCGCCGTCGCCGCCGCGAACAGCAACACGCAAGCATCCGGCGACAGCGACGGCGTGTGGACGCCCGCAAAGCCCTCGAATGCCGAGCCGAGGCTCGCCGGCACCTGCGTCCAGTGCAGGCCGTCGGTCGACGACAACTCGACGAGCCGCGGACTGCCCGCGTTCGGGTTCACCGCCGCGACCATGCGTATGGTGCCGTCGTAGAAACCGACCGCACCCGGTTCCGGATCGGGTTGGGACAGCCCGAGGTCGGCGCGCTGCTCGGTCCAGCTGCTCGCGCGTGTCGCGTAGTAGACGCCATCCGCGACCATCGTCTGCACGAGCCACACCGTATCGCCGTCGGGCGACAGCCCGAGCGCGGTGAGCGGTGCGCCCGGCGGCGCGTCGAGATTCGGGATCGTCGTCGGCGTGCCGGCGAAGTCCCAGTCGTAGACGTGGTACGTCGGTTGCCCCCCGCCGCCATCGGTTCCGGTAAACAGCGCGCGTTCGGCGCCGCCGTCGTCGTAGGTGGACATCGCAAAGATCGTTTCCGGCGGCACCGCGACGGGATCGAACGTCCAGCTCGCGAAGTCGATCGTCGCGCTGCCGCAATCGGTCGCGCCATCGGGCGGAATCACCAGCACCGGCGCATCTGGCGACGGTGGGCTCATCGGCGCATCGTAGGGCTCGGTCCGATGCAGCCCGAACACCGCGTTGCAGCCGGCGAGGCCCACGAGGGCGATGCGCCAGTCCACCCCTCGATCATATCGCGGCACCGTCGTCGATGGCGCTCGCCGGTGGGTTCTGACATTGCGCTGGACCCGCCGATCTCCTTCGTGTTAGGCCGATAGCGGCCGATCGCGCGGCCACGACATGACACGTCCCGTCGCCCCTCCGAACGCACCCGCCGAGCAACCGATGGCCGAGGTGCTCCGCCGCTACACCGCCGTGGTTCGCAAGCGGCTGTGGGTGATCGTCGCGTTTCTCGCGGTCGGCGTGACGGCCTCCGTGCTGATCACCCTGCAGCGCCCGAAGATCTACGAGGCCACCGCGACGGTCGTCGTCGATCCCGAGGCACCGAAGGTCAACAAGGACGATCAGGTCGTCGAAATCGGCGCCGGTACGTACACGTACATGCGCGACTACTACAACACGCAGCTCGAGGTGATGACGAGCTTCCCGCTCGCGCGCGCGACCGTGGTGGCAGGCGAAGGCGGCCGGTTCTACGATCACCTCGCGCCACGCGAAGACTATCCCGATCTCTCCGACGACAAGCGCATCGACGCAGCCGCGGAGAACTTGCTCGACGCGCTCAAGGCCGACCAGCACAAGGACAGCCGCGTCATCGCGATCCGCGTGCGTGACAAGGACGCCGACATCGCGCAGGCGCTCGCGAACCAGCACGTCGCGAGCTACATCGCGTACGTCAAGGCCAAGCGCGCGACCGGCACCGGGCAAGCCTCCGAGCTGCTCGCCGCGCAGCTCGACGACGCGTCGAAGGCGCTCAAGACGTCGGAAGACAAGATGAACGTGTTCAAGAGCGCGCACGGCCTGTTCACGCAGTCGTTCGACGACAAGCAGAACACGCTCGTCGCCGAGCTCCAGCGCTATTCGGCCGCGCTCGCCGACGCGCGCGTCAAGACCACCGAGCTCGCCGCGCTCAAGGTGCGTGCCGAAGCGCTCGCGAACGAGGACGTGCTGACGTCGCCGATCTTCGGGCTCGGCACGCCGTCGGGCGTGGTCGACGAGCTGAAGGCCGAGTACGCGCGCGCGCAGCAGAAGTACGCCGAGGTCGACGCGACGTTCGGCCCCAAGAGCGAGGAGCACATCGCGGCGCAGCAGAAGGTCGAGCAGCTGCACGTCGCGCTCGCAGGCGAGGTCAAGCGCATCATCCGCGAGATCGACGAGCGCTACGCCGCGGCGGTCGGAGCCGAGAGCGGATTCTCGGGCCTCGTCGAGGCGAGCCGCGCGAAGGCCGCCGACCTCGACAAGGTGTACGCCGACTACGCGCCGCTCGTGCGCGACCAGAAGAACGCCGAGGATCAATACAAGGAAGTCTCGGAGCGGCTGAGCGCGAGCCAGCGCGAGCTCCAGAACAGCATCATCAACGTCGAGCCGCACGAGCAGGCACGGGATGCCGAGCAGGTGCTGCCGCGCATGGAGCTCAACGTCGCGCTCGCCGCGATCGTGTCGCTGCTGCTCGGCCTCGGCGTCGCGTTCCTGCTCGAGCAGATGGATCGGACGCTCAAGGGCGCCGATGGCGTCGAGCAGCTGGTCGGCTCGCCCGTGCTCGGCATCATCCCGATCGTCGACACGATGACCGGCGATACCCCCGAGGCCGCCGCCGCGCGCGACCTGTTCGTGTTCAACCACCCGACGTCGCAAGCCGCGGAGTGCTGCCGGTCGATTCGCACGAACATCATGTTCTCGGCCGCGGAGCGCCCGATGAAGACGATCACGGTCTCGTCGGCCCGTCCGCGCGAGGGCAAGACCACGACGACGATCTACCTCGGCACGATCATGGCGCAGAGCGGCCAGCGCGTGCTGATGATCGATACCGATCTGCGCCGCCCGCGCCTGCACTCCTCGCTCGGCGTCGCGAAGGAGCGCGGGCTGACCAGCCTGCTCGTCGGCGAGGCGACCTACGACGACGTCATCAAGTCGACCGAGGTGCCGAACCTGTTCGTGCTGCCGTGCGGGCCGCGCCCGCCGAACCCGGCCGAGCTGCTGCTGACGAACCGGTTCCGCGTGGTGCTGAGCGAGCTGTCGGCGCGCTTCGATCGCGTGCTGCTCGACTCGCCGCCGCTGCTCGCGGTCACCGACGCCGCCGTGCTCGCGAAGCTGTCCGACGGCGTCGTGCTCGTCGGTCAGTCCGAGAACACGAGCGTCGACGATCTCGCGGCGGCCGGCCGCCAGATTCGCGACGTCGAGGCGCCGATCCTCGGGGTCATCGTCAATACCGTCGACATCTCGAACCGGCGCTACGGCTACAAGTATCAGTACTATTACGGCTACGGCGGCTACGGAGATTCGAAGGCCGAAGCGGGCTGATGCGGCGCGCGCCGCTCGCGCTCGCGCTCGTGCTCGCAGGGATCGCCGGGGACACCTCCGCCGATCGCCACCCCAGCCTCGACGATTATCGCTACTTCCGCCGGCTCTCGATCGATCTCGCCGGCCATCCGCCGACCCGCGACGACCTCACGCGGTTCGAGCGCGGCGACTTCGAGCTCGGCGCCTGGATCGACCAGCAACTCGCGAGCCCCGCATATGCCGAGCGGGTGGAACGGATCTACATGGACCGGCTGCGCCTCGAGCTCGGCTCGTCGTATCACTTCGCGCCACCGTCGACGGTGCTGCGCCGCGACCAGGTGAACGGCCCCGATGGCCGCACGGTGTTCGTCTATTACCGGCAGGGCCAGCGCCGCAAGGATCGCGCGACCGATCGCGCGTTCTGCCTGCCGAGCGGCGGCACCGTCACCGCCGCGCAGCTCGACGCACGCACCGTGGTGGTCGAGCCATGGTGGCTGTACGCCGATTACGCCGCGGCCGAACCGCGCGATCGCGTCGACCCGAGCTGGGCGACGCGGTTTCCCGGCTACGAGCTCGTGCCCGAGCTGCTCGTCGACGCCGACGGCACGACCCCGACGACCGCGGTCCGCGTGTGCCGCGAAGAAGCGCAGACCGCCGCGACCGCCGCGGGCGCGAGCTGCCTGACCGCGACCGGGTTCGAGCGCTCGGCCGCGTGCGGCTGCGGTCCGGGGCTCGAGCGCTGCCTGCCCTCGCCCGCCTCGCACCCCGGCGCGCCGGCATTCGTGATCGCGACCGCGGCGCCGCTCGGCCTCGGTCAGCCGTTCGAGGCCGGCCACCGCGCCGCCGCGTTCTGGGAGCGGATGTGGTGGAGCGAGGAGGCGCGCCACCTGCTCGACGACGTGTTCGGCGCCGATCGCGACGTGCGCGAGCTGCTCGTCGGGCGCGACGCGCCGGTGAACGGCCCGCTCGCACAGTTCTATCGCGCGCTCGCCGGGTCGACGTGCTGCGGGCCGGCCGCGCGGCTCGGCTACACGAGCCCCGAGCCGCTCGTCGAGCTTCCTGCCTCGACCACGCTGCCGCCGCCGCAGGCCACCACGACCTGGCTGCGCGTCGACCGCGGCCCGCGCGCCGCCGGGCTGCTCACGCTGCCGATCTTCCTCGCGAAATACGCGACGCGACGAGCCCGCGCGCACGCCGCGTACAGCGTGTTCGCGTGCCGGGACTTCATCGCGGCCGGCGTCGCCGAGCCGCCGTCGACGGAGCCCGACCTCGCGAAGCGACCGGGTTGCGCGACCTGTCACGCGACGCTCGAGCCGCTCGCCGCCTACTTCACGCGCGTGCGCGAGTCCGACTGGACCTACTTGCCGCCGGCGACGTTTCCGGCGCGCCTCCCGCGCTGCGCGAAGCCCGGCAAGCCGCCCGGCGAGTGTCGCGGCACGTACGATCCGGACTTCCACCTGCTCGCCGGCGCGCACGCCGCGCCCGATCATGCCGAAGCGGGCCCGCGCGGGCTCGCCGCCGAGCTCGTCGCGTCGCCCGACTTCGCGCCGTGCGCGGTGCAGACCGTCGCGGAGGCGCTGCTCGGCCGGCCGCTCGGCGCCGGCGACGAGCCCTGGAAGCGCGAGCTCGCCACCGGCTTCGTGGCCGGCGGCTATCGCATGCGCGCGGTCGTGCGCGCGATCGTTTCGTCGTCGCGCTATCGCGCGAGCGACCGGCCGCCGCTCGACGAGAACCCTTGACGTCGGCGCGCGACGTGCCGTACCGTGCGGTTCGATCCGTGGGCAAGCTGGCACATGCTTAGGAAGCGCGCACACACGTTCGTCATCCTGATGTGGATGTTCGACATGGCCGTGCTCGCGATCAGCTTTGCCGCCGCGTACGGCGCGCGCTTCTTCCTGCCGTGGCTCGCGCCGCACTCGCCCGACGTGTCGCCGATCGACATCTCGGTGCAGGTCGCGGCGACCGCGATCGCGATCTGGACGCTGTGCTTCTACGCGCTCGGACTCTACGGCTCGCGCCGCGGCCGCTCGGCGGAGGTGCTCGCGCTCGCGAAGGCGACCCTGCTCGGCACGCTCTTGCTCGTGTTCACCCAGTACTTCTCGGGCAACGCGCGCTACTCGCGCGGCGTGATCCTGCTGTTCACCGCGATCAGCTTCGGTTTGCTGTCGTTGACACGGATCCTCGCGCGCGAGCTGTTCGCGCGCGCGCGAGCCCGGGGCATCAACGCGCGCCGCGCGATCATCGTCGGCGCGAACGATCTTGCAGCCGCGCTCGTGAAGCGCCTCGAAGCGCATCCCGAGTTCGGCGTCCGCGTGTGCGCGGTGCTGGGCGCGAACGACTCGGTCGTCGGCGGCGAGGTCGCCGGCCATCGCATCACCGGTCGCTACGACCAGCTGCACGAGACGCTGGCCGCGACCGGCGCCGAAGAGGTCTACATCGCGGTCACCGCGAGCGAGCACGAAGAGGTCTCGGTGATCCACGCCGCGCTCGCGACCGAGACCGCCGACGTCCGCGTCGTGCCCGACGTGCTCGCCCTCATCACCCTGCGCGGCGGCGTCGAGGATATGGACGGCCTGCCGCTCGTGCACCTGACGAGCGGGCCACTCGTGGGCTTCGATGCGTGGCTCAAGCGCGCGCTCGATCTGGTCGTCGCGTCGATCGCGCTGATCGTGGTGTCGCCGGTGATGCTGGTGTGCGCGATCGTCGTCAAGATCTCGAGCCCCGGCCCGATCATCTTCCGCCAGGAGCGGATGGGCCTCGACGGTCGCCTGTTCCGGATCCTCAAGTTCCGATCGATGCCGATGGATGCCGAAGCGGCATCCGGCGCGGTGTGGGCGAAGGCTGGCGAACGCCGCGCGTTCCCGTTCGGCGCGATCATGCGCAAGTACTCGCTCGACGAGCTGCCGCAGCTGTTCAACGTCCTCAAGGGCGACATGTCGCTCGTCGGGCCGCGGCCCGAGCGGCCGGTGTTCATCCAGGAGCTCAAGCACCTCATCCCGCGCTACAACCTGCGTCACAAGATCAAGGCCGGCATCACCGGGCTCGCGCAGGTCGAAGGCTGGCGCGGCGACACGAGCATCGAGAAGCGGATCGAATGCGACCTGCGCTACATCGAGAACTGGTCGCTGTGGCTCGACATCAAGATCCTGGTGCGCACCGGGGTCGGCGGGTTCTTGTCGCGGAACGCGTACTGAGGTTCGCGTGAACGTCGTCCACGTCCTCACGCGCTTGCTCAAGGCGGGCTCCGAGGAGAACACGCTGGTGTCGTGCCGGCACCAGGTGGCACAGGGCCACGACGTCACGCTCGTGCATGGCGCCGAGTTCGATCGCGACGTGCGCGCGACGGCGGAGCGCGCCGGCGTGCGCGTGATCGAGCTGCGCACGCTCGTCCATCCGATCGCGCCGCGCGACGATTACCGCGCGTGGCTCGAGCTCGCGCGCCTGTTGCGCCAGCTGCGCGCCGACGTCGTGCACACGCACCAGAGCAAGGCCGGCGTGATCGGCCGGCTCGCGGCGCGGCGCGCGCACGTACCGATCGTCGTCCATGGCGTGCATATCCTGCCGTTCGTGCACGTCAGCCGCGCGAAGGCCGCGTTGTACGTCGCGGCCGAGCGCATCTGCGCCGCGAACACCGACGCGTTCGTCAGCGTGAGCCCGGCCCTGCGCGCGGCGTATCTCGCGCACGGCATCGGCCGCGCCGACCGTCACTTCGTCGCGTACAGCGCGATGGACGTCGGGCGCTTCCAGGGCGCGCGCCCGGCCACGGACTGGGCCGAGCTGCTCGGCGTCGCGCCGGCGCAGCCGCGCCCGCCGACCGCCGTGATGCTCGCGGCGTTCGAGCCGCGCAAGCGGCATCTCGAGCTCGTGCGCGCGCTGCCCGCCGCGTTCGCAGGCCTGCGCGACTGGCGCGTCGTGTTCGCCGGGCAGGGCGAGCTCGAGCCCGCGGTGCGCGCGCTGGTCGCCGAGCTCGGCCTCGCCGACCGCGTGCGGTTCGCCGGCTTCCGCGCCGATCCCGAGGCCGTCGTCGCGCTCGCCGACGCGTGCCTGCTGACCTCGATGCGCGAAGGCCTGCCGCGGGTGCTCGTGCAATACGTCGCCGCGGGCAAGGCCGTGGTCGCGAGCGAGCTGCCCGGCCTCGACGAGGTCGTCGCCGACGGCACGAGCGCGGTGATCACGCCGAGCGACGACGTGTCGGCCGCCGCGGCCGCCGTCGCGCGGCTCCTCGCCGACCCCGCCGAGCGCGCGCGGCTCGAGGCCGGTGCTCGCGCGATCGATGTCACGCGCTGGTCGCCCGCCGCGATGAACGCCCGGATCGACGAGGTCTACCGCCTTTGTCGCGCGCGCAAGGGCCTCGCGGTCGCGGCATAGCTGTGGCCGCGCGCCGGACTCAGCTCGTCAAGCTCGTGAACACGATCTTCTTTCGTGGCGCGGGCGCGCTGTCGATGCTCGCCGTGTACCGCGTGATCACGTGGGCGTTCGCGCCGTCGCAAGCCGCGACGCTGTTCTTCTTGATCACGCTGTCCGCGCTCGCGACGCCCGTGCTGCTCGAGGGCTTCAACGCGTTCTCGGTCAAGCGCATCGCGATCCTCGACGACGCCGCGGCCAAGGCACGCTTCGTCGAGACCACGCTCGCGCTGTTCCTCAAGCGGCGCGCGGTGGTGTGCGCGGCAGTCGTCGCGGTCGACGCCGCGATCGCGCTCGCATGGCGCGGCTGGCGCTTCCACACCGCCGAGATCGTCGCGGTCACCGCGCTCGTCCCGACGTTCAACTTGCTCGGCTATTTCTTGCAGGGCTCGGGCCGCTACAACACGTCGCTGTTCGTGCTGTACAGCTGCAACAACGCGCTGCTCGCGCTCACGATCGTGGCCTGCCAGCTGTGCGCGTTCGACGTGCCGGTCGGCGTGATGTACCTCGTGTCGTCGGCATTGACGGTCATCGTCGCGATCGTGCTCGTCCGGGCGCTCTTCGACGTCTCGGCCAGACGGATCGCCGCGACCGCCGGCACCGCGCGCCTCGACCGCGACGAGCGCGCCGAGGCTGCACGGTTCTGGCTCGTGTACGTCACGATCAACATCGCGAACTGGGCACCACAGCTCGCGTACTTCGCGCTCGGCGCGTCGTCGGATTATTCCTATTTCAGCGTCGCCGAGCGGCTCGCGAATATCATCAATTTCTTTTCGATCGTGCCCAATTTCTATCTCGCGCCGATCATCGCGAAGCAGCATTCCAGCGGCGAGCTCGACGAGATGCGCGCCGGGTTCGCGCGCATCACGCGCATCGTGATCGCGCTCGGACTGCCAGTGGCCGCCGCGATCGTGTGCTTTCCGAAACAGCTGCTGAGCTTGTTCGGCTCGCACTATGCCGCCGGCAGCGTGTACTTGCTGGTCATGGGGGCGGCGCAGTTCTTCAACGTCATCACCGGCGCGGTGAACACGGTGCTCAACATGACGGGCCACGAACGCCAGCTCGTGCGGTCGATCGTCATCGCGATCGTCTGCGAGGTCGCGTGCATCCTCGTGCTCGGTCCGTGGCTCGGCGGCCTCGGCTTTGCCATCGCGTACGCGGTCAATCTCGCCGTGCAGAATGGAGTAGCATCGTTCTCCGTGTATCGGGCATTCGGGATCAATATCTTCCGGATCCTCGTCGGGCTGCGATGAGCGGGCGCGATCAGTTCCGCCGCGCGCGCCCGGTGCTGCTCGCGATCAGCGCGGTGTGGCGCCTGTTCCCGCGCTTCCTGTTCCGGTGGAGCTGGTGGCTCGTGCAGAGCTTTCCCGGCAAGCCGGGGATCGGCCTGCGCTACCTGTACGCGAAGCGGCTCGCGCTCGCTTGCGCGGACAACGTGCAGATCGGACCGCGCTGCACGATCGTGTGCTGGGACAAGCTCGAGCTCGGCACGAACGTCAATATCCACGTCGGCGGCTATATCGATGCACAAGGCGGAGTGCGCATTCTCGATAACGTCTCGATCGCGCACGCGTGCTCGGTGCTGTCGTTCGAGCACACGTGGGCCGACGCGAGCGTGCCGATCAAGTACAACCCGATCGTGATGTCGCCGGTCGAGATCGGCCCCGACGTGTGGATCGGTTGCGGCGTGCGCGTGCTCGCCGGCGCCAAGCTCAAGGAGCGCACCGTCGTCGCAGCGGGCGCGGTCGTGACGGCGGGAGACTACGCCGCCGGCGTGTACGCGGGCGTGCCGGCCAAGCTGAAGAAGAAGCTCTAGCGATGCTGTTCTTCAACATCGCGATGCTGCTGCTCCAGCTGTTCCTGCTGATCGCGGTGATCTGGATTCCCTCGCGCACTGGCACCGACCGAGTGCTCTATCGCTATTTCAATCCGCTCTCGTTCTTCTGCCTGTTCTATTTCCTGTTCTTCTTGATCGAACAGGTGTTTTACCTGTGCAACGGCTTCGAGATCCTCGGCAGCGAAGCGTTCCGCGGCAAGGACCTGCACGAGATCTACACGCGCACGCAGGTCGCGCTCGTCGCGTTTCTGTGCGGCGTCGCGGTCGGCAGCTTTCCATTCTGCCTGCCGCTGTGGCGCACGAAGCCGGTCGATACCGAAGAGCTGCTCGGAGCGTCGGAGACCCGCGTCGGCCGCGGCGGCGTCTGGCTGTTCTTCGCCATCGGCATCGCCGCGACGATCTATCTCGGCCGCACGCTCGCGGCGAGCGACGACGCGATGCGCTCGCAGCTCGTCAAGACAACCGGTGGAAAGCTCGCGACCGCGCTCGCGTTCTTCGGCAACTTTGCGGCGGCCGTGCTCGTGTACATGCAGGCGCGCGACCGGCGCTACCTGCGCGCGCTCGCGATCACCGCGGTGTTCGGCGCGGCCGTGCTGTACACCGGCGCCCGCGGGCGGTTTCTGTGGCCGGTGTCGTTCGCGGTGATCATGGTGTTCTCCGCGCGCAACATGTTCCCCGCGAAGAAGGTGCTCGCGTTCTGTCTCGCGGCGCTGGCGATCCTCGCGGTGATGGATCCGCTCAAGAAAGCGCTCACCGATCGCGACGCGACCTTCACCGGGGCCGACGTCCAGACCACGTTCGAGACGTTCCTCGACAAGCGCAACTTCGACGGCTTCGCGAACTTCGCGCTCATCTACGGCCGCGCCGACATCACGCCCGACCTCAAGTACGCGCGCGGGATCCGCGACGTGTTCATGACGACCTACTTCTACGAGGTCTACGAATCGGGGGTCGCGTACGGCTCGACGTTCCCGGGCTACTTCTATCTCGTCGGCGGCTTGCCGGCGCTGCTCGCGCTGTCCGTCGTGTTCGGCGCGCTACTCGGCGCCCTGAACCTCGCGCTGCGCCGGCTGCGCAACCGCTGGCTGGTGACGAGCTACCTGTTCGGCATCGTGTGGCTGGCCGCCGTGGGCGGCGACTTCGTGGAGTCGCTGGGCAAGCTCGCGGTGGCGGTGGCGCCGGGCCCGATCTTGCTCGTCGTGGAGCGCCTGGCATATGGCCGTACGCGCGCTTGACCCCTGGCGTTCCAACGACATATGCTGACTCAAAGTTTTCCGGAGCTTCGCATGTACATGAAAGGCGCGACGATGCTGTGGGGAGCGGTGCTGATCTGCGCCGTCGCGGCCGCGGCGCGCGCCGATTCGCCGCGGGCAGCCGCGGCCGAAGCTCGCATTCGCGGTCAGGTCGCGACCGCAAATCAGCAGCTGGCCGTCGCGCAGCTCGACCGCGACGCGGTCAAAGCAGACTGTATTCGCCGCAACCGCGCGTTGCTCGACCAGCTCGCCGCGAGTGTCAGCGAGAGCGCCGCGTCGCTGGCGCGCACGACCGATGCCGAGACCCAGCGCAAGCTCCTCGCGCGCATCACGTTCCTGGCCGCCGAGAGCGACCGGGCGACCCGCGACATCGGACAGTGCGCGGGCACGCGCCGCGTGACCATCGCGCAGGCCGAGTCGGGCGCCGCCGGCGATTCGGCGACGCCACCGCCGCCACCGCCGCCGCCACCCGCACCGCCCGAGCAGAAGCCCGCGCCCAAGTACCACTACAACCCGTTCAGCGACTGCAACATCCTCGGCATCTGGTCGTGTGTCACCGCGCCGATCGAGTACGACTCGTTCGCCAGTCCCTCGAAATGATCATGAAGCTATTCACGGGCTCGCTCGTCGCGCTGACGCTGTTCGTGGGAGGGCGGGCCTTCGCGCAGGAAGCCGTCGTGGCCGAGACGTTGACGCGCAGCAACTACGACGCGAGCGCGCTCGCGATCACCGACGGGCACGGCTACGAGGTCACGCGTGGAGTCATCCTCCACACCGCCGTCGGGCTCGAAGCCGGCGGCGATACCAACGTGTTCGAGCAGGCGCCGTCGGAGAATCCCTCCGGCTCGCCGATCATGCGCCAGAGCGGCACGCTCCGGATCGAGACCGACGAGTCGCGCGACGATCTCGTGCTCCCCGACGGCTCGCTGCCGGATCCGGTCTCGCGCGACTTTCGTGGCAGCGCGGCGTTCCGCGCCAGCTACGAGGAGTTCCTGAACGGCAACGGCGCGCTGTCCAGCTACCACCCGATCGCGCTGTACGGCATCGCCGACGCGATCGCGAACCCCGATGGCGAATGGGGCCTCGTCTTTCACGAGCGCTTCGTCCGCGACACGCGCTCGTTCTCGCTCGAGGACAACTTTCCGACGTCGCGCGACGACAATCGGTTTTACGTCGGCGTGCGGTACCGGCCCGACGGCCACTCGTTCAGCGACACGCTTCACTACGAGAACTGGTTCACCACGTTCGAGGACACGACGACCGGCATTCCGCCGCGCCTCAACAGCATGGTCGGCCTCATGCACGAGTGGGTCGCCTCCGATCGGCTCCACGTGTACGGCGATGCCAGCTACGGCATCTTCGGGCCGTTCGGCGACGGCAACTCGAACATCTTCGGCGAGGGTTTCAAGACCAAGTCGCACCCGCTTCGCCTCGTCGCGGGCGCCGCATACGAGCTGTCGCCCGAGCTCACGCTCAAGGTCCACGCCGGCTACGCCCACGCGTCGTACGAGCTGCGCGAGGGTTACTCCGCGCCGATCGCGGGTGCCGAGCTCGGGTACCACTGGTCCGAGACCGGCCGCCTGATCGGCATGTACGACTACGATCACTACGACGCGGAGAGCGCGAACTTCTATGCGGATCACCTCGTCGCGCTGAAGTACGTGCAGCAGATCCGCTACCTGATCCTCGACGGCGGACCGGAATTCCGGTGGCGCCACTTCGGCGGCGGTCCGATGACGCTCGGCCCGACCGATCGCGACGACTTCCTGGTCGACGCCCGCGCGCGCGCCCAGGTCGTGCTCGCCAATCGGTTCTCGCTCGTCGGTCAGTACGTGTTCTCGATCGATCACACCAACTGGGACCACAACCTGTACGACGGCATGGGCGACCTCGTCGGGCTCGATCCGGCGAAGTTCGTCCGCCACGAAATCACGCTCGGGATCTGGGTCGCGTACTAAGGGGCCCCTAACGCTGCTGCTGCAGCGTGCGGGCTTGGTCGCGCTCCCACTTGGCCTGGTTGAACTCACCGGCCCGGTCGTGAAGGCGCGCGCGCAACAGGTGGAGCGTGATCGTGCCGCGCGTGTCGGCGACGTTCTGCGAGAGCTGATCGATCGCCTGGCTCGCGGCGTCGAGCTCGCCGGTCTGGAGCTCAATGTCGGCCAGCTCCGCGAGCAGCTGCTCGCGATCTTCGACCGCGCGAACCATGCCGGTCGCGAGCGCCGTGCGTAGCAGCGCGACCGCGCCGGGTGCATCGTCGTTCGCGGCGCGCGCGCCGGCGAGCACGGCGGCGGAATCGACATCGGGCGCGAGGTCGTAGGCGTCGCGGGCGGCGTCGAGCGCGATGTCGGCGTGGTTGGTCGCGAGCGCGGCGCGCGCGAGCCACAGCTGCGACGGCGCATTGTCGGGGTTGAACATCGCGACCAGCTGCGTGTACGCGAACGCGACGGCATCGCGATGCGTCGCGACCAGGTGCGGTGCGACCCGCCGCGCCGAAGCCGGATCGGGCGGCAGCGCGTGCGCGGCCTCGATCGGGTCGGCGAACGATGCGACCGCCTCGTCGACGAGCGGCGCGACCTCGTACCAGTGCGCGTACTCGATCGCGAGCGCCAGCTCGCTTTGCGCCTGCGACGTCAGCCCGGCGCGTGCGAGCACCGACGCGGCAAGCTGATGCAGGCCCGCGTGGCGCGGATTCAAGTACAACGCGCGGGCCATCACCGCGACGGCGCGCGGATCGCGGTCGACGACCAGCGCCTGCGCCGCGCGACCTGCGAGCAGATAGTCCGCGGGATGGCGCTCGCACAGCGCCAGCGCCGCGTCCGCGCTCGCGTCTGCGGCTTCGTCGCGCGCACCTCGCGCGAGCGGCGTGGCCGCCACGATGCACGTCGCGAGCGCCGCAGCCAGCGCCGCGCCCCGCCGCCACGGGATGCGGCGCCCTTCGCGCGCGCGATGGATCCGCGCCGGCAGCAAGATCGCGACGAGCACGAGCGCGAACATCGCCACGCTCGGCAGCTCCATGCTGAAATCGACGAAGTCGTGCGCGGCGAGCCCGGCGAGCGCTCCCAGCGCGCCGGCCTCGAGCGGCGATTGCCGCCAGCTGCGCGCGGCCCGCACGACCAGCAGCACCGCGGCGGCGAAGATCGCGAGCGCGCCGGGAATGCCCCAGTCGAGCGCGGTCTCGAGATAACTGTTCTCGGCGTTCGAATACGCGGCGGAGCCGTCGCCGTCATAGCGCGAGAACGCCGGCTCGAACGAGCCGCGGCCGATCCCGAGCCACGGGTTGTCCTCGAGCATCGGCATCGCGTGCTTCCAGGCCTGCACCTTCCAGTGCGGATCGGTCTCGAGCTGCTCGACGCGCGTGCGGGCCAGATCGTGCGCCACGTGGCGCGCGGTGAACGTGACGAGCAACGTCGCGACGCATGCCGCGACGACGAACACCGGGATCGATCCGCCGCGGCGCCGCGTCTCCTCACCGTCGATCGCGCGGCGCTGGCGCAGCACGAGCAACGCCCCCACGGCGAACGCGATCGCGAGGCCGAGCGCGCCGCCACGCGACGAGATGTACAGCGCGCAGCCCGCGGTGACCAGCGTGACCCCGAGCCACAGCGCGCGCTCCCAGCGCCGGCTCGTGAGCGCCAGGCCGAACGCGACCGGCGCGGCGAGGCTCATGAGGCTCGCGAAGTGGTTGTCGTTGATGATGGGCGACAGCAGCGGATGCCGGATCGGCGGCGGCACGAGCCCGTAGATGTCGCGCGCACCGATCGCCGCGTGCCCGAGCGTCACGATCGCGACGAGCGCCCCCGAGCCGACCGCGACCATCGCCAGCGCCCGCCGTCCGCCGCGCTCCGCCGCGACGCGCACGCACGCGAACGCGAGCGCCGCATATCCGACCAGCTTCGCGAGCTCGACGAGCGTCGCCGGCGGATCGTAACTCGCCATCACCGCCGCCGGCGCGGGTTGCCCGAACGCGTCGGCATTGTCGTCGACCAGCTGGAGCTTCGCCGGGGCGACGAGCTCGGCGATGGCATGCGGCAGCGGCACGAGCTGCAACGCGGTCAGCGCGATCGCGATCGCCAGCAAGACGAGCAGCGGCGAACGCTGCGCGGCGACCCGCCGCGACGTCAGGTACGGCAGCGCCGTCGCGACGCCGCCGAACGCCGCGCCGACCGCCGCCCAGCGCTCGGCGCCGCCGAACGCGAGCGCGCAAAACGCCAGCGTCGCCGCGCACGCGCACAGCGATATGCGGTCGCGCGTGCGCACGCTACATCGGGCTCTTGGGGACGTACACCGCGTCGCCGGGCCGCATGTAGAACGGCGGCGCGGATCCGTTCGCGATGCTCTGCACCGGCACCGTGTACTCGGCGACCTTGCCGTCCGACTTGCGCGTGACCTTCACCGCGTTTTCCCACGCGCGCGACGTGAACCCGCCGGCCTCGGAGATCGCCTCGATGATCGTCATGCCGTCGGCGAACTGGATGATCGAGCCTTTGCGCACTTCACCGAACACCGACACCTTCTTCGATCGCCGCTCCTTGATGCGCACGACCACCTGCGGGTTGCGCAGATAGCCGTCGGCGAGCTTGTCGTGGATCTCGGTCTCGATCTGCTCCGGCGTCTTGCCGTCGCCTTGCACCGTGCCGACGTACGGGAACGAGAACGTCCCGTTGGCTTCGATCTCGTAGTCGCCGCTCAGCTGGTCCTGCTTGGCGACGCGAATCTCGAGCAGATCGGTCGCGGCGGCGGTGCTGTCTTCCTGATACACGACCTGCGTCGGGTAGACCGAAGGCGGCGGATCCGAGCACGCCGCGAGCATGCCGAGCACCATCGTCCCGACGAAGAAACAGGTCACCCGCATGACTCGGGAGCGCGTGTTAACACGCGCCTCCGCAGGCGTCTACGGCAATGTTTCCGACGGAGCCGCGGCATTCGAGACCGGCTTCGGCGGCGGCGGAACGTAGAGCGAAACCTCGATCACGGGGCCTTTCGCAGACACCGGCCCGATGACGATATCGTTGCGCACGATCGCGATTCCTTGGTCCTCCAAATAGAATCGGATCGCCTCGGCGCGCTTCTTCGCGAGGTCGGCAGGCTTGTCGCCGTCCTTGTCGGGATGCGCGGTGATGACGATGCGCATGTCGGGCTGGCCCTGCAGGATGCCGACGAGCGGTCGGATCGCGGGCTGGCTGGCCTTGACGATCTTGGCCTTGCCCCGCTCGTACTTCACGTTCGAAGCGTCGGTCAGCACCTTCTTGATCACGTCGGGCACCTCGTCGGGGCAGCCGTCGTCGTCGTGAAAGCCGTTGTAGGTCTCGGGCTCGTTCGGGCAGACGTCGACCGCGTCGACCACCCCGTCGCCGTCGTTATCGGGATCGGGACAACCGTCGGCGTCCTGAAAGTGATCGCGGTCCTCGGGCTGCGTCGGGCATTTGTCGATCGCATCGACGATGCCATCGCCGTCGGAATCCTTCTCCGGGCAGCCGTCCTGGTCCTCGATGCCGTTCACGGTCTCGGGCTCGGTCGGGCACTTGTCGACCGAATCGGGGAAGCCGTCGCCATCGCTATCCTTGTCGGCGGCCGGCTTCTTCGCCGCATCCGCGACGGGCTCCTCTTCGACCGGCGTCGATTCGCCATGACTGCCCCACACGCGCGTGAGGCCGAGCTGGACCTCGAACGCGGGCGTCCACCCGCCCTTCATCGCGGGCATGAGCGCCTCGTGGAAGTCGGCGCGCAGCATGCCGACCTTGCCGACGTGCAGATCGAGCCCGACGCCGCCGTAGAATTGCGCGGTCGACGTCGCCGACAGGAACGGCGAATTGGAGGCGACGGTCAGCCCGCCGAGGCCGGCGAGCACGTGGGCGCCGAAGCGCTCGTCGCCGAGGCGCGCGATGCCGTGCAAGCGATAGCCGATGAACGGCGTGAAGTACGATTTCATGCTGTCGGCCTGGAGCCCGTTCTCGCTGTACGTCGGCGTGAACGCGCCCTCGACCTCGAAGCCGCCCGAGAAGTGCGTCACCTGCTGGTCGCTCCCCGGTGCCCACAGGTACGCGAACCGCACGCCCAGCATCGGCGAGCTTCCGGAATACACATCGCGGACGTACGCGGGCGAATCGCCGAACTTGACGTTGTCGCCGAAGTAATCCATTCCCACGAATCCGCTGAGCTCCGCTCCCGCCGACTGCGCATATGCGGGCGCGGCGACCGCGGACGCCGCCAAGATAAGCAAGTAACGCAGACGCATTGCTCGCATCATATCCGAAGCCCTTTACAGCGGGTTGGCGACGGGCACGAATCGGGCATCGAGGCCGGGGAACTTGAGGCGGAGCTCGTCGGCGAGGCGCTGCGGGCCGAAGACCTCGGTCGCGACGTGGCCGGCGGCGACGAGCGTGACGCGCAGCTCCTT
>DASXCY010000208.1:0-44700 GCA_036490935.1 Kofleriaceae bacterium | reverse complement strand
CGCGATCGCGAAACACGATCTGCAGGTCGGGCAGGCCGAGCTCGGCGAGACCGACGGTGTCGGCGAGTAGCTCGCCCGGCTTGCCGGTCGCGTTCGCGGTGCGGATGTTGACCGCCGGGCCCGACGGGCCGAGGTTCGTGCGCTGCGCGAGGTAGTGCTCGAACGTCATCAGCTGCTGCGCGGGAAGCCAGTGCAACGCGGAAGTGGCGCGGTCGGGCTCGTCGAACGAGAACAGCGTCGCGTCGAGCAGCGCGAGGTACGCGAGCAAGAAGCTCGCGTAATTGATCGGCCGGCGCGCGGTCATCGCGACGACGATCGAAGCCGGGCAGCGCTGCGAGGTCTCGGCCCAGCTCTCGTGCCACGCCGGGCTCCACGCGAGCGCCTGCTGCAGCGGCTCGGCGTAGGCGTCGGGCGCGGCGTGGAAGATCGTCGCGCGCAGCGGCAGGTCGTCGGTCGGGATCTCGAGCGCGACGCGATCGCGCGTGCTCGCGACGAGCGCCACGTCCGGCCGCCAACCGCGCAGGGCCTCGACGATCCGGACCGCATCGAGCACGAACCACCTCCCCACCAAGATCTGGACTTGATACCAGCTCCCCGCCATCGGCATGGCGAGCTTGTAACATGGGCCCGATGGCCGGACCACCCGTTAACAGGCCTGGATTGATTGACAGTCTGGAGCTGTAACTGAACACTTATTCAGTCGATGAACGACTACGCGCCGCTCTGGTGTAAAACCAGCTTTTCGTTCCTCGAAGGTGCGAGCCATCCCGAGGAGCTGGTCGAAGAAGCGCATCGCATCGGCCTGCGCTCGCTCGCGATCACCGATCGCGACGGCGTGTACGGGATGGTCCGCGCGCACGTCAAGGCGAAGGAGCTCGGCGTACATCTGGTGTGCGGCGCCGAGCTCACGGTCGCGCCGCTCGGCGCGCGGCTCGCGGATTCGCCGGTGACGGTGGCGATGCACGGCGGTCGCGGCCCGGGCTGGGGCGTCGCCACGGATGAGTTGCCGCCGGCGATCCCGGTGACCGGCAGGCGAGGGCGCAGCAAACGCGCGAAGCCGCGGCAGGCGCTGCTCGAGCTCGATGCGGCCGCGCCCGCGCCGTCGCGCATCATCTTGCTCGCGATCGATCGCGCCGGCTGGGCGAACCTCACGCGGCTCGCGACCGCGGGCCGGCGGCGCTGCGACAAAGGCGACGCGCTCGTCGGCTGGGATGAAGTATGCGCGCACGCGGGCGGTTTGATCGCGCTCGAGCACGACTTGCTCGCGGGCGAGCCCGAGCCGCCGCGCGAGCTGTTCGGCCGGCTGCGCGACGCGTTCGGCGAGCGCGCCTTCGCGGTACTCGCGCGCCATCGCCGCGCCGACGACATTCCGCGCGAGGCCCGGCTGCGCGCGCGGGGGGCGGCCGCCGGCCTGCCGCTCGTCGCCGCGACCGAGGTGCTCTATCACACGCGTGCGCGCCGCCCGCTGCAGGACGTGCTGACGTGCATCCGCCACGGCACGACACTCGCGACCGCGGGCCGGCTGCTGCGCGGCAACGACGAGCACGACCTGCGCGCGCCGCACGTGCTCGCGCGGCTCTACGCCGACGAACCCGCCGCGATCGCGCGCACGCTCGAGCTCGCGGCGCGCTGCACGTTCTCGCTCGACGAGCTGCGCTATCGCTATCCGTCGGAGCGGCTGCCCGACGGCACGACATCGGCGGAGTATCTGCGACGGCTCGCGTTCGACGGCGCGGCGTGGCGCTACGGGGGTGCCGTGCCCGACGACGTGCGCGCGCAGCTCGAAGCCGAGCTCTCGGTGATCGAGGACCTCGATTATCCCGGCTACTTCCTGACGATGTACGAGATCGTGTCGTACTGCCGGCGGCGCGACATCCTGTGCCAGGGCCGCGGCTCGGCCGCGAACTCGGCGGTGTGCTTCTGCCTCGGCATCACCGCCGTCGATCCGGTCCGCATGAAGTTCTTGTTCGAGCGTTTCCTGTCGCGCGAGCGCGCCGAGCCGCCCGACATCGATCTCGACATCGAGCACGAGCGCCGCGAGGAAGTGATCCAGCACGTGTACTCGGTGTACGGGCGCGATCACGCCGCGATGGTGTGCAACATCATTCGCTATCGCCCGCGCTCGGCGGTGCGCGACGTCGGCAAGGTGCTCGGCATTCCCGAGACCGCGCTCGATCGCGCGGCGAAGCACCTGTCGATGTACGGCGCGGTCGAAGGCGCGATGCTGGAGCACGCGCTCGGTTCCGAGCACGCGGCTCTCGATCATCTCGCGCGGCTGTCCGACGAGATCCTCGAGTTCCCGCGCCACCTGTCGGTGCATCCCGGCGGGTTCTTGCTCGGCCACGAGCCGGTGCACGACATCGTGCCGATCGAGAACGCGGCGATGCCCGGCCGCACGGTCATTCAATGGGACAAGGACGACCTCGAGGATCTCGGCCTGTTCAAGGTCGACCTGCTCGGCCTGGGTGCGCTGCACCAGCTGCACCTCGCGCTCGATCTGTTGAAGCGCCACCGCGGCGAGGAGCTGTCGATGGCGACGATTCCGCCCGACGACGCCGCGACCTACGACATGATCTGCACCGCCGACACGGTCGGCACGTTCCAGATCGAGAGCCGCGCGCAGATGTCGATGCTGCCGCGCCTGCGGCCGCGCAACTTCTACGATCTCGTCGTCGAGGTCTCCCTCGTGCGGCCGGGCCCGATCTCGGGCGGCATGGTGCATCCGTACCTGCGCCGGCGCAAAGGCGAGGAGCCGGTGGTGTACCCGCATCCGTGTCTCGAGGCGGTGCTGAGCAAGACGCTCGGCGTGCCGCTGTTCCAGGAACAGGTGATGCGCCTCGCGATCGTCGCCGCCGACTACACCCCCGGCGAGGCCGACCAGCTGCGCCGCGACATGGCAGCCTGGCGCCGCTCCGGCCGCATCGAGAAGCATCGCGACCGCTTGATCTCGGCGATGGAGCGTAAAGGCATCGCGCGCGAATTCGCCGAGCGCGTGTTCGAGCAGATCCGCGGCTTCGGCGAATATGGTTTTCCGGAGTCGCACGCCGCGAGCTTCGCGTTGATCGCGTATGCGACGTCGTGGTTGCGCAGGCATTACCTGCCGGAGTTCACGTGCTCGCTGCTCAACGCGCAGCCGATGGGGTTTTACTCGCCGGCGACGATCGTCGGCGATGCGCAGCGCCACGGGCTCGAGGTCCGGCCGATCGATGTCGAGGCGAGCGTGTGGGACTGCACGCTCGAGCCGTGCGGCGACGATCATCGGTTCGCGGTGCGCATGGGGCTGCGCTGGATCAAGGGCCTCCAGCTCGCGGAAGGCGAGCGCGTCGTCGAGGCGCGCGCGGCACGGCCGTTCGCATCGCTCGAAGATTTCGTGCGGCGCACGCATCTGCCGGCGAGCACCCACGCCGCGATCGCAGAGGCCGGCGCGCTCGGACAACCGCGACGCGATGTGCTGTGGCAGGTCGCCGGCTGGGTGCGCCGCGAGCACGAGCCGCTGCCGCTCGGCCCGATCATCAGCGTGCCCGGCGAAGACGTCCACGGCGAGGTCGCGTTCGCGCGCCTGTCCAAGCTCGACGAGATCTTCTGGGACTACCGCGCGAGCGATCACTCGACGCGCGGCCATCCGCTCGCGCCGCTGCGCGGCGAGCTGCGCGCACATCGCTGGCCCGACGCGCGCACCGTCGCGCGCGGCCGCGACGGCCAGCGCGTCGAGTACGTCGGCATCGTGATCTGCCGCCAGCAGCCGGGCACCGCGTCGGGCGTGACGTTCATGACGCTCGAGGACGAGACCGGCTTCGTCAACCTCGTGGTCTGGGCGCAGGTGTTCGAGCAGTTCGCGACGATCATCCGCACGACCTCGCTGCTCGGTGTCACCGGCAAGCTACAAGTCCAGGAAGGCATCGTGCACCTGATCGCCGAGCAGCTGTGGTCGCCGCAGCTGTCGCGGCCGATTGCCGAGGTCGCGAGCCGTGATTTTCATTAGAATGGACTCATGCGCTGGGCGGCTGTACTGGTCCTGGTCGCGTGCGGCCGCGTGCATTTCACCGCCGCGCCGCACGAGCCGGATGCTCCGCAGCCTGATGCGGCCGCGCAACCATGCGCGAGCGACACGGATTGCGGCTTGTGCCAGCGCTGCGACGCGACCTCGCATTGCCAGGCGATCGCGATCGACCTGCTCTACCTCGGCCATCGCTCGACGTGCTTCCTCGACTCCGACGGCGCGCGCTGGTGCGCGGGCGACCTCGTCGGCTGGACGCTCGGCGCGCCGGCGAGCCGGCACGCGGGCGATTCCGCCTGGACCGCGCTCTATCCGGGCTGGAGCTACTACCTCGGCCTCCACGGCAACGAGCTCGACGCTTGGAGCTCCACGTCGACCTACGAGGTCAGCGCGGACACGTCGTGGGCGCAGGTCAGCGTCGAGACCGGTCCGTATTGCATGCGCCACGCCGCCGGCGATGCCGAGTGCAACAGCACTGCCATCGCGGGCACGTGGGCCGACCTCGACGGCGGCGACGTCGGGACATGCGGCGTGCAGATCGACGGCACGCTCTGGTGCTGGGGCACCGAGAACGGCAACCAGCTCGGGCTCGGCGTGCAGCCCGACGGCACCGTGTTCGCGAGCCCGACGCAGGTCGGCACGGCGACCGACTGGCTGGTCGTGCACTCGGGCAACGGCGTCACGTGCGCGATGAAGACCGACCACACGATCTGGTGCACCGGCTCGTCGGGGTTCACGGGCACGAACGGCGCCGACACGGCCGGCGTGATGACTCGGATCTCGCCGGACACCGATTGGAAGTGGCTGGACGTACGCTGGCAGCACGGCTGCGCCGGCAAGACCGACGGGCGCGTCCTGTGCTGGGGCTGGGACGACTACGCGATGATCATGCCGGGGGCTTCGATGTCGGCGCCGGTGCCGGCCGAGCTGACTCCCGGCACGACATGGGATCAGTTCCTGCTCGGCGGCCATCACTACTGCGGTGTCCCGCACGGCGAGACGCGCTGGTGGTGCTGGGGCTACAACAACGGCGGCCAGCTGCTCGACGGCACGACGACGACGCGCCTCGCGCCCGCACCGATCTGCATGTAAGCGCGCTACGCGAGCGCCGTCACCGCCGCGACGACCTCGTCGACGTGGCCCTTCACGCTGACCTTCGGCCAGTGGCGCGCCACCTTGCCGGCTTTGTCGATGAGCACCGTCGACCGAATGATGCCCTTCAGCTTCTTGCCGTACAGCACCTTGTCGCCCCACGCGCCATACGCCTCCATCACCTTGCCGTCGCCGTCGGTGAGCAGCGGGAACGTGAGCTCGTACTTGTCGCGGAACTTGCAGTGCGACGCGATCGAGTCCTTGCTCACGCCGAGCACGGTCGCGCCGAGCTTCTTCAGCGCCGGCACCGCATCGCGAAAGCCCTCCGCTTCGATCGTGCAGCCCGGCGTGTTGTCGCGCGGGTAGAAATAGAGGACGACGATCTTGCCCGCGAGATCTGCGAGCTTCACCTTGCCGCCGTCGCTCGACTCGAGCATGAACGCAGGCGCCTTCTTGCCGACTTCGATCATGCGCCGGTGATACACGAGGCGCGCGTGCTACGCTTTCGCGATGGTGCGGTTTGTGCTCGCCGTCGCGCTCGCGGGTTGCGCGTCGCACGCGGCGAGCGGCCCGGCGTGGCCCAAGCCGCACGCGACCGGCGAGGACGGCGGCGAGAGCCTCGCGCCGCACGAAGCGCATGGCGACGCCGCCGCCGAGGTCGAGCACTCCGACGACGACGCGAAGCCGAGCACGGCCGCGCCGGCCACGCCCGCGGCGCAAACCGCCGAGCCGGCGGCCGCGCCGGCTGCCACATCGGCTCAGCCGAGCGGCGACGACACGATCATCATCGACGACATCATCATCAACGTCGACGAGTGATCGCCTAGAGCTGGATGGGGAAGCAGCTGTCGCCGGTGCCGCCGAAGTTGGACCACAGGCCGAAATACGGGCCGGTCGCCGGGAAGAAGTAGCCGACCGCCATGCACATCTCGTTGGTCGCGGCACTCTGCCCGTCGTGGATCGTCACGTTCGCGTTCGACGTGCCGACCGGCTCGTACGGCGGCGCCGCGTCGTTGTCGTAATTGCACGACCACGTCAGCTGCGAGTTGGTGAACGTGTAGAACGTGTCCGGCGTCATCCAGTTCTGCACCGTCGGGTGCTCCCAGTCCGTGCTGTCGACGACCATGTTCGAGCCGTCGAACACCTTGGTCTCGACCGACTGCTTGTGCGAGTGCGTCGACATCGTCCAGAACTTCACGCCACTCGGCAGATTGCAGCTCGCAGTGACGAGCGTGTTCATCGACTGCGGCCCGATCGTGATGTCCTGGTTGTACGTGATGTACGCGTCCGTCTCGGTGAACTGCGTGCCCGCCGGCAGGGCGTACGCCTCGACTTCGTCGTGCGCGGTCAGCACATTCTCGGTGGCATTCAGGTAGTGCATCTGGATCGCGGCCTCGGTATTCGCCGCGATCTTCTGGCCGAGCGGCTTGCCGGTGCCGTCGTCGCTCGGCAGATCTTCTTCCTGATCGATCTGTTGCGACGCGTACACCCAGATCGGCTGGTTGGTGGTAGCGCCGCCGGTGCCGAGGCCGCAGCTGTTCGTCATGTCGAGCCCGTCGGCATGCTCGGGGCCGCCGGCGAACAGGATCAAGTGATGGCTGCCCAACATCATGTGCGAGGCCCACTTGTTGACGACGACGTCGCTGGTGTTCGACGTGTGAAACCACCAGCAATAGGTCACTTCTTCACCGGGCTGGAGCATGATGTCGGTACTCTGCGTGGTGAACGCCGGCGCGCCGAGATCATTTGCGTCCGGTCCGCCGCCACCACCGCCGCCGCCACCGCCACCGCCGGTGTCCTTGCCGCATGCAGCGGCCGTCATCAACACGAGCACGATAGCGAAAGCGAACGAGCTGCGCATGGAATCCCCCTGGCTGCGTCGCAGCGTATCAATCGCAGCGTCGCTGTAAAGCAGATTATTGAACGTAAGTTCTCACACCGGGTGATGCGCGCGTGTGGCACCCCACATACACTTCGTGCGCATGTCCGATTTCGACGTCGACCTGTTCGTGATCGGCGGCGGATCCGGCGGCGTGCGCGCCGCGCGTGTGGCAGCTAGCCACGGCGCGCGCGTGGCGATCGCCGAGTCGAATCGCTGGGGCGGGACGTGTGTCGTGCGCGGCTGCGTGCCGAAGAAGTTGATGGTGTACGCGAGCGAGGTGAGCCGCGCGCTCGACGACGCGCGCGGCCAAGGCTGGACCATCGAGTCGGCGAGCTTCGACTGGCTCGCGTTCGTCGCGGCGAAGGATCGCGAGATCGCGCGGCTATCTGCCGGCTACGTCGAGCGGCTGCGCGCGGCCGGCGCTCGCATCTTCGAAGGTCGCGCGCGGCTCGGCGACGCGCACACCGTCGAGATCGACGGCGAGCGGGTGACCGCTGCTCACATCCTGATCGCGACCGGTGGAGCACCGCGCGTCCCGCCGAATGGGACGTGGATCACGTCGGACGATGCGTTTCACCTCACCGCGCTGCCGCGCCGGCTCGCGATCCTCGGGGCGGGCTACATCGGCATCGAGTTCGCGCACATCTTCGCCGGATTCGGAGTCGACGTCACGCTCGCGCATCGCGGCGGCGTGCTGCGCGGCTTCGATCCGGATCTCGTCACCGAGGTCGAGCACGGACTCGCGCGTCACGGCATTCGCGTCGCCGCGCACGAGGACGTGCAAGCCGGCGACTACGACGTGCGCATGGCGGCGATCGGCCGTGCACCGGCGAGCGCCGGGCTCGGCCTCGAGCAGCTCGGCGTCGCGCTCGACGACGAAGCGGCGATCTGCGTCGACGAATGGTCGCGCACGAACGTGCCGCACCTGTACGCGGTCGGCGACGTGACCGGCCGCGTCGCGCTCACGCCGGTCGCGATCCGCGAGGGCCACGCGGTCGCCGACACGCTGTTCGGCGGCCGGCCGACGCCGATCCATCATCATCTGATCCCGACCGCGGTGTTCGCGCAGCCACCGGCCGCGGCGATCGGGATGACGGAACCGGATGCGTGTGCCTCCGGCGACGAGATCGTCGTGTTTCGCGCGCGGTTCAAGCCGATGCGCTACGCGCTGTCGCAGCGCGACGAAGCCGTGCTGATCAAGCTCGTGGTCGACCGCGACAGCGACCGCGTGCTCGGCCTGCACGTCGTCGGTCCGGATGCTCCCGAGATCGTGCAAGCGGCCGCGGTCGCGATCACGATCGGGGCCACGAAGCGCGATTTCGATCGAACGTTCGCGTTGCACCCGACCACCGCCGAGGAGCTGGTGCTTCTGCGCTAAGATGATCCGGCTTGCCGATCTATCTCGAGTACATGGGCTACAGCGTCGAGGTTCCGGCGGGCGAGACGATCGTCGGGCGGGATGTCACGTGCGCGCTGCGGTTCAACGACTCGTCGGTGTCGCGTCGACATCTGCGGCTCGTGCGCGCGGCCGATCGCGTGATCGCGGAGGATCTCGGCAGCACGAACGGCACCACGCTCAACGGCCGCATGATGCACGGCAAGACGCGCCTCGCCGACGGCGACGCGATCGAGCTCGGCGGCTACTGCCTCGAGCTACGCGTCGTCGACGAGGCCGCCGACGAGCTCGCGACGCGCAAGGTCACCTCGCTGTCCGAGCTCGGCAAGATCAAGCGCGCCCCCCGGCCGTCGAGCACGACGACACAGCCGACGCGTATCCCGATCTCGCTCACGCGTGCCGCGACGACCGAGCCGGTGCCGCCGCAGAGCTCCGATCGCAGGCGCGCCGATCGAAAAGCGATCGAGATCCCGATCGTCTACACGAGCGCGGATCTCGAGATCGAGGTGACGACGCGCGACCTCAGCCTCACCGGCGTGTTCCTGCGCTCCGACGTGCTCGAGCCGGTCGGCACGCAATGCGAGCTCGTGATCCTGATCGACGGCGGCCCGCCGATCCGCGCGCGCGGCATCGTGCGCCGCGTCGTCGAGACCGAGCCGGAGCCGGAAGACGCCGACGCCGAACCGGTCGGGCTCGGCATCGAGTTCGTCGAGCTCGGCGACGCCGAGCGGCACTGGCTCGAGCGCACGATCGAGCAGACCAGCAGCTGATCACGAACGCAAGCCTTAGCTCAGCCGGTCGCGATAATCGCGATACGCGAACCGGCGGTGCACGGTGATCTGCTTCGTCGCCGGATCGTGCGTCGCGATCGACGGCAGGCGCACGCCGTTGAACGTCGTGGTCTTCACCATCGTGTAGTGCGCCATATCGAGGAACACGAGCTTGTCGCCGATCGCGAGTGGGCGATCGAAGCTGTAATCGCCGATCACGTCGCCCGCGAGGCACGTCATGCCGCCGAGCCGATAGGTGATCTGCTTCGCGCCCGGCTCGCCGGCGCCGACGATCACCGGGCGGTACGGCATCTCGAGCACGTCGGGCATGTGCGCGGTCGCCGACGTGTCGAGGATCGCGATCGGCATGCCGTTATCGAACGTGTCGAGCACGCTCGCGACGAGCACGCCGGTGCCGAGCGCGATCGCCTCGCCCGGCTCGAGGTAGACGCGCTTGCCCCACTTGTCGTGGAACGCCCGCACCACGCGCACCAGCCGCTCGCGATCGTAGTCGGGGCGCGTGATGTGATGGCCGCCACCGAAGTTGACCCATTGCACGCGCGGGATGAAGTCGCCGAACTTCGTCTCGAACGCCGCGATCGCGCGCTCGAGCGCGTCGGAGTCGTTCTGGCACAGCGTGTGGAAGTGGAGGCCGTCGAGGCCGTCGACGTCGTGCAAGTTTGCCCGCGTCGTGCCGAGCCGGCTGCACGCGCCCGCCGGATCGTACAGCGCGACGTCGGCCTCCTGATGCTCGTGGTTGACGCGCAGGCCGCACGAGATCCGCGCGCGCTCGAGCCGCGCCCGGTGCCGCCGCCATTGCGCAGGAGAATTGACGACGACGTGATCGGCGAGCGTGACGAGCTCCGCGATCTCGCCGTCGGTGTATGCCGGCGCGTACGCGTGGACCTCGCCGCCGAGCTCCTCGCGCGCGAGCCGCGCCTCGGCGACCGAGCTCGACGTCGCGCCGGCGAGATACTTCCGCACCAGCGGGAACGTCGACCACTGCGCGAAGCCCTTGAGCGCGAGCAAGATCGTGCAGCCGGCGCGCCGCTGCACGTCGGCGAGGATCCGCAGGTTCGCCTCGAGCGCACCGAGGTCGGTGATGAAGCACGGCGTCTCGACGTCGCTGACGTCGATCGCACGCGCGACCGCTTCGCCGAGGCTGGCGCCCTTCGACATCTACCGCTCTTCGACGTGCCAGGGCAGGCCGCGCTTGCCGACGTCCTCGAGGAACGGATCCGGATCGAGCTGTTCCATGTTGAACACGCCGGCGCCCTTCCACTTCCCGGTCGCCATCATCACGGCGCCGGTCACCGCCGGTACGCCGGTCGTGTACGAGATCGCCTGCGCGCGGACTTCCTTGTACGTCTCGGCGTGGTCGCAGATGTTGTAGATGAAGTAGCGCTTCGGCTTGCCGTCCTTGACGCCTTCGCACAAGCAGCCGATCGAGGTCTTGCCGGTGTAGTTCTGCGCGAGCGACGCCGGATCGGGCAGCAGGGCGCGCAGCAGCTTGATCGGGATGATCTTCTTGCCCTCGAAGTCGACCTCGTCGATGCGCAGCATGCCGACGTTGCCGAGCACCTCGAGGTGTTTCGGGTACGACTCGCCGAACGTCATCCAGAACCGGATGCGCTTGAGCCCGCGCAGGTTGGTCGCGAGCGACTCGAGCTCCTCGTGATAGAGCAAGAAGCTCGTCTTCTCGCCGACGCCGGGATAATCGAAGATGCGCGACACGCTGAGCGGATCGGTCTCCTTCCACTCGCCGGCCTCCCAGTAACGGCCGCGCGCGGTGACCTCGCGCAGGTTGATCTCGGGGTTGAAGTTGGTCGCGAACGCCTTGCCGTGCGAGCCGGCGTTGCAGTCGAGGATGTCGACGTAGTGGATCTCGTCGAGCAGATGCTTCTGCACGTACGCGCAGAACACGTTCGTCATGCCCGGATCGAAGCCCGAGCCGAGCAGCGCCATGCGGCCGGCCTTCGCGAACCGCTCGCGGTACGCCCACTGCCACTTGTATTCGAACTTCGCGACGTCGGGCGGCTCGTAGTTCGCGGTGTCGAGGTAGTCGACGCCGGCCTCGAGGCACGCGTCCATGATGTGGAGATCCTGATACGGCAGCGCGACGTTGATGACGAGCTGAGGCTGATAATCGCGGAGCAGCCGCACGAGCTGCGGCACGTCGTCGGCATCGACCTGCGCGGTGCGAAGCTTCCGGCCGTGCATGTGCTCGATCTCGGCGGCGAGCTTGTCGCAGCGCGCGATCGTGCGGCTCGCGAGCATGACGTCCTCGAACACGCCCGTCTCCATCGCGGCCTTGTGCGCGACGACGCCACCGACTCCGCCGGCGCCGATGATGAGGACCCTGGACATGGGGCCCTCTTTACCACATCAGGCGACGTGCTCGTCGGCGGGCGCGAGCGGCGCGAAGTCGCGGTGCATCGCCTTGGTGACGCGGCGCGCGAACCGGCGCGGCTTCTTCGCGAACGCGAGCTTGCCGGCCTTGCGCGCGGCCGCCGCGACCTCATCGAGCTGCGCGTCGATCGCATCGATCAGCGACTCGAGCGCCGCGGGCGCGAGGCCCTGGCTGTAGGTGTCGACGTAGTCGCGCAGCATGATGAGGTCGACCGCCGGGCTCTGCGGATCGGTCGCGCCCTCGATCTCGTGATGCAGCTCGCTGACGTTGGCTCCGCCGAGGCTCGCGAGCAGCTCGAGCTGATAGACCAGCTCCTTGCTGCGGCGCCGCCACTCGTGGAACGAGCGCTTGCTGCGCTTGGCCGCCTTGCGCGCGCGGCGCGCGGCGTCGTACGTGCCGCGCAGACCGCGCGCGACGACCGACCACGACACGCCCGCGGGCAGTGCCGCCTCGAGCGCCTCGACCTGCGCCGCGGTGCGCGCCGCGCCCTCCGCGAGCAGCTGCTTGATCTCGGGGGCCGGCGCGACCGACTCCGCCGCGGTGTGGACGATCGCTGCCGCGATGTCGCGCTGCTCGGTGCCGAGCGGCAGAGCCGCGAGCGTCTCGGGCGCGACCGCGTGATCGCGCGCGACGCCGAGCGAGCGCCGCGCCTCGCGCAGCGCGCGACGAACCGCACGCCGCTCGCTCTTGGGCAGCGCGCGGCCGACGAGCGCGAGCACGGCGCGCGCTCGGCGCAGCGCCTTGCGATATGCGTGCACGGCTTCCGTCGAGCCACGATCGACGCTGCCGGCCGCGCTCCGCGCCGCTTCCGCCGCCGACGAGAACTCGGCGACCAGCGCCCGCCGCAGCTCGCTGTCGTTGTTCAACACCTGCGGTTTGCCGAGCGGGCCGAGCTTGTCGTGCTCGGCGAACGGCGGCACCGCGCTCACCTGGGGTCCCTGGGTCGTGGTCGTAGCCATAGCGGGTGACCCTACATCGCGTGGTCCGGATTAAAAAACGCGACCACGATTTTTCGTATCGTGCGGGAGCATGTCGAAGCATCTGTTCGTGCCGGTCGAGAGCCCATACCTGGTTCCGTTCGACGAGTCGTTCAAACTTCACAAAGCTGCGACAGAACCGCCACACGACTGTCCTTCGAAGCAGGACAACGCCGAGGCACTCGACGCGGCGGTCCACAAGCTCGCGAAGCTGCAGGGCCGGCTCTACGCCGACGATCGGTACGCGATGTTGCTCGTGTTCCAGGCGATGGACGCGGCCGGCAAGGACGGCACGATCAAGGCGGTGATGAGCGGCGTGAACCCGCAGGGCTGCCAGGTCTACGCGTTCAAGTCGCCGTCGCCCGAGGAGCTCGATCACGACTTCTTGTGGCGCATCCAGCGCAACCTGCCCGAGCGCGGCCGCATCGGCATCTTCAATCGCAGTCACTACGAAGAGGTGCTCGCGGTGCGCGTGAACCCGGAGTTTCTGGCGCGCCAGAAGCTGCCGCGGGTGCCGAAGGACCTCGACGATCTGTGGGAGGAGCGCTTCGACTCGATCCGCGACGCCGAGAAGCACTGGGCGCGCAACGGCGTCGTGGTCTTGAAGTTTTTCTTGAACGTCTCGCAGCCGGAGCAGCACAAGCGGTTCCTCGATCGCATCGCCGATCCCGACGACAACTGGAAGTTCGAGCCCGGCGACTGGCGCGAGAGCGGCAAGTGGGACGCCTACATGCACGCGTATCAGGTGGCGCTGCGCGCGACCAGCCGCGCGTGGGCGCCGTGGTACTGCATCCCGGCCGACTCGAAGAGCTTCATGCGCCGCGCGGTCGCCGAGATCGTCGCCGGCACGCTCGCGACGCTGCCGCTCGAGTATCCGGCCGCGACGCCCGAGGCGCGCGCCGTGATGTCGCAGATCCGCGGCCAGCTCGAGGCCGAGGTCAAGCACGACTGAGCTCGGGATCACGGCTGGCCGCCCTCGTCGCGATAGATCGGACCGTCGCCGCCGTCGCCGCCGTCGCCGTCCGCGCCGAGGTCGTGCAGCTCGTCGACCGGCGCGGACACCACCTTCACGCCGGCCGCCGGCGTGTTGCGCATCGAGTCGCGCGGGCGGCGCATCAGGAACTCGGTCGCGAGCGAGCCGCCGATCACGGCGGTGATGATCCACGGCAGGCCGACGTCGGCGTGCAGGCTGTCGACGCTGACGACGAGCGCGATCGACAGGCCCGACATCGGCGTCACGAGATCGCGCTGGCCGGCGAACGTCGACGGCAGCAGGGTGCCGACCGCGGTCTTCGAGGCGAGCACGCCGGTCCACTTGCCGAGCGTGCGGCCCACGACGAACAGCGGTACGAGCGCCCAGCCGCGCCAGTCGGTGACGTCCCACACCGCGCCGACGATGATCAGGAACAAGAGGTGAACCGGCCGCTCGAGGTGGCGGAGGATGCGGAACACGCTCTCGCGCTGTTCGTTCGGGAAGTTCGTGACGAGCGTCCCGGCGAGGAAGCACACGACGATCGGCGAGAGCTGCAGGTATCCGGCGAGCCCCGACGCGAACGCGATGCCGCCGAGCACGATCGCGAGGAATTCCGGATCGGACTTCGGCACGCGCAGCATCGCGAAGATCAACACGCCGACCGCGAGCCCGAGGCCGAGCGACACGAAGATCCACGCCGTGTCGGGCAGCTGCCAGGTGGTCGATGTCGCCTCGCGGAAGTACGACGTGATGAACAGCAGGCCGACGATCGAGACCAGCTCGTCGAGCTGGGCGAGCAGCACGTCGACGCCGCGGCCTTCGTGCCACTGGCGGCTCGCGAACCCCCGGAACTTGCGCGGTGCGGTCATCGCGGCGCACGTGCCGAGCAAGATGACGTCGCGCCACAGGGCCGGCTGGTCGGGCGTGAGGCCGAATGCGATCATCACCGCGCCGCACCCGGCGGCGGCGATGCCGAACGGGCCGAGCGCCTCGACGACGATCAGGTACGCGGTGCCCTTCGGCACGCGATCGAGCACGCGGATGTCGAGCTGCGCGCCGATCAGGAAGCCGAGCCAGCCGAGGCCGAAGTGCAGGAGCGGGCGCAGCTCGGCGAGCACGTCGCCCGACAGGATGCCGACCGACGGCAGCGCCGCGACGAGGCCGAGCGCGACGAACGGGAACCCGGCCGTGATGACACCGGAGATGCCGAGTCGCTCCTGGAACCGCACGACGCGGCGGTTGCCGCCGAGGTACGCGAGCACGAGCAGCGACAGCAGGCCGCCGATGACCTTGATCGCGTACAGCGAGTTCGCCTTGGTCACGCCGTGCTCGGCGGCCAGGACGAGCGCGGCATGCGCGGGGCTCACGGCGGCGCGCCTCCGACCCGATCGAGCGCGCGGCCGAGCTCGGGGACGCTCTCGCATTTCGGCACCAGGCTCTGCAGATCCGCCGCGATGCCGGCGGCGGCCGCGTCCATGTCGGCGTCGTAGTGCTTCAGCGCGGTCTTGAGCGCGACGACCCTGGCGTGACCGGCGTGCAGCACGCGCGTGTTCGCCGCGATCACGTCGGCGTAAGAGTCGGCGACGGCATCGACGGCCTTGGCCGCGGCGGTGCAGTCGCCATGCGCGTCGTCGAGCGCCTTGCGCCAGTCCTCGAACAGATGCACCGCACGCGTGGCGAGCCGGGGTAGATCGTCTTCGAGCGCGAGCGGCGCGTCGAGCGGCAGCGGCGGTGCGGCATCGAGCGCGCGGATGGGTTGCGCGGGCCGTGGCGGTTGCGCGGCCGGCGCAGGGTGCCCACACGCGACGATCGCCAGGAGCAGCCCGCGCCTCATCCATAGCGAGGATATCAGGGAGAGCAGGGCGGATCGCTGGCCACGGACGTCGACATCGCGACATCGGTCGGGATGACCAGCACACCTCGCGCGACACTCGCGAACGTTCCGGTGAGGATGAGGTCATCGAAGCCGGAGCCGGGCGTGAGGTCGAAGCTCTGCAGATCGTCGAGCGCCACCGGAATGGCGCCCGACAGCGCCTCGAGCTCCGTGCCATCAGAAATCGTCCGAGCATAGGCAAGCTCGACCGCGGTCGCCGATGCATCGCGCCGCGACGTGAGGCTCCAGAACAAGTCGGGCGTGCTGTCACTGTCGTATTCGCCCGCGACGAGGCGTTCCGGAATCGATGCCGCCGGCGACAGCGTGCGCTCGACGAACGGGTGCGTGCCGCTCGTGATCATCACGGCCTGCTCGACGACCACGCCGGTCGCGTCGAGCGAGCTCAGCACGATGCGCGACTCGGACGCACTCGACGTGAACCCGATCCCGGATTCGACGGGCAGCTCGAGCTCGCTGAAGCCGACGCCGCCGGGGTTGCTGTACAGGAGGTCGCTGTCGATCGCCTGGAATTGCACGAGGTCGGTGCCGAAATGCAGCGACATCACCTGGCGCTCGCCGGCGGTGCCGTTGTCCTGGTCGAGCACGGTCACGCAGCCGGCGCTGTCGAGGCGCACGTTGGTCTCGAGCCCGGTCTTGGGCAGGTTCGCGAGCACGAGCGTCGTGAGCGCGCCGCTGGTCAGGTCGAAGAACATCACGGTGCTGGCCTGGCGCACGAGGATGCCGGGATGGGTGTCGCCGCACGCCGGCACGCCGATCGCCTCGTCGCAGCCGGTCGCACACGCGGCGCGCAGCGCGGTGTCGATGACCGCGCCGCTGTGGAACAGCCGCGTCACGTTCCCGAGCTTGCCGACCGCGAACGCATCGCGATCGGTGCCGTTCGGCACCGATACGACCTCGAGCGGCATGCCGGCGACCGATTGCGTGTCGCTGGCCGCGAGCGTCACGCCGCCGGTGGTCACCATCGCGGTGTAGTCGGTCGCCGTGCCGCTCGCGTCGATGCATGCGAGGCGCGGCGACACGCCGGTCGCGTGCGGCGTGCAGTAGTGGATGCTGTTCGCGGGCGGCGTCAGCGTGACGAGTGACGTCGTCGGCGTGACGAGGCTCGTGAACAGCGGCGGCTGCTCGGCCGCCCACGCGACTCCGACTTGCACCGCGAAGCCGGCGACCTGGCCGGGCGGCACGGGATGGATCTTGACGCCGCCGTTCTGCGTGCAGCTCGGCGAATCGGGGCGCCACGAGCCGTCGCCGAGCACGGCGAGGCTCGTCATCGCGGTCGGCGTCGTGCCGGCGGCCGAGTACACCGTCCACGACACCGCGCGGTTCGCGAGCAACGCGCCCATCGGATCGGTCACCGTCACGTCGACCGCCATGCCGGGCATCGTAGGCACGACGATCGACGGGCTCGCCGCGACCTCGGTCGCGATCGCGAGCTCGACCGAGCCGTCGACCACATCTTGCTCGGCGCAACCCGCGGCGAGCAGCGCGCCCGCCGCATCAAAGCCGCGCGCGACGATGACCTTGTGATCGACGCGCGAGATGCCGTCGAGATTGCCGCTGATCGCGCCGCTCGCGTCGATCGTCTCGGTTGCGATCGCGAGCCCGGCGAGCTGATCGGGCGCGAGCCACGCGAACTCGACGTCGGTGCAGCCGAGCGAAGGACTCTCGTAGTCGGTCACCGTCGTCGACGCGATCGCCGGCGCCACGCTCGTCGGGTGGGTCACGGTCACGTGCAGGGCCGGGTCGTCGCTACAGCCGGTGATCGCCGCGAGCAGCACCGCGACGCATGTACCGGCCGACCGAGGCGTGGCGATCGGGCGAGTGCGAAGCGCGAGCCCCCCTGGGCCGAGGAAGTGCCGCGAAGCGGCCATTGCTCGGATCGTATCACCCATGACTCTCGGTTATCCTCGCTGCGTGAGCTTCGATCGGCGCACGCTGATCACGACCGGACTCGCGATGCACGCGACGCGCGGCCGTACGGCGCCGCGCTCGTACACTTTGCAGGTCCTGGGCCAGCAAGCGACATCGCTCGCGCTCGGAGCGCGGCCGGTCGTCGTCGGCGCGCATGGCACGTGCGATCTCGTTCTCGGCGATCCCAAGGTCTCGCGACGACACGCCGAGCTCGCGATCACCGCCGACGGCGTGCGCGTCAAGGACCTCGGCTCGACCAACGGCACGTGGTGGCAGGGCTCGCGCGTCGGCGAAGTGGTGGTCTCTGCGGGTTCCACCGTCACGTTCGGGGAGACCGCGGTGCGCATCGCCGCGACCGATGCGCCGTCGCTCCCACCAAGCGATCGCGATCAGTTCGGCGAGATGGCGGGGCAAAGTGTCGCGATGCGCGAGCTGTTCGCCGTGCTCGAGATGGCCGCGCCGACCGAAGCGACCGTGCTCGTCGAGGGCGAGTCGGGCACCGGCAAGGAGCTCGCGGCGAAGGCGATCCACGACGCGTCGTCGCGAAACAGCGGTCCGTTCGTCGTCGTCGACTGCAGCGCGATGGCCGAGCACCTGATCGATTCGCAGCTGTTCGGCCACGTCAAGGGCGCGTTCACGGGTGCCGAGCGCGATCGCAAGGGCGCGTTCGTCGAAGCGAGCGGCGGCACGCTGTTCCTCGACGAGCTCGGCGAGCTGCCGCTGGTGGCGCAGGCGAAGCTGTTGCGCGTGCTCGAGGCGCAGACCGTGCAGCCGGTCGGCGCCGACAAGCCGATCAAGGTCGACACTCGCGTCGTCGCGGCGACGCACAGGGATCTCTCGCGCATGGTCGCCGCGAAGGAGTTCCGCTTCGATCTGTTCTACCGGCTCGCGGTCGTGCACGTCGCGCTGCCGCCGCTGCGCGAGCGGCTCGAAGACTTGCCGCACTTGATCGGCACGTTCTACCGGCGGCGCGGCGCCGCCCCCGGGCCGATCGACGGCGACAACCTCGATCGCATGCGCCGCTACGCGTGGCCGGGCAACGTGCGCGAGCTGCGCAACGCGCTCGAGCGCGCGTGGGCATTGTCGGCCCCCGGCGCGTCGTTTCGCGAGCTCCGGCTGTGGCTCGATCCGCAGGCGGCGGCGCCGCAGCACGCGGAAGTGATCGACACCGCGCTGCCGTTCAAGGACGCGAAGGAGCGCTGGAACGATCACTTCGAGCGCCGCTACGTCGCGCTCGTGTTCGCGGCGGCCGGCAGCAACGTCACGCGCGCCGCCGAGCACGCCGGACTGTCGCGCCGGCACTTTCGCGAGCTCCTGTACAAGCACGGCATCGTCGAGCGTCCCGCCGACGGTGGAGACGCGGATTGACCCAACCGGCCACCGCGCAACGGTTCGGCGCCTACGAGATCCTGTACGAGCTGAAAGCCGGCGGCATGGGCGCGGTGCTGCTCGGCCGCCGGCGCGGCCCGGGCGCGTTCGAGCAGCTCGTCGCGATCAAGACGATCCGGCCCGAGCACGCCGGCTCGGCGGCGGTGCGCGCGATGTTCCTCGACGAGGCCGCGATCCTGGCGCGGCTGAATCATCCGGGCATCGCGCACGTGCACGACTTCGGCGAACAAGGCGGCACGCTGTACATGGTGATGGAGTACGTCGCGGGGATGCCGTTCCGCGAGGTCGCCGAGCAGGCGCCGCCGCCGTTGGTCGTCGCGCGCGCGATCGCGGAGGCGTGTCGCGGCTTGCACGCGGCGCACGAGGCACGCGATCTCGCCGGCACCGAGCTCGGCCTGGTGCACCGCGACATCAGCCCCGACAACCTCATGCTCGGCTACGACGGCCGCGTGAAGGTGATCGATTTCGGTATCGCGCTGGTCAAGAACCGTCAGGCGCCGGTGACCGAGTTCGGGATGCTCAAGGGCAAGCCTCCTTATATGTCGCCCGAGCAGATCAAGAACGAGGTGATGGATCGCCGCAGCGACGTGTTCTCGCTCGGCGTCATGCTGTGGGAGCTGCTCGCGCGCCAGCAGCTGTTCGACGGCGATTCGATCTACGCGATCGCGCTGGCCGTCGAGCAAAAAGCAATTCCGCCGCCGTCGCGAGTGATCGACGCGCCGTTGCCTGCCGGGCTCGATGCGGTGGTGATGGGCGCGCTCGAGCGCGATCTGGCGCGCCGCACCGCGACCGCGGCCGCGCTCGCCGAGCAGCTCGAGCAGGTCGTGCAAGCGGCGGGCGGCGAGACGCTCGAGGCCTGGGCCGATCGCGAGCTCGCGGCACCGCGCGACAAGCATCGCGCGTGGCTCGCGCAGGTGGTCGGCGGTACGGCGCTGCCGCGCGCGGTCGGCCGGGCGACGGGGTTACTGACCGAGGTCGCGGCGGAGCCGGGGCTCGCCAAGACCGATGCAGCGCTCGAGGACGCGATCGAGGCGCCGCCGCGGCGGCGGAGCATCGCGCTGCCGGTGATCGCGGTGCTCGCGCTCGTGACGGCGGGATTCGCGGTGTACTTCGCGCTTCCCCGTGCGCCGGCGCCCGCGCCTGCAGTTGCGGTGGTCGTCCCGGATTCGAGCACGCGCACGAGCTCGAGCACGAGTCCGAGCACGGATGCCGGCGTGCTGCCCGATGCGCCGGCGCCGCCGGCACGAGACGCGGGCGTGCATCGCGTCGTCCACGTGCCACGCGACGCGCATGTCGCGATGGCGGTGCCGATCGACGCGGCGGTCGTCACCGGCATCGCGCATCTGTACGCGAAGCACCGCGATCACTTCCTGAACGTCATCATCGACGGCACCGCGGCCGGCACCACGCCGATCCTCCCCAGAGGGGGCCGCGCGATTCCGGCCGGCCCGCATCACTTCCAGCTCGTCGAGCCGACCGACGGCACGGTCGTCGTCGATCGCCGCGTCGTGCTCCACGACGGCGAGACGTTCACGCTCGAACCGTGATGCTACAATTCTCGGCGGTGCCGCGCATCCTCGCGCTCGTCGTCCTGTGCATCTCGGCCACGGCCGCCGCGCAAGCGATCCGCGTCGGCTACGACGTCGATCACCTCGATCTCGACAAGCACGTGCTGCAGTTCACGGTGTCGCGGCCGATCGCGACCGCGGAGCTCGTCGTGATCGGCGACGACGGCAAGCAACTCGACACCGAAACCGGCACCTACGACCAGGATCCGGCCGGCAAGTGGCTCGCGATCGCGTGGAAGCAGCCCGCGACCACGACCGTGCTCAAGCTCCAGCTGCACGTCGTCGCCGCCGACGGGCGCGGCACGCGCCTCGAGCTCGTGCCGTGGTCGGTCACGGTCGAGCATGTCGACGTCAACTTCGCGACGAACAGCGCCGCGATCGAGCGCGACGAGGCGAACAAGCTCGACGCGAGCCTCGACAAGATCGGCGACATCGTGAAGCGCTCCGGCAAGTACCTGCCGATGCAGCTCTACGTCGCCGGCCACACCGACACCGTCGGGCCGAGTGCGAAGAATCGCCACCTGTCGCTCGAGCGCGCTCACGCGATCGCCGCTTACTTCCGCAAGCACGGGCTGGCGCTACCGATCGCGTACGCCGGGTTCGGCGAGGACGTGCTGAAAGTGAAGACGGCCGACGAGACCGACGAGCCGGCGAATCGCCGCGCCGACTACGTGCTCGGCCCCGCCGCCGGCGCGCCGCCGTTCAAGGGCGCGTACCTGGCCGCGCACGCCGACTGGAAACAGCTCAGATAGCCGGCTTCGTCTCGACGACGTGAAAGCGACCCTTGTCGTCGCGCGCGACGGTGCCGATCGCGATGTTCGGATCGTGCGTGAAGAACAGGCGGCCTCTGCGCGCGAGCAGATCGGTCAGCAGCGTCGCCTTCTCGTCGATCAGCAGCTCGGGATAGCGGTCGTAGCCCATCGTGATCGGCAGATGCACCCACGCCGCGCCGGGGATCAGATCGGCGGCGAACACGACCGGCCCAGCGGGCGTCGCGATCTCGGCGAGCAGGAGGCCCGGCGTATGGCCGTTCGAGTGGTGGAACCGATAGCCGTCGCCGAGCGTGGCAGAGTGGTCGCCGTCGACCAGCTCGAGCCGGCCGGTCGCTTCGATAAGCGCCGTGAGCCCCGGGATGAACGAAGCTCGATCGCGCGGGTGCGGCGCCATCGCGCGCTGCCACGCCTCGCGGCCGATCACGTAGGTCGCGCGCGGAAACACCAGCCGCGGCGCCGCGCCCGGCTCGTACGCCGAGAGCACGCCGCCGGCGTGATCGAAGTGCAGGTGCGAGAGCACGATCACGTCGACCGCCTCGGGCACGATGCCGGCCGCCGCGAGCGACTCGAGCAGCACGTGGCGATCCTCCACGACGCCGTAACGCCGGCGTAACGCGGGCTCGAAGAACGCCCCGATCCCGGCCTCGAACAGGATCGTCCGCGTGCCATCGCGCACGGCCAGGCACCGGCAGGCCAGCGGAATCCGGTTCTGGTCGTCGGGTGGTATCCACTTCTCCCACATGGCCTTGGGCGCGTTCCCGAACATCGCCCCACCATCGAGGCGCTGCGTGTTGCCCGGGACCGACGTGAGTGCTCGCACCCGCTACACATAGCATTCCCCAATAGACTGCCGAGGTTTAGTATCGGCTCATGAGGGTCACTGTATTCGCCGCGCTGTGCGCGCTGGCCGCCGCTTGCGGATCGCACTCGGGCACGCACGATGAAGCGACGGCGACGCTGTCGATCGATCCGCCGACAAGTCAGCTGATGATTCTCAACGGTACGGCGGCGACCGAGTCGTTCACCGCGACGCTGACATTCGCCGACGGCACGAAGCAAGACGTCACCGCGATGACGATGTTCGCGATCGACGCCTCGTTCGGGGCATTTCAAGCGAACGGGCTCAGCATGTTCACCGCCGGCAAGACGGCCGTGACCGGGACGTACGAGGACAAGATGGCGAGCGCCGAGGTCGTCGCGACGCTCAAGGAAGTCGTGATCCAGACCGGCACGTGCGCGATGTCCCCGACGACGACGTGCACCGGCGATCCCGACTGCACGGCCGTCGGCGGCGGCTCGTGCGTCGGCGCGGTGTCGCCGATGGCGCCGAGCTGGTTCCAGATGCCCGAGGATCCGACGCGCGCACCGACGATCGCGTATCCGCCGGTGAACGTGATCGTGCCGCCGAACCTCGGCGACTTCGATGTCCACTGGGTCGACAGCGTCGGTAACGACGTGTTCGAGGTCTCGCTCACGACGGAGTTCTCCGACGTGCGCATGTACGTGACCGGCGGCAACGGCTCGGTCGCGGGCGGCGGCTGGGCGACGGTGCTCGCGAACGAGTGGACCTCCGCGGTCGGCGCGTCGACGGCGGTGACGTTCCAGGTGCGCGGCGTGCAGAGCAGCAATCCGGTGTCGGTCGGCAGCGCGCCGCCGCAACTCGTGAAGCTGTCCAACGAGGCGATGCTCGGCGGCATCTACTACTGGGCGTCGACCGGCACGTACGGCATCTACCGCCACGACATGAGCATGCCGGACCAACCCGCGCAGCAATACATGACGACCGCGCAGACCAGCGGGCGCTGCGTCGCGTGCCACGTGCTGTCGCGCGATGGCAAGGAGATGCTCGTGACCTACGACGGCGGCAACGGCGCGGCGACGACGATCGACGTCGCGACCGCGACCGCGGCGGCGACCGGCGGCAACTGGAACTTCGCGACGTTCACGCCCGACAACACCGAGTTCCTCGCCGTCTACAACGGCACGCTCACCGTGCGCGACTACGCGTCGCAGGCCATCCTCGCGACGATGACCGCGTCGGGCTCGGTCTCGCATCCCGACCTGTCGCCCGACGGCACGCAGCTCGTCTACGTGCACCCGAACGTCGCGGGCAGCGACTGGGCGTTCGGCAGCGGCGACATCTACCTGCGCACGTTCGATCAATCGACGAATTCGTTCGGGCCCGAGCAGCAGCTCGTCGCCGACGGCACGAACAACTACTACCCGTCGTTCTCGCCCGACGGCAAATGGATCCTGTTCAACAAGGGTGACAACACGCAGAACGGCGCGCTCAACCAGAGCGGCTCGTACAACGGGCCCAACGCCGAGCTGTGGGTGATGCCGGCCGACAACAGCTCGCCGCCGGTGCAGCTCACGACCGCCAACATCTCCGCCGGCCTCACTGACTCGTGGGGCAGGTGGGCGCCGTTCGCGCAGACGTTCGGCGCGAACAGCGAGCAGATGTACTGGATCACGGTGTCGAGCAAGCGCGACTTCGGCGTGCGGCTCGTCGGCACGCAGCGGCCTCAGGTGTGGATGACCGGGTTCTTCCCGGATCGCGCGACCGGCGGCATGGACCCGAGCTCGCCGGCGTTCCGGCTGCCGTTCCAGGACATCACGAGCGACAACCACATCGCGCAGTGGGCGCAGCAGGTCGTCACCGTCCAGTAGGGACGGACGCGCTGCCGTCGAGCTTGTCGGGCGGCGACAGCGTGAGCTCGTAGGTCGTGACGCCGACGATCGCGAGCGCGACGGCGGCCGCCGGGATGAGGTACCAGCCCGAGCGGTACCACGGCGTCGGCGGATCGTAGCGCAGCGGGATCTCGCGCGGCCGCGCCGGATCGGCCCACACCAGCACCTCGTTGCCGTGCTGATCGTAGGCGGTCGCGTAGACCTCGAGCGAGACGTTCTGCTTCGCGTCGATCGCCGGCAGCACGACGCGCTGATCCTTGCCGGTGAGCGGAAGATCCGCGGCGTGCCAGCCGCGCTCGCCGCGCTGCCGCACGAACACGCTCGCGTGCTTCATGAAACGCTTCGGATCGGCGAGCACCTCGACGTCGATCGGCACCGGCGCGCCGACCCGCCCGCCGTGCGGCCACGTGACGTCGAGCTCGGGCGCGACGCGATCCTTCGCCTTGCGGACCTTGTCGAACACGAACGTCGCCTTCGGCGACAGCGTGTAGTCGAGATAATGACCGGGGTCGAGCGCGAGCAGCATGTCGAACGCGGCGCTCGCGCCGGCCTGATCGTCGACGTATGCGTCCGCGATCCCGCGCTGCTCCCACAGCGTGACGTCGTGCGCGTGATCGAGCGGACCGGCGTGCTCGGCGGCGTCGAGCGCGGTCTTCGCCTCGTCGACCTGGAGCTCCGCGAGGTCCTTCGTCGCGGCATCGAGCTGGTGCGCCGCCTCGCGCGTCGGCTTGCACGCGCGGCCGTCCCAGATCTCGTTGTCGAGGCACGCCGGGCGCAGCGTGGCCACGTCGCGCGGACCGGCTGCGGCCCCACATGCGGCGAGCGCGACGAACGCCGGCGCCCTCATGGCAGTCACGCTACCACGCGATCGACGCGGCGGTGACCCGACGAACGCGCTACGTTCGGCGCGTGACTCGCGTCGCGGTGATCGTGTTGCTCGCGCTCGCGGCGACCGCGCGCGCGGAGCCCGACGATCTGGTGACGCGGCCGATCGTGCTCGCGAGCGGACAGCTCGAGGCGGCGCTGTCGGCGGAGGTGGACATCGCGGCGAGCGAGGTCGCGCATCCGCTGTCGCTCGCGCCCGACGCCTGGTACGGCGTGACCGATCGGCTGACGATCGGGGTGGTCGACAGTCACGCGAGCCTCGATCGCTTCGATCCGGGGGCGAGCCTGTGCTTTCACCCGCTGGTGCTCGCGTGCGACCGGCTGTACTCGGGCAGCGGCGTCGATGCGCGCTGGCTCGCGATCGACGGCCCGCTCTCGATCGCCCCGCGCGCGCGGTTCCTGGTGCGCGACGACGATCCGTGGAAGCCGGCGCTGACCGTCGGCGCCCTCGCGCGCTGGACGCGCGGCCGGTTCGAGATCTCCGGCGACCCGTACTTGCAGCTCGGGTTCGCGAACACGCAGCTCGGCAATCGCGCCGAGCTATTCCTGCCCGTCGCGTTCGGCGTGCAGCCGGCCGCGCACTGGCTCTTGCAAGTCCGCACCGGCTACGACAGCGAGCTCCATGTCTGGCGCGACGGCTACCACATCGATGCCTGGCTAGGCGCCACGCTCGCCGCGACCGCACATCTCGACATCGGCGCCGCGGTCGGCTTCGCCAGCATCCTCGGCCCGCTCGCGAGCGCGAAGGAGCGCCAGCTGTTCCTGACGATCGACTGGCGCAGCTGAACGAGCCGTCTCGGCAACCGAAGGCACGGCACCGTCAGTCGGTGCAGACGCCCGGGTCGTTCTCGATCAGCGCGAGGCAGTTGCTGTCCGTGCACAAGCCCGGGTCGTTCTCGACCAGGGCGAGGCAATTGGTGTCCATGCAGAAGCCCGGGGAGCTCTCGACGACGGCGAGGCAATCGTTGTTCGTGCAGAAGCTCGGGTCGTCCTCGACGCGCGCGAGGCAATCGTAGTCCTCGCAGAAGCCCGGGGCGCCCTCGACGATGCCGATGCAGTCGTTGTCCGTGCACGAGCCCGCGTCGTCTTCGACGAGCGCGACACAATCGTTGAACGAGACATGCCACCACGGATGGCGGTGGCTGCCGCTACCGCTGCCGGCGCCGCCGGCGTCGCTGCCGATCGAAGCGTCGGTGCCGGCGTCGCTGCCGATCGCGGCGTCGCTGCCGGTCTCGGCAGGCACGTCGTGGCTCGGAGTCAGACACCCGGCCCACATCGCGAGCAACGGGACGACGAGCCAGTGGCGCTGCATGATCGAACCATGAGCGCCGCCTGATGCAGCGATATTGCGCGCGTGTTCCCGAATGTTGCGCGGGCGCTACGCCGAGGCCGCCGTCAGCGGCGCTTGCTCGCGGGTCTCGAGGAACCGCAGCTCTTTCCAGTCTTGCTTCGCGCGGTTGAGCTGCCACTCGTTGCGCCCGAGGAATACCGTCGCGCCGCTGTGATCCTCGGCGACATTGTCGCGGTTGGCGTCCGCGAACTTCTTGATCAGCTTCGGATCGTCCGCGTCGACCCAGCGCGCGACCTCGAAGCTCGTCGCCTCGAAGTGGCAGGGCAGGTCGTACTCGCTCCTGATCCGGTCGGCGAGCACGTCGAACTGCAGCGCGCCGACCACGCCGACCACGAAGTCCGAGCCCAGGAACATCTTGAACACCTGCGCGCCGCCCTCTTCGGCGATCTGCTCGAGCGCGCGCCCCAGGTGCTTCGCCTTCATCGGATCGTCCGGCCGCACGCGCCGCAGGAACTCCGGCGCGAAGCTCGGAATCCCGGTGAAGTGCAGGCCCTCGCCCTCGGTCAGCGCGTCGCCGATCCGCAACGTGCCGTGGTTCGGGATGCCGATGATGTCGCCGGCCCACGCCTCCTCGGCGAGCTCGCGCTCGTTGGCCTGGAACAGCATCGCGTTGTGCACGCCGATCGCCTTGCCCGTGCGCGGCACGGTCAGCTTCATGCCGCGCGTGAAGTGGCCGCTCGCGAGCCGCACGAACGCGATCCGATCGCGATGCTTCGGATCCATGTTCGCCTGGATCTTGAACACGAACCCCGAGACCTTCGGCTCCTCGGGTGCGACCGCACGTTCGCGCGCCGGCTGCGCGCGCGGCGGCGGCGCGAGCTTCGAGACCCCCGACAGCAGCTCGCGTACGCCGAAGTTGTTCACCGCGCTGCCGAAGAACACCGGCGTGAGATGCCCCGCGCGGTACGACGCGAGATCGAACTTCGGGCACAGCTCGCGCACCATCTCGACGTCCTCGCGCAGCTTCGCGACCGCGGTCGCCGGCAGCATCTGGTCGAGCCGCGGATCGGCGAGGCCCGCCATCGTCACGCCCTGCTGCAGGTACTCGCCCTTGGTGCGCTCCATCAAGATCAGCTGATCCGCGAACAGGTCGTAGCAGCCCAAGAACTCGCGCCCCATGCCGATCGGCCAGCTCGCCGGCACGACATCGAGCTGCAAGTCGTGCGCGATCTCGTCGAGTAGCTCGAAGGGATCGCGACCATCGCGGTCGAGCTTGTTGATGAACGTCGCGATCGGCACGTCGCGCAGCCGGCACACCTCGAACAGCTTGCGCGTCTGGGTCTCGATGCCCTTCGCGCAATCGATCACCATCACCGCCGAGTCGACCGCGGTCAGCGTGCGGTACGTGTCCTCGCTGAAGTCCTCGTGGCCGGGCGTGTCGAGCAGGTTGAACGTGCAGTCGTCGTAATCGAACGTCATCACCGACGTCGTCACCGAGATGCCGCGCTCGCGCTCGACCTTCATCCAGTCGCTGCGGGCACGCCGGCGGTCGCCGCGCGCCTTGACCGCGCCGGCCAGCTGGATCGCGCCGCCGAACAGCAGCAGCTTCTCGGTCAACGTCGTCTTGCCGGCGTCGGGGTGCGCGATGATCGCGAAGGTGCGTCGCTTGGCGACTGGACCGGGAAGCTCCGACACGGCGGCGCAATCTACGGCATCTTTTTGCATGCGACTAGCCGCTGTTGCCGGGCTCCTAGATATGAGACGCTCGGATTGCCCCGAGGAGGCTCGATGAACTGTCCGAACTGCAACGCGATCCTGCCCGATGGACAACCCCGGTGTATGTCATGCGGCGCGCAGCTCCAGGCTCCCCAAGCCTACGGCGCTCCGCAGGGAGGCTCGCCGTGGGCTCCGCCCGGTGGCGGGATGCCCGGCCCAGGTCCTGGCGGCATGTCTCCGCCGGGGATGCAGCCCGGGATGCAGCAGCCGCCGCCGTATGGCCAGCAGCAGTATGGCCAGCCGTATGGCTCGCCCTACGGCATGCCTCCTCCCGTGATGACGCGCACTTCTGGCATGGCCATCACCGGCTTCGTGCTGGCGTTCTTCTGCTCGCTGCTCGGCTTGATCTTCTCGATCATCGGTTACAACGAGTGCAAGCGCTCGGGCGGCGCGGTCACCGGCGAGGGCCTGGCCCTGGCCGGCATCATCATTTCGATTCTGAGCATGTTGCTCGGATTGATCATTGTCGCTTCGGGCAGTTCATCTCACTATTAAGCCATGTACCGGGACGACTACGCCGCAGCACAAGCCCGACTCGAGACCGTTCAACGCGATCTCGCGACGGCGCAAAACCATCAGGTTCAGGATCAGCAGCAGATCGCGATGCTCACCGCGCAGCTCAATGCGGCGCGCGAGGCGCTCGCACGGGTCGGCGCGCAGATGCCCGGTCCGTACGGCGTGTTCCAGTTCACCGCGCGGTCCGGCGCGATCCTGACGCTCGGGATCCTGTCGCTCGCGGTGTGCTCGATCATGGGCCCGATCGCGTGGTCGATGGGCAGCGAGGAGCTGCGCCGCATCGACGCGGGCCTCACGCCGCCGCACGGCCGCGGCAGCGCGCAGGCGGGCCGCATCTGCGGGATCATCTCGACGTCGTTGTTGATCCTCGTCGGCGTGCTGTTCTTCTTCGGCTTCGTCCTGGCCGCCGGCAGCTCGCGCCACTACTAGGATTGCCGAGTGCTCGCGCGCATCGCCGCGGGCATCCTGGCGCTGGCGATCGTCGTGTCGCTCGCGGTCGGCGCGTTCGCCCCCGCGGCGTGGCGTGTCTCGCTCGCGACCGACGGGCCGGCGTGCCCGTTCAAGTACGCGACCGGCGTCGACTGCCCGTTCTGCGGCATGACGCGCGCGACGATCGCGCTCGGCCACGGCGATCTGCACGGCGCGCTCGCGTTTCATCCGCTCGCGCCGCTCGTGCTCGTCGGCATGGCGGCACTCCTCGCGATCGTGATCGCCGGCCGTACCGCGCTGCTCGTGCGCGGCCGCCGGCCGATCGTGCTGCTCGCCTCGATCGTGCTGCTGTGGGCGCTGCGGCTACTTCTTTGACGCGACCAGGATCAGCCCGAAGAACACCATCACGATCGCGCCCAGCACGATGCCCGTGATCGCACGGCCCTTGCCGGCCTTCTCGGGATGGATCTTGATGTCGCGCAGCGCGAGGATGCCGAGCAGGATCGCGAACGGCGCCGGCACGACGAGGAACGACGCCAGACCGAGATAGCCGGCGATGATCGCGAGCGCGCTCTGCGGACCGGTCGGGATCAACAGCCCGAGGCCGGCCTCGGACGCCTGCGCGTGCGGGACGTGCACGATCGAGCCGAGCGGCACCCAGCCGGCCATACCTTCGGTCCACACGAGCGCGTGCGGCGGCAGTCGGCCGCTGCGCGCGAGTTGCTTGAGCTGCTCGATGTCGACCGGGCCCTTGCGGTCGGCCTCGCTGCCGTAGAACCAGCCGGGCACCGCTTCAGGCCTTCTTTCCCGCGGTCATCTCGAGATACTTGGTCTCGAGCGCGACGCCGTCTTCGACGCTGCGCGGCACCGCGCCGGTCGTCACCAGCTTGCCGACGATCTCGGCGCTGAGCTGCTCGATCGTGCGCTTCGACGAGTCCATCGCGATGCGGTAGCTGCCCGGGCCGTCCTGCTCGACGCCGCGCACGCCTTCGACGCTCGCGATCGCGGCGCGCTCGCTGTCGGTCAGATCGCGCGAGAACGTCATGCGCTGCATGCGGTCGGCCTGCGTCAGGTCCTTCACCTTCGACCACGTGACGAGCTTGCCCTTGTCGAGGATCGCGACCGCCTCGCACATCTTCTGGATCTCGGCGAGGTTGTGCGAGCTGACGACGAGCGTGACGCCCGCGGAGTGCAGCTCCTGGATCAAATCGCGGATCGCCTGCGCGGACGCCGGATCCAGGCCGGCGGTCGGCTCGTCGAGCAGGATCACCTCGGGCTTGCCGAGGAACGCCTGCGCGATCCCGACGCGCTTGTACATGCCGTGCGACAGCGTGTTCGCGCTCGCCGCCGCGGAGTCCGACAGCCCGACCTTCGCGAGCGCGCCGGCGGCGTCCTTCTCGGCTTCCGCGCGGTTCTGGCCGTTGAGCTGCGAGAAGAAGATGATCTGCTCGATCACCGGCATGTTCGCCGCGAACTTCGCGTCCTGCGGCAGGATCGTGAGCCGGCCGCGCAGCTCGGAGATCTTGCGCGTATCGCAGCCGAGCACGTGGACCTCGCCGCTCGTCGCACGCAGAAATCCGGCGCAGATCGAGAACAGCGTGGTCTTGCCGGCGCCGTTGGGACCGAGCAGGCCGTAGATCCCGCCCTTGGGGATCTCGAACGAGATGTCGTCGCACGCCTTCGTGCGCGGGAACTGCTTCGTGACGTTCTTGATCGCGATCGCGGTCATAGGTCCCGCTTGTCGAAGTGACGCAGGCCCATCCAGGTGAAGACGGCCGTGAAGCCGAGCATCACCGCGATGCCACCGAGCATCTTCCCCGGATTCGGATCGATGAGCCAGAACTTGAAGCCCCACGGCGTCGCGTATTGCGCGTAGTGCAGCTGCTCGAGGTTCTTGGTCATCACGTACACGATCACGATCCACAGGACGAGGCCGAGCTCCATGATGAGCAGCGACAGGAACGGGAACTCCATCGTCGTCGACACCCACGCCGCGAGCGCGACCCACGGCAGCAGGAAGATCGCGCACGCGAACCAGCCACGCAGCAACCACCACAGCGTCTCGCCGGTGCCGTAGTACGGCACCTTGACGACCGTGTAGAGCGCGACGACCGCGAAGATCACGGTGACCACCGCGAGCGTGAACACGTAGGTCGCGACCAGGCGGCCGAGAAAGATGTTCGCGCGCTCGGTGCGGAGCAGCAGGTAGCGCATGCCCTTGCTGCCGATGTCGCCCGACGTCTGGTTGAAGCCCGCGAGCGACGCCAGGAACGGCAGGAACGCGAGCATCATGATCAAAAACAGCGTCATCAGCGCGGGCTGATTGACGAGCCAGTAGCGCGCCGTGTCGTCGCTCGCGTTGGTGAACGCCGAGATCACGCCGGGCCCGAACTTCGAGACGGCCTCGTTGAACGCCATCTCGGCGCTCTGCCCGTTCTTCGACGCGATCTGCAGCGTCTCGATCGGGATCACCGCGATGCCAGCGAGCACGAGCCCGACGATCATCGACAGCACCAGGAAGATCACGCCGGCGCCGCTGCGCAGGCTGGTGCGCAGGTAGCTGCCGGCGACGAGCTTCAAGTGGTCTCGCCGGACGTGGAAACCCGTCATCGTACGAGGTCCTTGCGAAAGATCACGTTGAGCAAGAACAGCGTGATGAGCGGGTAGACGAACTCGACGAGGTTGAACGGCGAGATCGACTGCGGCGCCTGCGAGATCTCGAACGCGATCGATCCGAGCGCGAGCACGGCGTACGTGTTGCCGAGCGTGCGGCCCAGGAACTTACGCTGGCCGAGATAGCCGATCGCCGCCGTGATCAGCAGCGCGGCGCGCACGACCGCGAGCGCGGACAGCGTGTACAGCAGCGCCTTGGATGGGATCGGCTGGCCCGAATGCTGCGACTGCTCGACCATCTTGTCGTAGAACATGCCGAGCGTCGCAAGGCTGATGAGATTCACCAGCCCGGCGAGTCCGCCGAACACGAAGTTGAAGATCGAGAGCGCGGTTAAACCGCCGGGCCGCATGACTTTCGCGTACTACTCTAGTTCGTGCAGGCGGCTTTCGCAGCCGGGCGGCCCATGAGAATGAGGACCAAGATCGGCCACGTGATGCCGATGATCGCGCCGATGACGATGCCGGCGCCGATCGCTGCCGCACCGAGGCCGCCAGCGGCCTTCTCGATCGCGGGCTTGAGCCACGCGAACACGACGACCGACCAGCCGAGGGTCACGATGATGTTGACGAGGCCGTACATGCGCGCGAGCATCGGCGCGTTCGCCTTGTAGCGAACCGCGGCGAGGCCGGCGACCAGGTGCAGCGCGCTGATGCCGAGGCCGATCACGGTGACGATCTTGTTCATCGTCATGTACGTGTGCCACTCCTTGACCTCGTCGAGGCCAGGGCCCGCGGCGCTGCCCGCGAGACCGATCAACCCGCCGAGCAGCCCGAGGCTGGCGAAGATGATCATCAGAATGCCCATTACCTTCGGAATTCCTGAACGCATGGTGTCCCCCGGCTGAAAGATTTGGCCGGTTTGATATCACATCGTTCGCGGCGCTCCACCGAAATCGTGGAATTTCGCCCACCGCGGCAAATTCTATTAGCCGGCTTACTTCTGGCCGGCTATTTGCCGAACAGCTTGTCGAACGCGCGGCGCATCGCGCCGGACTTCTTCGGCTCCCGGTAGCCCTCGTTCGAGTAGGCGATGCGTGCCGACGGATCGATCCCGAACGCGATGTAGAGCGACAGCAGGTCGTGCACCATCGCCGAGATCCCGGTCGTGCGCAGGTCGTAGCTCAGGCAGTACGAGTCGGGTTTGTTCCGGATCATCGCCTTCGCGATGATCATCATGATCGTCGGATCGATCAGCTCGCCGTTGCCGTCGAGGTAGTGCTTGTAGCTGAAGAACCGATCCTCGGGCGCGAGCTCGGGGGCGCCGGTGCCGTCGCCCTTGGGCGCGCGCAGGTTCTGGATCGTGCGGAACTCGTGCTCGATGTACGCGGCGATCGAGTTGTTCTCGTCGCGGCGCTCGTACTCGACGAACTTGCGGAACGCGTCGAACAGGTTCTTCGGGTTCGCGTACGCGCCGGAGATCAAATAGTAGAACACCGCGCCGAGCGAGTAGATGTCGGCGGGGCGCCCGACGCTCTTCACGACGCGGCCGCGCACGTTGATCTCGCTCGGCTCGGCGAACGGCCGGTTCAAGAGCAGCTTCTTGCGCGTGCGATCGGCCGCGGCGATCGAGTACAGCTCGTTGCGGTTGAACAGCGCGAACGTGTCGTTCTCGAAGATGTCGATGTAGAAATCCTCGAAGAACTCGACCTCGGGTGAGCCCTGCGTCGTGTTGACGAGCAGCTCGAACGTGTTGGTCTCCTGCTCGGGCGACTGGAAGTACAGCGTGCCGGGCACGGCCTGGAAGCGTGTCATCGACACGTCGAGATCCGGATCGGCGACCTTGCCGACGTTGAAGTCGGCGAGCTTGATCCGCATCTGCGAGCCGCGCAGGTTGGGATCGGGCAGCTTGACGAGGATGTTTGCCGGCTTGATGTCGCGGTGGCAGGTGTCGCGCACGAGGTGCGCGAACTCGACCGCGGTCGCGACCGGGATGATGTACTCGAGCACGCGGAAGATGCGCTCGCGCAGCGGCACCGCGAGCAGGTCGTCGCGGCGGCGCTTCTGGCGCGCGCCCTTGAGCCGCTCCTCGAGGCTCATGTCGAGCAGCTCGAGGATCATGAAGTCGTTCTCGACGCGCTCGCGCACGCTCGGCGGGATGAAGCCGGCGCTGTCGCCCTCGCCCGACGCGAGCAGCTCGACGATGTTCGGGTGACCCTGGACGCGCTCCAGGATCTCCTTCTCCATCTGGAACCGCATCTGGTCCTCGCCGGAGACGCCCTTCTGGAGGCACTTGATCGCGACCGGCCGGCGCAGCGTCGTCTTCGACTCGACCCAGCGCTCTTCGCCGAGGTACGCCTTCGCGAACCGGCCGCTGCCGAGCTCGATCGGCATGCCGGTCTCGTCGACGACGAACGCGTAGATGCGGCTGCGCGACACGTACGGCGTCGGCTGGCTGATGACGCCCGCGACCTGCGACTGCGGCGGGCCGGGAACCTGCGGCGCGAGCTGCGCGACCATCGACGGCGACATCGCCATCGACTGCGGCATCATCGGCGGCTGGCCCAGGTGCGAGAGATGCGGCGAGCCCTGCGCGAACATCGGCGGCTGCGACGGCGGGTTGCTCGGCCGCGCGGGCGGCTGCGGCGCTTGCTGCTGCTGCGACGGGATCTGGTTGATGCTCGTCGGATCGCCCTCGAAGTCCCCGTAGTCCTCTCCGATCGGTGGACTTGAAGAGGGCGACTTGCGACCGCCTCCGGTGGGGGGTGTCGATGGCATACGAATCGCTACCCGCGTCTCCCGGACTTGGGCAACGTACGTCCCCGAGTGTACACGAAATATGCGTCCGATCCGGGGCCAAAGTCGAACAGGATCGGGTCGGCGCAGTCGTCGACAGCGACGGCCGCGAGCTCGCTGCCGATCGCGAACACGACTTGACCCATTCCGGGCGAGCCCTGCGAGACGCGCAGATGAGCGATCTCCTGCGCCCGCGGCGTGACGAGTGCGATATCGGCCGAGTGGTCGAGCTGCACCGCGGGCGACGGCCGGCCGCCGACGTGCGCGACGAAGCAGGTGAGGCCCTTCAAGTGGACGACGCGCTGGCCGGTCGGGCCCGGCACGAGCGTCACGCGGACCTTCGTGCCGTGCGGACCCGCGAGGTCGGCGCTTTGCGTCGCGGCCATCACGAAGTGCAGCCGGCGATCGCCGTGCGGCAGCGGTCCGTCGGCGAGCGCGAGCCGATGCGCGGCGCCACCCGGCGCGGGTGCGTAGGACATCCATGCCTGCGCGGCCGGCGCGTGATAGGTCGCGGGCGTCGGATCGGTGGCAGGCGGTGGTGGTGGCGCCGGCGGCAGCGGCGGCGCGTCGGGGACGCGGCCGAGCGGATCGGTGATGCCGGTGTTGCTGTCGCGATGCGCGCGCGCGGCCTGACCGACCGGCGTGACCGCCGAGTGCGGGGACGTCGGCGTCGCGGGCTCGGCGGCGGCCACGCCCCTGGGCGGCGTGACGCGCCGGATCTGCTCGGTCGACGGCTCGAGCGAGGTCGCGAGCTCGCCGGCGAGCTCGTCGACCTTCGAGAGTCGTTTCTTCGGATCGAAGGCGAGCGCGCGCGACAGCACCTCGCTCACCGCGCGAGGGATGCCGAGCGACTGCAGCGCGTCGCGCACGTGCTCGTCGGCGTGGCGGCGCTTCTTGTAGCCGGCGTAGACATCTTCGTCGGCGAAGATCGCGCGGGTCGAGAGCATGTAGATCGCGACGGTCGCGAGCGAGTAGATGTCGGTCGCAGGCGACACGGACTGACCGGCGAGCTGCTCGGGCGCGGCCCAGCTCGGCGAGTACATCGCGAGCTTCTGGCCGGCGACGATCGCGGTGTCCTCCGCGATCTTCTCCTTGACCGCGTCGTCGTCGACGCTCCACTTCGCGATGCCGAAGTCGGCGAGCTTGGGCAGTCGATTCGCGCCGACCGAGCCGAACAGGATGTTCTGCGGCTTGATGTCGCGGTGGACGATGCCGAGCTGGTGCGCCTCGGCGAGCGCGGCGCACATCGCGCTGATCACGCGCACGGTCTCGCCGAGATTTTGCCGGCCTTGCTCGCGGACGATCTGCGAGAGCGTGCCGCCGTTCATGTACTCGCAAACTTGCAGAGGCATGCCGAGCGGGGCGTGGCCCGGGGCCGCATCCTTGTTGCCGAGGTGCCCGAAGTCGTAGATGCGCAGCGTGTTGGGATGCGTGAGGCGCGACAGCGCGAACGCCTCCTGGACGAAGTGCTCGTAGCTCGTGCGGCCGACGCCGGACTCGCCGCCGAAGCCCGAGAACACCTTGACGCAAACCGGGCGAGACAGGCGCTCGTCGTCGGCCCTGAACACGACGGAGTGGCCGCCCGAACCGATCTGCTCGGCGATGCGATAGCGCTCGAGCACGAGGTCGCCGATCTTCAGATCCGGCAGCTTCGCGGCAGGATCGCGCGGCGCGCTGGGCATCGATCTCATCGTAACACCCGTTCAGCTAGAAGCGCGCGGGGTGACCGAGCGTGTTGTACTCGGTGATGGCGACGGCATCCCAGGTTTGCCGAGTCCCGTCGTTGCGGATGATCTCGACGCGATGTTTCCCGACCGCCACACGGAGCAGGTCTGGTACGTGACCGATGGGGTGGCCGTCCACTAACACTTCGGCGGCGAGGTTTGCTGCGCCTGTGATCTGGAGATAGCCGAACACGGGCGGCGACGGAGACGGCGGCGGAGGAGGCGGCGCGACCGGCGAGTGAGGACTCTTGTGGGCAACCGGCTGCGGCTGACAACATCATCTCAATCTCAGTTAGTTCGTCACCGTCAACGTAACCGGTGCGGGCTGGTTCGCGGTGTCGTAGACGTCGTCGACGACGATGAGCGGCACGTCGCCGGCCTGGAAGCCGGGTGTGACCGCATCCGCGGGATCTCCCGAGACGGCCGCGACGACCTGGCCGTTGTCGGCCACGACCAGCGCGGCGAGCGTCTCCACGTCGGGCATGTCGAGTGTCACTTCGGTCGGCTCGTCGCCTGACGCGAGCGTGTAGAAGCCGACGACCGAGTCGGCGGCGATCGCACCGGGTGGCATCGCGTTGTCGAACACGGTCGGTGCCGGCAGCGCGAGCTGATCGATCGTCACGTAGTAATCGCCCGGGCCGGGCGCGGCGTCGGTCGGCTCGCCGGCCGAATACTGCATCAACGTGCGCGTGTCGGCGATCGCGAGCGCGTACGTGCCGGCCTCCGGCAGATACACCTGGCGCTTGGAGATCGCGCCGCCGAACGACATGCCGTAGCGCTCCCAGCTCGCGAGCGGATCGGTCACGTTGACCTGCGCGATGCCGAGGAAGCCCGCGGTGATGCCGTTCACGCCCTGCGCCGTCACGTGGAGCAGCGCCGGCGCGGTCACCGTGACGAGGTACGTGTCGACGTCGGGATCGAGCTGACCGTCGCCGTTCGCGTCGCGAAACGGCGCGATCTGGCCATGGATGATGAAGCCGTTCGGATCGCCGATCGCTTTGAGCGCGACTAGGCCGGCCGGGTTCGCGCTCGCTTCGATCACGTTGTCGCCGTCGGGCTCGGTGCCCTCGTCGAGATCGATCGGCAGCTGCCGCGTCGGATCGACGCAGCGGCCCTCGAACAGCACCGTGCCATCTTGGCAATCGGTTGACGCGACGACACACATCCCGGTCGTCGGATCGAGCATCGTGCCGTCGGCGCAGATGTCGGTGCCGTCGGGGATGCAGGTTTCGAGCGTCGGGTCGAAGCTGGTGCCGGGCCCGCACACCGGGTCGCACGTGCCCTGCATGTCGATCGTGCCGGCGCCGCAGCGCTGCGCATTATCGCCGCACGCGGTGACGACGATCGCGAGCGACACGAGCAGGAAGCGCATCGGCGAGCATCATATGCTATCCGGATCCCGTGACAGCTCGCCTCGCGCTCGGTATCGGCGCCGGCCTCGTGCTCGCGCTGGGGTTGTACCTGTTCGTCGAGGTGCGCTCGACCGCTGCGAGCGTCACGCCGACCGTGCTCGGCGCCACCGATCAAGCCGCGAAGCCCGAGGCGGCCGCCGCGCCGCCCTCGCTCGTCGCGATGGAACGCCCGAAGTGGGAAGGCCATCCCGGTGGCCGCGGTGGCATGCCGGGCGGCTTGCATCACATCGCGGTGCGGCCGACTCCGTCGCCCGACACGACCGACGGCAGCGCGAAGGACATCACGCCGCCGGATGACGGCAAGCCGAACCCGCACGGCGACGCGATCATGGATCAGGCGAACAAGGCGTACGACCGCCAGGACTACGACGAGGCGAAGACGATCGCGCAGAAGGTGCTCGCGACCGAACCGAGGAACGTGCGCATGCTGCGGATCGTGGTCTCGTCGTCGTGCATCGATGGCGACAGCACGATGGCGCAGAAGTACTACGTGCTGCTCCCCAAGTTCGATCGCGACCAGATGAAGCTGCGGTGCGGCCGTGACTACGGCGTCACGCTCACCGATCCCTAACGGTTTCCCTTCGCGCTGCCGTGTGGTACGCGCTGGCTACTAGCCATATGCCTACTCTTGTCGAACAACTCGGCCAACCCGCCCGGCGCCCGCAGGTCATCATCGACTGCGTCGAGCTCATCGACGCGCAGGTCAAGCAGAAGGGGTTCGTGATCAAGAGCGCGTACGCGACGATCAAGGCGATCAAGAAGAAGTTCGTGCCCGAGGTCGTCGACAGCATGCTCGACGAATGGCTCGACAAGCTGCAACCGCACTTCGACAAGTGGAGCGCCGCTCGAGCTTCGCCATCGGCGTCGTCGCTCACCGACTTCCTCGTCGCCCGCTCGGACGACGTGTCGGAAGATCTGCTGTCGGTCACCGACGGCCGCGCCGAGAAGACGACGCACACGACTGCGAAGAAGATGTACCTGCGGATGCGCGACGGCGCGAAGAAGAACGTGATCGAGGCCATTCCGGATCTGGCCAAGATGCTCGAGAAGAACCTGGCGACCCCGGCGTAGCCGGAATCAGATCATTGCTGGTCGAGTAGGTAAACCATCAGGTACCCCTCGGCCGTGCGGCGCGGGCCGGGCGCACCCGACATCAGGCGGAAGTCCGCCGCGAGCTGGCGGCGCTGGTAGCTGCGATACAGCGCCATCGGATCGATCTCGTGCGAGTGCTCGAGCTCCTCGATCTGGCGGCCGAGGATCTCGGCGGCCCACGCCGGGCTCGCCGACGTCACGTGATGCTGCTGCATCGCGCGCCGCAACGTCGCGAGCTCCTCGCTCGTCATGTTGAACAGGAACTCCTCGAACGCCGCCGCTTCGTCCGCGCTCATGCCGTCGCGGCCGAAGAATTCGAGCACCTCGGGGCTGCAGTCCTCGGTGACGAGCCGGAACGTCTCGGTCGCGCCGAGCAGCGTGCCGTACGCGCTGTTGATCCGGTTGCGCGCGTGCCACGCCGATTCGAGCAGCGGCGCGAAGTCGTCGATCTCGAGCGCCGCGTCGTCCCAGATCGTGATCAGTTGATCGGCGGCACGTTGCTTGGTGCGGCGCCCGACGTCGGGCTTGCGGAGCAGCGCGAGGAACAGCTCCTCGGCGAGCAGCGTGTAGATCGATTGGGCGACTTCCTCGCGAAGGTCATGGGTCATCTGCGCCGCGGTCGGCACGTCGGCGATCGCGGACGTCGCCTTCACGAAGCCGCGCAGGAAGTTGATCTTGGTCAGCAGGTGCGTGCGCGACAGCGTGGCCTTGAGCGGGAGCACGAGGTCGCCCGACAAGCCGTCGATCGTGCACAGGTGCTCGATCAGCGTCTGCTCGTCGCGGTTCTCTTTGCCGAGCGCGGTCGGCCTGCGCAACGGGCGCTGGCGATCGAGCAGGTCGGCGGTCGCGCGCAGCTCGTTGACGAGGCCTTGCAGGATCTGCGCGTCACCCGGCGAGCGCGTCGCGACCGCGGCCATCGCTTGCTCGACCAGCTCGGTCTCCTGGCGATCGAGCACGCGCGCCGCGAACGTCTGCGCCGCGGCCAGCGTGGTGATCGTGGCGGGTGTGATCACCGCGCTCGCTCCCGAGAGCGTGGGAGTGAACGGCGGCTTGGTAGGAGTACGTCCGGGCAACGTCACGACGACACTCGTTGGTAGTAGCTCAGCTTGACGTGGTCTGGTCAATCGGCATTGTTCTCAAGCTCCCCCCGACTCCCGACGCCGACGTATCACGAATCTCACGGCCAGGGCGGCGAGCATCACCAAGATCAATACCCCGACCAACAGATCGATGTGCTTCAATTTTTCGGCGAAGGTTTGCGCCCGCGGACCGAGCTCGTAGCCGATGAAGATGAGGACGGTCCCCCAGATCGTAGAGCCGATGAAGGTCTGAGTGAAGAAAGGCACGAGAGGCATGCGGGCGATCCCCGCCGGCACCGAAATGATGTGCCGGATGACGGGCAAAAACCGTGCGACGAGCACGGTCGCGCGGCCGTGGCGCGCGAAGTACGCCTCGGTGCGCTCGATGTCTTTGGCTCGCACGAGCACGTACTTGCCGTAGCGTAGGAGCAGGGGTTTGCCCCCGGTCACGCCGATCCAGTACGAGATGCCCGACCCGAGCATCGCCGCCGTGCTGTTGATGATGATGATGACAGGCAGGGACATCTCACCGCGCGCGGCCAGCGCGCCGGCGAACGGCATCACCAGCTCCGACGGGATCGGGACGAGCGTGCTCTCCAGCGTGATGAGCAGGAACAGGCCCGGGTAGCCCATGTCGCGGACGACGTCCTGGACGAACCGCGCGAACGACTCCAGCATCTCAGCCGCTCGCCAGGAAGGAAAAGTAGCGCTCGGGAAAGTCGTTGAAGGCCATCTGGGCGCCACATTCAGAGCACGTTTGCGGAGGCGGGTCGAGCCTGGCCAGACGGGCGGCATGCGCCACCGCATCCAGCAGTAAGGAGTCCTCTCGTCCACAGGCGTCGCACGCATAAGGCGCGAAGAACGAGCTCACGCGCGCATCCCCGCGAGTTGCCACGATCATGTTGAGCTGATGGACGAGCGGCTCCGAAACGCGGCGCAGCTCGACGGCAATCCCGGCATGCTGGGCCGCCTGCTGCATCCTGATCCAGTCGCGGACGCCGAGCGAGTTGATGAATGTCACGCCGGCAAGGTCGAGCACGAGCCGGCCGTCCTGGCCGCGGGCGATCAGCTCGGGCAGCCCCGAGGTCTCGTCGATCGAGCCGGCGAGCACGAGCTCGCCGGCGGCGCTGGTGTCGACCCGCATGCGTCCCAGGGTTTCAGTCATGCGCGCGCTCCACGAACACGTTGTACGACGACGCCGGTACGCGCTCGGTCGGCGGATGGCGGACATCGATCAGCGCGATGATCTCGGTGCGTTTGCCGGGTGCGACGTCGAACACGAGATGATCGCACGACCGATAGCACAGCGCGATCCCCATCCCCGCGCCTTCGCCGGACTCGCGCATGTCGCTCCTGCCCAGCGAGTGCAGGATGGTCTCGCGGTCGAGGCTGCCGAACCGGTCGTTGACCTCGATCGCGAGGTAGCGCGCGTCGACGCCCCAGCGCACGCGCACCTGATGCTGCTCGTCGAGCTCGAGCTCGACGTCGCGCGCGATCTCGCTGCGGTAGTGCGCGCCGGCGGCATCGACCGGCGCGTTGTGCACCGCGTTCGAGATCAGCTCGTCGGCGAGCAGCATCGCCATCGAGGCGACGCGCGCGCTCTGGCCGCGGGCGCGCACCGCATCGGCGAGCTGGCCGACGAAATGCGGGCGCTGGGTCGCGCGCGTGATCATCGCGATCTCGAGCTCGGTGCCCCACAGCAGATACTTCTCGGCGCCGAATAGATCGTCGCGGATCAATTTTTGCGCGCTGATCGTCAGCTCCTCGGCGAGCACCGGCATCGGGTGGACGAGCAGGTTCGTGATCGAGCCGGTGCCGATCATGCGCGGGACCTGATCGAACGCACCGCCGAGCAGCGCGAGGCACGCGCGTGCACCGCGCCGCTGGGCCGCCGCGAGCAGCACGTCCGCAGCCGGGGTAGTCGCGAGCGCCGCATCGATCACGACCAGCAGCGGCGACACGTGCGGCAGGATGCGCATGGCCTGCTCGAGCTCGTCCGCGACGTCGATGCGATGGCCGGCCGCGCCGAGGATGCGCTGCACGGTCCGCTGCGTCTTGCGGTCCGGGTGGACGATCAGGATCGACGACTCCGTCACGCGCCCGCTCACTATATGCCTTTTCCGCCGCGCCGGTTGCGCCAGACCAGGGCGCCGCAGAACAGCGTGGCGAGCGCGGCGCACGCGAGCAGCAGGCCGAAGATGACCTCGAGGCTGCCGGTTTTCGGATCGTAGACACGCGGGATGACCAGCTCCTGCACGATCGATCCCATGCTGCCGAAGCCGGAGATCACGGCGGCCGCGAACGTCGCCGAGCGGCGGCCGCCGATGTCGATCGCGCCGGCGCTGGTGAGGATCGCGTCGGGGCCGTAGCAGGCGAAGCCGATCGCCGCGAGCAGCACGACGAACACGCCCGCCGCGGCGCTGTAGAAGATGAACAGCGCGAGCGTCGCGATGGTCACGCCGACCATCATCAGCGCCGAGATCTCCGCGCGCCGCGATGCGAAGTAGCGGTCGGAGAGCCAGCCGGTCAGGTACACGCCGGGCAGGCCGAGCAGATCGAACGCGGTGGCGTAGAGGTTCGCGCGGCCCTGCGCGAGCCGATAATGCTCGTGCAGGAAGTACGGCGCCCACGACCAGATCGCGTAGCGGATGAACTTGACGAAGAAGTAGAAGCCCGCGACGAGCATCAAGTTCACCCACGCGCCGCCCGACAGGCCCATGAAGCCCTCGGGAGGCGGCTCCGGCGTGTTCGCCTCGTCGATCTCGGTCTGCGGATCGTCGACCGGCTCGAGGCCGACGTCCTCGGGGCGGTTGCGCTGGAACACGTAGAACACGATCCAGATCGCGCTGAGCACGATCGCGCCGGCGTAGAAGCACCATCGCCACGGCGCGGGCGCGGCCAGGCCGATCACCCACGCCATCACCCAGCCCGACACGAGCGAGCCGACGTTGAAGTTCGTCGCCCACACGCCCATCACGCGGCCGCGCTCGTGCTTGTGAAACCAGCCGGCCATCGTGCCGACGTTTCCCGACCAACCGGTCGCCTGCGCGAGGCCGAGCAGCGCGGCGAGCACGGCGAGGACGGTCGCGTCGAGGATCGTCGCCATCGCGACGGTGGTCGCGATCGAGACGCCCATCCCGATCAGCACGTTGCGGCGCGGCCCCAGCTTCGTGCCCGTGTACGACGCGAGGAACTGGCCGACCGAGTACGCGATCAAGTACGCCGCCCAGATGTTGCCGAGCGTCGTCGGATCCCAGTGCGTCTCCTCGCCGATCGCCGACTTCGCCGCCGAGAACGGTTTGCGGCAGAAGTAGAACCCGACGTACGACAGCCAGGTCGCGGCGAACACGCGCGTACGCCACGTGCGATGCGCCGCGCTCAGCGGCGTTGCCATCAACCGCCCTCGAGCAGCCGCTGGTACGCCTTGCCGAGGAGCTGCGCGAGCCGGCCGAGCTCGCCGATCCAGCGCTCGGTCTCGCCGAAGCCCTGGATCGGCTCGCCGACGACGATCGCCGCGATCACCTTGCTGCCGAGGACGACCGGCGCGGCCGCGAGCGACATCGAGCCGAGCCGCTTCGCGAGCTCGCGCTGCGCCGGGCTGTCGACGAGGTGGATCGACGTGCGCTTGGATTCGACCGCGCGGCGCAGCGTCGACGCCTCGCCGAGCTCGATCGCGAGCGTATCGATCGCGCCGATGCCGGGACCGTGGCCGCGATAACCGATCGCGCGGCCGTCGCGGATCGCGACGACGAGCCCGGCGTGCCACGAACCGGCGACGTATGCCATCGCCGCGTCGGTGGCCTCGTCGCGCGAGGTCGCGCGTTCGAGGGCGTCGCGGGTCGCATCGAGCGTCGGCGGCGAGGACGGCAGCGAGCGCGCACCGGCGACGGCGAGCAGCTGGCCGCTCTGCGACGGATCCTTCACGACGCGCACGTCGTCGAGGTCGGCGAGCGCGAGACGCACGCTCTCGGGGGCGAGCACGTCCATGTCGGGCGGAGGCGGGTCGCGCACGTCGCGTAGCGCGGAGTCGAGATCGACGTCGAATTCGTCGACCGGCGGCGCGCCGTACTCCTTGCCGATCAGCGCGTCGACCCACGAGGCCGGCGCGATCACCAGCACGACCTTGCACGCGGCGGCCTGCGCGAAGATCGTGTGGAGCTGCGGGCTCGGATCGCGCGCGGCGATGATCAGCGTGCCGCTGGACGTGCGCCCGATCGGGATGGCTCCCCACGTCCGGCCGAGCTCGCCGGGCACGAGCTGGGCACATGTCGCATCTCGTGCGACAAGGTGTTTCGTCAGCAGGCATGGCACGCCGCGCTGCTCGCCGAGCGCCCGCGAGCCAACATCGAACGGCACGCTGCCGCTGTCGACGAGCATCGAGATCAGTCGCCGCGCGTCGTGGCGCTGCTCGTCGAGCGCGCGCTGGAGCTCCGCCGGCTTGAGCGCTCCCTGCTCGATCAACAGGCCCCCGATGCGCATCTCGCCGGATGTTCGCATAAAACTTCGCGCCGTCTCGTTCGTTATGAGCGGAGATGAAGCGCGCTTCGTGGACACTCGCCCTCCTTGCGGTGCTCGCCACCGCGGTCGCCTGGTACAGGCTGTTCCACCAGGGCGATGCGTGGGCGCGCTGGCCGCACTGGGGCGCGATGATCGGGTTGTCCGTGCTCGGCGTCGCGACGCTCGCGGCCGGCACGCGGCACGCGAAGGTCGGCATCGCGGTCGCGTGCACGTTGCTCGGCGTGCAGGCCGCGTTGATCGCGTGCTCGCTCGCGGGCGTTCACGTGCTCGCTGCCGACGTGTTCCCGAACGCGCGGCTCGCGAGCGTGGTCGGCGTCGTCGTCGTACTCGCGATGTTCGGCCTCGTGCGCCGGCGCGTGTGGGGTCGCTGGCTCGGCGCCGCGCTCGGCGCGCAAGGCGCGGTCTCGGGTGGGCTCAACGCGTACTGGTACTGGAAGGTCGACGCCGCCGGCAACCTGCGCGAGTGGGAGTGCATCATGTGGGTGACCGCGATCGGCGGCGCGCTGATCCTCGCGAACGCGGCCGCGCTCGCGACGCCGAGCCACGACACGACGTGGAGCTCGCGCGATCGGCTCATCGGCCTGCTGCGCGCGACGATCATCGCCGCGTTCGTCGCCGGCCTGATGCTGCTCGTCTACGCGTGGCTGCAGCCGATCGCGCCCGAGACGCGCACGACCGCGTTCGTGCTCGCCGCCGCGCTCGCGGTCGGCGGCGTGCTCGCGGTGCGCGGCAAGCTCGCCGGCGCGCTCGTGCTCGTGGTCGCCGGCATCGGTCTCGTCGCGCAGACCGCGATCACCGCGCTCGACACGCCGGTGGCGGAGCGCCAGATCGCGCTCTACTACGCGGTGTTCT
>DASXCY010000207.1:0-33499 GCA_036490935.1 Kofleriaceae bacterium | reverse complement strand
GCGCGCAAGTTCCAGCACGAGGTCGAGGTCGGCATGGTCGGCATCAACGTGCCGATTCCCGTGCCGATGTCGTACTACTCGTTCGGCGGCTGGAAGGCGTCGCTGTTCGGCGACCTCCACATCTACGGCCGCGACGGCGTGCAGTTCTACACGCGCACCAAGGCCGTGACGTCGCGCTGGCCCGACCCGCGGCATCGCGGCGTCGACCTCGGGTTCCCGACGAATCGCTGAGCGTCCAGATCAACCAGACCAGGTAGCTCGCGGCGATCAGCGCGCGGTCAGCTTCGAGTAGGCGTAGTACAGCCCGCCCGCGACGCCGAAGCCGACGAACCACGACCAGTCGGAGATCGGGCGCATCGGCGCCCAGAACACGCCGAGCAGCGCGAGCACGGTGCCGGCAAGCGTGGCGCCGACCGCGGGCAGGTGCCAGCCGCCGCGGTAGCGGTACGCGCCGTCGCGCTTGTAGAGCGACGCGAGATCGAGCTTGGTGCGGCGCACGAGCCAGTAGTCGACGATCAGCACGCCGGCGATCGAGCCGAGCGCGGCGCCGTAGCCGCCGAGCCAGCCGGTGATGTAGCGCTTGGGATCGGCGAGCAACTCCCACGGCATCGCCGCGATGCCGAGGAGCCCGGTGATGAGACCGCCGCGCTTGAAATTGATCGCACGCGGGAACGCGTTCGCGAAGTCGTTCGCCGGCGACACGACGTTCGCCGCGATGTTGACCGCGAGCGTCGCGACGACGACCGTGAACATCGCGATCCCGACGAGGATGCGGCTATCGAACGTGCCGCCGAGCGCGATCGGATCCCACAGCTCCTTGCCGAAGATGAGCTTGGTCGACGACGTGATCGCGATCGCCATCGCGGCGAACACCGTCATCGTCGACGGCAGCGCGATGGTCTGGCCGATCATCTGACCGCGCTGGCTTTTGCCGAACCGCGTGAAGTCCGGCATGTTGAGCGACAGCGTCGACCAGAACGCGATCGTGCCGGTCAGCGCCGGCACGAACACCGCGAGGAACGACGTCGAGCCGGTGAACGACGTCTGCTCGAGGATCGGCCCGACGCCGCCCGCCTTGCGCACCGCCCACACCAGCAGCACGGCGGTCATCACGAGCACGTACGGCGCGGCCCAGCGCTCGACGCGGCGGAGCAGATCCATGCCGCGGAAGATCACGAAGATGTTGAGCGCCCAGAACAGGCCGAACGCGATCCATTGCGAGCTCGCGAACGGCAGGATCGCGTGCGTCGTGAGGTCGATGTTCCAGCTCGGATAGCTGATGCCGAGCAGGTCGTGCCAGCCCGGCCACAGCGACGTGATGAACGTCTGCAGCGCGGCGCCGCCGATCCACGCGTTGATGCCGAACCAGCCGCACGCGACGAGCGCGCGCATCAGCGCCGGCAGGTTCGAGCCCGCGGTGCCGTAGGCGGCGCGCGCGAACACCGGGAACGGGATGCCGTACTTCGTGCCGGCGTGCGAGTTGAGCAGGATCGGCCCGAGCACGATCAGGTTGCCGAGCAGGATCGTGCCGAGCGCCTGCCACCACGCCATCCCGTCGGCGATCATCGACGACGCGAGCGTGTACGTCGGGATGCAGTGCGCCATCGAGATCCACAGCGCGCCGTAATCCCACGTCGTCCACGTGCGCCTGGCGACCGGCACCGGGGCGAGGTCGTGGTTGTAGAGCGGCGAGGCAGCCAGCTCGTCGGGTGCCGCGAGCTCGACCCGGCCGTCGGCGTGCTGGATCTCGGACATGGCGGCCGAACGTAGCGCGGATCCGCCGGCGCGGCGTGGTGCTAGCCGTACGTGCCCGGGGACAGCGCACGAGCGCGCGCCAGGCAGCTCGCGGCCTCGTTCGCGCGCCCGAGCTCGCCGAGCACGACGCTCTTGAGGAACCACGCGCCGTCGTAGTCCGGCATGGCCCCGATCGCCTGATCGAAGCAGGCCAGCGCCGCCTCGCCTTGCAGCTGCATCCCCTTGCCGGCCCACGCCGCCGCGCAGCGCGGATCGAGCTCGAGTGCGCGCTCGAAGTGGCGCAGAGCCTCCGCGGACGACCCAGCGTCCGCGCGCTCGAAGCCGGCATCCGCCAGGTCCCGTGCGCTGGTTTGTTCGAAGCTCGGCACCCGGCGAGCTAATCACGAATTTGTTATCTTCGGTCGCGTGACGAAGCCCAGCGCGAAGCACGGCGAGCTGGTCGCGCGCACCGCGGCGATCGCGAGCGAGGTCGCGGCGGTGCATGCGGGCGAGGTCGATCGCGACGCGCGATTTCCACACGAGACGTTCGCGGCGCTGCGCGAGGCGCGCCTGCTGTCGGCGGCGGTGCCGGCGGAGCTCGGCGGCGCCGGCGCGGGCATGCTCGAGCTCGGCCATCAGTGCGCGGCGCTCGCGCACGGCTGCGGCAGCTCGGCGATGGTGCTCGCGATGCACCACATCCAGGTCGCGTGCGTCGCGCGCCACGGCGCGGACTCGGCGTTCTTCCAGAGCTACCTGCGCGAGCACGTCGTCGCGCGGCAGGAGCTCATCGCGTCGATCACGTCGGAGACCGGCACGTTCGGCGACACGCGGTCGTCGGTGTGCGCGGTCGAGCTGACCGGCGATCGCATGAAGCTCGACAAGGACGCGACCACCGTCAGCTACGGCGCGCACGCCGACGCGCAGCTCGTGACGTGCCGGCGTGCGCCCGATGCCGCGCCGAGCGACCAGGTGCTCGTGCTGTTTCGCAAGGGCGAGTACACGCTCGAGCCGACGTCGACGTGGGACACGCTCGGCATGCGCGGCACGTGCAGCCCGGGCGCGAAGTTTTCCGGCCACGGCGCGGCCGAGCAGATCGTGCCCGGCTCGTTCGCCGACAGCGCGGCGCAGACGATGGTGCCGTACTCGCACATCTTGTGGTCGGCGCTGTGGTGGGGCATCGCCGCCGACGCGATCGATCGCGCGGCCCAGTTCGTGCGCGGCGAGGCGCGCAAGAAGCCCGGCACGGTGCCGGCGAACGCGCCGCGGCTGGCGCGCGCGCACGTCGAGCTGCAGGCGATGCGTCACAACTGGGAGAGCTGCGCGCGCGAGCTCGACGAGCTCGGCGGAGATCGCGCACCGCTCGACGGCATGGGCTGGGCGCTGAAGATGAACCAGCTCAAGATGAGTTGCTCGGAGGCCGCGCCGCGGCTCGTCCACGAGGCGCTGCAGATCATCGGCATCCTCGCGTACAAGAACGACACGAAGCTGAGCGTCGGCCGGCACTACCGCGACGTGCTGTCGGCGGCGCTGATGGTGAGCAACGAGCGCATCGCCGGCAAGAGCGCCGCGATGCTGCTCGTCTTCAAGGACGAGTGATGCCCGCGACCGCGTACGACGCGCGCGCGTTTCACGATGGCCTCGTGCGCGCCGGCCTGATCATCCCGGCGCGCGTGCCGGGCGTGTTCGCGCGCGGCGCGGTGTTCGAGGACGTGCTCGCGCGGTTCGACGCCGCGGTGACGAAGCTCGAGCCCGCCGACTTCCTCGTGTTCCCGCCCGTGATCGAGCGCCGCATCCTCGAGCAGGTCGGCTACATGGACTCGTTTCCGCAGCTCGCGGGCACCGTGCACGGCTTCACCGGCAAGGAGCTCGACGCGCGCAAGCTCGCCGAGCGGATCCACGCCGGCGGCGCGTGGGGCGACGCGATGACGATGACCGACGTCGCGCTGAACCCGGCCGCTTGCTATCCGCTGTATCCGACGCTGCCCGGCACGATCCCGGCGGGCGGCCGCGTCGTCACGATGCTGAACTGGGTGTTTCGCCGCGAGCCGTCGCCGGAGCCGACGCGCATGCAGGCGTTCCGCGTGCGCGAGTACGTCGCGTGCGGCGCGCCCGAGCTGGTGATCGCGTGGCGCGATCGCTGGCTCGAGCGCGGCATGCAGGTGCTCGAATCGCTCGGCCTCGCCGCGAAGGCCGACGTCGCGACCGATCCGTTCTTCGGCAAGGGCGGCAAGATGCTCGCCGCCTCGCAGCTGGAGCTCGAGCTCAAGTTCGAGGTGCTCGTGCCGGTGATCTCGCGCGAGGCGCCGACGGCGTGCTGCTCGTTCAACTATCACGAGGGCAAGTTCACCGACGCGTTCGGCATCGCGCTGCCCGACGGCGCGATCGCGCACACCGCGTGCCTCGGGTTTGGCCTCGAACGCTGCGCGATGGCGCTGTTCCAGGAGCACGGCTTCGATCCGGGTGCATGGCCGAGCGCGGTGCGGGCGAGGCTGTGGGCGTGAAGGCGCTCGCGCTCGACGCCGCGACGTACGCGCGCCACGAGCTGCACGCCGACGCGTGCGCGTGGGTCGAGAAGAACTGCTACGTCGACGTGTGGATCGAGCTCGTGCACGCGCTCGGCTGCGATCCGCACGCGATGCTGCCGTTCGTCGTCGCGCTCGACTTCGAGGGCGATCAATGGACGTTCTTCAAGCCGCCGCACGGCGAGCTGTGGGAGCTGTACGGCCTCGACGTGCAGGAGCTGAACGTGTGGCGGCCGCTCGTCGACCACGCCGCCGAGCACCTCGCAGCGGGCAAGCTGATCGCCAGCGAGGCCGACGCGTTCTGGTTGCCGGACGTCGCCGGCACGGACTACCGGCGCGCCCACGTGAAGTCCACGATCATCCTCAACGAGCTCGACGTCGCGGGCAAACGGCTCGGTTACTTCCACAACGCGAGCTACTACGCGCTCGACGGCGAGGACTTCGAGCGCACGTTCGCGCCGCCGGTGCTGCCGCTGTACGCCGAGCTCGCGCGCGTCGATCGCGTCGTGCGCCGCCCGCATGCCGAGCTCGCGGCGATCTCGGGCGGGCTGCTCGCGCGCCACCTCGCGCGCCGCCCCTGCGATAACCCGGTGCGCCGGTTCGCGGCGCGGTTCGCGGCGGAGCTGTCCGGCCTGCAGGAAGCCGGCCTCGCCCACTACCACGCGTGGGCGTTCGCGACCGTCCGCCAGCTCGGCGCGGCCGCCGAGCTCGCCGCGCTGTACCTGCGCTGGCTCGCCGGTGCGCCGGATGCCGGGCAACTCGAGCTCGCCGCCGTCTCGTTCCGCGTGATCTCGTCGGCCGCGAAGGCGTTCATCATGAAGGGTGCGCGCGCCGTGAGCTCGAAGAAGCCGTTCGACGCGACGTCCCTGCTCGATCCGTGCGCCGAGGCGTGGGACACCGCGATCGCGACCCTCGTGAATCGCGCCGATTGACGCGCGGCCTCCCGCGTTTCATGCTCCAGGAATGGTGGACACGCTGGGCGCGCTCTCGATCTGGGTCGGGTTCCTGCTGGTGCTGCTCGGCGCGGTGTTCTTCGTCATCGCGGCGTTTCGCGAGAGCATCCTGTGGGGTCTCGGCGTGCTATTCGTGCCGTTCGTCCCGCTCGTGTTCCTCATCCTCGAGTGGCCGACCGCGAAGCGACCGTTCTTCTGGCAGCTCTGGGGCATCGCGCTGATCTTGCTCGGCGCGTTCGTGCTCGCGGCGCCACTACCGTTCATCCACGGCCATCACTGAGCGGGTATGGTACCGCGATGGCGCGGCTTCGCGTGGGCATCGATCTCGTCCGGGTGAGCCGGATCGCAGAATCGATCGACGCGTTCGGCGAGCGCTTCCTCACGCGCGTGTTCACCGCGGGCGAGCTCGCGTACGCGCGCGCCCATCCCGAGCGGCTCGCCGCCCGGTTCGCCGCGAAGGAAGCCGCGAAGAAGGCGCTCGGCCTCGATGGCCTCGGCTGGCGCGACCTCGAGGTGGCGCGCCGCGCCGACGGCGCATGCGAGCTCGTGCTCCACGGTGAGGCGCGCGCGCGGGCCGGCGGCGCCGAGCTCGCGCTCTCGCTCAGCCACGAAGGCGACTTCGCGACCGCGATCGTGATCGCGAGCTGAACGCCTACTCGACGCGCGTCTGGTCGGTGATCCAGTTCACTTCCCAGGTCTTGCCGCCGTCGTCGGAGAACGCCTGCTCGAAGTGGGCCGACTTCTTCGTGATGCCCGACCAGATGTAGCGCACGAAGATCATCCGGCCTTCGAACATCTCCTGGTCGTAGAACTCGCCGCGCCCCCCGGTGAAACTGCCTACCATCGGCAGCTCGAACCGCCCGTTCTTCTGGTTCGCCCAGTACAGGCTCCACTGGTGCGCGGTGGTCGAGTACAGCCGCACGGTCATGCCTTCGATGTGGCCGGCTTTCGGCGAGTCGCCTTCGAACTCCTCGAGCTGTGCCTTGCCGTCCCAGGCCGGTCTCGTGACCGAAGTGCCGTCGAACTCGAGCCACTCGTGCGAGCCGTGCAGCCGGTGGGCGAGCTTCTTCAGGCGGATCGTCCAGCGGCCGAGCGCGAAGTCGAAGTCGTGTTGCCCGTCGGGAGGATCGGCGAGGGCAACCGAGGCCGAGACGGCGAGGGCGAGCGCGAGGAGCTTGGTCATGCGGCGACGCTAGCGCTGCCGATGGCTACTAGAAATGACCAATTGCCGCGTGGTTGACTAGACCATTATGAAGCGACCGCCGGACGGGCTGGGCCCGATCATCCCGCTCGATCGCCGGCTCGCGACGCCGTTGCACCGCCAGCTCTACGACGGCTATCGCGAGGCGATCGTCGAGGGCCGGCTGCGCGCCGGGCAGCGCCTGCCATCGACGCGCAGCCTCGCGCGCGACCTGCGCGTGTCGCGCATGCCGGTCGTGCTCGCCTTCGAGCAACTCGTCGCCGAGGGCTACGTCGCGAGCCGCGTCGGCGCAGGCAGCTTCGTGTCGGCGCTGCACCCGCGCCCCGCTCCGCCCGCGGTCGCGCCGGCGCGGCCCGGTCGACGGATCGTGCCCCGCGCGTCGCTTCCCGATGCCGCCGCGCCGTGGCTCGCGACGTGGGGGCCGCTGCGTGTCGGCCACCTCGGCCTCGAGCTGTTTCCCGCCGAGATCTGGGGCCGGCTCGTCGCGCGACGCTCGCGCGTGATGCCGCGCCGCCAGCTCATGTACGGCGACGCCATGGGTCACGAGCCGCTGCGCGTCGCGCTCGCCGCCCACCTACGCACGGCGCGCTCGGTGCGCTGCACGCCGGACCAGATCATGATCGTGAGCGGCTCGCAGCAGGCGCTCGCGCTCGCGGCGCGCGCACTGCTCGCGCCCGGCGATGCGGCGTGGCTCGAGGAGCCCGGGTTTTCCGGCGCGCGCGATGCGTTCGCGCTCGCAGGTGCGCGCGTCGTGCCGGTGCCGACCGACGAGGACGGGCTCGATGTCGTCGCGGGAACCGCGCGCTGCCGCCGAGCGCGGCTCGCCTACGTGACGCCATCGCACCAGTATCCGCTCGGCACGATCATGAGCGCCGCGCGCCGCGTGCAGCTGCTCGACTGGGCACGCCGCCACGGCGCGTGGATCGTCGAAGACGACTATGACAGCGAGTATCGCTACGACAACCAGCCGATCGCGTCGCTGCAAGGGCTCGACGGCGATCGCCGTGTCATCTACGTCGGCACGTTCAGCAAGGTCATGTTCCCGGCGTTACGCGTTGGCTACGCGGTGCTGCCGCTCGATCTCGTCCCACGGTTTCGCCGCGTGCGCGAGGCAATGGACAATTTCCCGGCCCCGCTCTATCAGGCCGTGCTCTACGACTTCATCCGCGACGGGCACTTCGCGCGCCACATCCGGCGCATGCGCGCGGTCTACGCCGAGCGGCGCGCGGCGCTGGTCGCCGCGATCGAGCGCGAGCTCGGCGACGCGGCGCGCGTGGTGGGCGATCGCGCCGGCATGCACCTCGTCGCGATGTTGCCGCCCGGCACCGACGACCGCGCGATCGCGGTGCAGGCAGCACGCCACGGCCTGTCGATCATCCCGCTCTCGTCGTGCTACGCGGGGTCGCACACGCGTTCGGGGTTGCTGCTCGGCTATGGCGCGACGGAAGCGTCCGCGATCCCCGAGGCGATCCGCCGCCTGAAGATGGTGATAGCGTCGGAGCTTCCGGGATGAGCGACCACGAGTCGAGGATCCGTTCGATCTTGAAGGAGCACGGCCGGCTCGCGAAGGACGCCGCGACGCTGCCCGCCGGCGCCGATCTGTACGCGGCCGGCATGACCTCGCACGCGAGCGTGAACGTGATGCTCGCGCTCGAAGGCGAGTTCGACGTCGAGTTTCCGGATCACATGCTCAAGCGCAGCGTGTTCGAGAGCATCGCGGCGATCGGCGGCGCGATCGGCGAGCTGGTCTCGGGCAAATGACCCCGCGCGTGCGCGGCCACACCCGCGTCGCGATCGATCGCGGCTGGGAGCTGGCGGCGACGCCGTCCGGCACGTGCCGCGAGCCGCGCGACCTCGGCGGCGCGGTCTGGCAGCCGGCCGCCGTGCCGGGCACCGCCGCGGGCGTGCTGCGCGCGGCCGGCGCGTGGAACCTCGACGACCGCCGCCGCTTCGACGCCGAAGACTGGTGGTGGCGCGTGCACCTGCCGCCGCGCGACGCACGCGCGCGGCTCGGCTTCGACGGCGTCGCGACGCTGTGGGACGCATGGCTCGACGGCGAGTGGATCGCGCACGGCGACAGCATGCACGAGGCGCGCGTCGTCGATCTGCCGGCGGCGGGCAGCGAGCTCGTGCTGCGCTGCCGCTCGCTCGACGCCGAGCTCACGCGCAAGCGGCCGCGCCCGCGCTGGCGCGTGCCGATGATCGAGCACGTGCAGCTGCGCTGGTTCCGCACGACGCTGCTCGGCCGCACGCCGGGATGGTCGCCCGCGTGTGCCGCGGTCGGCCCGTGGCGCGCGGTATGGATCGAGGCCGCCGACTCCGGCGTCGGCGTCGTGAACGTCGAGGCGCGCGTCGAGGCCGGCATCGGGTTCGTGACGGTCGGCGCGCAGCTGCCCGAGGGCACCGCCGGCGCCACGCTGGTCGTCGCGCGCGGCGCCACGCGCGTGACGCGCGAGCTCGCGTGCGAGCAAGGCGCGTGGGTCGGCTCGGCGACCGTGCGCGAGCCGGCGCGGTGGTGGCCGCACACGCACGGCGAGCCCGCGCGCTACGACCTCCACCTCGAGCTCGCGGGCGGCGCCGTGATCGAGCTCGGCGCGATCGGCTTTCGCACGATCGCGATCGATCGCGGCGCCGACGGCCGCGACTTCGCGGTGCACGTCAACGGCGTGCCGGTGTTCTGCCGCGGCGCGTGCTGGACGCCGCTCGATCCGGTCGCGCTCGCCGCGCCGCGCGCCGCCTACGACGCCGCGGTCGCGCAGCTCGCGGCCGCCGGCCTGAACATGCTGCGCGTCGGCGGCACGATGATCTACGAGGACGATGCGCTGTACGACGCGCTCGACGCGCGCGGCGTCTTGCTCTGGCAGGACTTCATGTTCGCGGCCATGGATTACCCCGAAGACGATCCGGCGTTTCGTGCCACGGCGCTCGCCGAGGTCGACGCGCAATGCCTGCGGCTGCAGGCGCGGCCGTCGCTCGCGATCGCGTGCGGCAACAGCGAGGTCTCGCAGCAGGCGGCGATGGGCGGCGCGATCCGCGAGCGCTGGACGCCGCCGCTGTTCGAGCACGCGATCGCCGAACGCGTGCGCGCGGTCGTGCCCGGCGTCGCGTACGTGCCGTCGAGCGCACACGGCGGCGAGTTCCCGCACGACCCGGGCGCGGGCACGACCTCGTACTACGGCGTCGGCGCGTACCGGCGCGGCCTCGCCGATGCGCGCGCGAGCGGCGTCGTGTTCGCGTCGGAGTGCCTCGCGTTCGCGAACATCCCCGCGGGCGAGCTGCCGCCGCCGGGCTCGCCCGCATGGAAAGCGCGCGTGCCGCGCGACGCCGGCGCGAGCTGGGACTTCGACGACGTGCGCGATCACTACGTGCACGAGCTGTACGGCGTCGATCCCGAGCCGCTGCGCGCGACCGACCCCGATCGCTACCTCGCGCTCGGCCGCGCCGCCACCGGCGAGGTCATGGCGCGCACGTTTGCCGAGTGGCGGCGCGCGGGCTCGCACTGCCGCGGCGCGCTCGTGTGGTTCGCGCGCGACCTCGCGCCCGGGGCCGGCTGGGGCCTCGTCGCCGCCGACGGCACGCCGAAGCCGTGCTGGTGGTACGTGCGCCGGGCGTGCGCGCCGCGCGCGCTCGCGATCAGCGACGAGGGCGCCGCGGGCCTGGCGCTGCACGTCGTCAACGACGCCGCCGAGCCGCTCGCCGGCACGCTCGAGCTCGCGCTGTGGCGCGGCGGCGACGTGCCGGTCGGCCGCGCCGCGCGCGCGATCGAGGTCGCGCCGCGCGCCGCGCTCGAGCTGGCCGCCGTCGAGCTGTTCGATCACTGGGAGGATCTGTCGTGGGCGTACCGCTTCGGCCCGCCGGTCGCCGACCTCGTGCACCTGCGGCTCGGCGCGCTCGAAGCGTTCTGGTTCCCCGGCCACCTGCCCGCCGCGCGCGAGCCCGACATCGGGCTCGCGGTCGCGCCGGCAAACGGCGGCATCGTGCTGACCGCGACACGATTCGCTCAGACGATCGCGATCGAAGGCGCGCTCGAGGGCGCCGCGCCCGACGACAACTACTTCCACCTCGCGCCCGGTGCCGTGCGCACGATCGCGGTGCGCGGCGCTGGCACGGTGACCGCACTGAATTCCGAGCGCGTGCTGGTATTCTCCGCGCCATGAACTACATGGTGGCCTTGGTGGTGGTTGCGGGTTGTCATCACAGCTGACCGCCGGGCACGCCGCACGGCAACGATCTCGTGCTCGACGACGACCAGCAAGTCGAGACCTGGCTGCAATGGCAGCCGACCGGCGAGAAGAGCAAGCAGAAGCTCGGCGGCGACGCGGCGCACGGCCGCTGCTTGATCACCTTGTGATCGGATCGAAGCTGATGCGGTGGCCGGCGATGTCGTGGACCGCGAGCTTCGTCCACGCGCGCACGTAGGCGAGCGGATCGGCAAGGCCGCGCTCGATCGCGGGTAGCGCGCGCGGCCCGAGCGGCGAACGCGCGTAGGCGTGTGCGGCGACGAGCCGCAGCGCGGGCGTCTCGCTCGCGAGCCAGCGCTCGCCGGCGGTGCGATCGTCGTCGGGCACGGCGACGTGCACGTCCCAGCCATCGCGCAGCGCGCCGCGCGTCCACGCGAGCGTGCGATCGAGGTGGCACAAGTTGCACGCGTTGACGTCGCCGATCACGCGCGAATCGGTCGGCGACGAGATGCGATGGGTGCGCACGTAGTGGTCGAGGCCCATCACGATGCGCGGCATGTGGCAGTCGAGGCACGTGACGCCGGCGTGGCCGGTTCCGGCGTGCGAGCGCGCGGCCGCGGCGTCGGCGAGCGCGGTGTGGCAGCCCGTGCACGCGGCGAGCGCGCGCGCTTCGGCTTCCCCGCGAACCGAGCGAAGCCCTTCTCGCTCCACCTCGGGGTGCGCGTCGGCGCGGTGCGGATCGTGGCAGTCGGTGCACTTGATGCCGTGACATGGCGAGGCGGCGAGATCGATCGCCTCGCTCGAGTTGCGCAGCGCGGTGCCGTCGGCGAGCCGCGGCGACGGGCCGGAGTGGCACTGCGCGCACACCGCGTTGACGACGCCGGCATCGCGGCGCTCGGCGGCGAACTCGGCGGGCAAGCTCGGCGCGCCCGGCCTCGGTTCGGCGCCGCGCGGCGCGAACGCGATCGCGCCGCCGGCCGCGTGCTCGCGCCCGCCGAGGTGGCAACTCTCGCAGCTGATGCCGACGGTGACCTGCTCGTCGACCGCGAGCCGCGGGCCGGCAGGCGCGGACTCGAACAGCTGCTCGAGCCCGTGGCCGACGCCGCGCGGCCCCGACGCGCGCGCGATGCGCTCGGCGAACGGATACGTCGAATGACACCACGGGCAGCGCTCGGCCCACGGCTCGGTGACCTCGGCATACGCGTCGAAGCTGCGCTCGTCGCCGAGCCACGGGTCGAAGTACGGCTGCGGAAACCAGCCGCCGGCGCGCGGCCACCACCCGAACGGAAGCCGGACCTCCTCGGAGCGCCCCTCCGCGACGCCGACGTATTCCTGCAGGCCGCGCCGCCCGATCGTGCGCGTCACGCGATAGCGCACGCGGCCGGTCGTCATGTAATACGCGCCGCCCTCGCGCGTGAACTTTGCCTCGCCGCCGGCGTAGCGCAGGCTCGCGTTCGCAAAATCTCCGATCACCGCGCCGGGATCGCTCGCGCGCGCATTCATCACGCGGTGCAAGCTATGCGACCACGCGTCGTACTGATCGGGATGGCAGTTGCCGCACGCGTCGGGCCCGATGTAATCGCCACGCTCGATGTTCGTGCTCGTGCTCGTCGCCGTGCTCGTCGCCGTGCTCGTGCTCGTCGCCGTGCTCGTGCTCGCCGGATCGCGCGTACACGCGGCGACGACCACTCCGACGAGCAGCACGAGCCACCGGACCACACCGGCAGGATAGCTCAACCCCTCACCACCGCTCCGCCATTCGCAAGTACACCGTACGCCCGATGAAATCGTACGCCGTGGCATCCGAGTTCGCCGCCGCGGCGTTGTAGACGACCGGCGGCGTCGCATCGAGCACGTTGTTCACGCCGAGCTGCACGCTCGTCTTGCCGAAGCCGAGCGGCACGTCGTACCCGCCGAACACGTCGAGCTTGAAGTAGCGGCCGACGTCGCGCGCGGTCCCCAGATTCTGCGCGTCGTTGCAGTCGTTGCTCGCGCACTCCTTGTAGGTGCCGAGGTAGTGCAGGATGAACCCGGCGAGCGCGCCGTGCTTGCTCGTCCACCGACTCGCGACGTTCGCCTTGTAGCGGGGATACACGCCGAGATCGTAGAACCCGGCGCCGTGCACGATCTGCTGCTCGGTCTCGATGTCGTAGCGGATCAGATACTGGCCTTCGACGGTCGCGTGAACTCGCCCGGCGCTGCCGAGGCTGGCGTCGTACATCGCCGCGACGTCGATCCCGGAGGTCTTCGCGCGATCGACGTTCTGCAGGAGCTGATCGACCGGGCTGATCCGGTGCGTCGACGGATCGCGATGGATCTGGCTGCAGAACGCTGATTCGGCACGGTCGTAGCAGTTCGCGAAGATCGTCTCGATGCCGAGCGCCTCGATCGCGTCGTGGATGTCGACGTGCCAGTAGTCCGCGGTCAGGTCGAGCCCCTGGATCGGCTCGAACACGAGCCCGATCGTCGCGGTCCCGGCCGTCTCTGGCTTGAGGTCGGGGTTGCCGCCGATCTCGGAGATCTGCTGCGCCGTGTTGAAGACGGTCCCGACCGGGACGCCCTGCGCGACGCACTCGGCCTGCACCGCCGGCGCGAGCGTCTTCGTGCCGCTGCCCACGCTGGGCGGCTTCGCGTCGCACGGGTCCTCGGCGTCGGGCGTCTGCTGGAGCCGCCCGCCGTGAAGCTCGAAGAACGACGGCGCGCGGAACGCGGTCGAGTACGTGCCGCGCACCGCGAGGCCGGCGACGGTGCGAAACAGCCCGCCGGCCTTGTAGGTGACCGCCGATCCGGCCGCGTTCTCGTGCACCGCTCGGCCGCCGAGATCGAATTGCAGCCGGCGCGCGATCTCGTCGTCGCTGATCGGAACGATCGTGAGATCGCCGAAGCCCTCGATCGTCGTGAACTCGGCCTCGGTGGCCTGCGCGAGGTTGTCGGTCGTGTCGCCGGTGCTCGCCACGCTGGGCGGCGATTGCGTGCCGGCGTCGTCGCGGTAGTCGCCGCCGACGGCGAGCGCGATGTCGCCGTGGTGGGGAAGCTCGACGAGCCTCCCCGATGCCGTCGCGAGCAACCCCGTCGAGCGGTCTTCCCCGACGCCCGCATCGCTGAACGTCAGGTTCTTGAGCTGGCTCGCCGGAATTCGGCCCGCTGGGGCGAGGATGTCGAGCGGCACGCAGGGAATCTTCTGCGGCGGGCTGCCCGGGGGCCCGAGCACCGTATAGATGATCTGGGTCGAAGCATCACCGGGAACACGCACGCAGATCGGCGTGCCGTTGGCGTCGAGCATGCTCGGCCCGAGCGCGTCGGCGACGTGGTCCTTGAACAGCTGGCCGGTCGTCGCGGCTTGCACCTCGGTATCGCCGTAGTTGACGGACACCTCGTACTTCCACGTGTCGAGCACGCCCCACGAGTCGGGAACCGTGCCCGCGATGCCGGTGACGAGACGCAGCGTGCGGGCATCGTCGAGATACTGCCGCGGGCCGAGCTCGGTGATGCGGCGGCGATAGTCGAGGATGTCGGCGCCGAACGGGTTGTAGATGTTGTTCGCGCTGATCGGCGCGTCGGCGACGAACGGCACGGGCGAGAGCTGGCGATCGCTGCTGCGCCGCGAGTACAGCAGCTCGGTGAACAGCGACGTGTTGTCGTCGAGGCGCTTGCCGCCCGATCCGAACACGTCGTAGCGAGTCGACGGCGTGTAGAGGTAGGTGTCCGTCGCCTCGTTGTAGAGGTCGGCCTGCGTGAAGTCCGACCAGCCGCCGGTCGCGTTCGGCTTGCACACCCCCGACGTGCAACCGGGAACCTGGATGCCGCCGGTTCCGATCGACGACGCGTCGAGCCGGCCGGTGGGGCCGGCGAGCGACTGGATGTCGGTCTCGGTCTTGGTCGCGAAGTCGTAGGTCTTCTGCACCGACGAGAACGCGCGGTCGGTGGCCATCACGGCACCGTGGCGCTGGTAGCCGCCGGAGAGCGTGAGATAGACGCTGCGGTCGTCGGTGGTGAAGCCGCGCACGAAGCTCGCGTCGAGCGTGCCGCCATCCGCGCGCTGCGAGATGCCGGTCAGGAGCGAGATCTCCGAGCCTTCGAACTGCTTGCGCGTGATGACGTCGACGACGCCGCTGACCGCATCGGCGCCGTAGACCGGCGACGCGCCGTCCTTCGCGATCTCGACGCGCTCGATCATCGCGAGCGGAATCGCGTCGATGTCGACCGCGGCATCCGCGCCCGAGCCACCGTAGACGAAGCGGCGTCCGTTCAGCAGGACGAGCGTGCGAGCCGGGCCGAGCCCGCGAAGATCGATGCGGGTCGCGCCGTCGCCCGTCGAGTTGACCTGTGCGTTGGCGCCGTTCGTCTGGGCCGGAATGGCCTGCAGGATGTCGCCGATGGTCGCGCTGCCCGACGCTTCGATGTCGGCGCGCGTCACGATCGAGACCGGCGCGCGGCCGGTGAACACGTCGTGATCGAGCGACGAGCCGGTCACGACGATCACCTCGTCGTTGCCGTGCGTGTCGGGCGGCGGAGGCTCGGGGGCCACCTGAGCGACGCGCATGCGCAGCGTGCGCGGTACGTGATCGTCCGCGGCCGACGGCGCGCTCACCGCGAGCAGACCTGCGAGCACCACGCACCGACCCATGCACGCGAGTCTATGGCTAAAACAGCCGGCCCTGCGCGCCGGTGCCGCCGGTCGGGGCCTTGCTCGGGGCGACGAGCCCGACGTGCTGGAACCCGGCCGCGGTGGCGACGCGGCCGCGCGGCGTGCGCGCGATGAAGCCGACCTGCAAGAGGAACGGCTCGACGACCTCTTCGAGGGTCCCCCGCTCTTCCGACAGCGACGCCGCGATCGCCTCGATGCCGACCGGGCCGCCGTCGAAGCGCTCGCAGATCACCGACAGGTACGCGCGATCGAGCATGTCGAGCCCGGCGTGATCGACCGCGAGGCGGTCGAGCGACGACGCGGCGATGTCGCCGTCGATCGAGCCGTCGCGCTCGACGGTCGCGAAGTCGCGCACGCGGCGCAGCAGGCGGTTCGCGATGCGCGGCGTGCCCCGCGCGCGCCGCGCGATCTCGATCGCGCCGTCCTCGTCGATCGGTACGCCGATCAGCTGCGCCGAGCGCTTCACGATCGCGCGCATGTCGGGCAGCTCGTAGTAGCGGAGCTGCCAGTGAAAGCCGAAGCGATCGAGCAGCGGCGCCGACAGCAGGCCCATGCGCGTCGTCGCGCCGAGCAGCGTGAACCGCGGCAGCTGCATCGTGACGGCCTTCGCGTGCGGGCCGTCGCCGATGAACAGGTCGAAGCGAAAATCCTCCATCGCGGGATAGAGGTTCTCTTCGACGACCGGATGCAGCCGGTGGATCTCGTCGATGAACAGCGCGTCGCGCTCGCCGAGGGCGGTCAGCAGCGACGCCAGCTTGCCCTTGTGATCGATCGCCGGGCCGCTCGACACGTGCAGGTTCACGCCGAGCTCGGTCGCGATCACGTGCGCGAGCGTGGTCTTGCCGAGGCCGGGCGGCCCCGCGAACAGGAAGTGGTCGAGCGCCCAGCCGCCTTCCTTCGCGGCGCGCACCGAGATCCGCAGATTTTCGACGAGATCGCGCTGGCCGATGTACTCGTCGAACGTGCGCGGCCGCAGCGCCGCTTGCCACGCGCGCTCGCCCGAGCGCTCGGCGGCCGCGACCTCGCGGTCCTCTTCGAGGACCTCCTCGTGCTTCTTGCGGGTCACCGCGGCATGCTCCTCAGCGCGTGGCGCAGCAGCTCCTCGATCGTCGCGCCCTCCGGCACCGCGAGCTCGGCGATCGCGCCTTCGGCCTCTTGCGGCCGCCAGCCCATGCCGACGAGCGCGCTCGCGACCTCGTCGAGCAGCGAGTGCCGCTTGGGCCGCGCCGCGATCCTCGCGGCCGGCCGCAGCCCGCCGCTCGCGTCCCAGCCGAGCACGGCCTGCTCGCACTTCTCGCGCAGCTCGACGACGAGCATCTCGGCCGTCTTCTTGCCGACGCCCTTGATGCGCGTCAAGCCCGCGACGTCCTCGCGCGCGATCAGCCCGGCGATGTCGCGCGGCGTCGCGCCGCCGAGGATCGCGATCGCGGTCGACGGGCCGACGTTCTTCACCGTGATCAGCAGGTCGAACAGCGCGCGCTCCTGCGGGTCGACGAATCCGTACAGCGCGATCTTGTTCTCCTGCGCCTGCGTGAACACGCGCAGCGTGACGCGCTCGCCGTCGGCCGGCAGGTGCGCGAGCGTGTAGGCCGAGCACACCACGTCGTAGCCGACGCCGCCGCAATCGACGACCAGCCGCAGCGCCGAAGCTGAGATCGACCGCTCGATCAAGACGCCCTCGAGCCGCGCGATCATACGACTCTCCGGACCGCGCTGGTCAGCTTCGCCGCGCTCGGCTTCAGCGTGCGGCCGTGCGTGATCGCGACCGCGAGCGCATCGGCGGCATCGGCGCGCGGCGCGCTGCGCAGCCCGATCAGCGCCTGCACCATGCGCGTGACCTGGTCCTTGGTCGCGTTGCCCGAGCCACTGACCGCTTGCTTGACGACGGCCGGCGGATACGACGCGACGCGCAGCCCACACAGGCCGATCACGGCGAGCGCCATGCCGCGAGCCTGCGCGAGCGCGAGCGCCGAGCGGGGGTTGGCGTGCACGAACACGTCCTCGACGGCGACGACCTCCGGCGCGAGCTCGGCGATCACTTCGCGCAAGCCGCGCGCGATCTCGCCGAGCCGGTATTCCATCGCGCGGTCTTCGGGCGCGGTCAGCACGCCGCACTCGACGTACGCGAGCTCGCCACCGCGCGCCTCGACCACGCCATAGCCGCACACCCGGCTGCCGGGATCGAGCCCGAGGATCCGCACGCCCCGAAGGTATGCGGGTGGTCTGACAGGCGCATGTTTTGGGCCTCGGGCCTCGGGCCTCGGGCCTCGGCCCGAAACCGCTTACGATCCTGCGCGAGGCTCGAGACCCGGGGTCCGAATCCCGAAGATCGCCGTCCCGATGCGCACATGCGTGGAACCGCACGCGATCGCGGCCTCGAAGTCGCCGCTCATGCCCATCGAGAGCACGGCAAGCGGGGTGCCGAGCGCGTCGGCGAGGCGCGTGCGCAGCTCGGCGAGCGCGCGGAAGTGCGGGACCGGGTCGAGGCCGGGCGGCGGCATCGTCATCAGGCCGTCGAACCGCACGCCGGCGGTCGCCGCGATCGCCCGGGCGACCGTCTCCGCGGCCACCGGCGCGATCCCACCCTTGGTGTCCTCGCCCGCGACGTTGACCGCGAGCAAGATCGGCTGCACGACCGGCGCGGCCCGCTTGCCGAGCTCGGCCGCGAGCTCGACGGAATCGACCGCGTGCACGAGCGCGACCTGGCCCGCGACCAGCTTGGCCTTGTTGCGCTGCAGCCGGCCGATGAAGTGCCAGCGCACGTCCGCCGGGCAGTCGCCGCGCTTGGCCGCGAGCTCCTGCGCGTAGTTCTCGCCGAAATCGGTCGCGCCGGCCGCCGCCGCCTCGCGCACCGCCGCCGCGGGATGCATCTTCGACACCGCGACGATCGTCACCTCGCTCGGATCGCGCCCCGCCCGCTCGCAAGCCGCCGCGACGCGCGCGCGCACCGCCGCCCAGTTGTCGGCGATCGTGGTCATTCCGGTCTTCCGGCAGCGAGGTTTCCCGACGGCGCTCCGACCGAGCGAAGCAGCGCGAGCACCTCCACCAACGGCAACCCGATGACGTTGGTCACCGAACCCTCAATGCCTGCCACGAGTGCCGCACCGATGCCCTGGATCGCGTAGCCGCCGGCTTTCCCGCGCCACTCGTTGCTCGCCACGTAGCCCGCGATGGTCGCGTCGTCGATCGAGGCGAACAGCACCTTCGTCATCGCCGCGCCACCGCGGTACGCGGTCTGCGGCTGGTCGTCCTCGCCGAGAATCGCGTACGACGTGATGACGAAGTGCTCTCGGCCCGCGAGCCGGCGCAGCATGTCGGCGGCCTCGCTGGCGTCGGATGGCTTGCCGAGGATCAGCCCGTCGATCGTCACGATCGTGTCGGCAGCCAGGACCCATTGCCCGGGTCGACGAGTCACCGCTTGCACTTTTTCGCGCGCAACGCGGTGAACGTAGGCGGCCGGATCCTCGCCGTCGCGCGGCGACTCGTCGACATCCGCCGCGCGCACCTCGAGCGGCACGCCGACGCGCTCGAGCAGCTCGCGCCGGCGCGGCGACGCCGACGCCAGCAACAGGGGCAGCATGCCTACTGCGCGGGCGGCGGCAGGATCTTGCCGATGCGCGACGTCGTGAAGTTGAGCTCCACCGACACGCCGTCGACGAACCGCGGCTTGCCGTGGCTGTCCACGGCTTGCGCGCAATGCGTGAGGATGTTGCCGTTCGCGTCGTACGTGCTCATGATCGTCGTGCCGTCGCCGTCGATGCACACGTCCGCGACCTTGTTCGTCGCGTCCGGGTTCGACTGGCAGAACGCCTCGAGGCCATCGCCGTCGACGTCGATGTCGGGCGTGCGGCACTCCGGGTACGTCTTCAGGATCGACGCCTTCGCCTTGGGCAGCGCGAGCAGCGGTCCGAGGAGATTTCCGAACGTCGCGTCGAGCAGCGAATCGTTCGGCGTGAGCCCGATCTCCGTCACGTTCAGGCCCGTGATCGTGTCCATCGAGCGCGCGCTGATGATGCCGCCGAGGTGGCCGCTCGTGATCGTGCCGTCGGACTGCACCTGCGCCTTGATCTGCGCGCCGGTGATCGCGAGATCGAGCGTGATGCCGTTGGTGACCGGGATGTTGACGCTGAACACCGACGGGCCGGCGTCGAGCGCCAGGCTCGCATCGACCGAGCCGTTGGTGAACGCGATGACCGGCACGCCGGCCGAATCGAACGACAGCGGGTCGAGCGCGAGCTGCACCATCTCGGTCGGATCGAACGGGTTGCACGCGGTCACGTTGCCCATGCCGTCGGTCGAGCGATCGGCGACGCCGTCGCAGTCGTTGTCCTTGCCGTCGCCGCAGATCTCGGGCGCGCCCTTGTAGACGGTCGGATCGGTGTCATCGCAATCGCCGTCGGCGACCGACTGACCGTCGCCGTCCATGTCGGTGGTCTCGGTCGTGTTCGGCGTGCCGTTCTGGTCGTCGGCGAGGCCGTTGCAGTCGTCGTCCTTGAAGTTGTCGGGGATCTCGGTCGCGCCGGGATGGATGTTCGGATCGTTGTCGTTGCAGTCGCCGCCGGCGATGCCGGGGCGCTTGCCGTCGCCGTCGGCGTCGGTGTCGAACGACGCGAGGTAGAACGCGAACTTCACGCACGCGGTCGCGGCCACCGACGGGAAGTTGAACCACTCCATCGGGATCACGATCTCGTAGTTCGAGAACGCGTCGTCGATCGAGCTTTGCGCCAGCGAGCCGACCGCCGACAGCTTGTTGTCGGGCTTGCCGTCGCCGTCGAGATCGAAGCCGTCTTGCAACGTGCCGATCGAGAGCTTGTTGATGACCTGCGGGTCGGTGCCCATGTACGGCGCCAGCGGATCGCCCATGCACTCCGGTTTCGGCTGGAACAACTCCTTGGGCGTCGAGCTGCTGCTACACGCGGCGGCGGCAAGGAAGACGAGCAGGTGCTTCTTCATGGAACCCTCGCGGCGCACTTGACCACGGGCGATCCGAGGAGGTCAATGCTCTTGTAACAAGGTGCCTGCCCGCCGCATCCCTCTGGCCGTGGTCGCGATCACGCTGCTTTCGGGGCATGTCGCGCCGTCGGTGGACGACAACAACCGCTACCTCAAGCTGACCCCGCTCGGCGACCGCATCCGGCTCGCGTACACGGTGTTCTACGGCGAGGTCCCGGGGGCCGGGATGCGCCGCACGATCGACGCGAACGGCGACGGTCAGATCGACGACGCCGAGGCCAAGGCGTTCGCGCGGGACCTGGGCAAGCAGGTCGCGGCTGCACTGGTCGTGGAGGTCGATGGCCGGACCGATCCTGTGACCTGGACGACGATCGACCCCGGCATGGGCACGCCGGTCGTCGCCGCCGGCGCGTTCTCGGTCGACCTCGTCGCCTACTTCTGCTTCGCGAAGCCGCGCGGCCGGCACCACATCGTCGTGCACGACCGGTTCCGGATCTCGCGGCCGGGCGAGACCGAGGCCAAGGTCGACGACAGCCCGGGCGTGACGATCGAGCGCGCGCATGTCGGCGCCGCCGACGACCCGACCTACGACTTCCGGTTCGCCGGGCCGGGCGGGCCGCTCGAGACCGATGGCCTCGAGGTCGTGCTGTTCGCCGACCAGGACGCGCCGGTGCTCGGCGACGGGACGTGCAAGCCGGCGCCGGCCGCCGCGGGGAACGCGGCCGGGAGCGGGGGCAAGATCGGGATCGGGATCGGGATCGGGTTGGGGGTCGGGATCGGGATCGCGATCGCCGTGATCGTGCTCGTGCGGCGCCGTCACATGCGCGACAAGCCGGCGTGACCGAGCGCGTCGTCGAGGCGCGCCGCGTGACTACAGGGTTCGACGGTACTCGCCGACGACCGCGAGGTCGGCGAAGAAGTCCGCGCGCGCGGCGTGCCGCGTCTCCTCGTCGGGCGCGCGCAGCACGGACGCGGGATGCACGGTGGCGAACGTGAACCGCGCGTAATCGGTGACGAGCGCCTGGCCGCGCGAGCGCGTGACGCGAAACGAGCTGCCGAGGAGCGCCTGCGCCGCGGTGGCGCCGAGCAGCACGACGATCTCGGGATGGATCGCTTCGAGCTCGGCGCCGAGCCACGGCTTGCAGGCCGCGATCTCGTAGCGCGCCGGTCGCTCGTGCAGCCGGCGCTTGCCGCGGCGCACGAACTTGAAGTGCTTGACCGCGTTCGTCACGTAGACGTCGCGGCGCGCGATGCCGGCGGCGATCAGCGCCTCGTCGAGCAAGCGGCCCGACGGTCCGACGAACGGCTTGCCGGCGAGGTCCTCGGCATCGCCGGGCACCTCGCCGACGAGGACGATGTGCGCGTCGGGCGAGCCTTCGCCGAACACGGCCTGCGTCGCGCCGCGATACAGCGTGCATCCGCGACAGGCCGGAATCGCCGCGCGCAGCACGGGCAGCTCGTGACGCTCGGGCACGAAGCTCTGGGCCCCCGGAACATCGGCGCGCGAGACGGGCATGACGATCGCCAAAGCACGCGACATGCCTGGCGCCGGCGGCGCGCACCGAGCGCGCACGCCCACCGAAGATCGGGCACGCCGGATGCTGAGCAGGCAAGCATGAAGCACGCAATGTTCGTCGTGATCCTCGCCGCCGCGTCCACGGCGCACGCCGAGCGCGCGCCGCGCGGCCCGGACTTCGTCGCCGCGCATGCACCGCGCGCCCTCGATCGATCGCTCGCCGCGTCCGACGGCGCCGGCGTGATCGCGCCGAGCGACGAGCTATTCTTCGCGCCCGGCTCGGCCGAGCTCGATCCCGATGCGGCCGGGCTGCTCGACGACACGGCGCGCTGGCTGCGCGCCCACCCGCGCTTTCACCTGGCGGTCGAAGGCCACGCCGAGCTGCAGGCCGATGCCGACGCGACGCAGTCCCTCGCCGAGCGCCGCGCCGAACGGGTGCGCGCCGAGCTCGCGCGCCGCGGCATCTCGAACGATCGCATCCTCGTGCTGGTGTCGCGCGAAGCGAGCCCGCGCGTCGCGATCTTCGCGAGCGATCAGCCGGTGTACGACATCGCCAGCGATGCGCTCGACACGCGCGGCGAGCTCGTCGAGCGCTGGACCGAGCGCGGTACCCGGTTCCAGCTCGAGCCCGGCGTCGGCGTCACCCGGCATCCGGTGGTCGCGACGCGCCGCTGACCGGCGAGGCTCTGCGCTATCATCCGGGGGTTGAAGAAGTTCCCCGACTTCGTACCGCCGACCAAGGTCAGCTACCTCGACCGAGGGCCGACGCTGCACCTGCGGCGGTGCATCCTGCAGGCCGCGGACGATCCGGCGCAGGAGTGGGTGTTCGACAAGGAGGAGATCCGCATTGGCTCGATGGAGGACAACGACGTCGTCCTCGCCGATGACACGGTGTCTCGCTACCACTGCAAGATCGTCCAGGACGAGACGAGCTACGTGCTGCTCGACAACCACTCGACGAACGGCACGTTCATCAACAAGGTGCGAGTGCGCGAGGCGTTCCTCAAGCCGGGCTGCGTGGTCGCGGTCGGCCAGAGCCTGCTGAAGTTCAACGCGCGCGAAGAGGAAGTCCAGATCGTGCCGTCGCGTGCCGACCGCTGCGGCGGCCTGATCGGCGGCAACGCGCGGATGCGCGAGATCTACTCGATCCTCGAGAAGATCGCGCCGACCGCGACGACGGTCGTCATCGACGGCGAGACCGGCACCGGCAAGGAAGTGGTCGCGCAGACCATCCACAACCTGTCGCCCCGCGCGCGCGGCGAGCTCGTCGTGTTCGATTGCGGCGCGGTGCCGCCGAACCTGATCGAGAGCGAGCTGTTCGGCCACGAGAAGGGCAGCTTCACCGGCGCGATGATGACGCGCACCGGCCTGTTCGAGCAGGCCGACGGTGGCACGCTGTTCCTCGACGAGCTCGGCGAGATGCCGATCGATCTCCAGCCGAAGCTGCTGCGCGTGCTCGAGCAGCGCGAGGTGCGGCGCGTCGGCTCGGGCAAGGCGCAAAAGGTGGACGTGCGCATCATCGCCGCGACCAACCGCAACCTCGAGGACGAGGTGCGCGCGGGGCGGTTCCGCCAGGATCTGTTCTACCGGCTCAGCGTGGTGCGGCTGCACTTGCCGTCGCTGCGCGATCGCGCCGACGACATCCCGCTGCTCGTGCAGCACTTCCTCGAGCACGGCGGCTATAACCGCGCCGGCGGCGGCCCGCCGAAGGTGCGCGGCGTGTCGCGCGAAGCGCTGGCCGCGCTCCAGCAGTATCCGTGGCCGGGCAACGTGCGCGAGCTGGTCAACGTGGTCGAGCGCGCCGTGTCGTTTTGCGATCACGCACTGATCGAGCTGACGGATTTGCCGGATTACATCCGCAGCGCGGAACGGCCGGCACGCGCGAGCACGAAGACCGGCGGCACGCCGGTCAAGCGCGCGCAGTCGAGCGGCTCGTTCTCGGCGCTGTCGCCGGTGCCGCCCGCGACGCCCGACGAGCTGCTCGGCGAAGGCGTCACGTTCAAGGATGCGAAGGAGCGCTGGGTCGCGACGTTCGAGCGCGACTACGTGCTGCAGCTGCTGCGCCGCCACGGCGGCAACATCTCGCACTCCGCGCGCGCCGCGGACATCGATCGCAAGTACTTCCGCAAGCTGATGAAGAAGTACGACATCGAGGCGGCCGGAGTCGATGCCGATGACGACGCCGAGTGACGACGAGCTCGACCTCGGCGAATTCTCGCATCTCGATGCCGACGGCAGGCCGCGCATCGTCGAGCGCCACCTGATCGTGCCGGTCGAGCTCGCCGGGCTGCGCCTCGATCACTTCGTGAAGACGCAGATCACGCGGCTGTCGCGCACGAAGATCCAGCACATCATCGAAACGCAGCTGGCGCGCAGCGACGGCACGCACGCGAAGCCGGCGACGATCGTCGCGGCCGGCGAGCACTACGTGATCCGCCGCGAGGCCAAGCCCGAGCCGCCCTGCCCGCGCACGTTCGGCGTGCTGCACGAGGATGCGCGGCTGCGCGTCGTCGACAAGCCGGCGGGGCTGCCGGTGCACGCGTCGGCGAAGTTCTACTTCAACACGCTGTCGCGCGTGCTCGCCGAGCGTTATCCCGGCGAGCCGGAGCTGCAGATCTGTCACCGGCTCGATCGCGAAACGTCGGGCGTGCTGGTGTGCGCGCGCGACCGCGAGGCCGCGGCGTTCGTGAAGACGGCGATTTCCGACAAGACGCGCGCGACCAAGCAGTACCTCGCGATCGTGCACGGCCAGCCGCCGTGGGACGTCGAGGCGGCGCTCGCGACGCCGCTCGCGCTGTCGGCGACCGGCACGCTCGCGCACGTGAAGATGCTCGCCGGCGCGGTCGGCCTGCCCGCCGAGACGCGGGTCGTGGTCGAGCGCCACACCGGAGCCTACGCGCTCGTTCGCTGCACGCTCGTCACCGGTCGCCAGCACCAGATTCGCGCGCACCTCGCACACGCCGGGTTCCCGATCGTCGGCGACAAGCTGTACGGCCACGGCGACGACGCGTTCATCGCCTACTGCGACGAGGGTTTGACGCCGGAGCTCGCCGAGCTGTTCGTACTCCCGCGCCACGCGCTGCATGCATGGAAGATCGCGATCCCGCATCCCGACGGCGGTACGCTCGAGGTCCTGGCACCTGTTCCCGCCGACCTCGCCGCGCTTCTGGCATGATCGGCGCGATGAGGTGGATCGGCGTCGCGATCGCGCTGGCTGCGGGCTGCGGCTTCCACCACGGCGCCGCGACCTCGGGCGACGGCGGTGGCGGCGGTGGCGGCGGCGGCGACGGCGATCTCGACGCGCCGCGGGATGCAGTGCCCGACGCGCTGCGCTGCGCCGCCGTGGAGATCGCAGCGAGCGATAGCCACAACTGCGCGCGCGAGACCGACGGCAGCGTGTGGTGCTGGGGCTATGACTCGCGCGGGCAGACCGGCGTCGATCCGGCGACGGCGACCACGTGCGGCGCGACACCGTGCACGCTGTCGCCAAACCAGATCGCGATGCCCGCGCCCGCGACCGCGCTCGGCCTCGGTAACGAGAACACGTGCGCGATCGCCGGCGATGCCGTGTACTGCTGGGGCGCGAACGGCGTCGGCGAGTTCGGCAACGGGATGATGACCGACTCGATCCCGCCGCTCGCGATCGCCGAGCGCGGCGGCGCGACGGCCGTGCAAGGCGGCTTCAACGTGACGTGCTCGCTGAACCGCGGCGCGCTCAGCTGCTCGGGCGGCAACACGTTCGGCGACATCGGCGACGGCAGCAACGCCGAGCGGCTCGCGCTGTACCAGACGCTGAACAACGCGACCTCGCTCGCGAAGGGCTACATGGATACGTGCGCGGTCGTCGGCACGGCGGTCGAGTGCTGGGGCGACAACAGCGCGGGCGAGATCGACTCGACCGGCCAGTCGCGCGCGAACCCGACGGCGATCACCGGCGTGACGAACGCGACCGCGGTCACGGTCGGGTACACGCACGCGTGCGCGCTGCTGCCCGATCACAGCGTGACCTGCTGGGGCGCGAACACGGTCGGCCAGCTCGGCAACGGCCTGACCGCGACGACGAGCGGGCCGGTCACCGCGCTGGTCTCGAACATCGTCCAGGTCGCGGCGATGGGCGATCACACGTGTGCGCTCGACGGCGCCGGCGCCGTGTGGTGCTGGGGCGAGGATTACACCGTCACGCCCACGCAGATCGCGCTCGCGGCGACCGCGACCCAGATCGCGGCCGGCAGCTACGATGACTGCGCGCTCCTGCACGACGGCACGGTGTGGTGCTGGGGCTGGGACGTCTACGGCCAGTACGGCAACGGCACGATGAACGGCACCGTCGTCAACACGCCCGTGCAGGCGTCGCTGTGCATGTGAAGCGAGGCCGTCCTACTGCCAGTGCCACGCGGCGCGGCTCGCGACGAGCCAGGGCGTGCCGTCGCGCGCAACGACGACCGCGTAGATCGGATCGCCCGGGCCGACGCGATCGCCGGCCAGCGCGATCGGCGCCGGCTCGTCGTCGCGGAAATATTCGAAGCGCGCGCCGCCGAGATCGACGCCGCGCGGCGCCGGCACGACGCGATCGCCGTCGAGCTTGCCGAGCGCCGTGCGGAACACGGTGCCGTCGAGCTCGCCGACGATCGCGATCGGATACGCCTCGAAGTGTGCGGGCGCTGGATAGGCCGGCGCCTCGTAGATCGTGAAGTACAGGCGCAGGCCATGGATGCCGGGGCCGGGGTAGCGCGCGCGTGCCTCGTCGAGCATCGCCTCGAGGCGAGCGTGCAACTGGTCTGGATCGCGAGCGTCCTCGATGCCGCGGTGCGAATGATCGAACCAGCGCTGCATCCGCGCATCGATCGGACGATCCGCCAGCACCTCGAAGTGATCGCCCGGCAACGAATACGGCAGGTGCTCGTCGTACGGGGCGCGCACCCGGATCGTCGCGAACATCGGAAACCCCGAGAACGGGTACGTGTTCAGCTTCTGATCGACCGCGGGCACGAACGCGGTGAACGCGTCGTACACGACGAACGCGATGACGAACCAGCGGATCGCGCGGCGCGGCCGCCACCCCGGCGGCGCCGCCGGCACGGTCGCCGGCCGGCGCGTGACGCGCGCGACGAGCGCGTCCCAGTCGACGAACACCGCGAACAGCGGTAGCCAGTGCGGGTTCCACAGCCCGACCACCTGATCGAGCGCGACCGTCTCGACCACGAAGAACGCGCCGCACAGCGCGCGCAGCACGGGCCGGCGCACGAGGAAGCACGCCGCGAGCGGCAGCGACTGCGAGACCAGATTCAGGACGGCGGTCGCGCGGTAGCGCCAGACGTCGTCGATGATCCAGTCGACGAGCGGCGGCCGCGGCAAGTCCGCGCGGTCGAAGCGCACGAGCAGCTGGTGGCGCAGGTTATCGGACAGTGCCCAGCGCAGCGTGAAGTGGCCGTGCAGGAGCTTGTGGAACACGGCGCCCGCGAACATCAGCGCGACCGCGAGCTGCACGAGCCGCAGCGACCATTGATACGCGCGCGGCAGGTCGAGCGCGACCCGGCCGCGCAGCCGCCGCACGAGCGCGTCGATCGACAGCGCGTCGCCGCCGCGCGCGCCGAGGAACGCGAGCTGCGCGAGGAACACGACGTTGTACTGGTGCGACCACGTCTTCGATTGCGCGAACGACAGCGATACGAGCGCGACCGCCGCGACGAAGCTGACCGCGGTCGCCGCACGCGACGCGGCGCCGACCAGCATCGCGGCGGTGGCGGTCCACGCGACGACCCACAGCGCGTCGACGAGCCACTCCGGCGGCACGGCGTGGCCGAGCACCATCCAGATCCCGACCGGGCGGTACAGCGCGCGCGTCTCGACGATCTCGGCGGTCGAGACCTTTTGCCCGAGATGCCACAGCGAGATGCCCACGGCGAGCGCGATCGCGATCCGCAGCACACCGGTGGCAAGACGCCCGCCGTCGGCGAACCAATAGCGCGACCAGCGGGTCACGCCCATCCCTACCATGGCTATCCGGAGGCTCGGAGGCTTTACGCCCCGATGTCGGCCAGATCATGGAGTGCCGCGCGCGCGTTCGCTACCGTTTGGTCATGCGCAGCACCTTGGCTTCGATCGCGATCGCGCTGCTCGCCGCGTGCGGCAGCAGCAACTCGGGCAAGACCCCCGATGGCAACGCGGGCGGCGACGGCGGCGGCGGCGACGGCTCGAGGGGCGGCCCCGCGACCGTGACCGTCACGCTCGTGAACCATCCCGACACGCCCGCGACGTTCTCGTTCGTCGCGGCATATCAAGACGGCGGCGGCGCCTGGCAAGCCGCACCCGCGCCGACCGTCGACGCGTACACGTTCACGATCAACTCCGCGGCGTGGGGCTTCGCGTGGACGTGCATCCCGACCGTCGCGGGCGGCACGAAGCGCGTCGTGCTCGCGTACTTCTCGACGGGCGAGAAGACCGCGCTGACGGAGACCGTCCCGGCGGAGTGCACCGATCGGCTCGGCACGCCCGTGCGCCTGAGCGGCACGGTGACGAACCTGCCGCTCGTGACCCAGGGCGGAATGACGTACGTCGCGTACTTCGCCGACCGCAAGGCGGTCGTGTCGAGCGGCATGGTGCCCGGCACCGGCGCGTTCAACATGGAGGTGCTGCCGGGTACGCACGACCTCGTCGTCGGCGCGGTCGCGACGACGGGCGGCACCGGCGGCGGGGGCAGCGTCGACATCAAGTCGGCGGCGATCGTCCGCGGGGTCGCGGTGACCGGCACGACGACCGCGCCGGCCGTCGATTTCTCGACGGCGGGGAACACGAACGCGACGGTCACGGTCACGGCCGATGCCGGCGCGACGGTCGGCGCCGCGACGACGCTCTACAGCGCGGGCGCCACGAACGTCGCGTTCTCGGCGGCGAACCTCGCGCCGTACGAATCCGACGGCCTCGGTTCGGCCGCGACGATCGCCGGTGACGTCTACGATCAGGCGATCGCGGTGAGCGAGAACGGTGCGAGCGCGGTGGTCGAGAGCTGGACGACCGCGATCCAGGCGCAGACATATGTCGCGCCGGCGGCGCTCGGCGGCGCGACCGCGAGCGTGCCGACGTCTGCGCCGTATCCGGAGATCGAGACGACGTGGAACGCGTACTCCAACGCGAACGGTTACGTGTGGGACGCGCAGCAGAGCGGCGTCGCGGTCTCGGCGACCGCGGCGATCGAATGGACCGCGGTGCTCGGACCCGGCTACACCGGCGCCTCGCCGAAATTCCAGATGCCGGATCTGTCGGGCCTCACCGGCTGGAAGGCCGGCTGGCAGTTCGAGGCCGGCACCGACGTCGCCGGATCGGTGATGGCGCAAACCTCGAGCGGCGGCCTCGGCGACTTCCCCGCCGCGCCGCCCGCGCCTGCCGGCACGACTCGCGCGTTCGCGAGCAGCGGGTGGACCGTGACACCTTAGCCTCGGCGCGGTACACGAATGCGTGGCCAAAGATCGCGCGGCGCCGTTCTCGCGCAAGCATCGCCGCTACTGGCTCCCGGTGCTCGGCGGGATGATCGCGATCGGCGGGATCAACCTGGCGCTCGGTTTGTGCTCCTACCATCCGGCCGCGCCGACGCAGCCGATGCAAGTGATCCTGCCGACGCGCGACGCCGCGCCGCCCGACGCGGCCGGCACGCTCGGCGCGAACAAGCTGCCCGCCGCGGTGATGCGCGCGTTCGCGGTGAAATACCCGCGCACGATCCCGTCGGGTGCACGCGCCGACGGCGACACGTACATCGTGAACTTCCCGGCCGGCGCCGCGCACGCGAGCGCGACCTTCAAGAGCGACGGCACGTTCGTGTCGGAGCAGTAATTACTGAAACGAGATGTCGTACGGCAGCCGTGCTTGCAGGGCGTCGGGCGCGAGGACCAGCGAGGCGGGCACGGCGCGTAGCAGCTCGCGCACGAGCGGCAGCGCGAGCAGCGGATCGCGCGCGGCCGTCGCGTCGGCGCCGAGCAACGTCGTGACGACCTCGACGAGGCCGGTCGGGAGCTCGGGCATCTCGACGAGCTGGACGTCGGCATCCGCGTCCAGCCCCATGCGGCGCTTCGCTTCGACGAGCGCATCGCCGAGGCCGCCAAGCCGATCGACGAGGTGGATCGGCTTGGCCTGCGCGCCGGTGTACACGTGGCCGCGGCCGATCGTGTCGACCTGATCGCGCGACAGCTTGCGGCCCTCCGCGACCGCGTTGACGAACCGGCCGTACGAATACTCGAGCTCGCGCATCACGAGCGCGCGCTCGTCGGGCGTGAACGGCCGAAAGCTGCTCTCGATCGCGGCATGCTGGCCGCGCGTGTACGTGGCCGTCGCGACGCCGAGCTTGCCGAGCAGGCCGCTGAGGTCGAACTTTCCGGTGTAGATGCCGATCGAGCCGGTGATCGTCATCGGCTCGGCGAAGATCGTCTCGCAGCCGGCCGACACGAAGTACCCGCCCGACGCCGCGAGATCGCCCATCGAGCAGATGATCGGCTTCACGCCGCGCGTCTGGAACACCTCGCGCGCGATCAGCTCCGACGGCAGCACCTCGCCGCCGGGCGAGTTCACGCGCAGCACGATCGCGCCGACGCGCGGATCGGCACGCGCGGCCTCGATCGCCTTCACGATCGATTCGCCGCCGGTCACGGTCTGGCCGATCTGCGTCACCGCGAACGACTTCTTCGCGACGATGTCGCCGTCGACGTAGATGATCGCGATCGCCGGCCGCTGCCAGGTGTCGGGGCGCTCGGCGCCGACGTCCTCGACCGGATACCCGGCGCCGCCGAGGTCGGCCTCGACGAGCTCGGAGACCTTGTCCGGCGGCGCGACCGCGTCGACGAGCTCCTTGGTGCGCGCGAGCTCGCCCGCGTCGTACGGGCCGCCGTCGACGAGCTCGCGCACGCGCTGCTTCGACAGCTTGCGACCGGCCGCCACCGCGTCGAGCCACGTGTCCCACAGCGAATCGAACATGTCCTCGTGCATCTTGCCGGCGATGTCGCTCGGCCCGCTGCGCGTGAACATCTCGGGCGCACTCTTGTACTCGGCGATCTTCTCGAACTGCGGCGATACGCCGACGAGATCGAGCACGCCGCGGAAGAACAGCAGCGTGCCCGACATGCCGACGAGCCGCAGCCCGCCCGCCGGATCGATGTAGATCTTGTCGGCCGCGCTCGCGATGAAGTAGTCGCGGCCCGAGCCGGCGACCATGTACGCGTAGACCTTCTTGCCGGCGCGACGCACCGCCGCGAGCTCGTCGCGCAGCTCCTCGATCGTGGCCATCCCGCCGCCGACACCGTCGAACACGACGACGAGCCCCTTCGCCGACGGATCCGCGGCGATCGCGCGCAGCCGCACGACGAGTGCGGTGAGCGCGCGCGTGCCGATGTCGCCGGTCAGCTCGACGCGCTCGAGGTGATCGGGATGGCCGAGCACCGACGGCGGCGCCAGCGCCGACACGGTCGCGACGAACGTGCCGCCGAGCGCGTGGTCGTGGCCGCCCGCGTCGCGCACGCCGGTGCCGTACGACGCGATCCCCCCACTGCCGAACGACAGCGCGAACCCGACGGTCGCGCGCAGCTCGCGGCCACCTTCGTCGATCGTGCCGGTCGGCGAATCGACGAGCTCGTGCAGGTCGCGCGACTCGACCTGCGCGACGACGAACGTGCCGCGTGCCGCGCGTACCGATGCGCGTGCCCAGCCGTCGACGTCGAGCCGCGTCTCGCCGAGCCGGCCGCCGACCGCGAGCTCGAGGCGATCGGTCGCGAGCGGCCGCACGACCGCTTCGAGCTCGTACCGGCGTTGCACGGGCGCGCCGCCGATCGGCTTGGTCGCGAGATCGCGCAGCGCGGCGCCGATCGCGACTCGACTGCCCCAGCGCGTCGAGAGCCCGAGGTCGAACGTGTTGACGCCATCGAGCGGGCCGTCGGCGATGAAGTGGTGCCACGCCACGCCGAAGCCGCCGAAGCTGCCGAGCGACACCGCGTACGCGTACGTGAACCGGAACGGCGTTCCGGGATCGGGCGCGAGCTGGTCGCGCGGCGGTCGCAGCCATTCGAGGCCCAGGCCGAGGCCGAGCTTCGGCAGGATCTTGCCGCCGACCGTGCTCGCGAAGTACGCGCCGAACCCGGGGCCTTCGCTCGTCGCGTACGAGCTATCCTCGAGATCGAGCGCGACCGCGGCCTCGGAGCCGTGCAGCAGCGCGAGCCCACCGGGGTTGACCGCGACGGCGCGCGCGTCGTGCTCGCCGGCGAGCGGGGTGGCCGGCAGGGCGATCCCGTCGGTCGGCTCGGTCGCGTAGCGCGTATCGACCTGCGCGGCCGCGGTCGTCGAGGCGGCGATCACGGCGAGGCCAACTGCGATTCTGTTCACGCGGCGAGTATATAGTCGCGGCGTGAACCCGACGCTGCTCGAGCAGCACCCGCTGCTAAGCCATCTCGCCCCCGACCAGATCGAGCGCATCTCGCGCGCCGGCGAGGTCGAGAGCTACAATCCGGGCGAGCCGATCGTGGTCGACGGCAGCCTCGGCGACGCGCTGTTCCTGATCCTGTCGGGCCAGGTCGCGGTGCACCGCGTCCAGCAGACGTTCGCGACGCTGTCCGCCGGCGAGTTCTTCGGCGAGATGTCGCTCGTCGAGCCCGCCCCGCGCTCCGCCTCGGTGACCTCGATGTCGGCGACGTTCCTGTTCCGCCTGCCCCACGACGCGCTGCGTGCCATGCTCGCCGACGATCCGAGCTGCGCGAACGTGTTGCTCGTCCAGATCGTCAAGACACTCTCGGACCGCCTCCGCCGCGCCAACACGATGCTGTCGTCGGTCGATATGCTGGCCGACTGGCTGGCGGGGTCGATGGTCTGAGGGCGGGCTTTGGGCTTTGGGCTTCGGGCTTTGGGCTTTGGCCAGAGTCGGACTTCTCCCGCTGGCCAAAGCCCGAAGCCCAATGCCCAATGCCTAATCCCCCTTGATCCCGTCTCGGTCCGGCAGCTTCAGCGCCTGATTGCGGGATCGGGCTTTGGGCTTTGGGCTTTGGGCTTTGGCCAGAGTCGGACTTCTCCCGCTGGCCAAAGCCCGAAGCCCAAAGCCCAATGCCCTAATCCCCCTTGATCCCGTCCCGATCCGGCAGCTTCAGCGCCTGATTGCGGGATCGGCATTGGGCATTGGGCTTTGGCCAGAGTCGGACTTCTCCCGCTGGCCAAAGCCCGAAGCCCAAAGCCCAAAGCCCTAATCCCCCTTGATGCCGTCCCGATCCGGCAGCTTCAGCGCCTGATTGCAGGCGGCGATCTTCTTCGTCGCCTGGGCGCGCTTCTCGCCCGTGACGAGGCCGCGCACGACGATGAAGAACTGCTTCGCGCGCGTGTACTCGCCTTCCTTGAACAGGGCGTCGCCGACGAGCATCTTCGCGTCGACCTTCTGATTGCCCGGCATCATCGACGCCCGCTGCGCGAGCGCGAGCGCGTCGGGCGTGCTGCTGTCCTGGAACGCGGCGAACGCCTGCTTGTAGACCGCGAAGCCCGGATACGGGTAGCCCTTGAGCTTCTCGATCTTCTGCCAGGTGGCGCGCGCGTTCGACCAGTCGTTGCTCGACTCCGCGTTCTGCGCTTCCTTCGCGAGCACCTTCAGGTCCTGGGTCCCGGCGGCGACGACCACGGGCGGATGCTTGACCGTGTTCGCCGGCGGCGTCTTGATCGTCAGCGGCGGATGCTTCGCCTTCGCGCTGCCCTCGCCCTCGCCCTCGGCCGCGCTGCCGGCGCTGCCTGGGCCGCCGTTCGGCTCGGCGTTCTCGTCGCTGCCGACGGTCGGCCCGAC
>DASXCY010000206.1:0-3138 GCA_036490935.1 Kofleriaceae bacterium | reverse complement strand
CGCGAGACCGATCGCCTCATCGCGCTCATCACTTCGCGCCCCTCCGGCGCGCGATCTCATCCGTCATCCAGCGCGCCACGGCATCGGGTGAGCGATCGCCGGAGCCCCCGGTCGCGCGCAGGTTGGCGGCGCGCATCAGATCGACGTCGATCGCGCCGACCAGCGGCCGCAGGGCGTCGATGAGCGCGTGGTCGTTCGCGTCGCGCGGCGCGATCAGGATGACGGCGTCATAGGGTGGAATGACGTGCTTTGGATCCTCCAGCACCGCGAGATCGTATTGCGCGATGCGCCCCTCGCTGGTGTAAGCCGAGATCACGTCGACGTCGCCTGACGCCGCCGCCGGATACATGAACTCGGGCTGCATCGTGCGCTGCGCCTTGAAGGAAAGGCCATAGGTCTGGCGGATCGCGGCCCATTCGGGCCGGCTGAAGAACTCGTAGTCGCCCGCGATGGTGAGCTGCGGTGCGACCCGCGCGAGGTCGGCGATCGAGTGCACGCCGAGTGCCTCTGCGCGTTTCTTCGACATCGCGAGCGCATAGGCGTTCTCGAAGCCGAGATTGCCGAGGAGCGTGATGCCGCGCTGCTCCTTGAGCCAGCGGGCGACGGCGGCCGTCACTTCGGCGCGTGGCTTCGCGTCACTGCGATGCAGGTCGTTCGCCCAGATCGTGCCTGTGTAGTCCACGTATACGTCGAGCTCATTGCCGGCGAGCGCGTCGAGGATCACGCCCGACCCGAGTCCCTCGCGCGTTGTCGCCGAGAGGCCGGCAGCGCCAAGCTGCCGCTCGAGCAGGGCCGCGAGGATGTATTGCTCCGCGAACGTCTTGGCGCCGACCGTGTAGCGGGCCTGCGGCTTCGCGAAGCCGGGCGCGAGCGCGCCGATGATGATCAACAGCATGCCGATGCTGCCGGCGACGACTTTGCTCCGCCGGCGCGTCGCGAGGCCGCGCTCGATCAGCGCGAGCAGCTGATCGACCGCGAGCGCGAGTAGCGCCGCCGCGACGCAGCCGAACAGCACGAACACCCAGTTCTGCGTCTGCAGTCCCGCGAAGATGTAGTTGCCGAGGCTCGTCTGCCCGATCGGCGTCGACAAGGTCGCGGTGCCGATCACCCAGACGGCGGCGGTGCGGATGCCGGCCATGACGACCGGAAGCGCGAGCGGCAGCTCGACCATCCACAGCGCCTGCCGTCGCGTCATGCCGACGCCGATCGCCGCTTCCTGGATCGCGGGATCGATGCCGGTGAGCCCGGTGACGGCATTACGCAGCACCGGCAGCACGCTGTAGAGCGCGAGCGCGAGCACCGCCGGCAAAAAGCCGAGCGCCGAGAAACTCATGCCGAACGCGCGCGCCGACAGCGCCGCGAGGCCGAGCAGCAACGGGTAGAACAGCGCCAGCAGCGCGAGGCCCGGGATCGTCTGCACGACGCTCGACAGCGCGAGCACGATGGCGCGGAATGCCGGCCGGCGGATCGAGATGAGCGCGAGCGGGAGGCTGAACGCGATGCCGAGCGCGAGCGCCGTCATGCTCACGCGCACATGGCCGCCGAGATAGTCGGGCAGGTGCGCCAGCGCGTCGGTGAGCCGCGAGTCGAGGCCGTCCGTCATGCGCGTTGCCCCGCGATCAACGCGTGCAGGCGCTCGGCCTGGCGGCGGGGCGTCTGCATCAGCTCGCGCACGTAGGGATCGGCGTCGTCGGCGAAGAGCGCGCGCGGCGTGCCGTCGGCGATCGTCTTGCCGGCGCGCATCACCACGATGCGGTCGGCGAGCAGCACCGCCTCGAGCGCGTCATGGGTGATCATCACGGTGGTGAGGCCGAGTTGCTCGTGCAGGGTGCGCACGTCGCGGCCGAGCGCGTCGCGGGTGATCGGATCGAGCGCGCCGAACGGCTCGTCCATGAGGACGATGCGCGGCCGTGCCGCGAGCGCGCGCGCGACGCCGACGCGCTGGCGCTCGCCGCCCGAGAGCTGGTGCGGAAGGCGGTCGCGGTGCCGTGCGCGATCGAGGCGCACCAGCTCGATGAGCTCGTCGACCCGGCCGGCGCGCGTCGCGGCGTCCCAGCCGATCAGTCGCGGCGTGATCGCGATGTTCTCGGCGACCGTCATGTGCGGGAAGAGCCCGATGTTCTGGAACACGTAGCCGATGCGGCGGCGCAGTGCGATCGGATCGAGCGCACGCACATCCTCCCCGTCGATACGCACGATGCCGTCGCTCGGGTCGGTAAGCCGGTTGATCAGCCGCAGCAGCGTGGTCTTGCCGGCGCCGGAAGCGCCGACGATCGCCAGAAATTCGCGTTCCGCGACCGCAAGCGTGACGTCGTCGAGCGAGCGCGCGCCGTCATAAGCTTTGCTGACGCGCTCGAAACTGATGACGGGGGGCGTCGACATTCAGCGGGTTCACCCGGGGAGAGGGGCTGGATATCAGTCATCATCGCATGAATGGATGCCGCGGTCGCGGGCCTTTGCCGACGTTCCGTTTTGCTGCAACAAACGATAGGTTGCGCCGCCAGAGGAGAGCGCATGAACGAACAGGGGCCTGTGCCGGCGCCAACGGAGCTGCGTGCGCCGGCCGTCGGGCTTGCCGGCGTTACGGTGTCGTTCCGGCTCGCCGATCGGGCGACCTATACGGCGGTCGAGCAGGCGACGCTGACGGTCGCGGACGGAGAGTTCGTGTCGATCGTCGGCCCGACCGGATGCGGCAAGTCGACGCTTTTGAACGTGTCGGCCGGCCTGCTCGTGCCGAGCGCCGGCAGCGTCTCGGTCTTCGGTGCGCCGCTCGCCGGCCGCAACGCCCGGGCCGGCTATCTCTTCCAGGCCGAGGCGCTGTTTCCCTGGAAGACGGCGCTCGACAACGTCGCGATCGGTCTCGAGGTCGCGGGCGTCGCGGCCGAGGCAACACGCGAGCGCGCCCGCGCGTGGCTCGCCCGCGTCGGCCTTTCCGGGTTCGCGGCGCGCTATCCGCACATGCTTTCGGGCGGCCAGCGCAAGCGCATCGGCCTCGCCCAGGTTCTGATCCGCGATCCAAAAATCCTGCTGATGGACGAGCCGTTCGGCCCGCTGGACGCCCAGACGCGGCAGATCATGGGCAACCTGCTGCTCGACCTGTGGAGCGCTGACCGCAAGGCGGTGCTGTTCGTCACCCAC
>DASXCY010000205.1:0-16018 GCA_036490935.1 Kofleriaceae bacterium | reverse complement strand
CGCCGCGCTGCTCGAGCGTCTCGGCGAGCTCGCGCAGGATCAGCGCGCGCTCGGTCGATTCCTTCGCGGCCTCGACGCGCGCGAGGTGCAGATCGACGACGCGATAGCCTTCGGTGTCGAGCGATTGTGCCGCGGCACGTGCGACCGCGCGCTCGATGGCGCCCTGCAGGCGTTCGCGATCGAGCTCCGGAAACTCAGCCGCGAGCGTCTTCGTCAGCAGCTCCACCGAAGGGAGCGGCGCATGACCCCGCATCGCGACGACAATATCAGCGCGGCCGGCGCCGTGCGAGCACGACGGCCGCCACGATCGCGACGAGCGCGCCGCACGCCGCGAAGGCCAGGACCCGGGCGCCGGTCGCGAGCCCGACGACGTCGTAGCCGACCTCGTCGTTGGCCTCCCACACCGCCTCGCCGCAGCCGATGCGCGCGCCGACCGCGAGGGCGGCGACGATCACCGCGAGCGCGCAGGCGACCGCGAGCCGCCGCGTGCGAGGACCACCCTCGCGCATCAGCTCCGCGAACACGAGCGCCGCCATCGCCGCGGCGAGCACGACCAGTGCCCACACGCCGATCTCGAGGCCGATGCCGGCATGGCGGATGTCGGCGTCGTCGAGCGAATCGAGCGCCGACATCGCGTCCTGCGCGTCGTCGAGGTGCGCCTTGTTCTGCCCCAGGCGCGGCACGAGCATCGCGGTGACTGCCTCGCCCATGCGGCGGCCCGAGCTGCGCCGGTACTTGCCGAACAGCGCCCGCGCGAGCTCGCGATCGGTCGTCGCCTTGTACAGCGACAGCGACGCGCGTGTGACGGCGTGGCCATGGACCTCGAGCTGGATCGCGGGCAGAAACACCGCCACCGCGGTGAGCACCGCACACGCGACGACGATCCAGCTCGCGACCCGCACGCGCCGTTCTACGTTAGCATCGAACGGCCATGCACGAGCAGCAGCCGCCGCCGCCACCGCCGCCGGCGGAGCCGCCGCCACCGGCGCCACCCCCGCCGCCACAGCACCCGATGGACGTCATCGTCCCGCAGACCTCGGCTCCCGCGGAGACGTGGACGCGCAGCTTCTTCCTGGTCTCGCTGCGCCGCGCGTACCGCCTCGACATCAAGACCGACGAGGTGCTGCCGCAGGAGCGCTCGCACCTCGCGCGCCAGGCCGGTCACATCCGCAACCCCGAACACCAGGCGTTCCTCGCGTGGCGGCGCTCGGTCCTGCTGCTCGTCGCGCTCATGTTCGTGCCGCTCACCGTGTTTCGCTTCATCGAGACGTGGGACGGCCCCGAAGTGCCGCACGTCGGCCGCGCGTTCTTGCTGCTGCCGGCCATCACCGAGGGACTGTTCGCGATCGTCGCGTTCGATCAGCTCCGCCACTGGGCGCAGTGGAAGCGCCAGCGCCGCGTGCTGTTCCTCGCGTGGGCGCTGTACTTCATCGCGCCGTTCATCGTGTACGCGTATCCGTACCGCAACGCGTACGCGAGCTCGTACTGGGCCGCGCAGGCCGCGCTGAACCAGATCTCGGGCGGCGCGATGCACGTCGCCCGCCACGACTACCAGACGCTCGTCGGCCTCGCCTTCGGCATGCAGGCGCTGCTCGTGCTCGGCCCCAAGGTGATCTCGCTGATGCCGGGCATGATCCGCGCATCGATCGTCACGAAGCTGCAGTTCCCGGGCACGGCCGCGCCCGGCTGGCTGATGCTGCTCGCCGCGCCGTTCTACGCGCTGTTCGCGTACATCATCTTCTTGCTGCCGTACCAGGTGACCGGCAGCTGGCAATTCCTCGTCGGCAACCTCGGCATCGTGCTCGCCCAGGTCTTCATCGGCATCTCGGGGCGGCGGCTCACCGTCCCGCTCACCGCCGAGGACTCCTATCACCGCGTGCACAAGACGTATCTCGCCTACGTCGGCATCCTGCTGGTCTCGCTCGTGTTCATGGTGTACGGCCTGCACGAGTTCATCAAGGATCTGCACATGGGCACGGTGCGGGTCATCACCGCGATCCTCAGCCTCGTCAGCAACGTCCTGCTCGACACGCTGATCGGCACCGACGCGATCGTCGCGGCGATGGCGTTCTTCCGCAAACGCAGCGCGCCCGATCCCGAGCACGCACGCCTGATGGCCGAGGCCGACGCGCGCCTCGACGTGTTCACCGCGTGAGCTACGATTAGCCGTGGGCAACCTGAAGGACGTGGTCGCGCGCAACCGGGCCGCCCGCCGGCGCGATGTCAGGAAGGCCGCGTACATCCTCGGCCTGTTCGGCCTGATCATCCTCGTGATCGCGCTCTACGAGTGCACGACGGTGTTCGAGCCGAACCTACCCGCGCGAGCGACGCCCGCGCCCACGCAGCGCCTCGACGGCGTGCGGCTCGGCGCGCCGCACCATTGAGAAGATCGTAGCGCGTCGCGCGCGCGGATTCTAGCTTGTCGATTCGCGCCGGCTGCGCAGGATGGCGACATGCAGCGCGGGGCTCACGGCGTGCTCGTGCTCGAGACCGAGCGCGGCCCGCGCACGTATCTGCTCGGGGCGCACTCCGATCTGGGGGCGAGCCCGCCGCTGCTCGACTGGCGCACCGCGCCGCTCGCCGAGCCGTTCTTCCGGTGCGCGCCGGGCGAGCCGTACGCGATCGAGGTCGGCGACCACGTACTCGAGGGCCGCGTGCGCGAGCGCGGCCTGCTCGACGCGAACGGCGCGCGCGTCGCGGAGCTGGAGCCGGCGCCGCTCGCAGGTCGGGCTCCCGATCGTGCGCTCCTGCCGGTGCTCGATGCCGATCAGCAGCGAGCGGTCGATCTGCCGCGCGACACCTCGCTGGTCGTCGATGGCGAGGCCGGCGTCGGCAAGACCCTCGTCGCGCTGTATCGCGTCGCCGCGCTCGCCGGGACCGCACGCACGCGCGGCCGGAGGTTCCGCGCGCTCGTCCTCGTGCCGACCGAAGGCCTGCGCCGGCTGTGCCGCGTGCTCGCCGAGCGGCTCGCGATCTCGCGCCTCGAGATCGCGGTGGTCGACGACTGGCTCGTCGCACGCGCGCGGCGCGCATTCTCCGGGCTCCCGGCGCGCGCGAGCGCCGGCGCGAGCGCGCAGGTGATCGCGCTCAAGCGCCACCCGGCCGTTCGCGCCGCGCTCGACGACTTCATCTCCTGGAAGCCGCCGCGCAGCGACGACAAGCTGCCGCGGTCGCGCGCGCGCCTGCTGCACCTGTTCGGCGATCGCGACCGCCTCGCGCGCATCGTCGATGCCTCCGCCGGTGCGCTGCCGGCGCGTGCGATCGCGCAGGTCATCGCGCACACGCGCGTGCAGTTCGAGACCACGACCGAGCGCGCCCACGCGCATGTCGACGCCGATCGCTTGATCGCGCTCGACCACCGCGCGCTCGACGCCGGCACGCCGACCGAGGACGTCGACACGTTCGACGCCGAGGACGTGCCCGTGTTGTTCGAGCTCGTGCGGCGTGGCGCGCTGCCTGGCGCCGAGCTCGAGACCTACGACCACATCGTCCTCGACGAGGCCCAGCTGCGCGCGCCGATGGAGCTCGCCGCGATCGGCGACGCGCTCGCGCCCGGCGGCAGCATCACGCTCGCCGGCGACCACCGGCAGGCGACCGACGAGACCGCCTACTTCACCGGCTGGCCGGCCGCGCGCCACGAGCTGCCGCCGCGTGCGTGGGCCGAGGTCACGCTGGCGGTGACGTACCGATCGGTGCCCGCGATCGCCGAGCTCGCGCGCAGTTGGCGGCTTCCCGCCGAGCCGCCGCCCGATCCGGCGGTGTGGGCGAGCGCGCGAACCGGTGCATTCCACCAGGCCGCCGTGCTGTGCTGGCAGCTCTCGGCGCTCGCTGCGCGCGATCCGTGGCGCCAGATCGCCGTCGTCGCCCGCACGCCCGAGCACGCGCGCCGGCTGCACGGCGAGCTCGCGCGCGGCATCGATGCGACGCTGGTGCTGGCCGGCGACTTCCGGTTCGAGCCCGGCATCGTCGTGACCACCGCCGCCGCGGTCTCCGGCCTCGAGTTCGACGCGGTCGTGATTCCCGACCTCTCGCCGGCGTTCTATCCGGCGAATCCCGAGCTCGCGCGGTCGCTCTACGTCGCGGCGACGCGCGCGCGCGATTGGCTATGGCTGCTCACGCCCGAGGCGTGGTCGCCGCTGGTTCACGCGCATGCCACCAGGATCGAATGATCGTGGCCGTCGTCGAACGAGGACGTGGTCATGACCGCGCTGTCCTGCTGCAGCATCGCGAACTCGGCGGCGGTCAGCGCGACGGTGTGATTGTGATCGGACGTGCCCTGGATGTTGTAGGACTTCGCCGCGCCGGCCGCGACGTCGCCGGAGCTGACCACGAGCACGTGACCGTGGTTGTCGCCGATCGTCGTCGTCGTCCCGCTCGCGACGCACTGTGATTGCCCGCCCGAGCCGCCATCCGCCCCCCCGGCGGTCGCGCGCGCATCGAGTGGGTGCCCGCCGCCGCCGCCGAGGTCGCCGCCATCGGGAGAGGGCGGCACCGGCGATGTGCCGCACGCGTGAAGCACGCTGAGCCCCAGTGTCGCGGCTGCCACACCCAGAGCCGAGCGTAAGAACTGGTTTCGCGTCAGCATGGCGGTCTCGCGTTGCAGGCGAAGTGCCAGCGCCTTACGGTCCGCGGCTGCTCGTGATCGCCGCGGTGTGCTCCACCGCGCAGGCAGGCCTGGTACCGCCGGCGGCGCAACAGACTGTCGCGCGCGCGCTTTACAAACAGCTTGTCGAGCTCGACACGACCGCCGAGCACGCTCGCCGGTGGCCGCCGAGCGGCCGATCAGTGCGCGACGTACTCCGTCGTGGCGCCGAACATGAGGCGGCCGTCGAGCACGGTCGTGTCGCGCAGCGTGACCGCGAGCGCTTCGACGAGCGTGTCGACCGGCGTGACGACGATGGTGTCGCGCACCTCGCGCGGCAGGTCGTCGAGGTCGGGCTCGTTGTCGCGTGGGATCACGATATGCGTGATGCCCGCTCGCACCGCGCCGAGCACCTTCTCCTTGAGCCCGCCGATCGGCAGCACGCGGCCGCTGAGCGTGATCTCGCCGGTCATCGCGACCTCGTGGCGCGCCGGCCGCTTCGACAGCGCTGACACGAGCGCGGTCGCCATCGCGATGCCCGCGGACGGGCCGTCCTTCGGGATCGCGCCGGCGGGCACGTGGACGTGCACGTCGTGGCCTCCGTCGCGGTCGTCGATTCCGAACCAGTCGGCATGCGCGCGCGCGAACGTCCACGCGGCGCGCGCCGACTCCTTCATCACGTCGCCGAGCTGACCGGTGAGGATCAGCTCGCCCTTGCCGCGCATCAGCTGCGCCTCGACGAACATGATGTCGCCGCCGGCCGGCGTGTAGTACATGCCGGTCGCGGTGCCGACCTGGTCCTCGCGCGATGCCTTCTCGGGATGCACGCGCGGCCGGCCGAGCAGCGCGCGCACGCTGCCGCGATCGACCTGGACGTGCTCGACCTCCTTCGCGGCGATGCGGCGCGCGACCTTGCGCGCGAGCCGTCCGAGCTCGCGCTCGAGCTGGCGCACGCCCGCCTCGCGCGTGTAGCCGGTGATGACCTCGCGGAGCGCGTCGTCGGTGAGCTCGAGCTGCTCGGCGGTGACGCTGTTGTCCTCGAGCTGGCGGCGCACGAGGTACTGCTTCGCGATCGCGAGCTTCTCGGCTTCGGTGTAGCCGGCGAACTCGACGACCTCCATGCGATCGAGCAGCGGCGCCGGGATGTTCTGGATGAAGTTCGCGGTCGCCACGAACAACACCTCGGACAGATCGAACGGCACGCCGAGGTAGTGATCGGTGAACGAATCGTTCTGCGCCGGATCGAGCACCTCGAGCAGCGCCGCCGCCGGATCGCCCTGGAACGACGTGCCGAGCTTGTCGACCTCGTCGAGCAGGAACACCGGATTCTTCGCGCCGGCCTGCTTCATGCCGGTCAGGATGCGGCCGGGCAGCGCGCCGATGTACGTGCGGCGGTGGCCGCGGATGTCGGCCTCGTCGCGCGCGCCGCCGAGCGAGATGCGCACGTACTTGCGGCCCATCGCGCGTGCGATCGACTTCGCGATCGACGTCTTGCCGACGCCGGGCGGCCCCGCGAACAGCAGGATCTTGCCCTTGCGATGCGCCTCGCGCGCGAGCTGCATCACCGCGAGGAACTCGAGCACGCGGTCCTTCACGTCGGCGAGGCCGTAGTGATCCTCGTCGAGGATGCGCGCCGCCTCGGTGACGTCGAGCTTGGACTCGGTGCGCGTCGACCACGGCAGCTCCGCGATCGTCTCGAGGTAGGTGCGGATCACCTGCGACTCCATCGACTCGCGGCCGACGCGCGTCAGGCGCGACCACTCGCGATCGACCTCGCGCTTGGCCTCCTCGGGCAGCTCGAGCGCATCGAGCTTGGCCCTCAGCTCCTTCAAGCTCTCGTCGCTCTCGCCTTCGCCTTCGCCGAGCTCTTCCTGGATCGCCTTGAGCTGCTGGCGCAGGTAGATCTCGCGCTGGCGGTCGCCGAGCTCCTCCTTGACCTTCGACTGGATCTCTTCCTGGGCGCTCAGCATGTCGAGCTGGCGTTGCACGTGGACGAGCACGCGGCGCAGCCGATCTTCGACGGCCATCGTCTCGAGCAGTGCCTGCTTCTCGGCGCCGCTGACCTCGAGGTAGCCGGCGACGATGTCGGCGAGCGGCCCCGGCTCGGTGATCTGCGCGAGCATCTGCGCGATCGCCTCCTCGGGCACGCCGCGCCGCTTCGCGAGCTCGGCGGCGCGCTCGCGGACCTCGCGGTGCAGCGCGACGAACGTCCGATCGAGCGGATCGGGCGGCAGCAGCTCCTTGGCCGGGCCGACCGTCGCCTCGAGGTAGCCATCCTTGTGCGGCGTGACGCGCACGGAGATTCCGCGCGACACGCCCTGCAGGAACACGCGCACGCCGTTCGCGCTGCGCTGCACCGAACCGAGCGTGGCGATCGTCCCGACGGTGTAGAGCGACTCGGGCGAGACGTCGTCTCCGGAATCCTCGGTGCGCTGCGCGATCGCGAGCACGCGATGCGCGGGATCCTTGAGCGCGGCCTCGATCGCGCGCAGCGTCTGGGGTCGCCCAGCCGAGATGGGCAGGCCGACGCCTGGCAGGATCACCGAGCTGCGTAGCGCGAGGACGGGTAGGGTTTCGGTCATGCAGTCATCCGTGTGGACGGATCGACTGCGCTGCAAGGGTCGGACCTCGCGGTCTTTCGGGCAGGTCCGCTACGACTTCTGATCGGCGGTGAGCTGGATCTCGAGATGGATCTTGACCTGCTCGCCGACGAGCACGCCGCCGGCCTCGAGCGCGGCGTTCCAGTTGAGGCCCCAGTCCTTGCGATTGACCTTGGCCGTGGCCGCCGCGCCGAGCCGCGTGCCGCCCCACGGGTCCTTCTGTGGGCTCGACGGCTCCTCGATCGCCAGCGTGATCGCCTTGGTGACGCCGTGCATCGTGAGGTTGCCGGTGAGCTCGAGGCCGTCGCCGGTCTTCACGGCGGTGGTCGACTCGAACACCAGTGTCGGGAACTTCTCGACGTCGAAGAAGTCGGGGCTGCGCAGGTGCGCGTCGCGCTTGTCCTCGTGGGTGTCGATCGTCGTCGCGTCGATCGTGGCCGAGATGCGCGTCTGCTCCGGGTGCTCGGGGTCGTAGTCGACCGTCCCGGCGAGCTTGCCGAACCGGCCGCGCACGTTCGTGATCATGAGGTGGCGGACCGTGAACTCGGCCGTCGAGTGGGAGGGATCGATGTTCCAGCGCATGGGTGACTCCTTGTGGGCGTCAAAATCGCGCTGTTCGGGGTGGTCGGCAAGATGCAACAATGCAACTGCTTGTTGCTACAGTTGCAACTCGGCATGGACCTCGATTACAACGACCTGGCCCTGTTCACCCGCGTGGTCGAGCGCGGCAGCTTCACCGGCGCGGCGCGCGCACTCGGCGCGCCAAAGTCATCGGTCACGCGCGGCATCGCACGGCTCGAACGCGAGCTCGGCGTGCGGCTGATCCAGCGCACGACGCGCCAGCGCGGCATCACCGACGCCGGGCGCGAGCTGTACGAGCGCGTGCGCGGCGCGGTCGGCGCGCTCGAGGAGGCAACGTCGGCGGTGCGCGAGCACGGCCGCGAGCCGCGCGGCGTCGTGCGGGTCACCGCACCGAACGACGCGTCGCTGCTCGGTCTGCCGCGGGCGATCGCGGGGCTGGTGGCGCGCTATCCATCGATCCACGTCGAGCTCGTGTTGAGCTCGCGGGTGCTCGATCTCGTCGCCGAAGGCGTCGATCTCGCGGTGCGGGCCGGCAAGCTCGCCGATTCGAGCCTGATCGCGCGCAAGGTCGGTAGCGCGCACGCGGGGCTGTTCGCGGCCAAGTCGTACCTCGCGCGGCGCGGCCGGCCGCGCCGGCTCGCCGATCTCTCCGGCCACGACGCGGTGATGTTCCGCGCGCGCGGCGGCCGCGCGACCTGGTCGCTCGAAGGCGGCACCCGCACCGAGGCGGTCGAGGTGACCGGCCCGATCTCGTGCGACGACTACGGGTTCTTGCTGCGCGCGATCGAGGCCGGGCTCGGCATCGGCCCGCTGCCGCTGTTCGCCGGCGCCCAGCAGGCGCCCGAGCTCGAGCGCGTGCTGCCGCGCTATCACCTCGCCGGCGGCCCGATGCACGTCGTGCTGCCGTCGGCGTCGTTCGTGCCGGCCCGCGTCGCGATCGTGCGCGACGCGCTCGTCGAGCACTTGACCGAGCTGCTAGGATCGATCTGATGGCCGCTCCGCGGCACTTCCTCCGCCCAAGGTTGCTCGCGCTTCGCACTCGCGCGATCGCGACGCGTCGGTCGGTCCGGTGGGCTTTGCTTCTGATCGCGGCGTGCCACGGCAGCGACTCGCTCGGCACGCACGCCGAAGGCTCGGCGGGGCAGGGCAGCTCCGGCGTCGTGCTCGACGAGCCCGGCGGCATGATCCAGGAGGGCAGCGGCGACGAGCTGCCGAAGCTGGTCGAGCACGGTGGGCTGTCGTTCGAGATCGTCGACACGGCGACCGGCAAGCGCATCCCGGGCAAGCTGACGCTGTCAGGCGCCGGCAAGACGCACTCGCCGCGGCTGTCGAAGGGCGACGTCGGCACCGAGGAAGACACGTCGCTGTCGGCGTTCAACCGCGTGTTCTCGCTCGGCGGTGTCGGCGTGGTCGCGGTGCCGGTCGGCACGTACGAGGTCACCGCGAGCCGCGGCCCGGAATGGACGATCGACACGCAGAAGGTGACGGTCACGACGAAGGGCGCGGAGCTGCACGCGCACATCACGCACGTCGTCGATACGCCGCACTGGTTGTCGGCGGATTTTCACGTCCACGCGGCGAGCTCGCCTGACTCGCGCGTACCGATGCGCGATCGCGTCTACGAGTTCGTCGCCGACGGCGTCGACATGATCGTCTCGACCGATCACAACGTGGTCGCGAACTACCAGCCGATCATCGCCGAGCTGCATGCCGAGAACTACCTCGCGAGCGCGACCGGCGACGAGATCACGACCGGCAGCTGGGGCCACTTCGGCGCGTTCCCGCTGCCGCACTCGATGGAGGTCGAGGGCCACGGTGCGATCCCGGTCGCGAAGCACACGCCGCAGGACATCTTTCGCGACGTCCGCGAGCGCGCGCCCGACGCGATCATCGACATCCACCACCCGCGCCTCGAGGCCGCGATCGGTTACTTCACGCTCGGCAAGTTCGATCCCGAGCGGGACCGCGCGACGCGCAAGGGCTTCTCGTACGACTTCGACGCGGTCGAGGTGCTGAACGGCTACCAGGACACCAACCGCAAGACGATCGATCGCGTGCTCGCCGACTGGTTCGCGCTGCTCGACCGCGGCCACCTCATCACCGCGACCGGCAACTCCGACACGCACCACCTCACCTACAACCTCGGCGGCTACCCGCGCAATTACGTGCGCCTCGACAACGACGATCCGGCGACCGTGACGGCCGTGGACGTCGCGCGCGCGGTCAAGGCGCACCACTCGTTCTTCACGACCGGGCCGATCGTCGGCTTTCACGTCGGCACGACCGACATCGGCGATCTCGCGCCGGCGCCCGGCGGCAAGGCGACGGCCGAGATCACGGTGCGCGCTGCGCCGTGGGTGTCGGTGTCGCGCGTGATCCTGTACGTCGCGGGCAAAGAGGTGAAGCGCTGGACCCTGCCGCCGCTGCCTGGCGGCGGCATCGCGCCGGTCGATCGGTTTCACGAGACGTTCGCGCTCGACGTGCCGCACGACACGTACGCGGTCGTGCGCGTCGAGGGCGACCGCTCGCTGTCGCCGGTCGTCGGCGGCGGCACCGGCGTCAACGTCACGCCGTTCGCGATGACCAACCCGATCTTCCTCGACACCAACGGCAACGGCAAGTACGACCCCGTGCTGCCGCACGGCGATCACGTCGAGCACGCCGAGGAGGATTCGCCCAGCACGTGTCACGCCGCCAGCGACTGCAAGCTGCGCAGCGAGTGCGGGTGCAGCTGCAAGGCCGTGCTGGTGACGGAGCCGTCGACGGAGGACTGCGACAAGACGTGCAACAACCCCGACGTGTGCAAGGGCTACACGGCGACGTGCGATCTGCCCGCGCAGACCTGCTACGCGATTCCGGCGGCGCCCGGCCACTGACGAGAGCGCTCTAGCGCTGCGAGTACACGAACGTCACCGCGGTGCACACGGCGGTGGGCGTGTTGTCGATCGAGAACGGGCGGTAGCGCCAGCTCGAGCGGATCGTCGAGGCGATCTTCGAGTCGTACGCGGCAAAGCCGGTGTGCTTGAAGGTCGTCACGCTCGTCACGTCGCCGGTCGCGGCGAGGCAGATCTTGAACGTGCCGATGATGCGGTCCTGGCCCGAGCGCTGGATCTCGGTCTTCGTCACGTCGTCGGGCTCGATCTGCGGGTCGCCGGCGATGCGCGAGGCTTCGAGCGCGGCGGGCGGGATGATGCGCGGCAGCTTCGGAATCACGGGCATGACCGGTGGCGGAGTCACGCGCGGCGGCTCGCCGATCACGCCGTCGATCGCCGTGCTGGTCGGGTCGCCGCCCTTCACGCCACCGATCTGGCCATCGGTACTACCGACGTCCTCGGTCGCATGTGGGCGCTCCGGCGGCTTCTCGATGACCGGCTGCAGCAGGACGTCGGGCACCTTCGGCACGATCACCTGCGGATCCCGCGGCTTCTCGCCGCCCGCCGGCGGCGGTGGCGGCGGCGGCGGCGACGGCGCGATCGCGAGATCGATCGACAGCTTCGGTCGCTCGAGTTGCTCGGTCGTCCAGATCGACCTCGCCCACATCGCGAACAGCACGCCGCCGGTGAACACCGCGCACGCGACGAACAGCGGATAGCTCCAGGCCGGTCGCTGCCGGAGGCGAGCGTGGTGATCGAAACGCGCGATTGCCTGGGCCATTTTCGAGCCAACGCACGAGTCGCCTGGACGATCTAACCGACTCCGCATGCGACATGCGACGCGGCTCGCGCGCGGCAGCGGCCGTCTCGATGTGATCGCGCCGCGGTTTGCGCCGGACCGCGCGGGCGTGACAACGAGGGCATGACAACCGGAAAGCCGAGATCGTCCCCGCCGGCCTGCACGTGCCGGCGGCGCCGCCGCCGTCGCGAGCTTCGGCCTGCTCCTCGCCAATCGCCGTACGCGGCGCGCTGAGCTGGTCGCAGGTGCATGCGCTCGCCGCCGGTGCGCGCGGCCAGGACGCCGAGGGCGATCGCGCGGAGTCTCTCGATCTCGTGGCCGCGGCGAGCAAGCTACAGCCTGAGGCTAATGCAGCTTGGTCGTCTTCTGCGCCAGCACCTTGGTCGTCACGTCGCCGGCCGGCGTGAACCGGAATTCGAGCTGCTCGCTGTGCTGCTCCGGGATCATGCCGACCGGGTCGTTCACCCAGCCGGTCACGACCACGCTGCCGTCCTTGCCGGCGACTGCCTTCGGGTCGCCGGCGAACGAGTCTCCGGTCATCTCCTTGGCCCACGCGACCGCCAGGTCGCCGCGCTTCTTCGCGTCGGACCAGCCCGATGCGGCGAGGGCGGGCGCCGACTTGCCGCGGTCGGCGACATACACGCCGTCGGCGAAGTAGCCCTCCGCCATGCAGCCGCGGTCGTTCGCGAACGAGCCGACCAGCACGACCTTCTTGAAGTCGCCGGTCATGCGCTCCGTGCAGTTGTGATCGGCGGCGTGGTGAAGCTCGGCCTGGACGGCCTTGTCGAGCTTCGCGTCGTCGCTGACGTCGTACTTGTGCGGTCCGGCCAGCGCGAGCGCGGGCAGCATCGTGAGAGCGATCGTGAGACGCATGCCGCGATGATAGCGCGGCGTGACAACGGGACCTAGCGCGCGAAGTGATAGCTGCCCGCGGACGACGCCGCATCGGTCTGCGTGATGGCGATGACGATCAGGCCGTCCTCCATCTCGGGCGCCTGCCAGGTCGCCGGTCCCGCGAGCACGAGGTCGTCCGCGCCGGACCACTTCTCGTCGAGCGAGACCACGCGCTTGACCTTCTTGCAGTCGACGTCCTTGTCGATGTCGGAGTTCGGCGTCTGCGTGACTCGCTCGCCGACCGCGAGCGGCCCGAACACGACCGGCTTGGTGCCGTCGGGCTCGACGCGAAGCATCATCTCGAGCGTCTCGGTCGAGTCGGCCTGCTTCATACACGCGACGCATTCCTGCGTCGCCGCGATGCCGAGGAACGTGCGCCCGGGCTGATCGTTCCAGCGCGTGGCCTGCGTGACGTCGCAGTACTTGTCGTTGTAATCGACCGCGAACACCGGCGCGGCGGTGCGCCACCAGCCATCCTTGCGGTGCACGTACACCGAGTACTCCGAGTGCGTGTAGCGCAGGCCGTCGGGCTCGGCGCACTTCACGCCGCCGAGCCGGATCTCGTCGCCGCCGACGGCATGCTCGAGCTTCGCCTCGCCGGCGTTGATGTCGTGCGTGCGATCGGTGACCGCGTCGCACGTCGGAGTCTTCGGCCGGTGCGAGACGTTGCCCTTCTCGTCCATGTCGGTGCCGCCGCACGGCCGCGCGTGCTGGCAGGCGGCGGCCAGCGTCTTGTACGGGCCGTCCATCGCGACCGGATGCACGGTCTTGGCCGGCGGTGCGGGTTGCGCGGCGGCCGGGCTCGAGCACGCCGCGATCGCGAGCAGGCCGAGCACTCTCATGCGCGCATCGCCTCGACCGGCGACACGCCGGCGGCGCGAATCGCCGGGATCAAGCCGCCGACGAGCCCCATCACGCCCGAGAACACGAGCGACTTCACGAACACCGAGGGCGTGGCGTGGAACGAGATCACGATCTCGGAGAACGTCTGGAAGTTCATCACCGGAACCTTGATCAGCGTGAGCACGAGCACGCACGCGCTGCCGAGCAGGCCGCCGAGGATCGCGAGCGCCAGCGCTTCGAGCACGAACGACGTCAAGATCGAGAACCGCGAGAACCCGAGCGCGCGCAGCGTGCCGATCTCGCGCGAGCGGTTCGCGACCGCGCCGTTCATCGTGATCGCCGCGCCGAGCATCGCCGCGATCGAGAACATGATCGCGAACGCGATGCCCATGCCCGACAGGAAGCTCGAGGTCGACTCGCCTTGCTTGCGCAGATAATCGGCCTCGCGCGACACCTTCATCGCCATCGTCTTGTCGCCCTCGATGTCGCCGCGGTACGCGTCGAAGTCCGACGGGCTGTCGAACCGCACGCGCACCGACGACACGCCGGCCTCGCGCCCGAGCGCGTGGCGGATGTAATCGACGTCGCCCCACACCTCGGACTCGTAGGACGCGCCGTCGGCGTCGAACACGCCGACCACCTGCAACGGCCGGTTGTGACGCAGCTCGACGGTGCCGCCGACCGACAGCCCCTTGAAGCGGCCGGCGATGCCCTTGCCGACCATCACCTCGGGCGTGCCCGGCTTCGGCTCGCGGCCCTCGACGATCTTGACCTCGGGCCGGAACGTGAAGCCCTCGGCCGGAGTGCCGCGCACGAGCACGTTCGAGATCGCGCCCGAGCCGTCGTCGCGCTCGCCCGCGATCACGACCACGACCTCGCCGATCACCGCGGCGACCCCGGTGTGGCCCTTCAGGCGGTCGAGATCGGCGTTCGTGATCGCGCTCGACAGCTCGTTATCCGAGCCCTTGCGGATCACGACGGCGACGTCGGAATGACCGTTCGCACCCATCGCGTGGTTCATGCCCTCGCGCAGCATGAGCGCACCCGCGAACACGAACACGACGAGCCCGATGCCGATCGCGGTCACGGTGGTCGTCACCTTGCGCACGAACAGGCTGCGGATGTTGTACTGGACGGGCACCATGATCAGTCGAGCCTCCGCAGGGCGTCGGTTACCTTGAGCTTCGATGCGAGGATCGCCGGGACGATTCCGGCGAGCACTCCGACGGCGACCGCGGCGCCGAATGCCGTCGCGATCACGGCGGTCGGCACCGAGAAGTACGGGAACATGCCCGACATGTTCTCCTCGATGAACGGGCCGATCATGCCGTTGATGAGGCCCAGCGTGACGAGCACGCCGAGCGCGCCGCCGACGAGCGCGACCAGGATCGACTCGCCGAGGATGAACCCGAGGATGTGGCCGGGCGGAAACCCGATCGCGCGCAGCACGCCGTATTCGTGCGTGCGCTCGCGCACCGCCATCGCGATCGTGTTCGCGAGGATGAGGACCATGACGAGCAAGATGCCGAGCGACACGTAATCGAACGCGTGCAAGATCGCGGAGAACCCGCCGAGAAAGCCGAGCTGGAACGCGCGCTCGCTCATCGTCAGCGTCTGGTCGTCCTTTTCGGAGAACTTCGCGTCGATCGCTCTGCCGATCTCGGCGCCTTTGCCCGGATCGTCGATGCGCGCGGTCATCCAGCCGACCTGATCCTTGCTGAACGTCGCGCGCGGATCGTCGGTGAGGTAGTCCCAGCGAAACATCAGCGTGTTGCGATCCGCGGTGCGGCGCAGCGGCTTGTAGATCGCGAGCACCTTGAATTCCCAGTCGCCCGGATAGATGTCGCTGTTGACGACCAGCTTGTCGCCGACCTTGACGCCGAACGCCTTCGCGAGCTGGTCGCCGATGATCGCGCCGTTCTTGTTCTCGATCTTCTTCCACTCCTCGAGCACGGCCGGATCGACCTGGAACTCGTCCATCACGTCGAACCAGCTGTTTTGATCGACCGCGAACCCCGCGAAGAACGGGATGCGCTCCTTCGGATCCTTCGCGCCGAACCAGTTCGCCCAGGTCACCGCCTTGACGCCCTGCGCCTTCATGCCGCGCACGTCGTCGACGTAGTGCCGCGGCAGCTGCATCGTGATCGAGACCTTGTGCCGGATCGCGAGCCGGTCCTGCGCCGCGGCGTCGGCGCCGGCGTTCCACTCGGCGACAACAGTGCGGATCACGCAGAAGATCAACACGGCGAGCGCGACCGCGCTCATCGTGAGGATCGTGCGGCCGCGCCGGCGGAACAGATTCCGCCGCGCGTACGTCGCGATATTCATCGCCGATCCTCCCTGGGGCGCGTCACTGCAGCGCTCCCTTGTCGAGCTTGCGATGGACGCTCGCGCGCTCGGCCGCGGCCGGATCGTGCGTGACCATGAAGATGGTCTTGCCGAGCTCCTTGTTGAGCTTCTCCATCAGCGTGAGCACGTCGTCGGCGCTCTTGCGGTCGAGATCGCCGGTCGGCTCGTCGGCGACGATGATCTTCGGATCGTTCACGATCGCGCGCGCGATCGCGACGCGCTGCTCCTGGCCGCCCGACAGCTGGCGCGGATAGTGGTCCATTCGGTCCTCGAGGCCGACGATGCGCAGCGCGGTCGCGACGCGCTTCTTGCGCTCGCCGCCGCCGAGCGACGTGAGCAGCAGCGGCAGCTCGACGTTTTGCGCCGCGGTCAGCACGGGGATCAGGTTGAACGACTGGAACACGAAGCCGATCGTCTGCGACCGCCACTTCGCGAGCTCGCCGTCGGTCATCTTGGACAGCTCGGCGCCCGCGACCTTGACCGAGCCCGAGGTCGG
>DASXCY010000204.1:0-8041 GCA_036490935.1 Kofleriaceae bacterium | reverse complement strand
CGAGGAGGCGCCGCGAACCGGCGAGGAAGCCGCCGCGGCGCACGTCCTCGAGCCCGTACGTCTTGATCACCTGGATCGCGCCGAGGTCCTCCTGGATGCGCGAGCTCAGCGTGCCGAGCTCGGCCTGGACCTCGCGCTGCGTGCGGTACACGCGCTTGGACAGCGCGTTGCCGACGACGAAGATCAGTGGATACGGCAGCAGCACGACCGCCGCGACCTTCGCGTCGAGCACCATCATGTACGTCAGCACCGTCGCGAACGCGCATACCGAGTTCGCGAGGTGGACGGCGCCGGCGCCCCACATCGCGCGCACGGTCTGGACGTCGTTGGTGAGCCGCGACATCACGTCGCCAGTCGGATGATCGCGGTAGTACGCCGGCGACAGCGTCATCAGGTGGCCGAACAGGTCGGAGCGCACGTCGTACTCCGCCGCGCGCGCCGCGTTGAAGATCGACACGCGCGACACGATGCGCGTGACCGCGGTCGCGACCGCGAACAGGACGAGCATCGCGCAGGCATGCGGCACGGCGTCGACGTGGTTCGACTGCAGGTCGTCGATCGCGTGCTCGACGTAGTACGGGATGCCGAGGTAGGTGACGTTCGTCGCGACCAGCATCGCGACGCCGCCGGCCAGCGCGGATCGATACGGCTTCAGGTACGCGAGCGAGCTAGATGCCACGGCACCACCTCGGTTCCGGCGCGAGCACGGCGAGCTCGACGTGCTCGGGGCCGAGCCAGCCGCCGTCGGCCGCGTGCTCGCCGAACCGCGGCGCGGGTGGGCCACGGCGCGCGCGCCAGCGCTCGCTCGAGTCGGGCTCGTCGGCGCCGGGTGCGGCCCCGGCCAGCGCGGCCGCGAGCTCGGCACGCGCGGCGGCCTCTCCCGAATCGCTGAGCTGCTTGCGCGCCGCTTCGGCCGCGAGCTCGGCCTCGGCGTTCGTCATCGACGCGGGCGCACCCGGCTGCTTGGCGCTCGCCTGACCGGCCGCGGGCGCCTCGACGTGGGCGCCTTCGCCGCGGTGCGAATGGTCGGTCGAGCTGCTCACAGTGTCGCCGCCGTCGCGAGCTTGCCCATCGCCGCGTACTCGAGCACCGCCGCCTTGTGCATGTGGTCCATGCGAATCGCGCTGTCTTCGTCGGCGGCCATGAACGCCGCGCGCAGCACGGCGTTGCGAATATGACCTCCCGCGAGCTCGAACTTGCTCGCGAGCGCATGAAAGTTGATCGCGGGATCGACACGCGCCTGTTTCGGGAGCATCGAGCGCCACAGCCGCTCGCGATCCTCGACCTCCGGCAGCGGAAACTGGATGCGAAACGAGATGCGCCGGCGAAATGCCTCGTCGATGGACGCGTCGAGGTTCGTCGTCAGGATCGTGATGCCGCGAAACGCTTCCATGCGCTGCAGCAAGTAGTTGACCTCGAGGTTCGCATAGCGATCGACCGACGACTTGACCTCGGTGCGCTTCGCGAACAGCGAGTCGGCCTCGTCGAACAGCAGGATCGCGTGGCCGGCCTCGGCGGCGTCGAACACCTGCGCGAGGTTCTTCTCGGTCTCGCCGACGTACTTCGACACGATGCGCGACAGATCGATCTGATAGAGGTCGAGCGCGAGCTCGTCGGCGATGATGCCCGCGACCATCGTCTTGCCGGTGCCGGGCGGCCCGGAGAACAGCGCCGACAGGCCGAGCCCCTTGGCCACCTTGCGCGCGAATCCCCACTCCTCGTAGACGCGCCGGCGGTGGCGTACGCGGGCGACGAACTCGCGGATCTCGGCCATCGCGTCCTCGGGCAGGACGAGATCGCTCCACGTCTGCCGCCACGTGACGCGCACGCCGAGCGCCGACAGCTTGCTGTCGAGCGTGGCGCGGATGCCGGCGTGCAGATCGAGATCGTCGATCGGCGCGCCGCGGCTGCGCGCGTGGGCGTGCGCCGAGGCCGCCGCGCGCGCGATCACGCCGCCGGTCACCGGGTAGCGCGCGGCGGCTCGATCGGCGTCGACGCCGGTCGCGAATGGACCGAGCGCGCGCCGCCACAGCGTGGCGCGCTCCGCTTCGGTCGGCAGCGGCACGTCGACGAGCAGGATGCCGCGCGCGAGCCCGAACGGGCGCGTATCGCGGCGCGCGCAGGTGCCGCAGATCGGCCCCGCGAACGTCGCCAGCTCGCGATCGAAGATCGCCGCGCGATCGGCGCGGCCGCGATCGGGATCGGACGCGAGCAGATCGATGTTCTCGAACAGCGGCACCGCGCGAAACAGCACGGCCTCGCGGAGCAGCGCGCGCAGCGCTCGCTGCAGCGGCTCGGCGTCGACCGGCAGCTGCTCGCACGCGACGTGCAGCACCGAGCAGCCGAGCGCGCGCGCGGCACCGAACAGCAGCGCCTTCTTGCCGGCGCCTTCGAGGCCGGTGAGCACGAGCGCGGGTGCGGCATGGCCGCCGGCCGCATCGCGCACGAGCTGCGTCGCCTGCGCCTTGAGCTCGTCGGCGCCGACCAGCTCGTCGTGCGCGGGGACGTCCTGGACGAGCGTCGCGAGGTCGGCGAGCTCGCGATCGAGCCGCACCGCGCCGTACGCGAGCTCGATCACGCGCGAGCTCGCCTTCACCGCGCGCAGCAGGAACGGCGCTTCCTCGTGGGCACGCGCGCCGCCGATCGCGTCGACGAGCCGGTGCCGGAACAGCTTGCCCGTCGGCGCGAGCTCGTACACGAGCGCGTCGCGCGTGGCCGGCGTCGCGTACACGAGCAGCTCGAGCAACCCGAGGTCGGCGTAGATGCGCGTCGCCTCGTTGACGAGGTAGCGCATGAGCTGGCGCAGCCGCGCGCTGGTCTCGACCGCGATCAGCACGGCCAGCACGCGCTGCTCGGTGGGCGTGAGCGCGAACGCGCGGCGGAGCTGGTCGAGCGGCACCGGCTGGCCCGCCTGCTCCGACGCGGCGAGCTTGGCTTCGATCCACTCCTCGCGCGCGCCGATCGCGGCGTCGAGATCGGCGAGCTTGCGCTGGCCCTCGGGCGTGCCCGGCAGGCCGCCCGCGATCAGCGCCGCGACCTCGCTGCCCGACACGAACGTGCCGGAGAACGCATCCTTGATGCGCGGCAGCACGCCGGTTTCCCAGTGCGCGACGATCTGGCGCTCGACGAGCTGGCCGACGAGCGCGATGGTGTCGTCGAGATGCTCGCGGGGAGTTTGATATGCGCGCGTCACTCGTCGCAGCCGAGTACGAATGCGAGCACGGCCGATCTCATGCGCGGAGCGTACAACATACAATCGCGGCGTGGTGGACTCCCCGACCGGGCGGGCGCTCGCCGACGCGCTGGCGTTGCGCGCGCGCGCCTCGCTGGCGGAGCTCGCCGCATCCGCCGCGGATCGGACGCGGATCGCACACGACCGCGCGATCGCGCTGCTCGCGGTCGCGGTCGCGCTCGCCTGCGATCCTACCGCGCTCGCACCGCCCGAGGCGCTCGACGCGCTCGACGATCCCGAGCTCGTCGATGCGGCGCTCGCGTCGGGCCTGGCCGCCGCGCTGACCGGCGTGCTGCGCGCCGCGCCGGCCGACGCGTCGTGGCGCCCCGTGCGCGTGCTCGTCGGGCGGCGTCTGGTCGCCGCGGGCGAGACCGGGCCACACGTGGTCGAGCTCTTGCTCGCGGCCGGAGATCGCACGCGCGCCGCATCGCTGGCGGCCGACGACCTCGCGCACCAGCTCGGCGGTGCCGACGAGCTCGCCCGCTGGATCCGCCTGCGCTGGCTCGCCGCGCAGGCCGACGACGTGGTGGCCGAAGTGCTCGCCCTGCTCGGCGACAACCAGCTGGAACGCCTCGGCAAGGCGCTGGATCGGTTGCCGGGGGAGACCGAGCACGTCCGATCGCTCGTAGGCGCTCGAATTCACGACAGATCTTCGCGTTGATCCGCGGGAAGAACAGCCCCGGATGCTCGTAAGATGATGGACCGGTGGAGGACGTAGCCACGCTCGCACACGTGTTCGGTCGCATCGCCGCGCTCGGCGTCGCGTACCGCATCGACATCCAGCGGCTCGTCCAGCGCGCGAGCGTGCTCGTCCGCGATCCGGCGCGGATGCTGCTGGTCGCCGTGCCGCACGCGTTCGATCGCGTCGCGGTGATGGCCGAGCTCAAGAAAGCCGAGATGGTGCCGGCGCTCGCGCTGTGCGACGGCGACCAGCTCGCGCGCGTCGACACGCTGGCCGGCGGCGCCGACACCACCGGTGCCGTGATCGAGCTCGAGAGCGTGCCGGGCGCGCCCGATCAGCTCGCGGTCTCGGTGCAGGCGCTCGGCCGGCGGGCGCTCGATTCGGATCTCGCGCGGCTCGCGCGGTTCGGCGTCGCGGTGGAGCCCGTGCGCGAGGTCGCGAACGCGCTCGGCAGCGGCCGGCTGATCGGCGTGACCGATCACAGCGCGGGGCCGGCGTGGACGCTCCACTTCTCGCAGCCGAACGCGACGCCGGCGCAGCGCGATATCGCGCGCGCTCACCTCGATCGCGCGGCCGAGCTCGTCGGCGCGACGCCGGCGCAGCGCCACATGGTTGCCGGCCTGCACGACGTGCTGGCGGCCGGCCGCGAGAGCTTCGCGCTGGTGAAGGTGCGGCCGAGCGGAGTCCAGCTCGCGGTGCTGTGGGGCCTCGTGCCATGGGAGCATGTCGTGCGGATGATGCTGCAGCTGTACGCGGGTGACTCGGCGAAGAAGCTCGGCGAGCTGGCCGGCGCGGTCGACAGCGATGTCGCCGCGATGGTCGAGGTGACGCTCGGCGGCGCCGCGCCACCTGCGATGCGCGTGGCGGCTCAGGTCCGTGCGGGAGGGAAGTCATGAGCGACGTCCAACATGCACCGGTTGTCGCGAAGACCCCGCCGGCGCCGCAGCCGACGACCGCCACGCCCGCGCCGGGCACCGCGGCGCCCGGCCCGAGCAATGTCGACGCCGAGAAGCAGGCCACGCTGGCGCGCGCGGTCGGCGCGATCACGACCGAATGGAAGACCGTGTGCGGCGCGCTGCTCTCGCCCGGCAAGCCGACCGAGCCGTCGCCCGACAAGTTCCGCGCCGCCGCCTATCCGCTGATCGCGCGCCTCGACGGCTCGGGCCAGACCGGCCTCATCGGCGTGAAGCTCGCGTTCTCGGTCCTCGACGATCGCAAGGAGTGGACCACGGCGCTCGCCGCCGCCGAAGCCGACGCGCAGCAGGACGCGATGCACCGCGGGGTCATCCACAACGGCCTCGAGGACCTCGTCCACGGCGGCGACATCCAGTTCAACTCGCAGCGCATCATCGGCCACTTCCAGATGACGTCCGACGGCGGCCGCACGTGGTGGCAGGGCCAGGAAGCGTTGCCGTGGACGGGCGCGCTCGCGGCGTATCTCGGCAACAAGCAGCTGCTCGAGACGCACGTCGGCTACAGCGGCATCCCGATGTTCGAGGCGATGTACTCGGGGCAGGCCGATCTGCGCGCGAACCTGATCCGCCCGCTGCTGCTGCTGCTCAAGACCGGCGCGATCGAGGCGCGCCCCGGCGACACCGGACCGGCGATGCCGCCGAGCCCGACCGACCAGCAGAAGTCGGCGTGGGACCACCAGGCGCTCGAGCTGCGCAAGAAGGTCGAGCCGCATCTGCCGCAGCTCGGCGCGACCAAGATCGACCGGCTCGGCGGTCACGAGCGGCACGAGCTGCTGTCGGCGGTGTCCGATGCGCCGCTCGAGGTTCGCGACCGGCTCGCGCTCGATACCACGTTCATGCGCCGGGTCGCATTGCTCGGCGAGCTGATGAAGCTGCAGAACGATACCCAACCGGGCGGTCAGTCGCTGTTTCGCGCGCTCGATCCGGTCGAGGCGCTGTTCGACGACGTGAGCGGACGCTCCGACATCACGGCGGGCAAGCAATACATCGGCACGCGACCGAAGACCGGCGCCGAGCGCTTCGATCGCATCGCCGGCTACATGGCGATGCACGTCAAGCCCGACGACCAGCCGCTGCGCATGCGGGTGGTGTCGCATCCGGGCATGCTCGACTCGCTCGAGGACACGCAGAAGGCGAACCTGTGGCGGTTCGCGACCCGCGGCACGATGCAGCCCGGGATCGAGGATCGGCTCTATCCGGCGGTGAAGTCCGGCGACGCGACCGGGGCGGCGCGCGTGCTGCTGTCGGCGAGCGGCGAGGACCGCGCTTCGATCTCGAAGCTGCAGGCCGACGTGCTGTTCCGCAGCGCCATCGCGACCGATGCGATGCGCCAGCAGGTCGCGCTCGACGGCGTCGCGGTGCGCCCGTACGACCTCGTCCTCGTCATGTGGGGCCAGCGGCCGGGCTCGACGAAGGACCTCGGCCAGACCGGCGTCGTCGAGGACGATCCCAACGCCGACCAGGCGCCGCTCAACTTCGAAGACCGCCGCAAGCTCGACGGTATGTACAACGGCTCGGTCGACGTGCTGCAGAACGACCTCAGCGCCGCCGATGCGTGGTTGTTCGCCGGCGCGCGCACGAGCGACAGCGACGTCGTCGCGCATCTCGAGCACTTCGCCACGCAATGCGCGAGCAAGGACTACGTCGGGTTGATCCGCCGCGCCGGCACGCCGCCCGGCCAGGAGCTGGCGACGCGCTACAACGCGAAGACCGGCAAGTCGATCCAGACGCTCATCAAGAAGGGCTGCGGCGAGGACGCGCGGCGCACCGCCGAGCGCATCCTCAACATCACGGTCGACAGCGCGAGCCTCGGCACGGTCGACGGCACCGGCGCGCGCGCCGGCGATCGCGGCCCGGGTGCGCTGGTCACCCTCGAGCAGGCGCTGCGCGAGACCACGGTCGATCCGAGCGGCGGCGACACCATCTCTCAGCGCGTGCACGCCGCGGCGCACGAGCTGAAAGAGGAGCTCCACCCGGGTTGGTTCTCCCACGTCGACCCGACGCACGCGCAGGCGATCTTCGGCCTGCTCGACGCCCAGCTCGACATGCCGGGCTCGTCGCGACTCGACGAGGTCAAGCGGCTGACCGGGCGCAAGGTCTACACGATCGAGCTCCTGCAGAACGCGTACATGGAGATCGACGGCTCGCTCGCCGAGACGATCGCCAACAAGGCGCGCGAGAAGGACGTCCCGGCGATCCTGAGCAGGCTCGGGCTCGATGCCGGCGCGATCGCGACGCGCGCGAAGGCGACCGCGGACGCGGCCGCGAAGCCCACCGATCCGAAAGCCGCTGCGCGCGAGGACGCCGATCAAAAATACGGGGCCGCCGCGAAGAGCCTGTTCGAACAGCTGTCCGCGCTGTCTCCCGGCGCCGATCCGACGCTGTTCATGATGTCGCGCGCGTCGCGCGCGATGTACGAGCACTTGCCGGGCGCGGGCGGCGGCGGCGAGGCGGCGCCGGATGCGCAGGCGGGCGCCGGCGTCGTCGTGGCGACCAACGCGATCGACTACTACCGCGTGAAGTACGGCCTGACGCCGGAGAACCACGCCGTGCAGATCGCGCGCGCATTCCGGAAATGGGACGCGGTGAAGGACTCCGCGCAGAACCCGATGCAGCAGTACGGGACCGGGGTCGACCACAACCGGAACGAGACCACGCCGCAGGAAGTCGCCGGCTGGCTCGGCGTGCCGGTCGAGCTCGTCGCAGGCGCGGTCAAGGCGCCGCCGCAGACCGAGGTGCCCGTCGTCGACGACACGAACCGGATGCTCGTGAAGCCGGACTTCGACGCCGCCACCGCGACGTCGATCGCGAACCAGATGTGGAAGATGTTGCACGAGGGCGGCGAGGTCCACCTCATCGAGACGACGCTGTACGGCATGTACAACCCCGAGGAGCAGCGGCTGATCCGGCTCGCGTTCCGCCAGCTCTCGGGCGGCATCGACTGGCAGTTCTACGTCCAGCAGGCGAAGTACCTGTCCGACAAGAGCGTCGCCGACGACACCACTTCGGTCCGCCACGGCGACAACGCGCAGACGATGGTCGGCGGCGAAGGCACCGCGGCCGGCCAGCAAGTCACCGGCGGCAATACCGTCGTCAAGGTCGTCGCGAACGACGGCGAGCTCGACGCGCTGAACGAGGTCGCGACCAAGGGCA
>DASXCY010000203.1:0-19453 GCA_036490935.1 Kofleriaceae bacterium | reverse complement strand
TCAGTGAGACGGACTTCGGACTTCGGACTTCCGGATCTGAGCCCGAAGTCCGAGGTCCGAAGTCCGAAGTCGTTCCTCAGTCGTTCCTCAGTCCGGAATGCAGAACGAATAGACGGCCTGATCATTCACCGAGCCCATGCTCGCGACGATCGTCGTCTGCCAGATGCCGGGCATCCACAGATTCACCGGCGCCAGCGTGTACTGGCCGCTGCTCGGCGAGCCCGGCGTGATCACCACCTCGATCGGCGTGCCGTGCTGGTGCGCCGGCATGTACGGCGTCACGTTCAGGCTCAGGCCGTCCATCGGCGCGCCGACCACGTTGTTCGCCATCTGGCTGATCTCCACGACCCAGGTGTTGTCGTCGCGCATCGGCGGCGCCGGCTCGGCCGACAGCAGCTTGAAGTCGAGCATGTTGCTCTCGCCCGTCTTCTCGAGCCCGGCGACGTACTGATCGACTCCGGTGACCTTCGAGCAATCGAGCGGCGCGTCGGGACCAGGCGAGCTGGAGCCGCACGCGGCGAGCGGAGCAACGAGCAAGATCGCAAGCCACGGCTTTGCCGTGGCGCGCAGCAACGCACCGCGCTGCGGAGGTACGATCGAGAGCGCGCGCATGTTCCACCTACGCATGACTTGCAGCCAGGTTACCGGAGCTACGCCGCGCTGGCGCGTGCGGATCACTCAAGACGGCTAACACGGCGAAACGCCCGCTACTCGGTGAGCAGGATCACCGTATCCTTCGATAACCCCAGTCCCGACGGGATCCCGGTGTAGCTAACTCGTGCGATCGCGCCGGTGTCCGGAAGGGCAGACACCTCGACGAGCGTGGCGTCGGGGGACAGAAATGCGGTCACGGTCGTGTGGCCGTTCGCCCCGACGCCGCTTGTCGGCTCGACGCGCAGCTGAAGCGCGAACTTGCGGATCGGCGGGCCGCCGTCGGCGGTGCGCAGCGCGCGCCGCTGCACGACGCGCGTCGACAGCATCCACGCCTCGGTCGTCGTGCGCGCGACCGGCTCGAGCGTCGTCGCGATCGCGGCGATGCGCGCGCGCACCTCCGCGTCGCTCGCGCCGTGCTCGTACCACGCGTGGATCGGCACGAGGTGGCCGGCCCGCGCGCCGCTCATCCACATGCGATACGCGATCGGCGGCTCGCCCGGCGCGAGCTCCTCGACCACGTACGCGACGCGCTCGGCGCGCGCGACCCCGAGGATCGACATGCGGTGGCCCAACGCGCCGGCGTCGCCAGCGACCCGCGCCGTCGAGGTCATGAAGCCCAGCGACTGGCGCAGCGTCGGCATCGGCGCGTCGCGATGGACGTAGGCATGGGCGAGCGCGCGTTGCATGCGACGCGTGCGAGCGAGCGCGACGAGAGCGGACTGGGTCTTGGCATCACGGTTCACGGCGGGTCTCCCCGTGTAGAACGCACGAGCCGGTCCGGGGTTGCACGACCGTGACGCGTGCAACGCTCGGGAATATCGCGGTGTCGGCCGCGGTTTTATCCCGACGCCGGCGTCTTGTAGGTCGTCTTCTGAACGATGCCTGCCCGATCGGTGCGGGTCCACGTGCCGGTGCGCCGCCCGGCGGTCATCGCGCCTTCGAGCACGGCGCCGTCGACGAGCTCGCGCCACGGGCCTTCGAGCACGCCATCCTTGTAGGTCGCGGTCAGCACGACGGCGCCGCCTTCGTCGTAGGTGGTCCACGTGCCGATCTTGCGATCCGCGCTGTACTGGCCGGTCAGAGCCGGCTTGCCGTTGCGGTACTCGGTGTACGCGCCGTCGACCTTGCCGTCCTTGTACGTCGTCTCGCTGACGGCCTTGCCGGCGTCGTACTTCTTGGCCACGCCGTCGAGCCTGCCGCGCTTGTAGTGCTCCTCGAGCGTGAGCTCGCCGGTGTCGGTCCACTCCTTCCACGAGCCCGACTTGCGATCGCCCGAGTAATGGCCCTCCACGACCACCTTCTGCGGCAGCCGGAACGTCAGCTCCTGATACAGCCCGGCCATCTCGCCCTTGTAGTAGTAGGTCCGCGTCGACGGCTTGTGGTTCGGATAGAACGTCAGCCATACGCCGGTGCCGCCGGTCATCGTGAACCGGCCGAGCTCGTTGCCGGCCTTGTCGTAGTACACGAAGTCGCCGTCGGGGTTGCCGTCGACGTAGCTGCCCGAGAACACCAGCTTGTTCTCGAACCACTCGAACCACGCGCCGGTCTTCTTGCCGTCGGTGTAGTCGCCCTCGCGCTCCTTGTTGTTCGCGTGATCGAACCACGACCACGTGCCGGTGCGCTTGCCGTGATCGTACGTGCCGGTGACGCGCGGGATCTTCTTCACGCTGTCGCGCCAGATCGTGAACACGCCGTCGAGCTTGCCGCGCAGGTCGTAGTTCTCGTCGAGGAGCAGGTCCCAGAACTGCCAGATCTGGCGCGCGTTGCGGCGCACGCCGTACTTGAACTCCTCCTCGATGCGCAGCGTGTTCTTCGCGCCGACCAGGTGCGTGCCGTCGTACTTGCCACCGAGCAGCTTCGCGACGATGACGAGCTGACCGTCGTGATCGAAGACCTTGAGCGAACCGTTCGGCACGCCGCCGCGCAGCTGGCGCTCGCTGTACAGCGGGCCATCCGAGAACCAGTACTTCTCGGTGCCCGTGCCCGCTTTCGTGTCGTACTCGCCGAGCAGCGTGCCGGTCGGGCCGAGCTGGCGCCAGTGGCCGTCCTTCTTGCCGGCGGCGTACGTGCCTTCTTCGGCGAGCGAGCCGCCCGGGTAATAGCGCTGCCACGCGCCGTCGAGCTTGCCGTCGCGATACGCGCCGAGCAGCTGGTTCGTGCCGTCGGGATACAGCGTGACGAACGGGCCGTGGCGCGTGCCGTCGGGGCGGCCGCAGAACCACGTCGGCTCCGGCGCCGGCGCGGGCATCGCGGAGGTGCCGGGCTCGCACGCGAGCTTCGGTGGCTCGGGCGCGCCGAGGATCGCGGGCAGGCCGGCATCGGGCTGCGGTACCGGCTTCATCACGACCGTGTGCGTCTCGGCCGGCGCGGTCGGCGCGGCGCTCCTCGGCGCGGCCGGTCCGGAACCACAGGCCATGCTCGCCGTCAAGACGAAGAGCGAGCCCCGCGCGCGCACGGATCGATTGTGACATGAATCCGGTCTACGCTAGGTCGCATGAGGATCAGCTTAGCTCTTGCTGCGATCGCGACCGTGTTCGCCCTCGCAGGCCCCGCACACGCGCAAGGCCGGCCGCACCCCACCGGCTTCGGGACCAGCGACTTCGAGGCCAACAAGAAATTCGGGCTCGGGCTCGAGCTCGGCGACCTCGTGGGCATCAACGGCAAGCTGTTCGTGAACTCGAACCAGGCCATCGATTTCGGGCTGGGCGACTATGGTTACGCCTACCGCTACTACGGCGACACCGGCGGCATCCACCTCTACGCCGACTACCTCTGGCACCCCAAGGTGCTCGCCAAGCCGGAGGCGTTCGAGCTGCCGTTCTACATCGGCGTCGGCGGGCGCTTCTACGACTTCGGCTTCGCGTGCGACGCGCGCGGCAACAACTGCACGGGCGCGGAGGCGTTTGGCATCCGGGTGCCGATCGGCCTCGACTTCGACTTCAACAACGTGCCGCTCGACATCTTCGTGCAGATCGTCCCGACGCTCGACTTCTTCAGCAACTTCACGAACCACGGCGTCGGGTTCGACTTCGACTTCTCGATCGGCGCGCGCTACTGGTTCAGCTAAGGCTTCTCGAGCTCGACCCAGAGCGGGACGATCACGCCGCCGCCGCCGTCGACCTCGATGTCGCTGCGGCGGATCTCGATCTGGCCGCGGCCGCCGATCGAGTAGTACGCGCTGACCGTGTAGGCGCCCGGCACGACCGCTTCGAAGCGGTAGTGGCCGAGATCGTCGGTGACGGTCTCGAGCGTGACGGGCGAGCCGGCGCCGCCGCCCTCCGAGGTCGCGGTGACCGCGGCGCCGGGGACTGGAGCACGCGTCGCCGAATCGGTGACCGAGCCCTCGATGATCGCGGCGCGCGCGGCGACGTGCGATGACCGGAAGCGCGCGATCTCGCCATCTTTGGGATCGCCGAAGTCGACGTGCAGCGGCTCGGGGCGGCCGAGCGTGAACGTGACGTCGACGACCGTGGTGTCGCCGGCGTGCACCGCGATGTGATCGATGTCGATCGGTTGGCCGGCGAAGCTCGCGGTCAGCGTGTAGTTGCCGGGCGCGAGGCGCGGGATCGCGTAGGAGCCGTCGGCCGCGGTGACCACGGCGTGCGACGCCGTCAGCTCGCCGTCCGCGCGCAGGTGGATCTGCGCCTTCGCGACCGGATCGCCGCTGTCCTGATCGCGCGCGAGGCCGCCGATCGAGCCGCGGGTCGGCCGCGGATGCTGAGCCGCGGCACAGGCAGCCGCGAGCGTCAGGATCGGTACGACCTTCATCGCGGGGAGCATGCCGGGTCGCGGCGGCGGAGCCAAGGCGGGACCTGCTGGCAGCGTCCAACGCGTGCGATGCCTCCAGCATCACGTATAGTCCCGGGCACCATGACGCGTGCGCTCTTGCTCGTCTGCGGGATCGGGGTCGGGCTGATGGCTTGCAAGTCGTCGGACCAGCCGGCGGCTGCGACCGAGCAGCCGGCTCCCGGCAGCGGCGGCGCCGCGGGGTCTGCCATGACCGGCGCCGGCAAGGTGCTGGAAGTGTCGGGACAGGCGACGATCGCGGGCAAGCCGGCGGTCGTGGGGCAGGCGGTGGCGGCGGACGACGTGGTCGTGACCGGCGACGACGGGCGCGTCACGATCGAGCTCGCGCATAACCTCGCGCGCTGGCAGGTCGGACCCGGCAAGCACGAGAAGGTGTCCGATTCGATCGCCTGGAAGCTGCCGCGCAACGAGGGCAACGCCAACTTGGTGATCCAGGACATGACGTCGGCCGGGCGGCCGGCCGAGCGGAGCGCCGCCGATTCGGTCGCGAGCGCGCCCCAACCCAGCACGCCGCCGCCGCAGAAGGCCGAGAAGACGGCCGCATCGCCGGCGCGCGTTGCGGCTCCGTCTCCGCCGCCGGCACCGCCCGCGATGCAGCCCGCGCCCGAGCCAGCGGTGACGGGCGGCGAGGCGCACACCACGCGCGGCCCGATGGAAGCTCCACGCGTCGACGAGCTGCTGAGCGGCAAGACGGCCGAGCTGCACGCGTGCCTCGATCCGGCGATGACGACCCTGACGGTCACGGTCGACATCTCGGCCACCGGCGCCGCGACCGCGCACCTGGCGGGTGACGCGAGCGCAGCCGCGAAGGCATGCGTCGCGCGGGTCATCGCCGGACTGAAGTTCCCGGCGAAGCAGACGACCGCGTCGATCTCGATCACGCGCTAGGGCTTTGGGCTTTGGGCTTTGGGCTTTGGGCTGGATCCGAAGCTCTGCTCTGGCCAAAGTCCAAGGCCCAAAGTCCAAAGCCCTCTTCAGATCCGCACGGCGTCGGCGCCGAGGCCCAGCTCGCGGCACAGCTCGGCCAGCGCCGCGCGATCGGGTCCGCGCCACGCCAGCGCGTCGGGATCGCAGGCGATCGGGCAATCGCAGCGCAGCGTCGCGAGCGTACGGTAGAGGCGCGCGACCTCGCGGTGCTCGCGCAGCGCGGCGGCGAGCCGATCGGCGCCGCGCACGGCGACGTTCCAGCGCGCCGGGTCGTCGGGGATCGCGTCGACGTGCCGCCACGTCGCGAGCACCTTCGCGGCGGAGGCCTTGCCCCAACCGGGCAGGCCGGGGATGCCGTCCGCGGTGTCGCCGACGAGCGCGAGCCAGTCCGGGATCGATTCGGGCGCGACTCCGTGCTTCTCGATCACGCCGGCCTCGTCGAGCACCACGTTCTTCCAGCGATCCCAGCACACGACGCGCGTGCCGATGACGCACTGGCACATGTCCTTGTCGACCGCCGCGATCCGCACGGTCTCGACGCGCGCATCCGCGGCGCAGCGCGCGGACGCCGTCGCGATCGCGTCGTCGGCCTCGAACTCGATCATCGGCCACGCCTTCAGGCCGAGCGCTTCGGCCGCGCGCTCGGCCATCGGAAACTGCGCGACGAGCGCCGGCTCGAGCCCCTCGCCGGTCTTGTAGCCGTCGAACAGATCGTTGCGGAACGACTCGATCACGTGATCGAACGCGACGCCGCCGTGCGTGACCGCGCCGGTGCGCAGCACGCCCGCGAGCGAGCGCACGAACGCGCGCGTCGCGCCGACCTCGCGGCCGTCGTGCTGCGCCGGCGGCGCGCCGAACCACGCGCGAAACAGCTCGTACGTCCCGTCGAACAGATGGACGTTCACGGGCGCAGAGTACGCTACAACTCGCGCATGCGCCGCGCCGCCCTCGCGATCGTCATCGCCGCGTGCGTGCACGCACCCGAGGATCCCGTGCCCGCACCGCCCACGCCTTTGCCGCCGTCTCCGCTCGCCGCCGACGCAGTCGCCGGCATCGTCGATCCCGCGTTACGCGCGGTCGTCGCCGATCACTGGGAGCTGATGATGCGATGGACGCCGACCTGGGCGACCACGCTCGGCGACCATCGCTACGATGCCCAGCTCGCACCGCGCGACGCGGCCGCGATCGCGCGCTACCAGCACGAGCGCGACGAGCTGCTCGCACGCGTGCGCGCCGTCGCCGCGACGCACCTGAACGGGACCGACCGCGACACGCTCGCGCTGCTGCGCGGGCGGCTCGAAGCCGACGCCGCGCAAGACGTGTGCAAGTTCCAGGACTGGCTCGTCGACTCGGGCGGATCGAGCGTGCTCGGCGAGCTCAGCTACCTCGTCGAGTCGCACACGGTGAAGACGCCGCGCGACACGCTGGACTTGATCGCCCGCATGCACCAAGGCGAGAAGGCGATCGACGACACGGTCGCGAACCTCGCGCGCGGCCTCGCCGAAGGCCGCGTGTCTTCGAAGGAGAAGGTGCGGCGCGCGATCGAACAGCTCGACGAGCAGCTCGCCAAGCCGGTCGAGACCTGGGCGATGGCGAACCCGAAGTGGGCCGCGCCGCGCCAGCCCGACGACTGGCCTGCGGCCGAGCGCGCGAGCCTCGCCACCGAGCTGCGCGGCGTGATCGCGCGCAATATCGCGCCGGCGTTGACGCGCGAGCGCGATTTCCTGCGCGATCGGGTGATGCCGGCCGCGCGCGGCGAGCGCGAAGGTCTGGCCGCGTTGCCCGACGGCGACGCGTGCTACCGCGCGACGATCCTGAATCACGTCGGGCTCGCGATGTCACCGCACGAGCTGCACGAGCTCGGCGTCGCCGAGATCGCGAAGACCGACGCGCGGCTCGCCGAGCTCGGCCAGCGCGTGCTCGGTGCGTCCGATCTCGCCGCGACGATCGCGAAGCTGCGCGACGATCGCTCGCTGTACTTCACGTCGCGCGAGCAGATCCTCGCCGCCGCGCAGCACGCGCTCGATCGCGCGAAGGCCGCGATCCCCGGCTACTTCTCGGTGCTGCCCAAAGCCGACTGCGTGATGCGCGAGATCCCCGACTACGAGGCGCCGTACACGACGATCGCGTACTACCGCCAGCCGAACTACGACGGCAGCAAGCCCGGCGAGTACTTCGTCAACACCTACAAGCCCGAGACGCGCGCGCGCTTCGAGCTCGAGACGCTGACCTGGCACGAATCGATCCCCGGCCATCACCTGCAGATCGCGATCGCGCAGGAGCTCGGCGCGCTGCCCGCGTTCCGCAAGCTCGACGGCTCGACCGCATTCGTCGAGGGCTGGGCGCTGTACACCGAGCAGCTCGCCGACGAGATGGGCCTGTACTCGAGCGACCTCGATCGGCTCGGCGCGGCGAGCTTCGACGCCTGGCGAGCGTCGCGCCTCGTCGTCGATACCGGCATCCACTCGCTCGGCTGGACGCGCGCGCGAGCGGAGGCCTTCATGCGCGCGCACACCGCGTTGACCGACATCAACATCTCCAACGAGGTCGATCGTTACATCGGCTGGCCGGGGCAGGCGCTCGGCTACAAGATCGGCCAGCTCGAGATCCTGCGGCTGCGTGGCGAGGCGCAGGCCGCACTCGGCGACAAGTTTGACCTCAAAGCATTTCACGTCGTGGTGCTCGGCGCAGGCGCGGTGACGCTGCCGGTGCTCGAGGAGCGCGTGCGCGCTTGGATCAAGACGACCAAGGGTTAATCCGCGGGCTCGGCCCGTGGGCCGCCGCGTCGATCGTCGTCGGCACCGTCATCGGCACGGGCGTGTTCCTGAAGACGTCGGTGATGGCCGAGGCCGGCGGCTCGGCGCTGTGGGTGCTGGCCGCGTGGGCGGTCGCCGGCGCGCTGTCGTTCACCGGCGCGCTCGCGTATGCCGAGCTCGGCGGCATGTTTCCGCGCGCGGGCGGCGAGTACGTCTATCTGCGCGAGGGCTACGGCGGCGGCGTCGCGTACCTCTACGCGTGGAATCGGTTCTGGATCGGCACGCCGGGCTCGATCGCGGCGTATGCCGTCGGCACCGCGAAGTTCCTCGCCGATGCCGTGCCGCTCGGCGAAGCGCCGACCGCGCTCGTGCTCGTCGTCGCGTTCACCGGCCTCAACTGCCTGCACGTGCGCACCGGCGGCGGCGTGCAGACGGTGCTGACCGCGCTCAAGGTCGCGCTCATCGCGGGTCTCGCACTCGGCGCGCTCGGCTTCGCAACGCACGGCAACTGGGCGCGCGTTACCGATTCCGGCCGCGGCTTCCCCGGCCTCGCGACATTCGGCGGCATGGTGATCGCCGCGCTGTGGGCGTACGACGGCTGGAACAACCTGCCGATGGCGGCCGGCGAGGTGCGCGACGGGAGCCGCACCGTGCCGCGCGCGACCGTGCGCGGGATGCTCGCGGTGCTCGCGATCTACGCGCTCGTCAACCTCGGCTACTTCCACGCGCTGCCGCTCGCCGACGTCGCCGCGCCCGGTGCCACCTCGGTCGCGCAGCGCGCCGCCACCGAGTTTCTCGGCCCCGCGGCGCAGCTCGCGCTCGCCGCCGCGATGGCGATCTCCGCGATCTCGGCGATGAACGGCTCGATGCTGACCGGCGCACGCGTGCCGTACGCGGTCGCGCGCGACGGCCTCGCGCCGCGCGGGCTCGCGCGACTCGGCAAGACGTCGCGGGTGCCGATCGTCGCGGTCGTCGTCCAGGGCGCGATCGCGTGCGTGTATTGCCAGCTCGGCGGGTTCGACGAGCTGACCGACGCGGTCGTCATCGTGTCATGGCTGTTCTACGCGCTCAACGCCGGCACCGTGCTGCTCCTGCGCGCGCGCCGGCCCGAGGTTCCGCGCGCGTTTCGCGTACCTGGCTATCCGGTCGTGCCGCTCGTGTTCGTCGGGCTCGCGACCGCGTTACTCGTCGACAGCGTCCTCGTCAAGCCCGCGATCGCCGCGCTCGGCGCCGGCTCGACCGTGCTCGGCGCCACAGCGTATTTCACCATCGCGCGGCGGCGGCGGCCTGCCGTATCATCTAAATGATGCTGGGCCGTCTCGCGTTCGTCGTCGTGCTCGGGCTCGCGACCGGCTGCGCGTTCCACTCCGGCGCGGCGAACGCCGGCGACGGCAGCGGTGGCGGTGGAGGTGGTGGCGGTGGCGGTGGTGGCGGTGGCGGTGATGGCGGTAGCGGCGGTAGCGACGGCAGCGGCGCGACCGACACCGACGGCGACGGCATTCCGGACTCGACCGACAACTGCCCGACCATCGCGAACCCGGACCAGCGCGACTGGGACGGCGACGGCCATGGCGACGTCTGCGATCACTGCCCGCACCTCGCGAGCGCGGCCGATCCCGACAGCGACGGCGACGGCGTCGGCGACGCCTGCGATCCGCGACCCGGCATGGCCGATCACCTCGCGCTGTGGACCGGCTTCTACGACGCCAACGAGATCAACACCTGGACGATCGCCACCGGCGCGTGGTCGATCCAGAGCGGTACGCTCGTCCAGAGCTCGACGACCGGCCAGCCCTCGATCTCCACGCCGACCGCCGTGACGCGCGCGTTCATCATGACCGCGATCCATCCCGACGCGCTCGGCGACGGCGGAGCGACGGGCACGCCGGCGGTCGCGGTCGCCGACCAGGGCGACCACGGCTATGCCTGCTCGATCTTCAACATCCCGGCGGGCTTCTTGATGTCGGGCAACTACGCGGCCGCGACGGTCGACGGCGGCAACCCGCAGCTCGCCGGGTGGCCAGGGGCCTATCCCGGCACGACGATCTACTTCACGGAATCGTTGATCGGCCAGCTGACGTGCACGTGGACCCAAGGCGGCACCGCCGTGACCAAGACCGCGGTCGAGTCCGGGACCGCCGTGGCCGGCAAGGTCCAGCTCGTCACGCAAGGCGCGACTGCGACGTTCCTGTACCTGTTCGTCGTCGATACGTCGCCGTGACCGTTAGTGATACGGTTGCGCGCGATGCCGAAGTCGCCGCGCCGCGCGCTCGCTTTCGAGCTCGCGGTCGTGGTGCTGGTTGCGGCCGCGGTGCTCGTGCCGGGCATCTGGAGCTACTCGCTCGTCGATCCGTGGGAGACGCACTACGGCGAGGTCAGCCGCATGATGCTGCAGGATCACGACCTCGTGCACCTGCAGTGGCCGGGTGCGACGACCGGCGCGCACGACGAGAACGAAGGCTTTCGCAGCAAGCCCGTGCTGACGTTCTGGATGATGGCGGCCGGCATGCGCGCGATGGGGCTCGCGGCCGACGGCGGCTACTCCGGCGAGCTCGCGTCGACCGCGCGCACGGAGGTCGCCATCCGCCTGCCGTTCGTGCTGTCCGCGATCTTCGGGCTGACGCTGATGTGGTGGATGCTCGCGCGGCTCGTGTCGCGGCGGCTCGCGTGGCTCGCGCTGCTCGTCGTCGGCTCGACGCCGATGTTCGCGCTGATCTCGCGGCAGGGCATCCCCGACATGCCGCTATGCGCGACCGTGATGGGCGCGATCGCGATGTTCGTGCTCGCGATGGAGGACGGCGACCGGCCGGCGACCCGGCTCGGCGCATTCCGGATCGGCAGTCGCGAACTGTCGATCGACGCGCGTCACGTCGTGCTCGCGCTCGTCGCCGGGTTCGCGCTGTGGCAGGCGCTGTACTACGCGATCTACTTCATCGTCTCGCCGGCGCTCGTGCGCGGCGCGGTGCCGCCGGCGCTGTGGCTGCCGCTCATGATCGTGCTGCTGCTGTTGCCGCTGTGGTCGGGCTGGATGACCGCGGCGCTGCGCGCGCTGCGGCTCGATCGCACCGGATGGGTCGTGCACCTGTTCGGCCTGGCGCCGCTCGCGTCGATGCGGCAGCTCTACCTGCTCGGCTGCTACTCGCTGCTCGGGATCGGCATCCTCGCGAAGGGGCCGCCGGGGCTCGCGGTCGTCGGCGGCGTCGGCATCACGTATGTCGTGCTGTGCAACAAGTGGCGCGCGCTGTGGGACGGCGCGTTCGAGCTCAAGCGCGGCCTGTGCCTGATGATCGCGACCGCGCTGCCGTGGCATCTCGCGATGTACATGAAGGACGGCATCCGCTTCATCGACGAGTACTTGATGATGCACATCCTCGATCGCGCGGCGGTCGGCGTCGACAACTCGCCCGGCACGTTCGAGTACTACACGTCGCAGATCGGTCACGGCATGTGGCTGTGGGCCGCGCTGCTGCCCGCCGCGGTTGCCGTTACCTTCCTGCGCGCGAAGCGCGACACGCGAGAGGGCCGCGTGCGGTTCCTGATCGGCCTGTGGGCGATCGCCGGCACCGCGTTCTTCTGCCTCGTGCAGACCAAGTTCCACCATTACATCCTGCCGGTCATCCCCGCGTTCGGGATCCTCGTCGCGTTCCTGCTCGATGACCTCGTGGCGCGCCGCGATCGCCTGCATCCGCTGTTCGCGGCGGTCGGCATCGGCATCGTCGTGCTCGTCGGCCGCGACCTCGCGTGGCAGCCCGAGCGCTGGATCGAGATGTTCGTGTATCGCTACGACCGTCCGTGGCCGAGCGGAGAGCCGTGGGCGATCGATCCGTCCGACGGCTTCCTCGTGCTCACCGCGATCGCGTCGCTCGCGCTCGCGCTCGCCGCGACGCGGTGGCGGCGCATCGGCGTCGCGGCGCTCGGCGCGGCCGGGCTCGCGATCGCGATCTGGGCGCTGCAAGTCTACATGCCGCTCGCGGGCACGCACTGGGGCATGGGCGACGCGATGCGGACGTACTATCGGGACCGCACGATCTACGGCGAGAAGCTCGTGTACTTCGGCTCGGGCGAGCTCTACGACGAGTGGCACGGTACGGGCACCACGTGGTCGTTCGACACGTTCGTGCCCGACACGCTGCAGATCGGCCAGCCGATGACGATCACGGTCGAAGTGCGCAAGGCCGAAGACGATCGCATCGTCGAGCAGGACCTGCCGCTCGTCGGCTCGGTCGCGGCGATCGGCGCGCACACCATCGAGGTCTCGCTTCCGCAGGCCGAGCGCGCGAAGCTCGAGCCATTGCTCGCGCGCGGCCAGAACGCGAAGACAGGCACGCGCGGGCGGCCGGCGCTGCACGTCGTCGACGCCGATCGCCTGCTCGCGTGGCAGCTGTACTGGCGCGGCGAGAATTTCTGGTCGCAGGAGGAGATCTGGGGATTCCTGCCGGAGATGAAGACCTCGTTTCCGAGCCCGAACAACGTCGAGTGGAACAAATACCTGAGCGACCGCACGCGCGCGCCGCTCGGCCGCCGCTACTTCATCATCACCGAGACCGGGCGCATCACGTCGCCGCGCGGCACGCTGCCGACGCCGCGCGCGCGGGAGACGTACGAAGTGCTCGACGAGACCAGCAACAAGTTCGCGCTCGCCGCGTTTTACTTGTGAGCGCCCGGTAGCAGCGACGGGCCGACCGCGATCCGCGCCGGGCTCGCGCCGGCCCACGCGCGCACCCACGCGTCCCAGCGCACGGGCTCGCGTCCGAACCGCGCGCGCATGCCAACGAGCTCGGGCGCGGGCGCCGCCGGCGCGGGGCCGCGCACGGTCGGTCGCGGCTCGCGCGCGTGCAGGTCGTAGACGAGCTCGGTCGCGAAGCCCGTGCCGGGCCACGCGACGAGCCCCTCGCTCGACACGTCGTAGCGATCGGTGCCGAGCACCGCCTCGAGCTGCTCGCGGACGAGGTCGACCCCGGCGAGCTGATAGAACCCGGCGAGCGCGTTCTCGATCGCGACGCGCCGGTCGGCCGGCACGTGCGCGATCCAGCCCGGCACGCGCACCTGCGCGAGCAGCCAGCCGCTTTGCTCCTCGAACGCGAGCGCGGCGGGCGGCGCGTCGATCGTCGAGCACGCGAGCTCGATGACGATCCGATTCGATGCGATCGCGACGTGTTGCACCGCGAGCGGATAGTCGCGCAGCGCCGGCGCTTCGCGTGCGAGCGCGACGAGCTCGCGCTCGGCGAACCGGCAGATCGCTTCCTCGACGTGGTGGAGCGCCGCGCGTTGCTTGCCGATCGCGCGGTCGTCGCCTTTCCACGCCGCGCGGCGCAGCTTGCCGAACAGCTTCGGGATCGTGCCGGAATGAAACCCCGGCTTCATGAGGCCGACCATCGACTCGCCGTGATGACCGATCGCGACGGGCTTGAGGCGCGGCGGGCGCGTCGCGGCGTACAGCTTCCAGTTCTCCTTGAGCTCCCACACGAGGAAGCCGGCGAGGCCGGGGATGACGAACACGGTCACGGTCGCGGCGCCGCCGGCGAGCCCGCCGCCGCCGAGCCCGTGATGGATGGTGTGAAAGATCGGGCGATCGAACGGCACCATCACCTTCGCGGCGACGGTGACGACCGGGAAGTGCTTGACCGGGTTCACGACCGGCTCGACGAACAGGTTGATGTAGAGACGCAGGAAATACGTGACGAACCGCCACGGCGGCGCGATCGCGCCCTTGAGCGCGAGCGTGAACGTCCGCTGCCCGGACTTCGCGCGCAGCCAGTCGTCGACGCGATAGATCGCGCGATCGAACAGCTCGACCAGCTCGGCGAAGATCTGCAGGATCCAGCGCACCATGCCGGGCACGATGCGGCGCGCGAGGTGGCGGCCGGAGCGCACGAGCCAGTCCGCGAGCACCTCCTCGACGCGGCGGCCCGCGCGCGAGTTGACGACGAGCTCGGCGACGACGAACACCGCGCCGGCGACCGGCCAGCCGAACCGACCGCCGATGATCGGCGCGACGATCGCGGCAGGGATCGCGGGCGCGAGCACGAGCCGGCCGAACCGGCTCTCGCGCACCCGGTGCACGAACGGCGTGTTCCACAGCGCGCGCGGCGCGCCGTACAGGATGAGGCGCAGCGCGCGGCCGAGCAGGCGCAGCACGAACCCGACGGCACGCCGGAACGGCGGCGCGTGCAGCAGCAGGAACAGGAACGCGCCGACGCCGACGAACGCGGGCAGGCGCGCGATCTTGGGCTCGACATGAAACGCGAGATCGGCGAGCGGCGCGATGAGGTGCTGCGCACCTTCGACGGCGACGAACGCGCCGAGCACGGGTAGCAGCACGTACAAGCTGAGCAGCCGGCCGACCGGCGTGCCGAACAGGATCGACGACAGCTTCTGCAGCACGCGCAGGTAGATCTCGCCGCGGCGATATACGCCGTCGAGCGAGCGCGCCAGGCGGCGATCGCAGCGCAGCAGCGCATCGCCGCGCCACAGCTGCGCGAACCGCAGGTCGCCCATCTTGAGCTGGTTGTGCGACAGCGCGTCGCGTAGGTTGCCGAGCGAGAGGTGGCCGACGCGCGCGGCTTGGTCGAGCAACTCGTCGACGAGCTTGTGCTGGGCGACGTGCTCCGGCACGTCGTGCGGGCGCAGCTCGACCTCGTCGAGCGCGGCCTCGAGCTCGCCGCGCAGTGCGCCGCGCACGCGTGTCTCGGCGTGCTCGACGAGCTCGTGCAGCAGCGCGTCCACGCGATCGCGATCGGCGGTAGCGAGCGCGAGCCCGCCGAGCTTGCCGGCGGCCGAGCGCAGGAGCTTCGCGATGCGCACCGTGCGCGTCGCCGGCAGCGCGCGCGTGAGCGGGCGGCGTCCGAACGACAGCGCCCAGCCGATCGCGTCGACGTCGCGGACCTCGCGCTCGCATACCTCGCACGCGGCGTCGAGGTCGCGCCACAGCCGCACGTCGGCGGTGAATCGGCGGGGGTGCGCGACGGCGGCGCGGGCGGCGAGCGGCGCGAGCGCGGCGATCCACGGCGGCGGCGGCTCGGGCTCGCCGAGCGCGGTCGCGAGGCGCGCGGCGAGCTTCGCGGCGGCGGCCTGCGCGCTGGCATCGATCGTCGCCGTGCTCGGCGTCGCCGCCCGCGCGCGCGTGGCGATCGGCGGCGCTTCCGGCGCGCCCGGTGGGCGAGCGGAGGCGAGCAGCGCGCCGGCGTCGAGGTCGAGCGCGATCGTGTCGCGCACGCGCTCCGCGTCGTGCAGCGCCGGGAAGGTCTTCGCGAGCGAATCGGGTGCGAAGTACGCGAGCTCGAGGTACAGCGCGACGAACTCGACGTACGTCGCGGCCTCGCTGTGCGGCGGCAGCAACAAGTCCGCCTGGCGCAATACGATGCGGATCTCGTCGAACTCGGTCTGGCCGATGCGCGCGATGCGCTCGCGGATCGCGGCCGGCGTGAGCCCGCCACGCGCCATCAGGTCGTCGAACGCCTCGTGGACGCGTGCGTGAAAGATCGAACGCCACGCGCGCGTCGCCGCTTCCGGCCGCTCGGCCGCGAGATCCTCGCGCGAGCCCGACAGCGCGATCACGCGCTCGGGGAGCTTCGCGAGATCGACGCGCACCTCGTGCTGCCTGACCAGCTCGGCCAGATCGGCGCGCGGCAGCGCGTACACCTCGGCGTGCGGCACCTGCAATCCGACGCCGCGCAGCCGGCGATGCAACTTGATCACCCGCCGCAGGATGCGCTCGTCGACGAGCACCGCCGAAACCGCCGCGAGCCGCGCGTCGACCGCATCCACGGAGAGAGGATTACCGCCAAGCCGCCGGGGACGCCAAGCCAGACGCCGGTAGAGACCGGGTTTTTCAACCTGGCTCTCGCTTGGCGTTCCGGCTTCGCGTCTGCGGCGCCTTGGCGGTTATGCTCGTGTGCACGTGGGTGATCTCGACGGAGCCGTGCTCGACGGGCGCTATCGCGTCGGCTCGAGGCTGGCCGACGGGGCGATGGGGACGGTGTATCGCGGCGAGCGCCTCGGCCTGGGCCGCCAGGTCGCGATCAAGGTGATGCAGGCCGTGCTCCCCGGCGAGCTCGCCGCGCGCGAGCGGTTCGCGCGCGAGGCCGAGCTGATGGCGAAGCTCGCGCACCCGCACTGCGTGTCGGTGATCGATTTCGGCCTGCACGACGATTGCCCGTTCCTCGTCATGGAGCTCGTGCGCGGCGTCAGCCTGCACGAGCTGATCGTCGCCGAGCACCGGTTACCGCCGCGGCGCGCCGCCGAGATCGCGCGCCAGATCCTCGCCGGGCTCGCGCACGCGCACGCGCTCGGCATCGTCCATCGCGACATCAAGCCCGCGAACATCATGGTGTCGCCGAAGGAGGGGCTCGGCGATCACGTCCAGATCCTCGACTTCGGCCTGGCGCGCCTGCGCGAGTCGAACACGCAGCTCACCGCCGGCATCGCGGTCGGCACGCCGAGCTACATGGCGCCCGAGCAGTGCCGCGGCGCGCCCGCCGACGCGCGCGTCGACCTCTACGCGTGTGGCGTCGTGATGTTCGAGATGCTCGCTGGCCGAAAGCCATTCGTCGCCGCCGATCCGATCGAGATCGTGAGGCAACACCTGACCGCGCCACCGCCGCGCGTCGCCGACGTGCTCGGCGAGCCGTGCGAGCTCGACGACGTGATCGCGCGCGCGCTCGCGAAGTCGCCCGACGATCGCTTCGCATCCGCGATCGAGATGGCCGCCGCGATCGACGCCGTCGTGCCGGCGCCGGTCACGCGCGCCGCGACGCCGCTGCCGATTCCGCCCGAGGACAGCATCCCGCTGCTCGGCTCGAGCGTGATCACGCCGATCGACGAGCCGCCTCCGCCGATGCCGCCGCCGTCGCAGGCGTCCACGCCGATCGACCCCCACGAGCTGTCCACGCTGCGCCGGGCGCTCCCGGCGTCGCGCATGAAATGGATGGCGCTGCTGCTACTTCTGCTCGCGGCCGGGGTGATCTACGGCATCATCTACGCCAAGCATTGGGTCATTGCGCGTGGGTGAAACGATGAGCACGTTGAAAGCATCGATCAGGTGAGGGCAGCTTGAACCACATCTTCCTCGGTGCGGTGGTGTTCGGCACGACCCTGCTCGTCGCGTCGTTCCTGCTCGGCGGCAAGGACACCGACCATCCCGGCGGTGGCCACGCCCACGCCGACCATGGCTTCGCGTGGGGCTGGGCGCCGGTCACGTCGCTGCGGTTCTGGATCTTCCTGTTCGCGTTCGGCGGCGCGGTCGGTTACGCGCTGCTCGCGCTCGGCGAGAGCGACGCGATCGCGATCGCCGGCGCGGTCGTCGTCGGCTGGGCGAGCGGCGTGCTCGCGGTCGCGATCCTGTCCGCGCTCGGTCGCCGCCAGGTGTCGAGCGAGGTCGACGCGAAGGAGCTGGTCGGCACGACCGGCCACCTCGTGTTGCCGGCGTCGCCGGAGCAGCCCGGCAAGGTGCGCGTCGAGGTCAAAGGTCGCACCGAGGATTTCGTAGCGAACGTCGTCGATGACGGCGGTGCGCTCGCGACAGGCACTCAGGTGCTGATCGTCGCAGAAGGCGAGCGCGGATCGTTGCTCGTCGCCAAGCACGAAGTGTAGCCTCGACCGGTTCGAGGGGAGGTCCGCATGAGTCATCAAGAAATGGCTGTGGTCTATGGTGCGCTCGGTGCAGTCGGCGTGCTGTTCATCATCTCGGTCTATCGGTCGCTGCTGCGCATCTGCCGGCCGAACGAGATCCTGATCTTCTCCGGGCGCAAGCACGAGACGGCGGACGGTCGCACCGTCGGCTATCGCGTCGTGTTCGGCGGGCGCGGCGTGCGCATCCCGATCGTCGAGACCGTGAGCCGCATGGACGTGTCGCTGATCTCGGTGCCGATCGCGGTGCAGGGCGCGTACTCCGAAGGCGGCATTCCGCTCAACGTGCACGCGATCATCAACGTCAAGGTGTCGACCGACCGCAAGGTCGTCGGCAACGCGATCGAGCGCTTCCTCGGCAAGCAGCGCGCCGAGATCGGGCGCGTCGCGAAGGAGACGCTCGAGGGTCACCTGCGCGGCGTGCTCGCGACGATGACGCCCGAGGAGCTGAACCAGGACCGGCTGAAGTTCGCGCGCCACCTCGAAGACAGCGCCGGACCCGATCTCGCGAAGCTCGGGCTCGAGCTCGACGTCCTCAAGATCCAGCACGTCACCGACGACTCGAACTACCTCGAGAGCGTCGGCCGCCAGCGCATCGCCGAGATCCTGCGCTCCGCCGAGGTCGCCGAGTCCGACGCGACGCGCGAAGCCGAGCAGGCCGAGGCCGCCGCGCGCGCACGCGGCGAGGTCGCGATGACGAACGCGCAGGCCGCGGTGCAGCGCAAGCAGAACGAGCTGCGCCAGATCAAGGCGGAGGTCGACTCCGCGGCGTCGTCGGAGGTCGTGCGTGCCGAGGCCGCCGGCCAGCAGGCGCGCGCCGAGGCCGAGCTCGAGCTGCAGAAGACCCGCGGCGAGCTCGAGCAGCTGCGCCTGCAAGCCGAGGTCACGATCCCCGCCGAGGTCGAAGCGCAGGTGCGCGAGCTGTTCGCGGCCGGCTCCGCCGCGCCGATCGCCGCCGATGGCGAGGCGATGGCGCTCTCGCTCGCCGAGGTCGCGTCCGCGTGGCGCGACTCCGGCGGCCACGCGATGGACATGTTCGTGCTGCAGCACCTCGACGCGATCTTCGGCGACATCGCGCAGGCCGCCGGCCGCCTCAAGGTCGGCGAGGTCAACCTGATCGACGGCGGCGACGGCAAGACGATCCCGGCGTACGCGGCCGCGTATCCGGCGACGATGGCGGCGCTGCTCGAGCAGGTTCACAAGACGCTCGGCGTCGACATCGCCCAGGTCATCACGGGCTCGCAAAACGGCGCGGGAAGGAGCTAGCCATGCAAAACCTCATGACCGTCGGTGGCATCGGCATCGCGTTCGCGCTGCTCGTCATCATCATCATCCTGAAGCGGATGATCTACATCTGCCCGCCGAACGAGGTGCTGATCTTCTCGGGCGGCCACCGCAAGATCGGCGACGATCGCGTGATCGGCTATCGCGTCGTGCAAGGCGGGCGCGGCATCCGCATCCCGATGATCGAGGTCGTCGATCGCATGGACCTGACGAACATGCTGATCGAGCTCCAGGTCCAGGGCGCGTACTCGAAGGGCGGCATCCCGCTCAACGTGCAGGGCGTCGCGAACGTGAAGGTGTCGAGCAAGAGCGAGCAGCTCGCGAGCGCGATCGAGCGCTTCCTCGGCATGTCGCGCGAGCAGATCATGGCGGTCGCGCGCGAGACGCTCGAAGGCAAC
>DASXCY010000202.1:0-30478 GCA_036490935.1 Kofleriaceae bacterium | reverse complement strand
CGACCTCCGAGCCCGAGTCCGAGCCCCGACCTCCGAGCTCCGAGTCCGAAGTCCGTAGTCCGGAGTCCGAAGTCCGAAGTCCGAAGTCCGGAGTCCGAGCGCCGAGCTCCGAGCCCGACTCCGAGTCCGAAGTCCGAAGTCCGAAGTCCGAAGTCCGATCCCGATCCTACCGGTACGTCGTCGGGTCCAGCCCGAACCGCTTGATCCAGCGCTGGATCTGCTTGCGGTCCTTGTCGAGCGCGCGCGCGACGGCCGAGACGTTGCCCTGGTGCTCGCGCAGCGCGGCGACGACCTGGTCGCGCACCTTCTGATCGGTCTCGCTGAGCACGACCGGACGCGGTGCACCGGGCGGACGGCCCGAGCGCACGGTGTCGGGCAGGTGCTCGGCCGCGACGAGCTGATCGCGCGCGAGGACCTGTGCGGTCGACAGCGCCTGCTCGAGCTCGCGCACGTTGAGCGGCCACGGATAGCGCATCAGCAGGCGTGCGGCGTCGATATCGAAGCCGGGATGGTCGGCCGAGAACACGCGCGTGTGCAGCGAGCCGATCAGGAGGCCGAGGTCGGCGCGGCGCTCGACAAGCGCCGGCACGCGGATGCGAAACCCGGCGAGCCGCGCGAACAGATCGTGACGAAACGTTTGCTCGGCGACCATCTCGTCGAGGTCGCGGTGGGTGGCGGCGACCACGCGCAGATCGATCGGTACCGCCTTGGTGCCGCCGACCGGCACGACCTCGCGTTCCTGCAGGACGCGCAGCAGCGCCGCCTGCGAGCTCGGCGGCAAGTCGCCGATCTCGTCGAGGAACAGCGTGCCGCCGTCGGCCGCGCGCACGAGGCCGGGATGGTCCTTGTCGGCCCCCGAGAACGCGCCCCTCTTGTAACCGAACAGCTCGCTCTCGACGAGGTTCTCGGGCAGCGCGCCGCAGTTGACCGGCACGAACGCGCCGCCGCGCCCCGACAGCGTGTGGATCGCGCGCGCGATCACTTCCTTGCCCGTGCCGCTCTCGCCCTCGATGAGCATCGGGATCTCCGAGCTCGCGATCTGGCGGATGCGCGCGAGCTCGGTCTGCCAGCCCGGGACGAGCGTCGCCATGCCGGGCAGCGAGCCGTCGGGCGAGAGCTCGAGCATCGCCGATGCGTCCGGATCGATCGGCATGCGCTCGAAGAAGAAGAACAGCGTGTGGCCCAGCTCGATCAGCGAGCCGTCGGTGAGCACGGCGCGCTTGGTGGTGTGGCCGTCGACGATCGAGCCGTTCTTGGACTCGGTGTCGACGAGCACCCAGCGCCCGAAGCTCGGCTCGATGCGCGCGTGCTTGGACGACATCCACTTGTCGGGCACGCGGATCGTGAGCTCGCCGCCGGCCTTTTCGGCGCGCCGCTCCGAGCCGCGGCCGAGAGTCACCGCGGTGAGCTCGTTGAGCCGGTATCGGACGGAGCCGGCGCGCGGCCGGCTGCATTCGAGCGCGAGCACCAGCACCGGCTCCGGACGCGGCCCGACCCGGCCGGCCTGGCCGTCGGCATGGATACTCAGCGTCGTGCCGTGGTCGGCCACGGGGGGCATTATGTCAGACCCGCCCGCTAGGGTGGGTGCATGGGCGATCTACTGCGCCTCGCGGTCGGTCCCCGCCGAGGCTTGCGCCGTGCGACGAGCGCGCTGACCTGGTACGAGCGCGGCGTCGCGCTCGAGGCCGTCGATCCACCGGGCGCGATCGCCGCCTATCGCCGCGCGCTCGCCGGCCGGCCCGACCTCGCCGACGCGCACTGCAACCTCGGCCGGCTGCTGCACGACGGCGGCGACCTCGCGGCGGCGGAGGCGTGCTACCGGCAGGCGCGCGAGCTCGCGCCGCGCGTCGGGCTGTATGCGTTCAACCTCGGTGTGGCGCTCGAAGATGCCGGACGTGCCGACGAGGCGGTCGACCAGTACGAGCAGGCGCTCGTGCTCGAGCCGGCATTCGCCGACGCGCACTACAACCTGGCGCGGCTGATCGAGCTCGCGGCGCGCGGCCGCGGCGACGACGTGCTGCTCCGGCGCGCGCTGCGCCACCTGCACGCGTACCGCCGGCTCGCGCGCGCTAGTGCTTGAACCACAGGATCTTGAGGTAGTCGGCCTGCGCGAACCCGACCGGATGATCGGGTTCGGTGGGTAATTCGCGGTCGAGCACGAAGCCCGCGCCGAGCGCGCCCTGGACGGTGCGGCGAAATTCGGGGCGCTCGATCCGGCTCGTGCAACACGCGGCGACGAGCGCGCCGCCGGGCCGTACGTGGCGCGCGGCCGCCGTGTACAGCCGGCGATACGCGGCGAGCGCCTGGCCGACCTGGGCGCGCCGGCTCGTCATCGCCGGCGGATCGGCGATGACGAGATCGAACTGCTCGGCGGGATCGAGCGCCGGCAGCCACGCGAACACGTCGGCGGCGACGAAGCGGTGGCGCGCGGGATCGCCGACGTGATGCGCGGCCGCAAACGCGAGCGCACGCTCGGAGGCGTCGACGTGCGTGACGTGCGCGGCGCCGGCTGCCTCGGCGGCGCGGCCGAGCATGCCGGTGTAGGCGAACAAGTTCAGCACGCGCGCGCCGTGCAGCGGCGCCGCGGCGAGCGCGCGGCGGAGCCCGCGCAGGTCGAGGTACGTGCCGGTCTTGTGGCCGGCCGCGAGATCGACGGCGAACGCGAGCGCGCCCTCGCGAAACGTCACGACCTCGCGCGCGGTGCCGCGCAGCGTGCGCGGCGCGGCGGCCGGCGCATGACGGCGGCGCGCGGGGCGCACGAGGACGTTCGGCGCGTCGCTCGCGTGCGCGACGTAGCGGGCCAGCGCCTCGGCGCCGGCGGCATAGCTCGCGACGACGAGCGTGTCGCCGAAGCGATCGGCGACCACGGCGGGCACGCCGTCGCTCTCGCCGTGGACGATCCGCAGCGCGTCGGTCTCCTCGAGCAGCGCGGCGCGCTTCGCGGCGGCGCGCGCGAGCTGGTCTCGCAACCACGCCGCATCGGGCGGCGCTTCACCGACGCGCAGCACGCGGATCGCGATCGCGCCTTCGGTCTCGTACATGCCGTAGCCGGCGACGCGATTGCCGCCGTCGACGAGCCGGAGCCACGCGCCGTCGCGAAACACGCTCGCCGCGCTCGACATCTGCTCGCGAAACACCCACGGATGGCCACCGCGCACGATCGCCGCGGCCTCCTTGCGTAGCTGATAGCGTCGTGGCGTCATCAGGGCGCACGCGTGACGACGACGAGGTCGGCGCGGCCGGCGGCGATGGCCGCGTCGAGGTCGGGCACGAGCGCGTTGCCGACGACCGCGGTCGCGACCGAGAGCTCGTTGCGCAGGCGATCGGCGAGTGGAGCGGCCGGCAGGCGCGCGCCGGCGAGGTGCGCGTCGCCCGAAGACGAGACCCACAGCAAGCGCGCGCCGGCGCGCACGAGCTGCGCCGCGTGGCCGAGCGCGCCCGGCCGATCGTGCACGCAGGCCGCGATCCAGCCGGTCGGGCGCCACGTGCGGAGTGCGGTCTGCACGGCGGATGGCAGCCGCTCGATCGCGAGCGGATCGTCGCCGGGATCGAGCAGCAGCAGGTCGAACGCGGCGAACGCGGCGCGCTGGACCGCGTCCGCGAGCGCCGGATCGACGAGCACGCGCGCGACCGCGAGCGCGCCCTTGCCGTGCACGAACTCGACGACGCGCTGCCACGCGACCGCCGCGTCGTCGTGCGCGAGCCGCGCGGCCGCGAGCGGCGGCGTCACGACGAGTCCGGCGCCCGCAGCCGCCGCACCGCCGAGCGCGACCAGCTCCTCGTCGCCGGCGAGCGCCGCGGCCGCGGTCGTCGGCGCGACCGCGACCCGCGTGCGCGCCCGCCGATCGCCGAGCGGGCAGGGCAGCGCGCTCGGCGCCAGGCACGCTAGATTCTGGGGCGCCGGCAGCATCGGCTCGGCCGTCATGCCGACCGACGCCGCGAGCAATTGCTGCACGCCGAGCGCGAGGTGCGGATCGCGCTTGCCGACCGACGCGTGCGAGACGCGCAGGCTGCGCGTCATCAGGCTGTACGTGAGCTGCACCGGCGGCATCTTCATGTAGCGCTCGGTGCCTTCGAACCACTCGAGGCTCGCCTGCGCGGCTGCCTGCAGCGCCTCGACCTCCGGCCGCCGGCGCGCCTCGTACGCGGCGAGCGCCGCCGGCACGTCCTGGGTCGCGAGCAGCTCGTCGCGCAGCGCGATCGAGTCCTCCATCGCGAGCTTGGTGCCCGAGCCGATCGAGAAGTGCGCGGTGTGCGCGGCATCGCCGACCAGCACGACGTTGCCGGCGTGCCACTTGCCGCACCGCACGGTCGGGAAGTTGCGCCAGATCGAGCGGTTCTTGACGAGTCGGTGCCCGGCCAGCTCCTCCGCGAACACGTCGCCGAGGATCGCGACGGTGCGATCTTCGTCGGCCTCCGCGAGCCCGGCCGCGCGCCACGTGCTCTCGCGGCACTCGACGATGAACGTCGACTGGCCTTCCGCGTAGCGATACGCGTGCACGCGATACAGGCCCTGCGGCGTGTCCTTGAAGATGAACGTGAACGCGCGATACGGCACGGTGCAGCCGAGCCACACGAACTTGTTCGGCCGCACGTCGACGTTCGGCCGCAGCTCCGCGGCGAGCGCGTCGCGCACCCAGCTCGCGACGCCGTCGCAGCCGACCACGACGTCAGCACGCACTTCTTCGAGCGTGCGCACGTCGTGCTCGAACTCGACGCGCACGCCGAGCTCCTTGGCGCGCGCCTGCAGGAGCTCGAGCAGCACGCGCCGCTCGAGGCCGCAGAAGCCGTGCCCGGTCGAGCGCAGCACCTCGCCGCCGGCCTGGATCTCGATGTCGTCCCAGCGCGCGAACCGCGACGTGATCTGCGCGTGCGTCTCGCGATCCGCCGCCGCGAGGTGACCGAGCGTGGCGTCGCTGAACACGACGCCAAACCCGAATGTATCGGCCGGCCGGTTGCGCTCGTACACGACGACGTCGTGCTCCGGCGCCACGCGCTTGACGAGGATGCCGAGATACAGGCCGGCCGGGCCGCCGCCGATACAGGCGATCTTCATGTTACCAGTACCGCTCCGTCGCGCCCGACGAGTTGATCACCGCGCGCTCGGGATCGTGGTGGTGGCCCCACGCCGATTGGATGGCGACGCGTCCCGGCCCGGTGAGCCGCAGCCACATGTAGCGCTGCAGGTTCCACGCGGCGTTGACCCACGACACGAACCCGCGGCGCTGCGCGTATTCGAAGTGCAGCAGCGCACCGACCGACTCGTCCTTGTAGAGCAGCGAGCTCGCCTTGACGAGCACGGTCTCCTGCGGCGCGAGGTGACGGACGAACGCGTTGCCGTGCGCGTGCAAGAGGAGCAAGCCCGGCTCGCGCGGCGCGGTGAAGCGATCGAGTAACCGCCCGAGCGGAAAATGGATCTCGCGCTCGTCGCCCTCGCGGGTCTCGTACCAGATGTACGACGCGAGGTAGTCGTACTGCACGTGCTGGGTCGCGAGCAGGAACACGTGCTCGCGCACGTCGACGCCGCGGCCCGGCACGATCGGCACCGCGAGGATCTCGCCCGGTGCGTCGCGCGAGAACGCGATGCGCCCGGGGCCGCGCGCGGTGAGCATGTGCACCGGCAGCCCGGCGAGCATCCGCTTCCACGCGCCCTTGAGGCCCATCTGCTCGACGTGCACCGATGGGTCCTTCCACAGCAGCTCGTGGTGTGCGAAGTACAGGCCGTCGCCCTCGGCGAGCTTGAAGTCGACGACCGGCACGAGCGTGCCTTCGATCTGCAGCGACGATCGCCCGGCCTGGATGCGCGCCAGGTCGCGCGCCGGCGGCAGCTCGAGCCAGCCCGACGCGCTCGGCTTGCGCGTGACATCGATCGGCGCGCCGCAGCCCGGGCACGTGGCTGCATCGCCCGCGCTCTGGGTCTCGCAGAACGGGCAAACGTACGCGCTCATTCGCCCGCTCCGTGGTGGTGATACATCGACTGGATCCCGACGCGGCCGGGACCGGTGAGCTTGGCGAGGTACATCGACGTGCCGCCGAGCAGCCCCTTCGATAGCTGCACCTTCTCGGTGTCGAGCGTGACCGACGCGTCCTTGAACAGCATCGCGCCGGGCTCGACGTGGATCGTCTCGCCGGGCGCGAGCAGGCGCTCGAACACGTTGCCGTAGCCGTGCAGCACGAGCAGCCCGGGCACGTTCGACGTGATGAAGCGATCGAGCCACATGCCGTTGCCGCCGTGCAGGATGTTCGCGAGCCCTTTGATCCGCACGTAGCTGTAGGAGATGTTCGCGCTCGCGAGCAAGAACGCGTGCTCGCGCACGTCGATCTCCATGCCGGGATGCAGCGGCAACACGACGATCTCGCCGCTGGCGTCGCGCGAGAACGCGATGCGCCCGGCGCCCGACGCCACCGTGATGAGGTGCGGCAGGCTGAACAGCGAGCGCTTCGGGCCTTGCACGGGCAGCAGCTGGACCGGCACGTGCTCCTGCTTCCACAGCATCACGTGATGCTCGAAGTACACCGCGTCGCCCTGGCCGAGCGCGATCTCGACGACCGGCACGACCTCGCCTTCGACCTGCACCGTGCTGTTGCCGAACCGGATCTCGGTCATGTCGCGCAGCCGCGGCGCCTCGCGCCAGCCCGACTCGGTGACGCTGTCCTTGACGTCGAGTGGTGCGCCACACGACGAACATTGCGTCGCGCTCTGGTTCTGGTTGCCGCACCACTGACACACGATCCGCGAGTACGCGTCCATGCGCCGGTTGTAATACAGTCCGCGCGCATGAAGCGCGCGCTCGTCCTCTTGATCGCGGCGTGCGGCACGTCGGCCGCGGCGCCCAAGCTCGCCGTCACCTCGCCCGCGTTCGCCGCGAACGCAGAGATCCCGAGCGAGTACACCTGCGAGGGCGCGAACGGCTCGCCGGCGCTGGCATGGAGCGGCGCGCCGGCGCAGACCAAAGTGTTCGCGTTGATCGTCGACGATCCGGATGCTCCGGATCCCGCGAGGCCGCAGCGCACGTGGGTGCACTGGGTCGTGCCGTCGCTGCCCGCCACCTCGAGCTCGCTCGCGAAAGGCGCGACGCCGACCGCCGGCAAGAACGACTGGGGCAAGACCGAATACGGCGGCCCGTGCCCGCCGATCGGCCGCCACCGCTACTTCTTCAAGCTCTACGCGCTCGACGCCGACATCGGAAAACCCGGCATGACGGCCGGCCAGCTCGCGGCTGCGATGAAGGGGCACGTCGTCGCGGAGGGCGAGCTGATCGGGACGTATCAGAAGAAGAAATAGGCTTTGGGCTTTGGGCCTCGGGCTTTGGTCAGAAAGCGTCGGAGTCGATCTGACCAAGGTCCAAAGCCCAAAGTCCAAAGCCTCGACCGGCGGTAACCTTCTACATGCAGCCGCACATCGAACAGCAGCCTCGCGAGCTGCACGTGTCGTCGCCCAGCTTCCGTCATGGCTCGACAATTCCGGTCGAGCACACCGCCGACGGCGTGGATCAGCCGATGGATCTCGCGTGGTCGAAGGCGCCGCCCGGCACGCAGAGCTTCGCGATTCTCGTCGAGGATCCCGACGCGCCGGATCCGGCTTCGCCGCGCGGCATCTTCACGCACTGGATCGTGATCGGCATCCCGCCGCACGTGACCGCGCTCAATGGCGGCCGCCTGCCGCTCGGCGCGTCGTGCGGCACCAATGATCTCGGCCAGCGCGGCTGGACCGGGCCGAACCCGCCGGTCGGGCGACACCGCTACTTCTTCCGCGTGTACGCGCTCGACATCGCGCTCCACACACCCGGCATCACGCGCATGGAGCTACTCGCCGCGATCAAGGGCCACGTGCTCGCGCAAGGCGAGCTCGTCGGGACGTACGGCAAGCGTCACTGAGAGCTCGAATCCGGTCCAAGCTCGGCGGACTAACATGCTCGGCCGGCGCGTTGTGCCGTCATGTCGAAGCCAATCGCGCTGGTGATCGCCGCGGTGGCGACCGCAGCCGTCGCGCACGCCGATCCGCCGGAGTTCTACCTGCCGCGCGGCGCGCCCGGTGGCGGCATCTTGCTGGTCTCGCTCGGCGCGCAACCGGTGCTCGCGAAGCTCGTGCGCGCCGGCGGCGGAGTCGGCGCGGGACCGGTGCAATGCTTCGAGCAGACCGACGGGTACAGCGGCCGGTTCGGCGCCGGCGACGGCGACCTCGTCGGTTGCTTCGTGAGCGTGACCCACGACGGCCGCCTCGTCGCGCCGGTCCGGGGCAAGCCGCACTGGACCTGGATGAACCACCTCATGAACACCGACTTCGCCGGCACCGTCACGGTCGAGCCGATGCCGAAGGCCAAGGACGCGCTCGTCGTCACGATCGACGGCGAGGCCGCGGCCGCGCTCGAATTCTGGACCGACTGCCAGCACGACCTCGTCTGCGAGCTCGACCAGGGCATGGGCGGCAAGATCGGCGGGCCGGTCGCGTTCGGCGTCGCCAAGGGCGGCGCGCTGAAGGCCTGGGACTGGGCGGGCTAGGGTTCGCCGATCGACTGCGTCGTCCTCGCGAGCGCGGCGTCGCCGCAGGCGCGAATCAAGAACTCCGCGACGTCGGCGTGCGCGAGCTTCTTCGCGGCGGAGAGCCGGCGATCGACGCCGTGCACGAACGTGCCGCGCGCCGGCCCGTCGGTGAGCGCGGGCGGCCGCACGATCACGTAATCGAGCGCGCTGCCGCGGATCGTTGTCTCCGCGATGCGCTTGTCGGCGGCGAGCTTCGTGTAAAGCCAGCGATAGATCGCGAGGCCGAGCCGGCCGAACCACGACAGGCCCGTGCCGTCGCCGGCCATGAGGCCGCTCTCGAACACGAACCGCTTCACGCCGGCCTGCTCGCACGCGCGCACGAGGTTCGCGACGCCGTCCGACATCAACGTGCCGGGCTGCTTGTTGTTGGCCGGGCCGAACGCAGACACGACCGCGTCGGCGCCCGCGATCGCGGCGGCGACCGAAGCTCCGTCGAGCACGTCGCCCTTCACGACACGCAGCCGGTCGTGCTTGGTCACGATCGCGTCGGGCTTGCGCGCGACCGCGGTCACGTCGTGACCCGTCGCCAGCGCACGCTCGACCACCTGCTTGCCGGTCCCACCGGTCGCACCGAACACGACGAGCTTCACGGCTCGCGACGGTACTGCATTTGCGCTTCGAGCGCGGCGAACACCGCGCGTAAATCGGGCCGCATGTCGAGCACGGGGCGGACCGGGTCACCGGGCCACGCCGCGATGCGCGCGAGCGCGTCGCGCAGGCGAAACTGCCGCGCGTCGAGCTCGGGCACCACCTCGTCCCACGTCAGCGGCATCGACACCGGCGCGGCGGCGACCGCGCGCACGCTGTACGGCGCGACCAGCAGCTGGCCGTGCGCGTTCTGGCCCCAGTCGAGGTACACGCGGCCGCCGCGCGCCGCCGGGTTACGCGCGGTCGTCGCCATGTCGGGGTGCTCGCGCTCGATCAGGAGGCCGATCAGATACGCGAGCTGGCGCGCCTGCTCGAACGTGCATTGCCCGCCGAGCGGGATCAGCACGTGCAGCCCGGTCTGCCCCGACGTCTTCACGAAGTTCGGCAGCCCGATCGATTCGCACAGGCGATGGATCGCGAGCGCGAGCGGCACCACATGCTCGCGTGGCGCGTGCTTCGGATCGAGGTCGACGATCGTCCAGTCGGGATGTTCCAGATCGGTCGTGCGGCTCGCCCACGCGTTGAGCGGGATCGACGCGAGGTTCGCGACGTACGCGAGCCCGTCGGCGTCGTCGATCAGCACGTAATGGATCTCGCGCTGGCTGTGCTCGCTCCACGTCGTCACCGTGCGCAGCCACGGCGGGATCCACTCCGGCATATCCTTTTGATAGAACATCTCGCCGGTGATGCCGTCGGGGTAGCGGGTCAGCACCGTCGGGCGATCCTTCAGGTACGGCAGCAAGTGCGGCGCGACCGCGCGGTAGTACTCGATCAGCTCGCCCTTGGTGATCCCGTCATCGGGCCACAGCACCTTGTGCAGGCGCGTCAGCCGCAGCTCGCGCGTCGGCGCGTCGAGCTCGAGCGCCGGTGCGGGCGCCTCGTCGGGCTCCTCGCCGGTGCGGCGCATCGGCAGCGTGCAGTCGCGCGCGGTCTTGTCGCGGCGCAGCCGCTCGAACACCGGAAACCGCAGCGCGCTGTCCTCGGGCCACTCGCGGTAGCGCACGCGACACACGAGCTCGGGCTCGATCCACTTCGCGTCGGCCGAGCCCTCCGGCCGCGGAAACGCCGGCGTCCACTTCGGCTTGGCGCCGAGCTCCGTCGTCAACGCCACGAGCAGCTTGTCGTCGAAGCCGCTGCCGACCTTGCCCGCCCAGACCCAGCGCTCGTCGTGCCACACGCACAGGTGGAGCGCGCCGAGCCCCGTGCGCGTGCCCTTGGGCGCCGTGTAGCCGCAGATCGCGAAGTCCGCCTCCGGATCGAGCTTGATCTTCAGCCAGTCGCCGGACCGCTTGCCGCGATACGGCGAGTCCGCCTTCTTCGCGACCACGCCCTCGAGCCCGCGCGCGACCACCTGCGCGACCAAGTCCTCGCCGCGCGCCTCGACATGCTCGGAGAGCCGGATCGGCCCGAGCTTCGGCACGACGCGCGCGAGCAGCGCCTTGCGCACGACCAGCGGCAGCGCGCGCAGATCGTGGCCGCCGGCCGCGAGCAGATCGAACGCGTAGTACACGACCGGCCGCGCGAGCGCCGCGCGCTGGATCTCCGAGATGCGCGATAGCTGCGCGCGCTCCGACAGCGCGGTGAAATCGGGCTTGCCGTCGCCGTCGAGCACGCAGATCTCGCCGTCGAGCACGAGCCCTTCGATCGGCAGCGCGCGCAGCGAGCTCGTCAGCTCGGGATAGCGATCGGTCGCGTCCTGGCCGCTCCGATAGCGCAGCGCCGCGAGCCCTGTGCCGCCGCGCGCGAGCAGGCGGAAACCGTCGAGCTTGAGCTCGAACAACCAGTCCGCGTGCGAGAACGGCTGCTCGGCGGTCTCGCACAGCATCGGCTTGACCGCCGCGAGCTCGACCGCGCGCTTCGGGACGCCGCTCGTCGCGAGCTCGCCGATCAGCGCGTGCAGCGCCGGCGCCCCGGCGGCGAGCTCGTCGATCGTGAGGCCCGACAGCACGGACGTGGCCGCGAGCGGCTCCTCGCGCGCGAACGCGTCGCGCTTCTTGATGAGCAGCCAGTCGTTCGAGCCGCGGCCCGATTGCTTGCCGCGCCGGCCCTTGCCGGTGTGGACCAGCGTGAACGCGCCGCGCAGCTTGTAGCCGTACAGCTCGAACTTGATCTCGCCGTCGCGCAGACCTTGCGCGGGATCGAGCAGCGGCCGGAACTGGCCGCGATCCCACGCGATCATCGGGCCCGCGCCATAGTTGCCGTCGGGGATGACCGCCTCGAAGTGCACGTACTCGAACGGATGATTCTCGACCTTGACCGCGAGCCGCTTGTCGTCGGGATCGAGCGAGGGCGCCTTCGGTACCGCCCACGAGCACAGCACGCCGTCGATCTCGAGGCGCAGGTCCCAGTGCATGCGCGTCGCGTCGTGCTGGTGAACGACAAACACGCGTGGGCCACCCGACTTGGCAGGACTACTACCCATCGGTTCAGGTGTGGATCCCGCACTCCGCTTGGCGCGGTACGCTTCCAACGCGTCTTTAGGATCGGTCGCCACGGCTCGGTACAATTATTCTATGCCCGCTCGTGCCATCGGTACCGCGACCATCTCGTTCGGACTGGTCTCGATCCCGACGAAGATGTTCACGACGAACGAGTCCTCCGGCGACATTCACTTCAACATGCTGCACGACGCCGACGGCGCGCGTCTCAAGCAGCAGTACGTGTGTACCAAGTGCGGCGAGATCGTCGACCGCGAGCACACCGTCAAGGGCTACGAGCACGCGAAGGGGCAATACGTCGTGCTGTCGGGCGACGAGCTGAAGGCGCTCGACGCGGTCGCGAGCCAGACCATCGCGCTCGACGAATTCGTGCCGGCGAGCGCGGTCGATCCGCTGTACCTCGACAAGAGCTACTACCTCGGACCCGACAAGGGCGGCGAGCGCGCGTACAAGCTGCTGCACGACGCGATGATCGAGACCGGCCTCGTCGGCATCGCGAGCTACTCGGCGCGCGGCAAGCAATACATCGTGTGCCTGCGGCCGTTCCAGAGCGGCTTGATCGTGCACCAGCTGCGCTACGCGCAGGAAGTGAAGCCGTGGGCCGAGGTGCCGATTCCGGACCTGCCCGAGCTCAAGCCCGCCGAGCTCGCGCTCGCGAAGCAGATCATCCAGCAGATCGCCGGCGAGACGTTCGCGCCCGAGAACTACAAGGACGAGGTGCAGGCGCGGATGATGGAGCTCATCCAGAAGAAAGTCGAAGGCCAGGAGATCACGGTCGCGCCCGAGGCGCCGGTCGGTCAGGTCATCGATCTGATGGAGGCCTTGAAGCAGAGCCTCGGGATGGCGAAGGGCGGCGCGGCGGAGCGCAAGCCGGCGATCGCGGCGGAGCCCAAGCCGATCGAAGAGGCTGCGAAGAAGAAGGCCGCCGGCAAGAAGAAATAGTGCCCGAGCTGCCGGACGTCACGGTCTACGTCGAGCGGCTGCGCGCGCTGGCGGTCGGCCGCGTGCTCGAGGGGATTCGCATCGCGAGCCCGTTCGTGCTGCGCACGGTGACGCCGTCGCCGCAGGAGCTGATCGGTGCGAAGGTCGAGACCGTCGCGCGCCTCGGCAAGCGGATCGTGATCGGCGTCGAAGGCGCTCGCTTCGTCGTGATCCACCTGATGATCGCGGGCCGGCTGCGCTGGAAGGAGCCGCGCGCCAAGCTGCCCGGGAAGCTCGCGCTCGCGGGCTTCGACTTCGCGCACGGTACGCTCGTGTTCACCGAGGCGAGCGGCAAGAAGCGCGCGTCGCTGCACGTCGTGGCCGGGCGCGACGCCCTCGCCGAGTTCGATCGCGGCGGGCTCGACGTGCTTGCCGCGACGACGCCGCAGTTCGCCGACCGGCTGCGCAGCGAGCGCCACACGATCAAGCGCGCGCTGACCGATCCGACGCTGTTCGACGGCATCGGCAACGCCTACTCCGACGAGATCCTGCACGCCGCGAAGCTGTCGCCGTTTCGCGTGACGACCGCGATGACCGACGACGAGATCGCGCGCCTGCATCGCGTGTGTCGCGACCAGCTCCTGCTATGGGTCGATCGGCTGCGCATCGAGGTCGGCGACGGCTTTCCCGACAAGGTCACCGCGTTTCGCCCCGAGATGGCAGTTCACGGCAAGTACGGCAAGCCGTGCCCGGTGTGCGGCACGAAGGTGCAGCGCATCGTGTACGCCGACAACGAGTCGAACTACTGCCCGACGTGCCAGACCGAAGGCCGCCTGCTCGCCGACCGCTCGCTGTCGCGCCTGCTCAAGGACGACTGGCCGAAGACGCTCGAAGAGCTCGAGGACAAGAAGCGCGCGTCCGTCGCTGCGTCCACCGCCCGGACCGAACCGTCCGCGCCGCGGACGAAGCGGACGCGCTCGCCCGGTTGATCACTCGCTTGGCGCGGCACGCGCGTTGCTCGGAGTGCGCGCATGCCCCTGGGCTATAGTCGCGACATGAAGGCCGTCTGGCTCGAGGTCCCGAGCGAGTTTCTCGACCAGCGGCGAAGCTACGGGCGAGACAAGCGCGACGAAGTCTGGGACGGAGTGCTGCACATGGTCCCGCCGGCCCGCACAAATCACGTCGATATTCAGCAACGATTGTCGTTCGTCTTGAAGGCCATCGCGGAACGACGCGGCCTGCGCGCGTACTTCGAGATGGGACTGTTTGATCCTGCCGTCCCCGAGTACGAGAACTATCGAGTGCCGGACCTTAGCGTCGTGGCACCGAAGCACGTGTCGAAGCGCGGCATCGAGGGTCGTGCCGAGCTCGTGATCGAAGTGCTCTCGCCAAACGACGAGAGCCGCGAGAAGGTGCCGTTCTACGAGCGAATGGGCGTTCGCGAGGTGTGGCTACTCGATCGCGAGCGCCGGACCATCGAGGTCTTCGCGCTCGCCCCGCCTTCGCTCGGGATCGAGGTCCGGATCGCCGGGGCTGACCTCGTGATCCGTGACGGTGCCGACATCTACACGATCGACCTGCGAGACGTGGTCTAGCTGGCCCGCATTCGTGCGTGAGTACTCGGGCCGGACCTCGCCGGCACGTGAACGATGCTGGAATTCCACTTCCCGGTTCCCGGAGCAGGAGAACGGGACAACCGTCAAGTACCCACCTGTGAACTAGATCAGACCCTTGCGTCGCCTCGTGCGTTGGGTACGAGGCATGAAGAAAAGACTCGCCGGGATCTTGCTCGCCGCCGCGCTCGCCGCGTGCGGCCCCAAGCACGCGTCCTATGTTCACACCAACGTCGCGCTCGGGCGCGTCGTGATCTACCGCAATGGCGTCGCGTTCTACGAGCGGCGCGCGACCGTGTCGGGCGGCGTGCTCACCGTGAGCGTGCCGCGCGACCGGGTCGACGACTTCCTGAAGTCGCTGACCGTCGTCGACGCGTTCACCGGCAAACCGCTGCCCGTCTCGATCCCGCGCCAGCAGGCGGACGACGGGCCGTACCTGCTGATGAAGCTGCAGCTGCCGAACACCGACAAGGCCGATGTCCAGCTCACGTACGTCACCGAGTCGCCGGCGTGGAAGCCGAGCTATCGGGTCGCGGTCAAGAACGGCGGCAAGGTGATGCTCGAAGGCTGGGCGATCGTCGACAACACGTCGGGCGAGGACTGGAAGGGCGTGACGGTCGGCGTCGGGTCCTCGTCGGCGCTGTCGTTCAAGTACGACCTGTGGAGCGTGCGCAACGTGCAGCGCGCGACGCTGCGCGGCGAGGAGCAATTCGCGGTCGCTCCGCCCACCGGCGTGACGCCATACGGCGGCGGCCAGGTCGACCAGAGCGGTGCGGCCACGCTCGCCGAGCTCGGCGACGACGAGATCCGGCGGCCCGACGGTCACCCCGGCGACGCGGCGACCAAGCGCACCGCGATGAAGGATGACGACGAAGCGCAGGGCGAGTCGGTCACGACCGCCACGAGCGCATCGGCCGGCGGCCACGGCCGCGGATCGGCCGCGCCCATGGCGGCTCCGCCTCGCCACATGTACAAGAGAGCGCCCGTGACGACGCCGACTCCGGACCGCACGAAGGAGCTCGTCGATGCTCGCAAGGTCGCGGGCGGCGACGCGAAGATGCAGGCGCTGTCCGCGCAGCTCGCCCACGACGACAAGACGATCGTGATCGAGGCGTACGCCGACGGCAGTCACGGCGGCGCGGCCGACCGCGCGGCCGACCGCGCGAACATCGTCAGGAACCAGCTCATCGATCACGGCGTGGCGCCCGCGCGCATCAAGATCTCGACGCACCTCGAGGCCGGAAATCGCGAGACCGTGCGGCTGGTCGCCGAGGCCGGGCCGCAAGCGGAGCCCGCGCAGGGCAAGGACGGGGCGCCGGGCGCGGCCGACGACCAGCCGGTGGGCGAGAGCAACTTCGCGAGCGGCAGCCCGATGACCGTCGAGAAGGGCTCGAGCGCGATGGTGTCGATGATGCGCTCCGAGACCGAAGGCGAGGTCGTCTATCTCTACGACTCCGAGACCGAGCGCGGCAACGATCGCTTCGCGTTCCGCGCCGTGCGCTTCCGCAACCCGACCGATTCGACGCTCGAGACCGGCCCTGTCACCGTGTACGGCGACGAGCGGTTCATCGGCGAGGGCCTGACCGAGCCGATCGCGCCGAGGTCGCTCGCGGTCGTGCCGTACGCGCTCGATCGCCAGATCGTGATCGATCACGACGACGACGAGCAGGACAAGCTGTCGAAGCTGGTCACGCTCGAGCGCGGCATCCTGACCGCCGAGGTCCAGCACGTGAAGCACCGCCGGCTCACGATCACGAACCGACTGTCGGTGGCGGCCAAGGTCTACATCCGCCACACGGTCGGCAAGGGCTGGAACCTGATCGCGTCGCCGCCGCGCGACGAGCGCGTCGGTGATTCGCACCTGTTCGAGGTCGATCTCGCGCCGAACGCGACGCAAAAAGTCGATATCGCCGAGACCACGCCGATCCAGCGCACGCTCGATCTCAACGCCGACGTCACGCTCGACATGATGAAGGTGTGGGTCGAGGCGCAGGCCGGCACGCCGGAGCTCAAGGCGTCGCTCGAGAAGCTGCTCGGCATCCACAAGCAGCTGATCGATCTCGCGCAGGCTCAGGACAGCCTGCACCGCCGGCTCGAGGAATATCGCGAGCGCATGGACGAGCTGCACGGCCAGATCCTCACGCTCACCGCGGTCAAGACCGGCGGCGACCTGATGACGCACCTCAAGGACAAGATGAAGGACATCTCGGAGCGCGTGCAGAAAGCCACGATCGAGGTCGTCGACAATGAAGAGAAGATCATGCTCGAGCGCGTGAAGTTCCAGGACTCGCTCGCCGAGCTGACACTCCCCGATGCCGGCGCGGGCGCGCCGCTCGCCGCGGCCGCGAAGTGAGCGTTGCCACGCACGGTGGCAGCCGCGAGGTGCTAGCGTTGCGACGTGAAGCTTCTCGGATTCGCGCCCGTGTTTGCCGCCGCGTGCGGCGCGTGTAGCTCGCCGTCGAACACCGTCCCCGACGCGAAGAAGACGCCGGATGCGGCGGTCGACGCCGCCGCGTGCCCGGCCGATCGGTTCTTCACCGGGCAGTACGTCGACTGGGACTCGAGCGACACCGGCAGCTTCTGCGGGATCATGGGCGCGACGTTCGAGGTCCACGGCGATCCGGCGATCTCGCACGTCACGCCGCCGAACGGCCGGTTCCAGCTCTGTCTCGCGAGCGCGACCGCGACGCAGGTCGACATCGCGGTGCCGGCCGCGGCGTCGCCATGCACGATGCCATCGAGCACGTACACGTTGCCGGGAACGACCATCGCGGATCCCGCGGTGATCGCGAGCGGCCAGCTCGTCAGCATGGCGAACTTCACGGCGTCACGCGAGGAGTCGCTCGGGGTCATGCTCGAGACGGCCAACGCGTTCGTGTTCGTCCACGTCGACGGCACGCAGGCGCCGGTGTCGATCACCGCGAGCTCCGCCGCCGCGCAGGCCCACAACGGCACGACGTGGGGGACCGGCACGACCGGCTCCGACGTGTTCTTTCCCAACGTCGATCCGTCGGCGGGCTCGACGACCGTCGCGATGACCGGCGCGATCGCCGGCGCCGGCTCGGTGCCGCTCGTCGCCGGCACCATCACGTACGTCACGCTCGTGGCGAACTGAACGCGGCGAGCTCGCCGACATCGTGCGCGCAGAACACGGCGACGTCGGTGTGGCTCGCATGCAGCTGGCGCAGCGCCGCGAGCGACGCGCGCCGCGCGGGGCCGTCGGTCTGCATCGCGCGCTCGAACGCCGAGAATCCGGTGGGCACTCGGCCGGCGCCGTCGATCGAGTGGCGGTGGAAGTACGCGTCGCCGGCGTGGACGAGCCACCTGTCGCGATCGCGCACGACGATCGCCGAGTGGCCGCGGGTGTGGCCGTGCATCGGCACGAGCGCGAAGTCCGCATCGAGGCCGCGGAGCCGCGTCACCGCGGGCAGACCGCGCCACGTGTCGCCGTCCTCCTGGTACAGCTCCCAGCGCGGGCCGTGCGCCCAGTGCGCGCGGATGTAGCGCTCGCGCTCCTTGAACGAGCCGCGCGCCATCGCGGCGGCGTGCTCGCGCGCGTGCAGGTGGACCTGCGCGTCGGGAAAGTCGCAGAGCCCGCCCGCGTGGTCGAGATCGAGGTGAGTGACGACGACGTGGCGCACGTCGGCCGGCGAGAACCCGAGCGCGGCGACCTGCGCGACCGCGGTCTCGGTCCGATCCAGCGTGGGCCCGACGAGCGTGCGGAACGCGGTCGACAGCGGCGTCGCGCCGTCGACGTCGCGCGTGCCGAAGCCGGTGTCGACGAGCACGAGGCCGTCGCGCTCGGTCTCGACGAGCAGGCAGTGCGCGATCATGTGGCCGCGGCCGAACGCCGGGCCGCCGAGGAAGAAGCCGGCGACCGGGCACATCGTGGCGCAGTTGAGGTGGTGGACGGCTCGGATCGTCATGACGGCGGCATCGTACCCCTCTTGACAGGTGCACGCCTGCGCGCTACTTAACCATCAGGTTACGAAACCGAACGGTTAACAACGATGCAGCCAGCCCGCCTCGACACCACGTTCGCCGCGCTCGCCGATCCGACGCGGCGCGCGATCCTCGCGCGGCTCGCTCGCGGCGAAGCCTCGGTGACCGAGCTCGCCGCGCCGTTCGACATGAGCCTGCCGGCGATCTCCAAGCACCTGAAGGTGCTCGAGCGCGCCGGCCTCATCGCGCGCAGCCGCGACGCGCAAGCGCGTCCGTGCAAGCTGGTCGCGAAGCCGCTCGAGCAGGCCGCGCAGTTCCTCGAGCGCTACCGCCGGTTCTGGGAAGACAGCTTCGACCGTCTCGACGACTACCTGCGCGAGCTGCAGGACAAGGACAAGGACAAGAAACATGGCAAACCCAAATCCAGATAACGAGCTGCGTTTCGAGCGCGTGCTCGATGCCTCGCGCGAGCTCGTGTTCGCGGCGTGGACCTCGCCGCGGCATCTGCCGCGCTGGTACGGCCCGCGCGGCTTCACGACGACGATCGAGCACATGGACGTGCGGCCCGGCGGCACGACCCGGCTCGTGATGCACGGGCCCGACGGCACGCGCTATCCGAACGAGCACAGCTACGAAGAGGTCGTCGTGCCCGAGCGGATCGTCTACGTCAACCGCGGCGGCCGCGAGGGCGGGGAGCCGTCCCAGCACCGCCACGTGGTGTCGTTCGAGGATCTGGGCGCGCGCACGAAGGTGACGATGCGGCTCGTGTTCGCGTCGGCCGAGGCGCGCGACGAGCTCGTCCGCGTGTATCACGCCGATGTCGGCGGCGTGCAGACCCTCGAGCGGCTCGGCGCCCACGTCGCCGAGATGACGTGCTTCGCCGAGGCCGAGCGCCCGACGATCGTCATGACGCGCTTGCTCGATGCGCCGCGCGGCCTGGTGTTCGCGGCGATCACGCAGCCCGAGCACGTCGTCAACTGGTGGGGCCCGCGCCGCACGAAGCTCGTGACCTGCGAGATCGATCTGCGCCCGGGCGGCCGTTATCGCTACGTGCTGCGCGGCCCCGACGGCGGCGACGCGCCGTTCTCCGGCGAATATCGCGAGGTCTCGCTCGGCCGGCTCGTGTTCACGCAGAAGCTCGAGCCGGCGCCCGGCGACGAGAGCATCGTCACGTGCACGCTGACCGAGCTCGGCGACAAGACGCTGCTCGAGGTCGTGCAAGACGCGCGCTCGATCGCGCAGCGCGACGCGATCCTCGCGACCGGCATGAAGAGCGGCGCGGTCGAGAGCCACGACCGGCTCGTCGACCTGCTCGGCGCGGTCGTCGTGCACGGCCGCGAGCTCGTCCTCGAGCGCGAATTCACGGCTCCGCTCGCGCGCGTGTGGGAGGTGTGGACGCAGCCCGAGCACCTCGCTCGCTGGTGGGGCCCGCGCGGGTTCTCGACGAAGAACTGGCAGGTCGAGCTGCGCGCCGGCGGCCGCTTCAGCTACGTGATGGTGGCGCCCGACGGCACCGAGTATCCGTTCGACGGCACGCACGTCGAGGTCGTGCCGCGCGAGCGGCTGGTCTCGCGCGGCGTGATCCACGGCGGCGTCGAGGTCACGACCACGATCGCGTTCGCGGTGCGCGGCGACACGACGCGGGTCAGCGTGCGTCAGACGTTCTCGAAGGAGACGTCCGCGACCCAGGGCTCGCGCATGGGCTGGACGCAGCAATTCGAGCGCCTCGCCGCGTACTTGTAAGAGATCGCCGAGCCGTTGTCGGTCCGGCGGGTGGTCGTTCGTCGTTCGGGTATGGAAGCCACGATCGCCACCCCTCGCACCTCCTCCGTTTCGCTCTGGATCGCGCGCGTGCTGCAAACGCTCGCCGTGCTGTTCCTGCTCGTCGACGCGCTCGGCAAGATCCTGCAGCTCGCGCCGTACGTGGAAGGCACGGTGCGCGTCGGCTACTCGCCGAGCGTGCTCGTGCCGCTCGGGATCGTGCTGGCCGCGTGCACGATCCTGTACGCCGTGCCGCGCACGGCCGTGCTCGGCGCGGTGCTGCTCACCGGATACCTCGGCGGTGCGACCGCGACCCACGTGCGCATCGGCGAGCCGTTCGTGATGCCGATCGTGGTCGGCGTCATCGTGTGGGGCTGCCTCTACGTGCGCGACGCCCGCCTGCGCGCGCTGCTGCCGCTCGGGGCGTGACCTACTTCTTGCGCGCGACGAACCGCACGAGCGAGCCGTGCGGCTTGCCCCAGTCGGGCACGCCGTCGACCACCTCGTCGCGCACGATCTCGAAGCCGTCGCCGACGAGCTTCGCGAGCTCGCCGCGCGCGAACGAGCCGTCGAGCACGCCGGGCGTGTCGTTGTCGTGGAAGAACTCGACGACGAACAGCCCGCCGTGCACGAGGCTCTTCGCGAGCTTCGCGACGCGCGCCGGATCGTCGCCGGCGTAGATCATCGTGACCAGATCCCAGCGCTCGACGCCGAAGTCGAACTTGTCGACGTCGGCGTACACGGCGTCGAGCGCGAGGTGGCGCTGCGCCGCGGTGTCGCGCGCGACGCGGATGCCCTCGGCCGACCAGTCGACGCCGGTGACCTGCCAGCCGTGCGCCGCGAGCAGGAGCGCGTTGCGGCCCTGACCCATCATGACGTCGAGCGCGCGGCCGGGCGTCACGCCCGCGATGGTCTGCGCGAGCAGCTGATTGGGCTCCTTGTTGAACCCGGTGCCGTTGCGAAACGTGTCGTTCCAGGCGTCGCGCTCGGCGCCGTCGCGCTGCCACGTCCACACCCCGAGCCGCCACGCCGCGCCTTCGCGCCGCCACGCGAGCGTGTACCAGCCGTCGTAGTCGAAGCCGCCGTAGTTGCCGTCGGCGTGCTCGTGCGCGCCGCCGACGAACACCGCGCTGTCGCCGTGGACGAACACGTGCTCGTCGCGCCACGTGCGCGTCGCGATGTGAAACGCGTCGGGCTTGCGCTTCGCGAGCTTCGCGAGCTCGTCGTCGCGCGTCAGCGGCGTTTCGCCCTCGAAGTGCACGAACCCCGGTGCGAGCGCGGCGCGCAGGGTCGCGGCATCGCCCCGATCGAACGCCTCGATCACGCCGTGACTGCGATCCCGAATCAACGTCTCGCTCGCGGGCGGCGCGTGCGCACAGCCGACGACCACGACCACGCCGATCAGCCGCATGTCGCTAGCAACCGGAGCCGCCTGCGAGCTATTCCGGCGCGCTACCGGATGACGTGAACGCTGACGAGCTCGGCGCGGGAATGCGGCGGCGGCTGGCGGTGGCGCGAGAGGAAGTCGGCGAACACCGAAGCGCCGACGGTGGCGACGATCGCGGCGATCGCGGGCAGCGAGCGCGGGCGCAGCCACGACCACCGCGCGGACAGCCAGCCGACCAGGCCGCCGACCACGGCCACGGCACGGCCGCGCGAGTCGCGTGGCACCAGGCGCGCGCTCGGGAACTCGTGCGGGCCGCGATCGAACACGATCTCATTATCAGGCGTCGCCGCCGCTCCGGCAGGAAGTTTCGGCACGCGCGCGTGCGATCGCCGGCGCACGCGCGTGTAGGACAGAGTGCGCTTGCGTCCGGGGCGCCACAATCCGCGCGGCAGGCTGCCCGGTCCGATCACGGTACGCCTCCCAGATCGGGCGCCGCTTCGCCGCGCTCGCCGAACGTGCCGTTCTGCTGGTAGCGCTTGCGCTGCAGCTTGTTGAGCGCGACGCGCGCGCGCCAGCCGACGTACGCGCGCGCGAACGGCAGCGCGTTGCGCCGATCGAAGAACGGATTCTTGAGGCCGCCGATCGTGACGAGCGCGAGCACCTGCTCGGAGACGGAGACCGGGCAGCCTTCGAGGCGGATCACGTCGCCGCCGAGCTTCGCGCGCGCCTGCGCGAGCTTCTTGAAGATGTCGTCGCCGCGCGCGGCGTGCGGATCCTTGGTATCGCGCTCCTTGTAGACGTTCGGGATCGACACCGGCTTGCCGTGCAGCTCGCCCTCCCAGTGCGCGCAGTCGCCGATGAACACGACCTTCTCGCCCGGCTTGGCGGGAATCTGTCCGTCGTAGCTGCCGAACACGACGTGCAGGCGCGGCAGCTTGGCGTCGGTCTCGCGATCGAACACGCGCAGGATCTCGATCGCTTCTTCGATCGCGCCCGGGCAGCCGCCCCAGCAGTAATCGCCGTGCTCGGGCTCGGGTGGCGGCCCCGCGTAGGCCGAGATGTGCGTGCCCTCGAAGTATTTCTCGACCCGGATCAAGCCGACCTTGAAGCCCTTGCCGCGCCGCTTGGCCTCTTCGAGCGAAACGTCGCCGGTGATCTGGATCTTGGCGAGGTCCGTCGTGCCGAAGCCGTACTCGCTCGCGAGCCGGATGTGGTCGACGTCGCGCGCGGCCATGCCGATGATCGCGCAGCACACGGTGTCGAACGCGACCTGGCTGTTGCCCATGATGATGAGGCCGAGATCGAACGGAGTCGGCGTGAGCATGCGCCCCTCGCCGGCGGTGATCGCGTCGATCGCGATGAACTGGGGCTGGATGATGTGCTGGAGGTCCGCGATCTTCTCGTTGAGCTTGTGATCGTGATCGATCAACCGATGCCGATCGTCCTGGATGCCGATGTAGTTCTTGAGCGAGAACGTCACCGTCGTCCACGGGTGCGCCTTGAACTTGGGGCAGTTGACGAAGAAGTCGGCGCGCGCGATCGGCTCGGGCGTGAACAGGTAGTCGCGCAGCCGGCCCTCGTGCGACAGCGGGATCTCGACCTGCTGCTCTTCCTCGAAGTGATACTTCTTGATGCCGACCTGCTTCAGCATCGCGTCCCAGCCGCTCTCGCGAAACGCGACCCGGCTCGGCACCGTGATCCCGCAGCGCTCGCCGGCGGCGAGCTCTTGCATGCGTGACCCGCCGACATCGCGCAGCGCGCGCAGCACGCCTTCGCCGAACTCCGGGCGCGTGAACGCGTACGGAAACATCGGCCCGGCGGCCACGAGGTTCGGCTTGACGAGGGTGCGGCCGAACGGCTGCAGGCCGAGCTCCTCGATCCCTTCGCGGATGATCTTGCGGATCGCCTCGGCGTCGTACTCGCGGCACGACCGGATGATCACCTTGGGCTGCGCCGGGATCCTCATGGATCCGAGCGTAGCATTCGCACGCTAGCGCGTGTGCGCCGGCGGAGGAGCGGGCGCCGGCGCGGGTGCGACCGGCTCTTCCTCGACGGGCGGCGGCGGCGTGGCGGGCGGCGTGGCTGCCGCCGCCTGCGCCGTGCGGCTGCGGTCGGCCCAGCTCTCGACGTCGGTGAGATCGTCTTCGGCGACCTTGTCGGCCTTCTCGGCCTGCTCGCGATCTTCGGCGATCATCTTCTCGTAGTCGCGGAGCCGATCGTCCTTGACCAGGTTCGCGCCGGTGATCGGCAGCTGGCGATCGATCTGCTGGAGCGTCTCGATCTGACCGCCGACCTCGCCAAGCGTGGCGTCCACGTCGGCGGGCAGCGTGCGGCCGGTGGTCGCGCGGTGGAACGCGGTGACGCGCTTCTGGAACGCGGCGACCTTGGCCTCCTGGCACTTCACCAGGCCGTGCGCTTCGTCGTCGAGCGGGGCCCGATCGTTCGGCTTCGAGCACGCCGGCACGGCGGCGGCCACTGCGAGCAGCAAGATGCAAAGCTTCATCACGTCTGCGCAGTCATCTCACTTGCGCGGCCTCATCGCAAGGGCTCGGCCTCGTCGCTCCACGCGCTGCCGTGCGCATCGAGCTGATCGACGTAGCGCACGAGCTCGGCGTAATAGGGATGGTCGCCGAGCGTCGCCGAGTCCGCGACGACGAGCAGGAACCGGCGCGCGCGGGTCAGCGCGACGTTCATGCGCCGCGTGTTGACCAGAAAGCCCAGCTCGCCCGAGTCGTTGCTGCGCACGAGGTCGACGATCACGGCCTCCTTCTCGCGGCCCTGGAAGCCGTCGACCGTGCCGACCTCGAGGCCGGCGGCGCGCTCCTCGCGCAGGAGGTCGCGCAGCCGGCGCGCCTGCGCCGAGTACGCGGCGATCACCGCGACGTCGCTCGCCGGCACGCCGCGTGACAGCAGGCGGCGCGCCTCGGCCGCGACCCGTCGCGCGTTGCCGGTGTTGAACGTGCTCGGATCGATGCTGTAGGCGGGCAGGTTGTTGAGCGAGCCGCCGGGATCGAAGTCGGTGCGCTCCTCGATCCAGTCCTTGCCGGCGGTGTCGAGAAACCACATCGGCCGCGGGCGCGCCGGATCGGGGAGCACGCCCAGATCTTCGAGCACGTGATGCGCGACCTCGGGCGCGGCGCGCAGCAGGCCGCCGTACATCGAGCGCGACGGGAACTCCATGATCTGCTCGTGCATGCGGTGCTGCTGCTCGAGCATGACGGCGGCATCGGCGAACGTGTCGACGAGCCGCTCGAACATCGTCGTGCCGAGCACGGCCTCGGCGCGCGCGCCACCGACGACCACCGGGCCGAGCTGGTGCGGATCGCCGGCGAGCACCGCCACCCTCGCGCGCCCGAGCGGCACGAGCAGCAGCGGATCGGGGGCCTGCGTCGCCTCGTCGACGATCGCGCAGTCGAACAGCGCCTCGCCGAGCATCGGATGGGCGCAGCCGACGCACGTCGCGAGCACGACATCGGCGCGGTCGACGATCGCGCGCTCGGCGTTCGCGAGCTCGCGCGCGGCGTCGCGGTCGAGCTGGCGAGCCTCGTGCCACATCGCCTTGGCCTCGGCGCCGTACTTCGCGAGCGCGCTCTTGCGCAGCGCACGCGCCCGGTCGCGCCATTCGCGCGCGAGATCCGACGCGCCATCGTGATCGACCTGCGCGTCGATCGTCAGCGACGCGAGCGCGGGCGACACGCGTGCCGGATGACCGATGCGCACGGCACGCACGCCGAGGTCGGCGAGCCGCATGCCGAGGTTGTCGACCGCGGTGTTCGACGGTGCGGCGCACAACACGCGCTCGCCGCGCGCGACGCGCTGGCGCACGACTTCGACGAGCGTGCGCGTCTTGCCCGTGCCCGGTGGGCCCCACACGAGCGCGAGGTCGCCCGAGCGCAACGCGGCATCGACGGCGGTGCGCTGGCGCTCGTCGAGCTCGCGGTCGAGCGGCTCCCAGCTGATCGCGGCGAGCGGGCGGGGAGGCTTCGCGAGCGCCGCGACCTCGCGCATGCGCGCCAGATCCGAGTTCGCGAGCGCGGCCTGCGCGCGCTCGATCGCCGCGTCGCCGCGATCGAACGTCAGCTCGGGCGCCTCGGGATCGAGCGCGTACTCGCGATCGACCTCGTCGACCGCGCGATCGAGCATGAGCCACACGCTCTGCTCCTCGCGCCGCTCGAACACGCCGCGCACCGCGCCGGGCTCGTCGGGCCGCTCGGCCCACAGCCGCACCGGATCGCCCGGCGCGAGGCGCATGTTGTCGAGATCGATCGACTCGGGCACCGCGACGCGCACGCGCACGCGATCGCCGTGCGCGGACATCTCGTCGACGATCCGGAGGTGTGCGAGCGCGATCCCGAGCGCGACGCGCTCCGCGAGCGATCGCCCGCTGCGCTCGAGCGCGATCCGCCCGCGCGCGGCCATCCGCTCGGCGCGCCACGCACCGGCCAGCGAATCGAGCCACTCGGTCGCCGAATTCACGCGCGTAGCGTAGCCTACTCGCCCATGAAGCGGCTCTGGCTCGTGCTCGCAGCGGCTTGCGGATCTTCGGCACCCCAAGCATCCCGACCGGCGGCGCCACCGCCACCGCCGCGCGCAACCGTTTTGCCCCAGGCGACACCCGTCGTGACCGACGAGACTCGCGCGCGTGACTTCATCGCGCTGCTGGCGAAGCACGACTTCGTGGGCGCGTCGGCCGCGTTCGACGAGGGCATGCGCAAGGCCATTCCGACCGACCAGCTCGGCGCGCTGTGGGCCAAGCTCGAGGAGCAAGTCGGAAAGCTCCAGCGCATCGATTCGGTGGAGCTCCACCCGCTGGAAGGCGGCGACGCCGCGATCGCCGTCGTGACGTTCGAGCGCGCGACGCTCCTCGTCGACATCGGAATCGACACGCACGGCAAGGTCGGCGGCCTGCACTTCGCGCCGAAGCAAGCGCCACCTCCGCCGTACGAACCGCCGGCCTACGTGAAGCGCGACGCGTTCGACGAGGTCGACGTGATGGTCGGCAAGCTGCCGGGCACGCTGTCGCTGCCGAAGGGCGGCTCGCACCTGCCTGCGGTCGTGCTCGTGCACGGCTCGGGCCCGAACGATCGCGACGAGCACATCGGCGCGCTCGTGCCGTTCAAGGACCTCGCGTGGGGTCTCGCGAGCCAGGGCATCGCGGTGCTGCGCTACGACAAGCGGACGAAGGTCGATCCGACCGGCGTGCGCACGCAGCACGACGAGGTCGACGAGGCAGCGCACGCCGCGGTCGCGCTGCTCGCCGCGCGGCCGGAGGTCGATCCCAAGCGCCTCGCGCTGCTCGGCCATAGCCAGGGCGGCTATCTCGCGCCGCGCATCGCCGCCGACGATCACGCGATCAAGCGGCTCGTGATTCTCGCCGGCTCGACGCGACCGCTCGAGGACTCGGTCGTCTCGCAGCTCAATTACTTCGCGAAGCTGCACCCCGAGGTGCACGAGCTCGCCGACCAGATCCATAGGGCCGAGCAGATGAAGGCGCAGGTCGAGGACCCCGCGCTCGCGGCCGACACGCCGGTCGACGTGCTCGGCGCGAAGCTGACGGGCGCGTACTTTCTCGACGTGCGCGGCTATCACCCGGCCGCGGTCGCGGCGAAGCTCGCGATTCCGATCCTCGTCCTGCAGGGCGAGCGCGACTACCAGGTCACGATCGCCGACGATTTTCCGGCGTGGAAGACAGCGCTCGGCAAGCGCAGGACCGTCACGTTCCACACCTACCCGCTGCTCAGCCATGCGTTCGCGCCGGCCGGCGATCCTCCGTCGCCCGCCGACTACGACAAGCCGGCTCATGTCGACGCGCAGGTCATCTCGGACATCGCGGCGTTTCTGAACGCTCGGTGATGTATATAGGCAGTCGCCATGCCCGAATCGACTGCACCCGAGCGCCTGGTCCGCAAGACGACGTCGATCGCCCAGCTGTTCGCGAAGCGCGTGCACGATACGCCCGAGCGCGAGGCCTATCGCTACCCGGTCGGCAGCGCGTGGCGATCGATGACGTGGCGCCAGGCGGGCGAGCGCGTCAAGGCGATCGCGGCGGGCCTGCTCTCGCTCGGCCTGTCGCGCGAGCAGCGCGTCGGCATCCTCGCGAACACGCGCGTCGAGTGGCTGCTGTGCGATCTGGGCGTGCTGTCGGCGGGCGGCGCGACCACCACCGTGTATCCGTCGTCGACCGCCGAAGAGTGCGCGTTCATCCTCGCCGACTCCGAGACCCGCTACGTGTTCGCCGAGGATGACAAGCAGGTCGGCAAGCTGCGCGCGCATCGCAAGGAGATGCCGGCGCTCGAGAAGATCATCTTGCTCGACGGCGCCTCGGGCGGCGGTGACGGCGACTGGGTGATGACGCTCGCCGAGCTCGAGCAGAAAGGCGCCGAACAGCTCGCGAAGGATCCGCGCGCGGTCGAAGACGCGGTCGCGGGGATCGAAGGCGGCCACCTCGCGACGCTCATCTACACGTCGGGCACGACCGGCAAGCCCAAGGGCGTGCGCTTGCTCCACGAGTGCTGGGCGTACTGCAGCGACGCGATCGACGCGTGCCGGCTGTGGGGCCGCGACGACGTGCAGTACCTGTGGCTGCCGATGTCGCACTCGTTCGGCAAGGTGCTGATGTGCGGCCACATCGCGTCGGGCTCGGTGACCGCGGTCGACGGCCGCATCCCGAAGCTCGTGGAGAACCTCGCGGTCGTGCGGCCCACGATCATGGCCGCGGTGCCGCGCATCTTCGAGAAGGTCTACAACAAGATCGTCGAGAGCTCGAAGCAGGGCCACCCGATCAAGCAGAAGATCTTCGAGCTCGCGATCGAGGCGGGCCGCGAGGGCTCGCGCGTGCGCCAGCAGGGCGGCGAGCCGACGGGCCTACTCAAGTGGAAGCTCGAGCTCGCGAACCGGCTCGTGTTCGATCGCATCAAGAAGACGTTCGGCGGTCGCGTGCGCTACTTCATCTCGGGCTCGGCGCCGCTGTCGCGCGAGATCGCCGAGTTCTTCCACGCGTGCGGCATCCTCATCCTCGAGGGCTACGGCCTGACCGAGACCAGCGCCGCGAGCTTCGTCAACCGCCCCAGCAAGTTCGCGTTCGGTACGGTCGGCATGCCGATGCCCGGCACCGAGGTCAAGCTCGCGCCCGCAGACAGCGAGATCCTCATCAAGAGCCCGGGCGTGATGCAGGGCTATCACAACCTGGCCGACGCGACCGCCGAGGCGCTCACCGCCGACGGCTGGCTGCGCACCGGCGACATCGGCGAGGTCGATCCGCGCGGGTTTCTGCGCATCACCGACCGCAAGAAGGACCTGATCAAGACCAGCGGCGGCAAGTACATCGCGCCGCAGGCGATCGAGGGCAAGCTCAAGGCGACGTGCCCGTTCATCAGCCAGGTGATCGTGCACGGCGACAAGCGCAACTTCGTGACCGCGCTCGTCACGCTCGACGAGGAAGCGACGATGAAGTGGGCCAAGGACAAGGGCCTCAACGGCAAGGGCTACGGCGACGTCGTGAGGCTGCCGGAGATCAAGCAGCTGCTGGCGCCGTACTTCGACGAGGTCAACAAGACGCTCGCGAAGTACGAGACGGTCAAGCAGTTCGCCATCCTGCCCAAGGACCTGTCGGTGGATGAAGGTGAGCTGACGCCCAGCCTCAAGGTCAAGCGCAAGGTGGTCGAGAAGAAGTACGCGGCGATGCTCGACAAGATGTACGAAGGCGCCGTCGCCGATATGGGATGATGAATGAACGTGGCGGCGCGCGCGTTCCACTCCAGCATGAAGACCTTGCTCGTCGTCGCCGCGCTGCTCGGTACGTCTCGCGTCGCCAGCGCAGATCCGAAAGACTTCATCGCCGACGCGAAGCTGCTGTATCGCATCGCCGCGTGCGGTGGCGACGATCCGGTGAAGCCGGAGCTGCAGAAGATCGTCGACCATCACTGCAAGGTCGTGCGCGCGACGATGGACAAGTTCCGCGCGCTCTACCTCGGCACGCGCGGCCGCGCGTGGTTCGACTCGGTCGTGCCGAAGGACGCGCCGGCGACCGTCGTGTACCCGTTCGGCGGCGGCGACTTGCTCTCGGCGCTCGTCGCATTTCCCGACGCGACCGAGATCACGACGGTGTCGCTCGAGCTCGCGGGCGATCCGCGGCGCCTCAAGGACCTCACACCGGCGCAGGTCGAGCGCAGCCTCGGCGCGCTGCGGCTCGAGATCGGCGGCTTGCTGTCGGTCGGCTCGAACACGAGCGAGAACCTGTCGGCGCAGCAGGAGAACGATCTGCCCGGCCAGGTCAGCTCGTTCCTGCTCGGCCTCGTGGCCGCGGGCTACGAGCCGGTGTCGATGCGCTACTTCACGCTCGACGACACCGGCGCGATCCAGTACCTCGACGAGGCCGCGATCGAGGCGCTCGACAAGGACGCGCCGAAGACCAAGAGCCTCAAGCACGACTGGAAGTCGCCGAACTTCTCGGCCGCGTTCGCGAACGTCGAGATCCGCTACCGCAAGCTCGGCGAGACGCAGATCCGCGTGCACCGCCACATCGCGTGGAACCTCGCCGACAAGTACATGGCCACGCACCCGCAGCTCGAGCTGCACCTCGAGCAGAAAGGCCAGGTGACCGTGCTCGTGAAGGGCGCGAGCTATCTGCTCTGGCGCGGCGACTTCTCGCGCGTCCGCGGCTACCTGCTCGATCACCTCGCGTGGATGCTGTCGGACTCGACCGGCATCCCGCCGTTCTTCGCCAAGCCCGCCGGCATGGTGCAGGAGACGTACGGCGACTACGACGGCGCGTTCCTCGAGGGCGCGCAGGAATCGCGCGCCGATCAGGCGTTCGTCGATCTGTGGAAGAGCCAGCGCCGCCGTCCGCTGCCGTTCCGGTTCGGCTACGTCGACAAGGACAAGCAGGCGCACCTCGTCGTGACGCGGCCGCGCTGACTACGGCGCGGGCTCGACCGCGAGCGTGTAGCCGGGCGGCAGCGCGATGCTCGCGAGCTTGCCGCGCAGCGCGGCGACGTCGCGGTCGGCGACGCGCGCCATCGCCATGCGGCGGCCGTTGTCACGCACGATCGCGTCGGGCTCGGCGCGCTCCTCGATCTTGACGAGCTCGGAGATCGGAACGAGCGTGCTGCCGGCGCGCACCGGCACGGTCATCGCGTGCTCCGGGTCGGCACCACGCAGCTCGAGCGTGATGTCGACGGTGCGATCGGCTCGTCGGATCGGGCCGAGCGCGCGGGGGTGCTGGA
>DASXCY010000201.1:0-15229 GCA_036490935.1 Kofleriaceae bacterium | reverse complement strand
CTCGACGACAAGTACCGCGACCTGCCCGGCCGCGTCGCGAACCTCGAGCAGCGCGAGCGCTAGCCCGCATGGCCGACCGCGATCTCGCCGAGCTCGAGCAGCGCGCCGCCCAGGCGCGGCAGCACGCGCATGCGCCGTATTCGAAGTTTCACGTCGGTGCGGCGGTGCGCGTCGACGGCCGGGTGTTCGCGGGCGTCAACGTCGAGAACGCGTCGTATCCGCTGAGCGTGTGCGCCGAACGCAACGCGATCGCGGCAGCGGTCGCGGCCGGTGCGCACGCTCTCGAGGCGGTCGCGGTGTGCACCGACGTGTCGCCGCCGGCGTCGCCGTGCGGCGCGTGCCGGCAGGTGCTCGCGGAATTCGCGGCGGACCTGCGGCAGGTCACGGTCATCGCGATCAACCCGGCCGGCGAGCGCCGCACGTGGACGCTCGCCGAGCTGCTGCCCGACGCGTTCACCGGCACGCAGCTGCCGCCATGAGCTCGCGCGGCGAGAGCGTCTTTCGCGGCGGCACGATCCTCACGATCGATCCGCAGCATCGCGTGCTCGCCGGCGATGTCGCCACCGTCGACGGCGCGATCGTCCACGTCGGCGGCGCATACACGCCGCAGACGCACGACTACACGATCCTCGACTGCGCCGGCTGCGTCGTCATGCCCGGAATCGTGCAGGCCCACGTCCACACCTGCCAGACACTCGCGCGCGGCCGCGCCGACGATCTCGAGCTGCTCGACTGGCTGCGCCAGGTGATCTGGCCGTACGAGGCCGCGCTCGACGAGGCCGCCGCGTCCGCCGCCGGCGAGCTCGCGTGCGCGGAGCTGCTGCTCGGCGGCACGACCGCGATCCTCGACATGGCGACCGTGCATCACACCGACGCGATCTTCGGCGCCGCCGAGCGCAGCGGCCTGCGCGCGACGATCGGCAAGGCGATGATGGACGCCGACGATCCGCACATCCCGCCCGGTCTGCGCGAGTCGACGTCGGCCTCGCTCGACGACTCCGCCCGCCTCGCCAAGACCTGGCACGGCGCGGCGAACGGCCGGCTCCGCTACGCGTACGCGCCACGGTTCGTGCTGTCGTGCACCGACGAGCTGCTGCGCGAGGTCGGCGTGCAGGCCAAGCAGCGCGGCCTCGGCATCCACACCCACGCGAGCGAGAACCAGGGCGAGGTCGCGCTCGTGCGCGCGCGCTTCGGCAAGCCGAACATCGAGGTGCTCGACGAGCTCGGCCTGCTCGGGCCGCACACCTGCATCGCGCATGCGGTCCACCTCTCGCCCGAGGAGCGCGCGCTGCTCGCGGCGCGCGGCGCGCACGTCTGCACGTGTCCGTCGTCGAACTTGAAGCTCGCCTCCGGCATTTGCGCGCTGCCCGAGCTGATCGCCGCCGGCGTCTCGTGCGCGCTCGGTGCCGACGGCGCGCCCTGCAACAACAACCTCGACGGCTTTCACGAGCTGCGGCTCGTCGCGCTGCTCCACAAGCCGCGCTCCGGGCCGCGCACCTTGCCCGCACCCGAAGCGGTTCGCCTCGCGACCGCCGGCGGCGCGGCCGCGCTCGGGCTGGCCGACCAGATCGGCTCGCTCGAGGTCGGCAAGCGCGGCGACGTGATCGCCGTCGACGTCACCGCGCTGCACGTGCTCCCCGCCGCGAGCCCGTGGTCGCAGATCGCGTACGCGGCGAACGCCTGCGACGTCCGCCACGTCGCCGTCGACGGGACGGTGGTCGTCCGCGACCGCACGCTGCTCACGCTCGAGCTCGCCCGCGTCCGCGACGCGGCGAAACAAGCCGCCGCCCGCCTGTTCAAGCCCGGATGAGTCATCGCGACGTCGCGCGAGGGCGAGCGCCGGGTCAGCTCGCGCGCACGCCCGAAATGCCCCCGCCGCGCCGCCCGCAGCCGACGGCGTAGTGACTCATCCGGGCGAAATGCTATCCTGCGACACGTAAGCCGATGTTGCTCACGCGCGAGGAGATGACGTTCGAGTTCGGCGGCGCCAAGCTCGATCCGACGCGCGATCGCGAGCTGCTCGAGTGGATGTTCAATCAGTTCCTGTACGGCGAGGTCACCGGCATCCAGTGCGGCCACTGGCTGTACGACGCGCCCGACCTCGAGGCCGCGAAGTTTCTCGCACGGCAGTCGCTCGAGGAGATGCAGCACGTCGACAACTTCCTGCGCATCATGACCATGCTCGGGCTGCAGCCCAAGCCCGCGCATCCGGCCGTGCGGTTCCTCGCGACCGGCATGATGGGCAGCTCGTGGGCCGAGCACGTCGCGCTCGAGATGGCGCAAGGCGAAGGCTTCGTGCTGCAGGCGTTCTACGCGGTGATCGACACGCTCGATCACGAGCCGAGCGCCGCGATCCTGCGCCGCGCGGTGAAGCAGGAGGAGCGCCACGTCGAGTTCGGCGAGCAGCAGACGAAGAAGGCGATCGAAGGCCGCGGCTGGCTGCGCCGCCGCTTGCTTGGGCTGTCGCTCGTGTCGATGTGGGGAGTGCGCCGGCTCGCCGGCTACATGAAGAAGCGGCTGCCGGCGGATCACGTCGTGCTGGGCCACCTGCCCGCGTTCCTCGAGCACGCGAACCGCTGCGCCGAGCTCCGGCTGCGCCGCATCGGCGTCCTCGATCGGCCGCTCGCCGAGCTGTCGGGCGCGACGCGCGCGCGGCTCGTCGCCGAGGCGTACGGCGGCAAGCTGCTCGGCGGGCTCGGCTCGCTGCTCGCGCTGCCGCTGCGCCTGTTGCCGTGGTTCCGTCGCAAGCGCGTGACCGACACGTACCTGCGCGATCCGCACGTCACCGGGTACCAACTGCCCGCGCCCGACGCGCCGCCGCACACGATCGAGCCGTGAAGTCGGCGGTCGTCGCCGCGCTGCTCGCGAGCTCGCTCGCGTACGCCGACGAGCCCGTCGATCTCGTGACGGAGCTGCGCGCGATCGGCGGCGCGGTCAAGCAGGTCGGTCCACCGCACGACGACTTCGTCGCCGGCGCGGGCTGCGGCAAGGTCGACAAGATCGAGCGCGCCGCGATCCAGAGGCGCGTGGTCGCCTGGATCGATCACGAGCATCCCGACGAGGTCCAGGACAACGATCCCGACGGCGCGGGCCCGCTCGTGCTCCACGCCGGTTGCCACGATCCGGCTGGCTTCGTCGGCGTCGACGTCAGCCAGGACCGCAAGCCGAAGAAGGGCCCGTTCGGCACGCGCCGCAACTACATCCTGCGCGTGTTCCCGGATCGCATCGAAGCGGTCGAGGACCGCACGAGCACGCCGTCGAAGGCGTGGTCGGAATGGGCCGACGAGGGCCGGCTCGAGCTGCTCGGCCAGCTCGATCTCGACGGCGACGGCGCGCTCGACTTGGTCGTCGGCCATTACGAGCGCGAAGGCGGCGCCCCGCTCACTCACACCGACGTCTCGGTGCGGTTCGCGACCGGCAAGACCGCGCCCGTCGTCACCGCGAGCGACCTCGGCGTCGTCGGGCTGGTCGCGGGCCAGCTCGTGATCGACGGGGCCGACAAGGCTGGTCACACGTACTTCGCATGTGTCGGCAACGATCTGCGGCTGTCGTCGTGCCACGCGATCGGCGAGCTACGGCGCGGCGCCGAGCGCCGTGCGATCGCGGACCGCTACGCGGCCATGACTGCGGCCGATCTGCCCGATCGCGACCAGCTCGCCGCCGACCTCGCGGTGCTCGGCATCGTCGCGCCGAAGCTGCTCGGCGCCGCGGCCGAGACCGCGCCGGACGTACGGGTCACGCGTCACGTCGCGCGCTGGGCCGCACGGACCGGGCTTCGCTACGACTTCGCACAGGTGATGCAGCAGGTCGATCCCGAAGCGCGCGTGTACCTCGACCGGCTCGAGGCTGCACTCGGCGATGCGACGTGCACGAACACGCCGCTCACCGCCGCCGAAACCGCGGCGGTCACGACGTGGGTCGAGCGCCAGGACGCCAAGCCCGCGCGTGTCACGATCGAAGCCGCGCCGTGCGGGCCGTACGCGTGGGCGGCGTGGGAGCGCGAGGGCGAAGGCATGCGGCGCGAGGTGCTGCTCTCGCGCGACGGCACGACGCGGCTGCTCGGCTTCACCTGGCCCGTCGGCATGGCGATGGGCCAGGCCGACTTCGGGCACACCGACGCGTTCTTCGCGCACGGCGACGCGATCGTCGGGATCGTGATCGCGAGCGTGCCCGGCGCGCAGGGCGACTACACGCCGTACTTGTGGATCGTGTCCAGCGGCAAGGTGGTCGCGCAGAGTCGCGGCCCGATCGGCTTTTACAGCTACGGAGCCGGCTCCGCCGAGCACAGCGCCGACATCGTCGATGACGGCGGCGTGCTCTGGCACGCGACGCCGGCCGGCCGCGTGCGGCTCGATCCCGCGCTGGTCCACGATCACGAAGCGCGCCGCGCCGCGCTCGCGCTCGTGCTCGATGGCACCGCGAGTGGCTCGCCGGCCTACCTCGCCGCGCTGAAGCTGCTCGGTGCCGACGCCGCGCTCGTGGCCGAGGCCAGGAAGCTGGCGCCGTGACCGTCAGCGCCGGCCGTCGTCGCAGCTGACCGCGAGCGGCTTCTTGCGCAGGAAGTCTTGCTCCGACATCGCGAGCGAGCTGCCGAACACGCTGGCCGCGAGATCGAAGTCGTCGATCGGCTCGGACAGGTGGCCTTGCACGATGATCCAGCGGCCGGCTCGCTTCTCGAACACGAACGTGCCGCGCAGCTGCACCTTCATGCCGGCCGCGACGCCCGGGCGCTCGGCGAGATCGGCGGTGAAGTTGCCGACCCAGTACGCGATCGTCGAGCCGGCGACATCCGGGCCGACCGTGCCGATGCGGCGGTCTTCGGCGCGCAGCGTGCCGTCGACGAGCTGCAGGTGCGCGGTCTCCTGATCGCCGTGCCACTCGCCGTCGGGATCCGGCGCGAGCAGCAGCGAAGGTGCCGGCAGCGACGGATCGTCCTCGGCGCGCCGATCCGGATCGAGCGATAGCACCGACTCCATGCGTTGCGGCTGGCGCGACAGCAGCGCGGCGACCGCATCCGACAGCGCGTCGGCGAGCTTGCGATCGACGATCGGGTTCTCGCCCGGCCGCACGAACGGCGCGCCGCGCAGCACGTTCGTCGGTTTGCCGTCGGGGCCGGGCGTGAAGTACGGCATCGGCACGCGGCCCCACGACAGGTGCTCGAACACCTCGACCCAGCGATCGCCGTCGTGCGCGTACATCGCGGTGATGCGCAGCGGGAACACCGCGACGTGCCCGCACACCGTGATGCGCCACGAGATCTCGTCGCTCATCCACGCCGCCGACACGCGCTTGTCGGCCGACAGGTGGATGTCGAGGTGCTTCGAGCGCACGTCGGTGACCACCGCGGGGCCGAGGTAGAGCGGCCAGCGGCTCGACGCGCGCTGGCGAACGTCGTCGCCGAACAGCACGTCGCCGGGCCCGACGTAGACGCGGGCCGGGCCGACCACCGGCGGGATCAGCTCGGTCTCGATGTCGGGCAGGTCGTCGCGATCGTACGACGACAGGATCTCGTCCTGGAGCTCGGCGACCAGCCGCTTGCGCCGCATCTCGTCGGACTCGGGCGAGCCGACGCCCGACTCGACATGCGCCGTCGTCGACTTCTTCGGCGGGCTCGAGCACGCGGCGGCGAGCGCCAGCACGAGGTGCGCGCGCTTCACACGCCCTCCAGATCCGCGCGCGTATCGACGTCGCGGATGCAGCCGGCATCGTCGACCGGCACGTCGATCACGTCGGCGGCGCCGAGCACGGCGCGCGCGCCTCCCGCGAGGTCTGCACAGCCGGCGAGCCGCGGCCACAACGCGCGTGCGACGAGCGGCGGATGGCCGCCGCGGCCCGCCACCACGGGCCGCGCGGCGTCGTGCACGCCCAGCGCCGCGACGAGCGCGCGCAGCGTCGCCACCGCCACGGCCGGATGATCGACCGGCCACAGCCAGGCGGCCTCACCCGCGCCGAGCGCCGCGAACCCGAGCGCGATCGAGCTCGCCATGCCTCGCTCGGGCGCCGGATTCACCACCACGCGCGCGCCGAGGCCCGTCGCATGCGCCGCCACCGCCTCGCCGTGCGGCGGCCCGACGACGACGATCACCTGTTCCGTCCCGACCGCTCGCGCGTGCTCGACGATGCTCGCGAGGAACGTCTGGTCCGAAGTCCGAGGTCCGAAGTCCGAAGTCCCTCGCAACAGCGCCTTCGCCACGCCCCCCAACCGCCGCCCCGCCCCCGCCGCGAGCACGACCGCCGCGCGCACTACCGCCACTCTCCCGCCGCCGGCACGCCACGGCGCCGGCGCGCGACGAGCTCGGCCGCGATCGCGATCGCGATCTCCTCCGGCGTCTCGGCGCCGAGATCGAGCCCGATCGGCGCGCGCAGCCGTGCCCAGCGCGCCGCGCCCGCCTCGCCGTCGAGCAAGCCCTTGGCCTCGAGCCGCTTGCGAAACCTCCCGATCTTGCCGCGGCTGCCGATCATGCCGAGATATCCGAGCCGGTCGTGCTGCAAGAGGACCTCGAGTAGCTGCTGATCGATCGCGTGATCGCGCGTCACGATGAGCACGTAGTCGTGCGGGCCGAACCCGCCGAGCCGCGCCTCGACCTCGCGCACGTCGAACGAATCGATCGCCTCGCTCGCCCACGGCGGCGGTGGGTGGATCGCGCCGGTCTCGCCGTCGTCGCACGCGATCACCGCGAAGCCGAGCCGCGCGAGCAGCGGGCCGAGCTCGCGCGCGACATGGCCGACCCCGAACACGATCGCGCGCTCGCTCGCGCCGACCCGCTCGATCAACGCCTCGCCGTCGACCGCCGGGCGATGCGCGGGCGGATCGTCGTCGCGCGGCGGGCGCACCGCGAGCGGGCCACCGTCGAGCGGCGTGACCAGCGTCTGCGCCTCGCGCGTGCCGGCGAGCCGCGCCAGCGCGTCGCGCGACGGCGCGGCCGGTGTGATCGCGACCGTCATCGCGCCGCCGCAGCACATCGCGAGATCGCGCACGAGATGCTGGCGCACGACCCGAGCCGGCGCTCCCGCCGCCACCTCCTTGGCCGCCGCGACCACGAGCGCCTCGATGCGCCCGCCGCCGATCGTGCCCCATTGCTCGCCGTCGGCCGCGACCGCCATGCGGGCGCCGAGGTGCCGCGGCGTCGACCCACGGGCGTCGACCACGGCCGCGATCGCGACCCCACGCCCGCCGTCGAGCGCGCGCAAGGCGGCATCGAACACGTCGAGGCCTGACATCGGCTCGACGGTAGCATGCGATCGGCAACGCATGCCTTCGCCGTCTCGAGCGTAGCTGCTAGGATCAGCGGGTGTCCGGGAGGACCCTCGCGATCGCGCTCGTCGCGGCGTTGTGTGCGCCGGCGGCCGCCGATCCGCCGTGCCGCGACGTCACCGCGGCCCTCGACGCGAACGTCGCGTTCCAGCCCGGGCGCACGCGGCTCGACGACAAGGCCAAGCTCGCGCTGAAGCCGCTGGTCGATGCCCTGCAAACGCACGGCAAGCTGCGGCTCGCGATCACGGCGTATTACGCCCAGGAGCTCGGCCCCGACGCCCTGGCGAAAGCGCGCCTGCGCGTCGCGGTGGTGAAGTGGTTCCTCGTCGATCGCGGGATCGAAGCCGGGCGCATCGTGACCCGCACGGCCAACGCGACGCGCGGCAAACCGATCGAGCTCGCGGTCGTCCCCGACGCGACCGTCGCGTGCGCGCCGCGGCCGCCGCCCGGCGACGACGCGTCCGCGCTGAGCGGCGTGGTCGCGACCAAGCTCCACTTCGATCCCGGGCTCGCGCGCCTGGACGTCACGGCGAAGACCGCGCTGCGGCCGTTGGTCAACGCGATGCACTCGCGGCCAGGCGTACGCATCGTCGTGGTCGGCCACGTCGCGGCCGACGTGCGGTCGAAGACCGAGGCCACGGCGAAGCGCCGGGCCGAGGCCGTCAAGTGGTACCTCGTCGATCAGGGCGTCGAGACCGAGCGCATCGCGACGCGCATCAGCAAGATCGTGATGGAGCCGGTGATCGAGCTGGAGATCGCCGACGGCCGCGCGATGGCGCCGCAGCCGGCCGCGGCCGTCAAGCCTCCGCCCGCGCGCGTGATGATGCCACCGGCGAGCTCGCACGATCGGCCGGCCGAGATCGGCGGCTCGGCGACGCCGATGACGATCGCGGAGCCCGCCACCGTGCGGCCGCCGCTGCGGCCCGATCTGGTGCGGCGCACCTCGTACAAGCCGATGTTCGATGACCGCCCGCTGCCGGTGCCCGACCCGATCATCCGCCGCATCGACATCCTGTATCAGTCGGGGCTCGCGCGCTGCTATCGCAAGGCCCAGCGCGACAACCCCGGCCTCGCCGGCAAGGTCTCGCTGACGTTCACGATCGACGCCGACGGGCGCGTGCTCGATCCGGCGGCGGAAGGTGTCGACGACGATCTCGACACCTGCATCCGCGACCGGATGGGCTACTGGCAGTTCCCGCCGAACCTCGATCCGGCGCGCTTCACGATGAGCCTCGCGCTGCAGCCGTAGGCTACGACCAGCGCAGCGCGAGCATGTGCTCGACCAGCTCGCGCAGCCCGGCGCCTTCCGCGCGCTCGGTCAAGTAGGACGGCCGGAACGCCAGCTCGTCCCACCACGTCTTGATGTTCGCGACGCCGACGCTCGTCGGAAAGCCACCGAACATCGGCGCGTCGTTGAGCGCGTCGCCGACGTACACGTAGGGCGACAGATCATTGGCGTCGCCGTGCAGCACCTGGCGCACGATGTTCATGCACGCCGACAGCTTGTCGAAGTGCGGCGGCCCGAAGTTGACGTGCACGCTCGACCGCACCGCCGACAACCCCGACTTGCGGATCAGCTCGACGCACGTCTCGGCGTCGTCACGCGACAGCGACACTTCTTCGTTCCAGTCGATCGCGAGATCGACCTCGCGATAGCGCGAGTCACTCGACAGCCGCGCGCCCGGCACCTTCTGCATCACGTCGACGGCGACGTCGTTCATGCGCCGCCGCCACTCCGGCAGGCTCGCCGGCGGCACGCCGTACTGCTTGTGCAGCTTGCGGCCGTCGCGCACGAACGTGACGCCGCCGTTCTCGGCGACACACGCGAGCACGGGCGTCATCTTCATGAACGCCTGGCCAAACCCAGCCGGCCGCCCCGTCACCATGATGACCGGCACGCCGGCCTCGCCGAGGCGCTCGAGCGCGGCGTAGGTCGCCGCCTCGATGTGCTCGCCCGTCGTCATCGTACCGTCGACGTCGGAGAACAGCGCGCGGACCGGACCGCGCAGCTCGGAAAGGGGGCGGGTCATTGCGCGCGCTCTATATCACAGCGTGGTAGCGTCCGCGCATGGTCGCCGCTGCTGCTTACCCCGACGCGATGATGCCGCACCGGATCCTGATCATCACGACGTTCACGGCGCCGCCGGGGCAAGAGGTCGAGTCGATCCTCGGCCCGGTGTGGGGCATCACGGTGCGGTCGCGCTCGATCGTCGGTCAGGCATGCGCGGGCTGCCAGACGATCGGCGGCGGCGAAGTCACCGCGCTGACCAAGCTCGCGACCGACTCGCGCAACGAGGCGATGAATCGGCTCGAACAGCACGCGATCCAGATCGGCGCGAACGCGGTGTTCGGCCTGTCGTTCGACTCCGGCGAGCTCATGCAGAACACCAACGAGATCGTCGCGTACGGCACCGCGGTCAAGCTGCGACCCGCGCGGTGACGTCGCGCCGCATCCCGCGGCCGCTCGCGCGCCGCATCGATCGCCTCGCGGTCCGCGCGCACCGCTTCCATCGCTACGCTCATCATCCGCTGTGCGGCCGCTATGCCGGAGAGGTCATCCGGATCGGCAAGCTCCGCGTGTGTCGCGGCTGCAGCTACGCGCTGGCCGGCGGGCTCGCGGGCGGCGCGCTCGGCCTGGTCGTCGGCGAATTCGGCTTGCTCGCGCTGGCGGTCGCGACGACGCTGATCGCGCTGTCGCTCCGCCTGCGTCCGCCGAAGCTGGTCACGCGCTTCGTGCCGGCTGCCGCCGCCGCGTTCGCGCTGGCTGCAGGGCCGTGGCCGGTTCGCATCGCGGCGCTCGCGATCGTCGGTGGGCTCCACGCGCTTTACAGGCGGCGTGGCCCCGATCGCAGCCCGTGCACGACGTGCCCCGAACGCGCCGTGCAGCCGTGCAGCGGCCTTCACCCGATCGTAATGCGCGAGCGCGCGTTCCAGCGGCTGAGCGGCCGCTGGCTCAGGCGATGAGGCGAAGCGACATGTCCTCGGCCGACGGCGTGCGCATCGACGCTTGACGCTGGCGAGCGAGCCAATCCTCGAGATCGGGCTGATTCAGCCGAACGATCCCGCCGACCTTGAACACAGGAAGCGGATCCGCCGCGCGGCGGGCCATGTAGCGGCACCAGCGCTCCGAACGGCCCAGAGCGGTCGCGATTCCCTTCCAAGTCTCGACGAAATTCGACATGCGCATCCTCCGTGCCCGCCGCTATGTACAAGAGCCGTGCCGGGGTCGGGAGATCGGGCGCAATCCAGAACATGCGGGTACTTAGGAGGTCGATCACCCCTCCCCGCTGCGACCGACTTTTAACACCCCTTCAGAAAAACCGACGCAAGAGCTGACACAGTTGTCGCGAACTTTCCGCACCCCGTGCGAGCTGGCAGATCGGCAAGCCGGCCGCTATTCTCGATCTCACATGCGACTCGCTGCCGTGGTGCTTGGGGCGGGCATGCTGTGCGCAGCCAGCGCCCACGCGTCCCCCGACACCTATCCTCTCTCCAAGGTGCATCGCGGCCAGACCGGCTACGGCCTGACCACGATCGCCGGTACCACGCCGGAGCGCTTCACGTTCGAAGTGGTCGACGTCGTCCACGAGTTCCTGCCCAAGCAGGACATCATCCTGGTCAAGTCCGACGACCCGAAGATGCAGGTCACCGGGTTCTGGCAGGGCATGTCGGGCAGCCCGCTCTACATCGAGGACAAGCTGGTCTGCGCGTTCTCGTACGGCTTCCGCTTCAACAAGGTCGCGCTCGGCGGCTGCACGCCGATCGACTACATGAAGCACGAAGGTCTCGATACGTACCGGCGCGGCCGGGTCGCCGCCGCGAAGATCGCCGGTGCGCCCGGCGTGGTCGTGCCCGAGGCCGCGACGATGGCCGACTGGCACCGGCTGACGCCGAAGCTGGACGCGCAGGCCGCGATGGATGCGCTCGGCCCGGCGCGCAGCAACTGGCTGCTGTCGGCGCCGCTGCCGCAGCCGGTGGCCAGGCCGATCGAGGACGGCGAGACGATGACCGCGTCCGTGCCGCTGTCGGTCGCCGGGTTCTCGGCGCCGGCATTCGCCGAGCTCGGCAAGGTGCTCGGCGACTCGACGCTCGTGCCGATGCGCGCGGGCGGCGGCGCCGGCACGTCGACCGAGGCGGGCCCGACCAAGTTCGTGATGGGCGGCGCGATCGCCGTCGAGCTGATCCGCGGCGACATGTCCGCGGCGGCGATCGGCACGGTGTCGTACGTCGACGGCAACAAGGTGCTCGCGTTCGGCCATCCGATGTTCCAGACCGGCGAGACGTACGCGCCGGTCGCGACCGCCGAGGTGCACACGATCGTGCCGTCGGCGCAGAGCGCGTTCGTGATGGCGTCGCCGATGACCGAGATCGGCACGCTCACGCAGGACCGGCAGGCCGCGATCGCGGCCGACACCAGCCTGCGCACGCCGACCATCCCGGTCGACATCACGATCACCAGCGCCGCGGGCGCGCACAAGGAAACGGGCACGTTCCACACCGAGATCCTCGACAACAAGTTCCTGACGCCCGCGATCGCCGGCGCCGCGCTGATGAACGCGGTCAACTACTACCTGCCCGATCGCACCGACGTCACCGCGCGCGTCGAGTCGACCGTGCGCATCGAGGGCCGCGACCCGATCCAGTTCGTCGATTACATGTACGGCAACGAGGGCGCGATGTCCGTGATGGGCGCGGTGCGCGGCCTGCGCGTGATGGTGCCGCTCATGCTGAATCCGTACGCGCCGGTGCGTATCCAGCGCGTCGACGTCAACGTCGACCTCACGTTCGACGCCAACTACGGCGACATCAAGGAGATGGAAGTGCCGACCGGCGAGCTCATCCCGGGCGCGCGCAACCACATCAAGGTCGTGATGGGCACGTACGACGGGCGCGATGTCGTCGATGAAGTGCCGGTCGACGTGCCGGCGGATCTGGCCGGCAGCATCGTCCAGCTCGAGGTCACGGCCGGCGACAGCGCGAGGCTCGATGCCGCGCCGCCGGTCGATCTGCCGTCGCTGCTGTCGGCGTTCCGCAAGCTGCTGCCGGGCACGGTGTGGGCCGTGACGCTGTATCCCGCCGACGAAGGCGTCGCGCTCGAAGGCAAGCTCGTGCGCGACGTGCCGCCGAGCGTGCTCGACAAGCTGCACCCGCAGAGCCACACCCAGCGCGTGTCGTCGTACAAGCCGATCGCGCGCACGATCGCGCCAGCGAAGCGCGTCGTGAATGGACAGTCCGTGATGCTCGTGCGCGTCCGCGCCGCTCGCTAGGAGAACTCGTGAAACGCTTTTTGATCCTGCTCCCCGTGCTCGCGTTCTCGTTGCGCGCCGATGCCGTCGTGACCGCGACGTGGTCGGTCGAGACCTACCAGCAGTTCGACGCCGGCGACGCCACCGACGCGTTCATCACGTCGGCCGGCGAGGTCCGTCCCGGTTGGGACACCCGGCGCATCGCGCTCGAAGGCGACGCGGTGTGGTCGGCGCTGCGGCTCAACGACGGCAGCGTGCTGCTCGGTTCCGACGAGGGCGGCGCGATCTACAAGCTGGCCGGCGACAAGCCGCAGAAGCTCGCGGCGGTGCCCGGCGCGATCGCGGTGGTCGCGATGGCACAGACCGCCGACGGGGCGGTGTGGGCCGGCTCGATGCCGGGCGCGAAGCTGTGGCGCGTCGATCTCGGCAAGGGGACCGTGACGGCCGGCGCCGCGCTCAAGGACGTCGAGACGATCTGGTCGCTCGCCGCGGCCGGCGACACCGTCTACGCCGGCACCGGCCCCAAGGGCAAGGTGTTCGCGATCAAGGGCGGCAGCGCGCGGGAGATCTTCGATACCGACGACAAGCGCGTCACCGCGATCACGGTCGCGACCGATGGCTCGATCTGGTTCGGCACGTCGGAGCGCGCGCTCGTGTTCCGCTACGATCCGAAGGACGGCAAGACCCGCGCGATGGCCGACTTCGCGGGCAACGAGGTCTCGGCGATCGCGGCGTATCGCGACGGCGTGGTCGTCGCCGCGAACGACCTCGTCGAGACGCCCGTGCCGACCGGCAAGACCGTGAGCCAGGTCGAGGCCGTCGAGCGGCCGACCGCGGCCAAGGGCCAGGTCACGAAGGCGCCGGAGGTCGGCACGAAGCCGGGCGCGGAGAAGGATCCCTCGCCGGTGACCGACCTCGGCCGCAAGGGCGCGAAGAAGGGCAAGGGCGCGCTGTTCCGCATCGGCAGCGACGGTCGGTTGGATCAGCTGCACGCGCTGACGCAGTCGTACTTCACGTCGGTCGCGGTGTCGCCCGACGGCGCGGTGTACGCCGGCGCGGCTGACAAGGGCCGCATCTACATGGTCGATGTCGACGACTCGGTCGCGACCGCGTTCGACGTCGACGAGCGCGCGGTCTCGCAGCTGTGGTGGGAGGGGGCTACTCGTTCCGGCCTCGCGTTCGCGACCGACGACGCGGCGGCCGTGTATCGCACGACCGGGCGCGCGGGCAAGGCGAAGTACACGAGCGACGTGCTCGATGCCAAGGCGGTCGCGCGGTACGGCAAGCTGTCGTGGACGACGGCGGGCCGCGTGGCGATCGAGACCCGGAGCGGCAACACCGCGAAGCCGGGCGTGGGCTGGAGCGAGTGGCAAGCGCCCGTCGCGATCGGCAAGCTCGGCGGCGGCAACGAGGGCGGCAAGATCGCGTCGCCGCCGGGCCGCTATCTGCAGTTCCGCGCCGCGCTCGAGGACGACGCCGCGCGCGTGCGCCGCGTGACCGCGTACTACGTGCCGCAGAACATGGCGACCGAGGTGCAGGAAGTGACGATCGAGCCGGCGACCAAGGAGAGCCTGCCGACGCTCAAGGACTCGGCGGCCAAGCCGCGCAGCCCGGTGCTGCGCATCAAGTGGAAGATCGACAACGCCGACGGCGACGACACCGAGTACACGCTCGAGGCGCGCCGCGACGGCGAAGCGAACTGGCGGCCGATCTCGACCGGCAAGCCGCCGCTCACCGCGACGCAGTGGGAGTGGAACACCGAGACGTATCCCGACGGCTGGTACAAGGTGCGCGTGACGTCGTCCGACGCGCTCGCGAACTCGCCCGACCGCGCGCTGACCTCGAGCTCGACCTCGACGATGTTCGCGATCGACAACACGCGCCCGGCGATCGAGGGGCTGGCGATCACGTACCCGCACGCGACGGCGCGCGCGCACGACGCGATCTCGACGATCGCCGAGATGGCGTTCTCGGTCGACGACGGCGCGTGGCAGCTCGGCACGACGGCCGACGGGATATTCGACGATCAGACCGAAGACCTGCGCATCGCTCTGCCGGCGGGCCTGCCGCGGGGCACGCACACGCTCGCCGTCCGCGTCGCCGACTCCTCCGGTAACGTCGGCTCGGTGTCGTCGACGTTCGTGGTCCGGTAATCTACGCGTCGGCTTCGCGGTCGGCCTGCGCGATCGCCTCGTCGAACGCGGCGAGGTAGGCCGGCGCATGCGCCGCGAGATAGGCCCGGCACGCCGCGCGATCCAGCCCGGCTTTCGCGAGCTCGACGACGTCGGTGCGATCCTTGCTGCGCGGCGACTTGAGCTTGAGATAGATCAACACCGGTGCATCTGCGATCGCGCCGGGCTCCGCCGACAGCGCCGCGTCGAGAAAGTCCTCGCCCGGGTCGGCCGCCAGAAAGTCCACGGCGACGCCGTTGACCTGGAACGGGACGCCAGCCCGCAACGTGACGAGGCCGCCTGGATGATGCTCGAACGCCTCGGGCCCGACGAGGAAGTCGACGTCCTTGGTCGCCCGCGGATACCCGTGCGCGCCCACCGCGAGCCCGCCCACCACCACGCTCCGTACGCCCGCGGCGGCCAGCGCCTGCGAGGCGAGCCGCATCGCGTCCAGCACCTTGGGCGCCACGACGTCGACGAGCAGCGACGGATCGGGCCGGGTCATCGATCGCGACCGACGCGGCGCGATGCTGAGGTGCGGTCGAACGAGCACACTC
>DASXCY010000200.1:0-5803 GCA_036490935.1 Kofleriaceae bacterium | reverse complement strand
GTCGTCAACAACTGGCGCAAGCATCACGAAGACCGCGCAGCGCTGCTGCGCGAGTTTCCGATCGATCCGTTCTCGAGCGGCATCTCGTTCACCGGCTGGCGCGAGCTCGCGCGCCGGTCGTGGCTGTGGCGGCCGCCGCCGGCGTACCAGCCGCTGCGCGTGTGCCGCCCGCGCACCTGGTTACTCGAGCGCGGCTGGCAGCTCGCAGGCTCCGTCGGGACTCGCGACGTGCCGGGTTCGATCTGACAGGCGGGCCGGCGCGCGCGCCCGCCGCCGGCGCTGGGTTCTTCAACAGATGTGGTGAATCATGAGAGGCGCCGCTAGGCGAACAGCGTCGCCATCGTCGCGCGCGCGATCGTCACGTCGACGAAGTCGCCGATCGCGCCGACCCCGGCGGGCAAGATCACGGTCTTGAACCCGTCGGTGCGGCCGACGAGCTGCGCCGGATCGCGCTTGCTCGGGCCGTGCACCAGCACGCGCTCGCGGCGGCCGACGTGCGCGGCGAACACCTCGGCCGAGATGCGCTCTTGCAGCGCGACGATCTCGGCGAGGCGGCGCTGCTTCGTCGCCGGCGGCACGTCGTCGGCCAGCTTCTTCGCGGCGGCCGTGAGGTCACGCTCGGAGTACGCGAACATGAACGCGCTGTCGAACGCCAGCTCGCGCATGATCGCGAGCGTCTGGGCGTGATCGTCGTCGGTCTCGCCCGAGAAACCGGTGAGCAGATCGGTCGACAGCGCGAGCGCCGGCACCGCGGCGCGCAGGCGCGCGACGATCGCGCGGAAGTCGGCGACGGTGTAGCCGCGCTTCATGCGCGCGAGCACCGCGTCCGAGCCCGACTGCAGCGGCAGGTGGACGTACTTGCAGAGCTTCGGCTCGTCGGCGATCGCGGCGATCACGTCGTCGGTGAAGTCGACCGGGTAGGGCGACGTGAACCGGATCCGCTCGATGCCGTCGACGCGCGCGACCGCACGCAGCAGCGCCGCGAAGCCGACGTCTTCGAAGACGTACGAATTGACGGTCTGGCCGAGCAGCATGACCTCGCGGTAGCCGGCCGCGGCGAGCTCGCGCACCTGGCGCAGCACCTCGCGCGGCGGCGTCCCGCGCTCGCGGCCGCGCGTGAACGGCACCACGCAGAACGTGCAGAACTTGTCGCAGCCGCGCTGGATCGTGACGAAGCCGGAGACGCCGTCGCCGCCGACCGCGCCGCTCAGGCCCTCGTACGTCTCGGCCTTGTCGAGGCGCACGTCGATCACGCGGGTCGGGCGGAGTCCGCCGCGCTCCGCCTCGGTTTGCCGCGCCTGCCGCGCGCCGGCGAGCAGCTCGGGCATGCGGCGGTACGAATCCGGCCCGGCGATCACGTCGACGGCCGGCGCGCGCTCGGCCAGGCCCTCCTTGAGGTGCTCGGCCATGCAGCCGACGATCGCGAGCACGGTGCCGGGCCGCCGGCGCTTGACGGCGGCCAGCTCGGTTGCCCGCGCGAGCACGCGCTCCTCGGCCTTCTCGCGTACCGCGCAGGTGTTGACGACGATGACGTCGGCCTCGTCGGCGCGCGCGGCCGTCGCGTAACCGGCATTGGCGAGCACGCTGCCGATCAGATCGCTGTCGGCGACGTTCATCTGGCAGCCGTACGTCTCGACGTAGACCCGCGGCGCGCCCGGCGCCGGCTCGGGGCGAACCGGCGCGACGGCGCGCTTGCCGAGCGGGACGAGCGGCTGGGACATGCGCCGCTGTCTACCATATGTGATGCTCGGCAACCGGAACAATGGAAACGTACGAGACGACGCTGTACTGGGCCTGCGGCATGCTCGCCGGGGTCTTGCTGGTCGCCGCGCTCGTCAACGCGGTTCGGCCGAACGAGCGCGCGCGGCTGCGCCGGCTGGTCGTGCTGTTCGCGCTGTACCTGATCGCGGCGGCCGGCGCGATCGGGTTCGACCACACCGATTCGTTGACACTCCAGCGCGTGTTCACGATCGCGAGCTCGATCCTGCGGGCCTTCCTCATCGTCAACCTCGCGTCGACGATCGTGTTCGCGATCGCGCTGCCGGTGGTCGGAGTCGTGCTGCCGATGATCGCGAGCGATTTGCTCGTCGGCGTCGGCTACATCGCCTCGGTGTTCGACGTGCTGGCGCAGCACGGCGTCGATCCGACGAGCGCGCTCGTGTCGGGCGCGGTGGTCAGCGCGGTGCTGGCGATCTCGCTGCAGAGCACGCTCGGTAACCTGATGGGCGGCATCGCGCTGCAGCTCGACGGCTCGATCCACGAGGGCGACTGGATCCAGCTGCCCGACGGCAAGCAGGGCAAGGTCTACGCGGTGCGCTGGCGCCACACGATCGTGCAGACGCGCGACTGGTCGCAGATCGTCGTGCCGAACGCGCAGCTCTTGCAGAGCAACATCATCCTGCTCGGCAAGCGCGACGGCCGCACGACCGGCCAGCGCATGTGGGTGTGGTTCAACGTCGACTTCCGGTTCGCGCCGACGCACGTCATCGACGTCGTCACCGACGCGGTGCTCGACTCGCCGATCGAGAACGTCTGCGACGAGCCCAGGCCGAATGTCGTGTGCATGGACTTCACGCACGACGGCCGCGAGAGCGTCGCGACCTACGCGGTGCGCTACTGGCTCAAGGACCTCGCGTTCGACGACCCGACGAACTCGCGCGTGCGCGGCCGCGTCTACACCGCGCTCAAGCGCGCGGGCATCCCGCTCGCGATCCCCGCCCAGACCGTGCTCGCCGAGATCCACGACGCCGAGCGCGTGAAGCAGCACGCGTCGCGCGAGCTCGACGCCCGGCTGGCCGCGATCGAGACCGTGAAGCTGTTCACGTCGTTCAAGGAGGACGAGCTGCGCAAGCTCGCCGAGGGCATGAGCCGTGTGGTGTACGTGAGCGGCGAGCGCATCACGCGGCAGGGCGCGGTCGCGCACTGGCTGTACGTGATGACCTCCGGCCGCGCCGAGATCCGCATCAAGGACCCCGAAGCGCCCGCCGCGGAGCCCACGATCGTCGCGAAGGTGTCGGCGCCCGATTTCTTCGGCGAGATGGGCCTGATGACGGGCGAGCCGCGCACCGCGGACGTGATCGCGATCGGCGACGTCGAGTGCTACCGGCTCGGCAAGGCCCCGTTCGAGAGCGTGCTGCTCGGCCGGCCGGAGATCGTCGAGGAATTGTCGGAAAAGCTCGCCACGCGGCGCGTCGAGCTGATCGCGGTGAAGGAAGGCCTCGACGCCGAGGCCAAGCGCAAGCGCCACGACCACGAGCGCGAGCGGATCCTCGGCGGGATCAAGGCGTTCTTCGGGCTGTGACGAGGATCGCCTGGATCGCCTGGCTCGTCGCCGTGCCGGTCGTGCTCGGCGCGCTCGCGGGCGGTCTCGGCGCGGTGCTCGGCGCCGCCTTCGCGATCGTCGCGGCGCTGTACGCGTGGCTGTGGCTGCCGCGCAGCGCGCACGGCGCGTTCCAGGCCGGCCGATTCGCGCGCGCGACGCGGCGTTATCGCGTGCTCGGCTGGATCGCGGTGTCGGCGGCTCGCGAGCGGTCGGCGCTGCTGTCGCGTGCGGGCTGCGCGGTCGCGGCCGGCGAGACGGCACGCGCCGACGAGCTGCTCGCGTCGCTCGACGGCACCGCGCTGGTCCCCGCCGAGCGCGCGGTGTGGCTCAACAACCGCGCCTGCGCCGCGCTCGCAGCCGGCCGCGATCCCCACGCGGCGCTCGCGCTCGCCGACGAGGCCGGCGCGTTGCGGCCCGACGTCCCGACGCTGCAGCACACGCGCGGCATCGCCTTGCTCGCGGTCGGCCGCGTCGACGACGCGATCGCCGTGCTCGACGGCATGCGCGCGGCCGGCGAGCTGCCCGAGCGCCTCGAGGCCGAGCGCTGTCGCGACCTCGCACGCGCGTGGCGAGCCAAAGGCGAGACCGCATACGCCGACGACTACCAGGCACGTGCCGACGGCTTGAGGGTAGTATCGCCGCCATGACGAAGCTCGTGGTCTTGGTGAGTGCCGCGTTCCTCGCGGCCGGCTGTGGCAAGACGAGCGACGATTCGGGCGGCGGCCCGAACAAGGCCGCCGAGCCATCCCCAGGCGTTCCACCGGGGCCGGCGGCCCCTGTGGGAGCCGGTGCAGGCGCGACCAAGTGGCTGACGATCGATCTACTCGGCATCGAGGTCGACGCGCCGTCGTGCGCGCAGGTGATGTCGCAGGACTCGAGCCAGGCCACCGTGGTCGCCGGCGGCGGCGGCGGCTGCACCGCGATGGCGCTCACGTTCAACAACATGGGCAACGCGCCCACCAGCTACGACGACCAGCTCAAGATCCTGACCAATGGCAGCTCCCCCGCGTTCTCGCGCAAGGACAAGACCGCCGACGGCTGGGTCTTCGCGTACAAGCTCGCGGCGGGTGGCGACGAGCCAAAGCAGCACGTGATCGCACAGTTCAAGGCGATCCAGTGCGTCGGCGAGACCAGCGTCGACGGCGAGGGCGCCGCGCAACAGCACACGTGCGCGAGCATGCGCGCGAAGAAGTAGGCTAGCGCGCGCGCACGAGCTGGATCACGCCCGGGATCGCGAGCAGCACGCCGATCGCCGCCGCGATCCCGCCGACGAGCGTCAGCTTGTCGGGCAGCGTGAACTGCACCGCCGAACCCGCCTGCTGGTTGGCGAGCGACATGCCGTACACGAGCACGCCGACGCCGCCGAGCGCGACCAGCAGGCCGACCACGAGCATCCGGCCGCCCGCCGCCCGCCGGTTCGCGCGCACGAGCTCGGCGAGCTCGGGGTCGTCGTCGTCGCTCATCGCCAGGTCTCGCCCAGCTCGGCGTCCATGATGTCGCACGCGAGCGACACGCACTCGTTGCACAGCGCCATGCCGCCGCGCCCGAGCAGCTTGCGGACGTCCTGCTCGAGCTTGCCGCACCACGTGCACACGTTCGTCGACTTCGGGCGCTCGCCGGGCTCGCCGTGCGCGACCGCCGCGATCATCTCCTGCGTCGGCACGCGAAACTCGCCGGTCGCGTGCACGGCCAGGCCGCCGCCGAGCGACTGATGACAGGTCTGGCACACCATCACGAGCTCGCCGCCTTGCAGCGCCTGTGCGCAGATCGGGCAGTTCACTTGGTCTCCTTGCCGACCCTAACACGAGGCAGCGTGACCACCATGCGGGTTCCGCGGCCCGGTGCGGTATCGACGTCGATCCGCCCGCCGAGCTCGGAGATCACCGCATGGCTGGTCGCGAGGCCGAATCCGGTGCCGCTGCGCTTGGTCGTGAAGAACGGCTCGAACACGCGCGCGAGCAGCTCCTTCGTCATGCCGGGACCATCATCCTCGACGACGAGTCGCGCGCCATCGGGACCGGCCGCGCGCGCCTCGACGCGCACGTGCTTGCCGCGCTCGCCGGCGGCCTCCGCCGCGTTGCGCACGAGGTTCCAGACGACCTGGCGCAGCTTCGCGGGGTCGGCGTACACCGCGAGCGGCGCGTCGATCGCGGCGACGAGCTCGGTGGCCGCGAACGCGGCGTCGGCGCGCGCGACCTGCACGACCTCCTCGACGAGCGTGCCGAGATCGAAGTCGACCGGCTGCGCCGGCCGCGGGTTCGCGTAGTCGAGGAGCTCGCCGATCATCACGTTCAGGCGCTGGACCTCGCGCTGCACGATCGCCATCAGCGTGCGGTCGTCTTCGGACGCCTGCGGCGACGACCGCAACAGCTCGATCGAGCCGGAGATCGACGCCAGCGGGTTGCGGATCTCGTGCGCGACGCCCGCCGCGAGGTGGCCGACGATCGCGAGCCGCTCGGCGCGCCGCGCGTGCTGCTCGAG
>DASXCY010000199.1:0-9957 GCA_036490935.1 Kofleriaceae bacterium | reverse complement strand
AAGAAGGTAGCCGAGGACCAGAAGAAGGCCGCCGACGCGCAGAAGAAGGCCGCCGACGACGCCGCGAAGCGCAAGGCGGAAGAGGACAAGAAGAAGAAGCCGCCGGAGAAGAAGTAACTACTTCGGCAGCAGCTGATCGAGCATCGCGCGCAGCGTCGCGTTCACCTCGTCCTGCGACGCGGAGCGCAGGCGCGCGAGCTCGAACGTCTGGTCGACGGCGTGGGCGTGGTGCAGGCCCTTGCGGTCGAGGCGCATGCGGATCTTCATGTTCGCGCCGAGGTACTCGATCGCGAGATCGATCTCGTCGATGCCGAGGTCGCGCGCGAGCTGCGCCGGCGGCGCGAACCGGCCCTCGAAGTGCTGGCCGAGCGCGGCCGACTCGAGCTCCTCGATGCGGTAGTCCATCGCGCCGAGGCCGTCGCGCAGGCGCTCGATGTCGGGGTTGCGCATCGTGAACGGGATCGACGCGTGAATGTCGACCGCCCAGTTGATGTCGACCGTGGCGCGGATCTCCCAGCTCACCGAGCGGCTCGACATCGCGGTGCCGGGCGGCACGCGCAGCGTGAACGGCAGCGGCAGCACGTCGCCGTGCTCGGCGCGCCACGGGCCCTGCCGCACGAGCACGCGATCCCACGCGTGGCCGTGCGAGCCGCCGCGCTGGTGGAACTCGAGCAGCTCGACGGTGATCGACGCGACGGTCTGGCGATCGAGCGACGTGAACTCGACGAAGCCGTGGATGTCGGCGCCGCTGAAGAACGTGTCCTGAGGCAACGCGAGCAGCAGCACGCCGTTGTCGTTGTGGCCCTGGCGGCGATATGCGTACTCCGCCGGCGTCGGCTGCGAGGTCGTCGGCGTCGGCGGCAGCTGCGTTTGCTCGGCCTGGCGCTGCGCGATCGCACGCCGCAGCTCGTCGGGGAGCTCCGCCGCCATCACCGCCTGGCTGCCGTCGGCGAGCCACGTCACGCCGAGCGGGACATGGCCGAGCCAGATCTGCTGGCCCGGGCGCAGCGCGACGGCCTCGCGGCCGAGGTGCTGGCCGTCGATCCACGTGCCGTTCGCCGAGCCGAGGTCGCGGATGAAGCACTGGCTGTTCTCGACGTAGATCTCGGCGTGCCGGCGCGACAGCGTCTGGTCCATGAACGCGAGCTGACACGCCGCCGGATCGCGCCCTGCAAACACGCGCGCCGTCAAACCCTCGAGCCGCGTTTGCGTGCTCCCCAACTGCAGCTGGACGCTCATGTGTCCACGCTATCACGCGTGTTATGCCTGTCGCGTGCCAGGCGACAAGCCACGGTTCCTGCCGCGCGTAGGCAGCCCCGGTTATTACATCCTGCTCGCGCTCGTCGCGCTGCTCGTGCTCGGCCCGCTCGGCGGCATCACCGCCGCGTACATGAACTTCGCGCTGGGGACGTTCGTCGGCGGCCAGGTGCTCGCCGGCATCCTCGGCTCGGTCGTCACGCTCGGCTACGGCCCGGAAGGCAAGCACGGCGCGAACTACGTGCAGACGATGGCGGCGTCGGTCGCGTCGATGTCGGCGATGGGCGTGCTGATCCAGGCGATGGTGTGGCTCGGCATGCCGCTGCCGCCGGCGTGGAAGCTCATCATCTACTTCCTCTGCATCGGCATGTTCGGCGTCGGCGTCGGGATGCTGTACACGCCGGTGCTCGTCGATCGCATGAAGCTGACGTATCCGTCGGGCCTCGCGGTCGCGAACATCCTGCGCGCGCTGACCGATCCGAAAATCTTGAAGCGCAGCGTGAGCACGCTCGGCGGCGGCATCGTCGGCGGCGGCTTCCTGTCGTGGTTCGCGGATCAGATTCCGATCCTCGGGCGCTGGGGGTTCGACACCGCGAACGTCGGCGGCGGCATGATCGTCGGCGCGCGCATCGCGACGTCGTCGCTGTTCATCGGCACGATCGGGTTGTTACTCACACCCTGGCTGGTCTCGCAGGGCCTGATCAACCCGGGCGACCCGTTCCGCAAGATCGGTTTCATCTTCGCGCTCGGCACGATCCTCGGCGCCGCGATCCTCGACATGTCGCTGCTCGGACGCGACGCGGTGCGCCGCGTGCGTGCGCTGCGCGGCCAGAAGGCCGACGCGCCGAAGGAAGGCAAGGCGAACGTCGGCCGCTTGTTGATCTGGGTCGGGTTCTGGGCGGTCGCGCTGATGGTGGTCGCGTCGTCGGTGCTCGATGTTTCGGTGGGCTGGATCGCGTTCGCGATCGGCATGTCGTTCCTGTTCCAGATGATCAACGGCATCTCGCAGGGCATCACCGATCAGAACCCGATCTCGTCGGCATTCGTCGTGACCGTGCTCGTGATGGCGGGCCTCGGCTTGCGCCAGCCGCTGATCGGTTTGTTCGCGGGCAGCGTGCTGCTCGTGTCGTGCACCGTCGGCGTCGACATGCAGCAGGATCGCTCGACGGGCTGGCGCCTCGGCTCGAACCGCACGATCCAGTTCCGGTTCCAGGTGATCGGGATCGTGATGGGCGCGCTGCTGTCGGTCGTCATGTGCCGGATCTTCCTGCAGGCGTTCCCGGTGCTGGGGCAGAACCAGTTCGCGCACCCCGAGCTGCGCTCGGGCGCCGCCCAGAACTGGCAGAGCGCGATGACGTACAAGTTCGTCGGCGTGCTCAACACGCTCGCCGAGGACAAGACGAACACGCTGATCGTGCTGTTCCTCGGCGTCGCGGTCGGGCTCGCGATCAACATCGCGCGCCGCGTCGTGCTGCGCTCGCCCCGCTACGAGGCGTGGAAGCAGCGGCGGAGGCTCAACGGCGTGATCGACTTCGTGCTCGACGCGATCCTGATCGCGTCGCCGTACGCGTCGAGCTTCGGCGGCTTCGTCGAGTTCAAGACGTCGGTGTGGTGGGCGGCCGGCGGCGCGCTGACGTCGAGCCTCAACTGGTACCTCGCCCATCGCCGCAAGGTGCGGGCTCTAACGCGCGGCCCGGTGCCCGAGGGCGAGGTGCTGCCCGAGGATATGGGCCCGACGAGCCTGATCGGCGGCGGCCTGATCGCCGGCGGCAGCTTGTACGTGCTCTACGTCGGCATCGCGAGCCTGATCGCGAGCGGCACGATCAGCAAGATCTTCGGAGGATGACGATGCGGGCTCGCGTGGGCGGTGGCCGTGGTGCTCGGCTCGTCGCCGCCGAGCTCTCGCTGTTCGATCCGGCTACTTGAGCTTGGCCGACGCGCTGAAGATCCGCGCGATCACCTTGTCGCCTTCGGCGATCGGCTGCGCCCACACGGCGTGCAGCACGCGCCGCTTGTCGTCGACGAAGAGCGATTCGTACTCGCCGACCCACTTGCTGCCGTGGCGCTCGAGCGAGAGCGCGCCGAACGGCTGGTCGTTGATCGGCGCCGCGCGCGTGCAGCTCGCGAGGCCGGCCGTGCACGCCTGGTGGACGAACGCGGCCGGGGCGCTCGAGTAATACGCGACGTGCAGGAACCCGGTCGTCGGATCGAGCGCGAGGTTCGGCACCATGTGCAGCGCGCAGCCATCGCCGAGCGCCTTGCGCGTCCACGTCTTGCCGCCGTCGCGCGAAGCGGCCAGGACGATGTCCCAGACCGCGTCGCGGCCGCCGCGCACGTAGGCGACGTATAGCCAGCCGCGCCGCGAATCGACCGCGATGCTCGGGTTCGCGAAGAAGAACGGCAGCATCTCCTCGCGCGCGCTGACGACGATCGGCTTGCCGAACGTCGCGCCGCCGTCGGAGGACACGGTGTATTCGACCTGCTGCTGCGCCGAGCCATACGCGCCCAGCGGCCCGCCGTCGAGCGCGATCACGTGCAGCCGACCGTCGGGGCCGACCGCCGCGTTGCCGTAGATCCCGGCGAGCGCGGTCGCCGGCTTGCTCCACGTCGCGCCGGCATCGCGCGACGCCCGCACGCGCAGGCCGCCGCCTTCGGCCGAGTAGAACACGTAGGCGACCTCGCCGCGTGCGCCGTGCGGCGCCGGGCCGATCGCGATCATCGGCTTGTCGAGGCATTCGCCTTCGGGATCGGCGCAATCGGCGGGATCGTGCACGTCGACGGGGACCGACCAGGTCGCGCCGCGGTCGCGCGACGTCGCGAGCGCGATCTCGCCGTGCTGGTCGCGGCCGTCGAAGCCGTACCACACCGCGTACACCGTGCCTTTCGCGTCGCGCGCGAGCCACGGATCGAACTCGCTTTGCTTCGCCGATTTCACCGTCGCGCGCGCGCCACCTGGACGCGCGACGCCGAGCACGTTGCCCTCGAACATCGAGCCGCGCGAGATGAACATCGCGATCGGGTTGCCGTCGTCGCCGAGCACCGCCGACGGCTCGAGCTGGTAGATGCCGGGCGTGGTCGCGTCGCTGAGCTGCTCGCTCGCACCGAACGCGGTGTCGCGCGGCGGTCCGGACGCCGGACATTGCTTCGGCACGATCGCCGCGAAGTTCGGCAGCGCGCACGCGTGCCAGACCGGATCGCACGTGTACGCCTCGTCGGTGCGGCAGTCGGCGTCGCGCGTACAGCTCTTCATGCACAGCTCGCCGGCGCGGCCGGTCTCGACGCAAGCGCCATCGCACGCGGCGCCGGTCGCGCCGCACGGCGACAGGCAGTAGCCGGCGGGCAGCGGTCCGCACAGCAGGCCCTCCGCGCATGCATGCTCGGCGGAGCACGCCGCACCGCGCGCGCCCGGCGGTGGCGGGACCGGCGCGGCGTCGGGTGCGGGCATCGCGACAGGCGGAGGCGGGCGCGGCACGACCGGTTGCTGCGGCGGCGGCGCGGGCGCGCTGCACGCGGCAATGAATAGGAGAAGCGATCTCACGTCGTAGGTTATAACCCCGCCATGACTCGACTCACGTTGTGTCTCGCGCTCGCGATCTCCGCCGTCGCCGCCACCGCGTCGGCGCAACCCAAGCCCGAGATGCCCAAGACCGGCGACTCGCTGGCGCTCACCGGCTCGCCGGACTGGCCGCAGAAGCTGTCGTGGCTGTACGAGGCGCCGTCGGCGAGCGATGCCGCCGGCAAGGTCGTCGTGCACTGGTTCTGCTCGGCGAGCACGCGCGCGCTCGCGAAGTCATGCGCGACCGATCTCGACCGCGTCATCGCGCTGCGCGACACCGGTCACGTCTACATCGTCGCGTACATCGGCGGCGGCGGCGCCGAGGCGAAGAAGCTCGATCCGATCCGGGAGAGCGAGGGCGTCGGCCGCGGCACGGTCGCGTACGGCCCGCAGGTCGTGAAGCTGATGAAGCAGCTCGGCGTCACCGAGGCCGCGATCGTCGTCGATGTCGACGGCAAGGTGAAGGCGATCACGACGAGCGGCGATCTCAACGAGCTCGACGCGCGCGACAAGGTCGTCACCGGGCTCGCCGGCGACCTCCGCGACTTCACCACCTCGCACGAGAACCCGGCGAGCGTGCATATTGGCGAGAAGTTCCCGCTCACGTTCAAGGTGCAGCTCGCGAGCTGGCTCGCGTACAGCCAGAGCGCGCCGATGGAGTTCACGGTCACGCTGCCGCGCGACATCAAGTGCGACGCGACGACGCTGCACGCCGATCGCATCAAGCTCTCCGGTCAGATGCTGATCGCGACGGTCACCTGCTCGGGGCCGCGCGGCAACTACGAGGCGCAGGGCAAGATCCGGTTCGGCTACGACTCGCCCGGCGGCGCGCACGGCACCGGCGAGGACGGCGCGACGTACAAGTTCGAGATCAAGTAGCGGGCGCGGCGGCGGCCGTGCGTGGCCGCGACCCGATCGCGACGAACAGCCCGATCAGCGCGACCGTCGCCGGTACGAGCGCCCACGCCATCGTCGACACGTACTGGAGCATCATGCCGCCGGTCACCGGCGCCGCGGTCATCGCGAGCGAGCTGAGCGAGCCGGAGATGCCGATCGCGGTGCCTTGCTCGTGGCGGCCCACGCGCTGCGTGACGAGGCTCGTCAGCACCGGGCGCAGCACGCCGTTGCCAAAGCCGTTGATCGTCGCGACCAGGACGAGCAGCCCGACGGTGTTCGCGAAGCCGAGCAAGAAGTAGCCGACCATCGCGGCGGCGAACCCGGCCAAGCCGAGCTTGACCTCGCCGAACTTCTTGACGAGCCGGCCGATCAAGCCGCCTTGCAGGATGATCCCGACGAAGCCGGCATACATGAACAGATAGCCGGTCTGGCGCTCGCTCCAGCCGAACCGCTCCTCGGCGAACAGCGCGAAGCCGCTCGTGAACGCCGAGAACGCGAACGTGAACAGCGTGAACTGCACGTAGAGCCGCGCGAGCCCGGGCCGGCTGAAATAGTCGCGATACACCGCGAAATCGAACACGCCCGGTCGCTTGCCGCCCGGCGCCGCGGCCGGTTGATCGGCCGCTTGCGGCGGCCGCCCCGACGGCAGGAGCGTCCACGTGCAGATGATGCTGAGCGCCGACAGCGACGCCGACAGGATGAACGGATAGTGCATCCCGTACGCGTTGCCGAGCCAGCCGCCCAGGCCGGGCCCGAACATGAACCCGACGCCGAACGCGACGCCGATGATGCCGAACGCCTTCGCGCGGTTCTCCGGCTTCGTGTGATCGGAGATGTAGGCCTGCGCGGTGGCAAGGTTGCCGGCGGTGATGCCGTCGAGGACGCGGCCGAGGAACACCATCCACAGCGCGTTCGCGCTGCCGAGCACGATGAAGCCCGCGCACGTCCCGGCCTGGCTGATGAGGAGGAGCGGCTTGCGGCCGTAGCGGTCCGACAGCCTGCCGATCACCGGCGTCGACAGGAACGAGCACGCCGCGTACACGGTGACGAGCGTCGTCGCGACGACGTCGGATGCGCCGAACTTCTGCGCGTACAGCGTGAGCAGCGGAATGACGATCGTGAAGCCGAGGACATCGACGAGGACGATCAAAAAGATCGGCAGGAGCGGGGACCGCTGGCTCACGCGTCTCGGACCATGTCATATAATGGTCGTGGGATGAAAGCGTCCGCTCTGGTCGCCTGTATCGCCCTGCTCGCGGGGTGCTTCGGTTACAACTCGGGTGCCAAGAAGTGGGCCTACGTCGGCGACGCGATCCTGATCGCGGGCGGCGGCGCGGCCATCGCGGCCGACGAGACGTCGACCACGCCGAAATGCACCGCGACCGACGGTGTCTGCGAGTACCACGCGCCGGTCGGCGGCGCACTGGTGGCCGGCGTCGTGCTCGTCACGGCCGGCCTCGTCGGCATCATCTACAATCTAACGCGCTCGGAAGTGAAGACCTCGCGCTAGACGCTTACGCGCTGCACTCGCCTTCGCCGGACATGACCTCGAACGCCTCGTGGGCGCCGATATCGATGAAGTCGTCGTCGCGTGCAGCCGCTTCGGGGAGGTCGGCGAGGTCGGCGATGAGCGCGCGCAGCACGTCGAGCGGGATGCCGGTCCAGAACGCGTGCGACGTGCCGCCGCCGGCGACATAAAACTCGAGCAGGCGCACGAGGGTCGCGGCCACGCGGCGCGCCGGCACCTTGCCGACGAGCCGGCCGAAATCGGCGCCGTCGCCGCGCAGGCCGCCGCCGATGTACACGAGGTATTGCGGCGCCGGCCGGCCGGCGAGCTTGCGCATGCCGCCCTGAAAGCCGATGCCGGCGATGTAGTGCTGGCCGCAGCCGTGCGGGCAGCCGGAGATCTTGACGTCGAGGCCGCGCACGCGCGCGACGAGATCCGGCCGTGCGTCGAGCAGCGCGGTGAGCTCGGCGGCGAGGCCCTTCGATGACGTCACCGCGAGCTTGCAGCTCGTCGCGCCGGGGCAGCTCGTCACGTCGGCGACGGTGTTCGCGCCGGCGCGCGCGAGGCCGGCACGTGCGAGCTCGCGGTGCAGCCCCGGCAGGCGCGCGGTCGGCACCCAGCGCAGCACGATGTTCTGCTCGTTGGTCAACCGTACCTCGCCCTCGCCGTGGCTCTCGGCGAGGCGCGCGAGCACGCGCAGCTGCTCGGCGGTGATGTCGCCGAGCGGCAGGCGGATCACGGCCGCCGAGAACCCGGCTTGCTTCTGCGGCCGCGCGTTGTCGGCGGCCCACTCGGCATAGCCGGCTTCCGGCTCGCTGACCTGCGCGAGCGGCGCGCGACGCCGCAGCGGCGCCGGTTGCGGTGGCAGCACGAGCGGCACGCCGCCTTCGGCGCGGATCTTGTCGCGTTCGGCCCGGTATTCGGCGAGGAACGCGTCGACGCCGAGCTTGTCGATCGCCCACTTGAGGCGCGCCTTGGCCTTGTTGTGGCGGTTGCCGATGCGATGGAACACGCGCAATACGGCATCGGCGACCTCGGCGAGCTCGGCGACCGGCGCGAATTCCTCGACGGTGATCGCGCTGCGACGGAGCGTCGAGAGGCCCCCGCCCGCGACGACGAGGAAGCCGGCCTGGCCATCGCGCGTGCGCGCGAGCAACCCGAGGTCGTTGATGAACGCTTGCGAGCAGTCCGTGCCGCAGCAGCCGCCGAGCGACGGCTTGAACTTGCGCGGCAGCGTCGACGAGAACGGCCCGCGCAACAGGTGGCGCGCGAGCGCCTCGACGTAGGGCGTCGGATCGAACGGCTCGTCGGCGGAGACGCCGGCGAACGGGCAGCACGTCCAGTTGCGCACCGAGTGGCCGCACGCTTCCTTCGTCGTGATGCCGGAATCGGCGAGCCGATGCAGCGCCTCGCCGACCTCGTCGTCGGGCACGAAGTGGAACTGCACGTTCTGGCGCGTCGTGACATGGCCCTTGCCGCCGCCGAATCGCTCGGCGACGTCGGCGAGCGCGAGCAGCTGCGCGGGCGTCGCGATGCCGGCCGGCAGCTTCGCGCGCACCATGTGCACGCCGTCCTGGCGCTGGCCGTACACGCCGTTGAGCAGCCGGAACGAGCGCCACTCGTCGGGCGTGACCTCACCGCGCTCGAACGCCTCGAGCCGCTGCACGAACAGGTCGACATCTTCGCGGCGCGCGAATCCCAAACGTCCGACCGGAGTCGGTGCAGCATCGACGACGCTCATACCTGCCTCGCTTCTTGCTCGTGGTCTTGCCCGTGTTCGTGCCCGCGCCCGTGTCCTTGCCCGATCTTCTCCGCCATCCGCACGACTTCGCCGACGACGATCACCCCGGGCAACTCCGTCTCGATCTCCGCCGCGCCCAGCCCTCCGATCGTCCCGATCCACCGCGCCTCGCCCTCGTGCGACGCGCCGAGCACGATCGCCGCCGGCGTCTCGCTCGCCCATCCGCGCGCGATCAACCGTGCCGCGAGCTCGCCGCGCGTGCGCAGGCCCATCAACACGACGAGCGTCAACGCGCCCGGCGCGATCGAATCGACCGCCGGTCCGAACGAGCTCGCCGCGTGTCCCGAAACCACGGCGAACCCCGCGGCCGCGCCGCGATGCGTGACCGGAATTCCGGCGAGCGCGGGCGCCGCGATCGCCGACGACAGGCCGGGCACGACCTCGTACGCGATGCCGGCAGCCTCGAGCGCGAGCGCCTCTTCGCCTCCGCGCCCGAGCACGAACGGATCGCCGCACTTCAGCCGCACGACGCGTGCGCCGCGCTTCGCCGCGCGGATCATCAGGCGATGGATGCCCTCCTGGTCGATCGAGTGCCGGCCCGCGCGCTTGCCGACGTAGAACCGGCGTGCGCGCGGCGCGAGCTCGAGCAGGTCGGCGGCGAAACTCCCGGCCTCTCCGGGGCGCGCACCATCGCGACGCGACGCGGAGTGTGGATCGACGAGCGCGTCGTACAGCACGAGATCGGCGTGGCGCAGGCGATCGACCGCGCGCAGCGTGAGCAGCTCGGGATCACCGGGTCCGGCGCCGACGAGCGAGACGAAACCTGTAGCGCTCATACGTACAGCCTTTCCAGCGCGCGCAGCAGCAGCGGGCGGCGCTCGTGCATCGGGACCTGCTCGCGCTTGTGCTCGGCGCGTGCGGCGATCGCGACGTCGAGCCAGCGCTCGAGATCGGCGGGCAGCAGCGCGTCGATCGCCTCGCGCACGAGGCCGGCGAGCG